>NZ_CP093379.1:1188333-1884166 GCF_022655595.1 Ignatzschineria rhizosphaerae
AGAATCACACAAGCTAATTTGATTCACACGCCGCACTATTTTGCTTTTGAAGTGATTTTTTCCTAAAAAAGAATCCACTATATCTCTTATTTCTCTTAAAAAAATCACAAATCATCGCTTTCTCTCACTTCTTTTAAGATTACTTGTCCTATCTCACTGTTTTAAGTCTCGTTTTCAGTCAGATTCTTGTTATTATGAGGTTTAGATGATATATCTCTCTAAATAAGAAAATGCTTTATCTGCGCATTTTTTAAGAAAAAATGGCATAGTAATCACATTATCTTATAAAAATATCTTGATAATAAAAATGAAGAATATATCAACCCATTAAAAGGACGCTTACCAGATTCTAATAAAAGAAACTGATAAGCAGTACAAGTGAAATTTACCCAATTTAACACTTGTAAGGATCAAAACATTTACCCAATGTTGAACTTCGGTTCATTTGATCTTGTCATCTATTTTTATCGACCTATTCATCGACCAATGGAGGCGCAATAATGCTAACGCGTATTTTATCTGAACAACAACTTCCAACCCTCTCCCCACAAGAGTTTTTCCCAACTATTGGGCAAACTTATTTAGAAGATGAAGAAGTTGCCTTGCAAAGACTGCAAACATCTCTTGAGATTGATGCAGATATGGCTCAAAAAATCCGTGATGAGGCATATAGTGTCATCCATGATATTCGTAGTAAACCAGATATTGAAAGCTCACTTGATGCGCTTTTAAGGGAATATAACCTCTCTACTAAAGAGGGATTGGTCTTAATGTGTTTAGCGGAAGCTTATCTTCGTATTCCTGATAAAGCGTCAGCAGATGCTTTTATTCGAGATAAAATTGCCGGCATTAACTGGAAAAGTCATAAAGGCAATAGTGATAAATCACTGGTAAACTTCGCCACTTGGGGCTTAATCCTTACGGGCAGTATTATGGATGTCAATGAAACAAGTGGCATCTTTAAGAAAATGACCAATAAACTGAGCGAACCTATTATTCGTCAAGCCGTTTACCAAGCGATGAAAGTGATGGGGAAACAGTTTGTCCTCGGTGAAACGATTGAAGAGGCCCTTAAAAATGGTCGTAAAATCCGTGAAGCAGGCTATACCTATACCTTTGATATGCTTGGCGAAGCTGCCATGACAGAGCAAGATGCCGCGCGCTATTTTGAAGATTATAAAGCAGCGCTGATTGCCGTTGGCAAAGAATCTCCCCTACCTAAGAGCCCAAAACCTTCTCTCTCTATTAAACTCTCCGCTCTTCACGCTCGCTATAATGTTGCCAATAAAGATCTCATTATGACTGAACTTTATGATCGAGTGAAAGAGCTGGCATTATTAGGCGCTCAAATTGATGCAGAAATTAGTATTGATGCAGAAGAAGCCGATCGCTTAGAACTCTCATTAGAGCTTTTTGAAAAACTTTTAGAAATAGAAGAGATCCGTAATTGGGGCGGTTTAGGGTTAGTGATCCAAGGCTATGCAAAGCATGCCTTACCCGCCCTTATTTGGACGACACTTTTAGCAAAATCTCATAATACAACGATTCCCGTCCGCCTAGTAAAAGGGGCTTATTGGGATACTGAAATTAAAGACTCACAAGTCCGTGGGTTAAATAATTTCCCCGTCTTTACGCGGAAAGAGAATACTGATATCTCCTATTTAGCCTGCGCTAAATATATGTTATCGCCAATGGCGCAAGGCGCAATTAAACCACAGTTTGCTACGCACAATGCACAAACTGTGACATCCATCTTAAATTTTGCTGCCAAAATTAATAACGATCAATTTGAATTCCAGCGCCTTCATGGCATGGGCGAAGCACTCTATAATGAGATCATCGCTAAATCAGGAAAAAGCGTTCGTATCTATGCACCAGTTGGAAAGCATCATGATCTTCTCCCCTACCTTGTGCGCCGTCTACTTGAAAATGGCGCGAACTCCTCATTTGTCCATCAGCTTGTGGATCCTGAAGTGGAAATTGATTCATTAGTTGAATCTCCCTCAACACTTCTTGAGCAATATGGCTCTATTAAAAATCCTGCGGTAATTTATTCAGATCACCTTTATAAAAGCCACCAAAACTCACGAGGTTTAAATACCAATATTAGTTCCACGTGGGAACCCTTTGCGAAAGATTATCATGAGTTTTTAAAGAAAACATGGAGCGCTGCGCCCCTTATTAATGGCAAAGCACAAACAAATGGCAATACGGCTATCGAAGCACTCTCACCCACCGATCTTAAAACGGTGGTTGGAAAAGTCAGTACTGCAACACCGGAGCAAGTGGAAACAGCTATTAGCTCTTTACAAGATGCATGGTTTAATTGGAATCTGCATGGATTTAAAAATCGCGCAATCATCTTTGAAAGAATGGCGGATCTACTAGAAGAAAACCGTGCGGAGCTCATTGCGCTTTGTAGTTTAGAAGCGGGGAAAACGATTCAAGATGGAATTGATGAGATTCGAGAAGCGGCTGATTTTTGTAGATACTACGCCTCAGAAGCTCGCAAATATGATACTGAGACCATCTTTGCAAGCGCAACGGGTGAGCGTAACAGCTTCCATTATAGTGGCAAAGGTGTCATCGCTTGTATTAGTCCATGGAACTTCCCGCTTGCAATCTTCTTAGGGCAAATCACCGCTGCGCTTGTAAGTGGCAATACAGTTTTAGCAAAACCCGCAGAAGCAACACCTCTTATTGCTTACCGCACCGTTGAGCTCCTTTTTGAAGCAGGCTTACCGGCGGATGCTATTGCCCTTCTTCCGGGAGATGGTAAAGTTTTAGGAGATATTTTCACAAAAGATCATCGTGTTGTTGGCGTCTGTTTTACAGGATCAACGGCAACGGCTAAACATATTAACTTAAATCTAGCTCAACGTGATGGCGCAATTCCGATGCTCATTGCCGAAACGGGTGGACAAAATGTGATGTTTGTCGATTCAACAGCGCTTCCTGAGCAAGTTGTACGCGATACTCTACAATCAGCTTTTGTTAGTGCTGGTCAACGCTGCTCTGCACTTCGAGTGCTCTATTTACAAGAAGAGATTGCCGATCGCATCATTGAGCTCTTAAAAGGCGCTTTAGAGGATTATGTTGTCGGACTTCCTTTTAGCCGTAAAACAGATGTTAGTACCGTGATTGATGAACGCGCAAAACAAGGATTACAAGCCCATATTGATGAGCTAACAGCGGCCGGTAAGTTATTGGCTCAAGCACCGCTTGACCCTAATTTGACAGGTTACTTTATCGCTCCTAGCGTTTTTGAAATCGATTCTATTAAAGATCTTAATAAAGAGAACTTTGGTCCGATTCTTCATATCGTTCGCTACAATCGTCGTGATCTCGCTTCTCTTATTAAAGAGGTCAATGCTACTGGCTTTGGTTTAACCATGGGCATTCATACTCGAAATGATACCGTTGTTGATGAGATTCTGACCCTTGCTCGTGTGGGGAACTTCTATGTTAACCGTAACCAAGTTGGTGCCGTGGTTGGGGTTCAACCTTTTGGGGGATTAGGATTATCAGGAACAGGGCCAAAAGCGGGAGGACCGAACTATTTACTGCGCTTTATGAATGAGCATTCTGTCTCAATTAATACCGCCGCAATTGGTGGTGACGCTGCGCTTATTAGCCAAGCATACCAAGAGGAGAGCCTAGATTAATGCAGCATAATAACAATAACCAAACTTACCACTATCATAGGATGAAAAGGAGCTTGTTATGAGTTCAATACAACCGATACATATTACATTTTTTATCTATATACTTGCCATGATCGGCATTGGGTTTTATGCCTATAAATCTACCAATGACCTATCTGACTATATCTTAGGAGGTCGTAGTCTTGGAAGTGTTGTTACAGCGCTTTCAGCTGGGGCTTCAGACATGAGTGGTTGGTTACTCATGGGGCTTCCTGGCGCCATTTTTGTCGCAGGAATCTCAGAATCTTGGATCGCTATCGGCTTAACATTAGGGGCCTATCTTAACTGGCTCTTTGTTGCCGGTAGACTGCGGATGTTTACTGAAAAAGCCAATGATGCACTCACCCTTCCAGATTACTTCCAAGGTCGATTTGAAGATACGAGCCGCTTATTGAAAATTTTCGCAGCGATCATCATTCTCTTCTTCTTTGTGATTTACTGTGCTTCTGGGGTTGTTGCAAGTGCTAGATTATTCGAATCTACTTTCGATATGAACTACGACACGGCAATCTGGGTTGGCGCTTTTGCTACCATTGCTTATGTATTTATTGGCGGGTTCTTAGCCGTTAGCTGGACAGATACCGTACAAGCGACCTTAATGATCTTTGCATTATTACTCGTGCCGACAGTCGTTATTCTTAAAATGAATAATGTTGGCGAACTCGATATTGCTAATGCTATAGAAACAGTGCGTCAAGCTAGCCCAAGTCATCTGAACTTTACTCATGGTTTAACGTGGATTGCGATTATCTCCTTAATTGCTTGGGGCTTGGGTTATTGTGGTCAGCCACATATTCTTGTTCGCTTTATGGCGGCAGATTCTGTAAAAACGATTCCAAAGGCTCGCCGTATTTCTATTACTTGGATGGCACTTTGTCTTTTAGGTGCAGTATTAGTTGGATTCTTTGGTTATGCTTACTTCTTAGAAAACCCTGAAGCTGGCATTAACGTTATTGGTGGCGTTACAGCTAGTGGGGAGGTTATTAAAGGAAATCCTGAATCGGTCTTTATGGAACTTGCAAAAGTTCTCTTAAACCCATGGATTGCGGGTATTGTACTTTCTGGTGTATTAGCCGCTGTCATGAGTACCTTAAGCTGTCAATTGCTCGTATCTTCAAGTGCTTTAACTGAAGACCTTTATAAAGGTTTCTTACGTAAAAATGCATCAGAAAATGAGCTTGTTTGGATTGGAAGAATGATGGTATTTATCGTTGCCGCAATCTCTATCTACATTGCTTATGATCCTGATAGTAAAGTCTTAAGCCTAGTTTCTTATGCTTGGGCAGGCTTTGGCGCGGCATTTGGTCCTGTTGTGATCTTCTCTATTTTCTGGAAACGTACAACCCGTAATGGCGCCCTTTTAGGAATGATTACAGGAGCTTTAACCGTGATTATCTTCCCTAAAATTAAAGAGTGGTTAGCAGCAAGTGGCGGTGTTGAAGTTCAACAGATCCTTACGGATTTCCCACTTTTAGGACTTTATGAAATCATCCCAGGATTTGCCTTAGCATGTCTTATGATCATTATTGTAAGCCTACTTGGAAAACCAACAAAATCGATGGTTGCACAATTTGAAGAGACTTCAAAAGCTTATAAAAAAGCGATGCAATCGTAAGTTTTAAATAAAAATACATCACTTCAAAAGCACTGTAAGATAATCTTATAGTGCTTTTTTATCAGCTAGTTTTAAAGATATTTTCACCATAATAAGGTATTAAAGATGAAAGTTATTAAAAGTAAAGAATTTACCACAGATCGTGCTTGGGCGGCATTAGATATCGCTAATTTACAGGGGATTACTGTAAGGCTTCATTGGACAGATCAACCTTACAAGTGGCATATCAATGATGGTGAAGAGATCTTTGCCGTCATGGATGGCGCAGTTGAAATGCACTATAAAGAAAATGACATTATTCATCAAGTATTACTAGAAACAGGCGATATCTTTCATGCCACCATTGGCACAGAGCATGTTGCCCACCCTCAAGGTGCTGCAAGGGTGCTTGTTATAGAAAAAGAAGGATCTATTTAACTCTCTATTTTTGAAGATAGGTGATCTAAAACCTATCTTCCTCACAATTGCTCTCAACTCTTCACAAAAATCTGGAATATCCTTCATATTTGTATTACTGTACTATTACAAATATAACGCTATAGTTTTAAGCATTCATTAAAAGATGACGAGTGCTTTATCATCATAAAAGGATTCCCTATGACAACTCGGCCCGCTAAGCCAAGCTTCTTTATGAGCTTTCTCAATAAAATTGAATATTGGGGCAATAAACTCCCTGATCCTGTCATGATCTTTATCGGATTATGCATCATTACGATCATTGCCTCAGCACTTTTGAGTGCGATGGATGTTACCGCTTTTAATCCTGTCACTAAAGAGACAGTCCATGTTATTAACCTCTTAACGATTGATGGCTTAACGCAGATGATTACCAAGGCCACCACTAACTTTACGCAGTTTCCAGCATTAGGTGTTGTGTTAGTTGTCATGTTTGGAATCGGCGTTGCGGAGCATAGTGGCTACTTTAGAGCAGTGATGATTGCAACTGTAGAAAAAGCGCCGATCAAACTCATTATGCCGGTGCTTATTTTGGTCGCAATGCTAGGAACCGTTGCTGGAGATGCGTCACAAATTGTTGTGCCCCCACTTGCGGCAATGATCTTTGTGCGGTTAGGTTATCATCCTATTGCTGGCTTAGTGATGGCGTATGCCGCAGCACTCGGTGCTTTTGCTGCTAATACCATTATTGGCATGGCAGATGCCTTAGCACTCTCCTTTACCGAAGCAAGCCTTAAAACCATTAATGTCGATATCCCCGTTAATATTGCCATGAACTGGTATTTTATGACGGCTTCTATGTTCCTACTCCTTTTTGTCATTCTCTTTGTGACTCAAAAAATTATTATTCCCCGTTTAGGTGAATATACGCCAGAGCATCAAGAGGAAGCGGTAAATGACCTTACAATAATTGAGAAGAAAGGTTTAAAATGGGCGAACTTATCACTTTTAACAATCTTAGTTGCCATTACCGTTTTAGCGATTCCAGAATCGAGCTTTTTGCGTAATCCTGAATCAGGTAGCCTTATTGATGGGCCACTTATTCAAGGTGTTGCCATTGTAATTGCCATTATCTTTTTTATTCCTGGCTTTATCTATGCGGCAATAACTAAAAAAGCTCGTAATTCTAAAGATATTGTAGAGATGATGAATCGTTCAATGGCGGGGATGAGCTCCTTTATCGTGATTGTCTTCTTTTCAGCGCAGATGATTGCCCTCTTTGCTTGGAGTAACTTAGGCTTGATCATTGCCATTAAAGGCGCGTCGCTACTTGAGAATCAAAACGGCTTCACGCTCATTATTGGCTTTATTATTATCACGAGTATCATTAATATCTTTATTGGCAGTGCTTCAGCAAAATGGGCGCTTCTTGCCCCTATTTTTGTGCCGATGTTCCTCTTTTTAGGCTATCACCCAGCATTTACCCAAGCCATTTATCGTGTGGGAGATTCCATTACCAATCCTATTACTCCCATGATGGCATATTTACCACTTCTCCTCTCCTTTGCGAAGAAGTATGATAAAAATATGGGATTAGGCACTTTGATCTCCAACCTCTTCCCTTATAGCTTGGCGCTTGGAATTGTTTGGACACTCTTTGTACTGATCTGGTACTGGTTTGGCTTGCCGGTAGGTCCTGGTGGCCCTATCTTCTTAGAGCAGAAATATTTCTAAAAAACAGACATCAATAATATAAGGATTTTTATCATGACGATTATCACAAGAGAGAAACTCGCCACTTACGAACCACAATTACTCAAGTATCGCCGGCATCTTCATGAACATCCTGAGCTCTCATTTCAAGAATTTGAAACGGCAAAATATATTGTCGAAAATATGAGTAAGCTCAAAAATGCAGAAATTATCCGCCCTGTGGGTACAAGTGTTTTAGTGAAATTTAAAACAGGAAAACCAGGTCCAAAAATTGGGCTGCGCGCAGATATCGATGCGCTCTCAATTCAAGAAGAGCGCCCAGAGCTAGATTTCCAATCTAAAAATGAGGGCGTCATGCACGCTTGCGGCCATGATATTCATACCTCAATGCTAATGACCGCTTGCCACTATTTTGATGAACATTTTGATGAGCTCACAGGCGAAGTCTGGGCAATTTTTCAACACGCAGAAGAACTCCTCCCGGGAGGCGCGCAAGAGATGGTAAAAACAGGGCTCTTTAATGAACTCGACTTTATCTATGGCCAACATATTTGGTCAGGCTTACCGGTGGGCGTATTAGATATTAAAGAAGGTCCTGCAAGCTCTAACTCTGATACCTATCGTATTAAAATCCAAGGAAAAGGAGGACACGCTTCCCAACCTGAGATGTCAATTGACCCGATTATTATCGGGTCGATGATCGTACAAAAACTTCAAACGATTATTTCACGCATGATTGCTCCACAAGAGCCTGGCGTTATTAGTAATACGCTCTTTGAAGCGGGAAGATCTAGTGCATTAAACGTCATTCCTGATGTCTGCATTCTTGGCGGAAGCGTTCGCTCAGCTAGTGATGAGGTTCGCCAAATATTTAAAGATAATATTACCAAGATGGCCGAATCTACATGCGCTGAATATGGGGCAAGCTGCACGGTAGATTACACAATCGGTTATGGCGTCACTTATAACAATCCGGAGAAGACAAAGTTCATTCGATCGATTGCAGAAAAGATGGAAGATACCACAATTATTACAGAAAAATGTATGCTTGGCGGGGAAGACTTTAGTGCTTTTTCTAAAATTGTGCCATCCACATTTGTCTTTGTTGGCGGTAACAACAGTGATCTAGGGTTTGACTATCCGCATCATCACCCTAAATTCGGCATTGATGAAGATGGCATGCTTTACGGCTTACAACTACTGATTAATGTTGTAGAACAGTACCCGACTTACTTTAACTAAAGTCCCCTCAATCAGTTTCGAATAAAATACCAAACATTTCTATATTAAAAAAAGCGTTATCAGCTTAAAGTTGATAACGCTTTTTTCATGGTTCAAATCCTCTTCTTATTCCTTAGTAGCATTTTGCTCCATATAACTTAGCGCACTTCCCACTAATGCTCTGACACCTACGATTAAAGCATCTTCATCAATCATAAATTCAGGGGAATGGTTCGCAGCGCCAGCTCGATCTTCAAATGGGGATGCATTAAGCCACCAATAGACAATCGGCGTGCCATTATTAGCATAAGCTCCAAAATCCTCAGAGCCCATTAAAGGCAGAGATTCAATTGCACCCACGCCTTTAGTTGCGACATCTAATGCCGGCGCAATGGTCTGTACGACATCTGCATCATTTACTAATACTTCATAGCCGGTACTTAAAGTCACATTCACTTTAACGCCGTGGTTATCAGCAATATTTTCACTATAGCGTTGGATTTTTTGATGAGCGATTGCCTGATTCTTTTTAGAGAGAGATCTTACCGTTCCCTCAATCACAGCGCTATCTGGCAAAATATTCATTTTGCTGCCACTACTAAGTAAGCCAACTGTTACGACAATCGTTCCATCTTGCGGATCTGTTCTTTGACTGACAATATTATTAAGCGCAATAGTTGTTTCTGCTGCCGCTAAAAGTGGGGAATTAGCACTCCAAGGTGATGATCCATGCCCGCCTTTACCTTCAAATTCAATCTTAAATCCATCCCCACTTGCCATAAAGCTTCCCGGACGATAACTAATAGAGCCTGAAGGGTAAGAACCCCCAATATGTTGCCCCATTACCACATCTACTTTAGGGTTTTCTAGCACATTTTCTGCCATCATCTGATTTGCACCACTTAGCGGCGTCCCTGGTCCTTGCTCTTCTGCGGGTTGGAAAATCAACACAATCGTTCCTTTTAGCTCATCTTTCATTTGTGAAAAGACTTTCGCAGCCCCTAGTAGCATCGCCACATGTGTATCATGCCCACAAGCATGCATAATAGGGGTTTCTTTACCATCCCAAATACCTGTGGCTAGCGATTTAAAGGGTAATGTATTTTGCTCTTTAACCGGCAAGCCATCCATATCTGCACGAAGCGCAACAACGGGCCCAGGCTTTCCACCAACTAAAACCGCTTTGACGCCGGTTTTCGCAATCCCCGCTTCAATCTCATAACCTCCCATCTTCTCTAAAGCATCCACAATATATTTTGCCGTTTCATACTCTTGATATGGAAGTTCAGGATGCTCATGAAGATGCCGGCGCCATTCAATCACTTGGCTCTCCATGCTATCGGCAAGCATTAACGCCCGCTCATTGAAATTTTTTTCAGCCTGATCTGATGCTTTAATTGTTGATTCAACACCGATAGAACCTGTTACTGTTGATCCCACTGTTACTGATCCCGTCGTTCCTGCCCCTGTCGTTAATGATCCTGTCATTGATTTTGACGCAACTTCCTCCGAAATCACAGACTCAGTCTCCATGCCACCTGAAACGATTAACTCAGAAGTAACCGTTTCTGCACTAGCAACATTCACCATCATTCCTGCTAATAGACAAGCTGAAAGCAAAATGCTCAATGGCTTTTGTCGTTGATTCATCTTTAAACTCCTCATTTTAAAATCCTCTTACCAATATTATTATTGTTATATCTCAAAACCATCCAAAGATCGGCCGATATCTCTTATTGATTGATCATCTATTAAAATACAATCCATAATCAATCTCTTTATCTATTACACCATTTATCTACGTAAAACCAATAAAGGCGATACAAGCACAACTCTTCTAGTCCCTATTATTCCCAATAGTGAAATCAATAATGCCCCAATTAGCGGCAATAATATTAACCAAGGATGCAGTTGCCACTCTAAATTTAAAACAAAACGATAGAGTAAAAAGCTAATAAACTCACTTCCAATCATCGCCAGTAATCCTGCTAATCCGCCCATTAAGGCAAACTCTATCAATTGGCTTTTAAAGAGCATTTTTCGATTTGCGCCTAAAACTCGTAAAATAGCACCTTGCCGTAATCGATCGCTTAATGTTGCTTGTAACCCCGCGATAAGGACGATTAACCCTGCTAATAGCACTAATGCTAAAATATATTCCACTGCTAATGTAACTTGTTGCAAAATTTCATTTAATTGATTTACTATCGCCATTAAATCTAATAGCGTAATCGTTGGAAACTCGCGGGCTAATGTCATCAGCTCTTTTTGCATATTAGCTGGTAAGTAGAAACTTGTTAAATACGTTACGGGCACACCCACAATTGATTCTGGGTTAAACATTACAAAAAAGTTAGGCTGCACCGTATCCCAATTCACATGGCGAATACTGGTGAGCTTGGCGGTATAGCTCTCTCCGGCAATTACAAAGGTGAGCATATCCCCTAATTGCACATTTAACCCTTTGGCTAAATCCTCTTCTAAAGAAACGCTCATCTCCTTACTATTTTCCTGCCACCACTCTCCTTCTACAAGCTTATTTTCGGCAGGTAAATCTGCGCTCCAAGTTAAATTAAGATCACGCTTTGTCGCATTTTCCGCTCGTTCATTATTAAACGCTCTTTTACGCACAGGAATCTCATTGATCGCCGTTAAGCGCCCTGCCACCATAGGATAAAATGGCGAGATATTAGGCGATAATGTTGCGACATGCTCCCTAAAGGGCGCTCTATCTTCTTCCATAATATTCATGGCAAAATAGTTAGGCGCATCAGGTGGCAATTGATCTTGCCAAGTTTGCAGTAATTCCCCACGGAGCATCATCACTAATGCCATTGTCATTAAGATAACGCCAAATGCGACGATTTGCCCCATCGATTTCACAGGGTTGCGCAATGTTTGTCCTAGCGCCATTCGCCATACAAATGAAGCTCGAGATAATACTCTACGTAAAAATCTCACAGAAAAATATAGCGCTGTGCCCAGTAATATCACCATCAAAATAGCGCCGCCAAGAAGTGCCAAAGTTAAACTGATATTTAAGCTTAATTGCCACATGATTAAAAAAAGTGCCAGTAACGCTATCCCATAAACCACAAAGCTTTTAAGCGGCGTTGGCAGTAAATCTTCTCTTAAGACTCGTAGCGGCGGTGTTCTTCCTAAAGCGGCTAAAGGCGGTAATGCAAAACCAATTAAGACTGTAAATCCTGTTGCAACACCTGCAATTGCCGGCATTACGCCCCCAGAAGGCAACTCCGTGCTAATTAGATCTTTTAATAAAACAAATAGCCCTAATTGCGCGAGCCACCCTAAAATAGCGCCTAGCACAGCCCCTATAATACTTACATAAAATAGCTCAAAACCATATAACCACAATACTTGCTTTTGCTGCATTCCAAGCGAGCGAAGTAAGGCGCTGGCATCATAACGATTATTGGCAAATTGATTCGCTGATAACGCAATTGCGACGCTTGCTAACAAGATCCCCACTAAACTTGCTAAATTGAGGTAATTTTGCGCACGGTTTAAAGCGCCACTCACCTCTTTACTCCCATCAGCAATGGTTAAAATCTTCTGATTAGGCATTAATGTTTTCTTTAATGCCGGCTGTAATTCTTTTATTTGCGCCATATCACCAGCCCACAAATGGCGATAAGTGACTCGGCTTCCTTTTTGCACAGCACCTGTAGCGGCTAAATCCTCACGATTCATTAACGCAAAGGGATTAAAGCTATAAAAATTTGCCGAGCGATCAGGCGCATAAGTGATGATTTTAGTGATTTTAAGGGATTGCTTCCCAATATCAATAACATCACCTACATGAAGGTTTAAACCATATAACAATCTGGATTCTACCCAAACTTCACCCACCTTTGGTCCTTCATTTACCTCATATTCAGGGGTTTCAAGATTATCTTGTATTTTCAGCTTTCCTCGTAAAGGATAATTTATATCCGCCGCTTTTACGGAAACAAGCTGAAGATCATCACCATTTAAAATTACTGTCGAGAAGTTCACGGTTTTCGCATGTTCTAACCCTAAATCTTTTGCCAGTTTTAACTGCGAATCTGCCGCATCTTCATTACTTCTTAGTACTAAATCCGCAGCGAGAAACTCCCCCGCCCTCGCTTCCATTGAAGCATGCAATCTTGTACTAAAATAACCAATCGCCGTACTAATCATGACCGTAATAAGAAGCGCTACCAGTAAAATACGCAATTCTCCGGCGCGGATTTCTCGCATCAATTGTTTAAAAGCCAGTGCCGCTAATTGAACAAAGGATAACTTATTCATGATTAAAATCCTGATCCACTAAACGTCCACCCTCAATTTGAATTCGATATTGGCAACGCTCTGCTAACCTTGCTTCATGCGTGACTAATACTAAGGTTGTTTTGCTCTCTTCATTTAGCTGAAAAAGTAGATCAATAATGGATTCACCGGTTTTCGTATCTAAATTGCCGGTCGGTTCATCGGCAAATAAAATCGTTGGGTTTGAGGCAAATGCGCGAGCAATCGCCACTCTTTGCTGCTCACCACCTGATAACTGCTTAGGATAATGATGGGTTCTTTCCCCTAATCCTACTCGAGTTAATAGCTCAATACTTCGCTCTCTTGCACCCTTTTTCCCTTCTAACTCTAAAGGTAACATCACATTTTCAACCGCTGTTAAAGACTCTAATAATTGAAAAGATTGAAAAACAAACCCCACATGTAACGCCCGAAGAGCCGCTCTTTCATCCTCGCTCAGTTTACTTAAGGGCTTTTCGGCTAATAAAATCTCCCCTTCGGTTGGCACATCTAAACCTGCGAGCAACCCTAGTAATGTCGATTTCCCCGAGCCAGAACTCCCGATAATCGCTAAACTATCCCCTTCATGTAATTGAAAAGAGATATCTTGTAAAATCGTTAATTTTTCTGTTGTTTCTACCGATTTTCCAACATGCTTTGCATCCAAAATTATCGTCGTCATTATTTATCCAAATGCGTTAAAATTTTAAAGATTAATCATAACATCTTTTTGCTGAATCAAAATTGCTCTCTTGTGGATTTAATCAATGATTCCAAACAAGGTAAGATAGTAGATGATTACTATTTTTCGCCCAACTTTATGAAAGGTTTTTATCATGAGACTTATCACACAATTAAAACTCGGTATGGCCGCCATCATTCTCTGCACTATTTCACAGGCACAATCCATTTTAATTGTTGGCGATAGTATTAGTGCAGGCTTTGGGATTAATGCAGAAGAAGGTTGGGTCGCTTTATTAGAAGAAAAGCTACAAGCTGAAAATCATCAATATCAGGTGATTAATGCTTCTATCTCTGGCGATACGACAACTAATGGGCTCTCTCGTTTACCTGCTTTATTAGAAAAACATCAACCCAATATCACGATTATTGAATTAGGTGGTAATGATGGGCTTCGCGCAACGCCACCTACTAAAATTGCAGAGAATCTCTCAAAGATGATTGAACTGACTCAAAGCGCAAATAGCACACCTCTCTTAATTGGTATTCAATTACCGCCTAATTATGGAGATGCTTACCTAGCCCGTTTCTTAGCGCTCTATCCTACATTAGGAGAACAGCATCAAATTGCCGTCCTCCCTTCAATTGTTGAGAAAGTGGGCGGCAATCCTGATCTTATGCAAAATGATGGAATTCATCCTAATCAAAAAGGGCAACCGCTCATGCTTGAGGCGGTTTGGGAAAAGCTTGAACCACTACTGACTCCTTCTAATAGCTAAACGCCTTAAAAAAGGCTTTCCCATAATTCTTAGGAATCATCACAAAAAATCGTCTTATAGTATCTTTTGCTTAAATAGCTTTAACTTAAAAAGATCTATCAGTAAGAGGGAATATTTGCATTCCTCTTGCTCCCTTTTGATGCCCACAAATTATAGTGAAATCAATTTCAAAGCCATTCAATCAAATTGCCGGCGCATCAATTATGAAAAGTGCAAGAATCGTTCTATCCGGTATTTGCAAGTCGTTTTGATTCATACGCTGTGCTATTTTGCTTTTAAAATAATGTTGTTTATAGTAATCGGCTATCAATCACAGGCTTTTTATAATCCTATTTCACGATAAAAAAACTGCTCTATAAAAAAGAGCTAAACTTTACAAGAAATCCCATAAATAGAACTATTTTTTCTATTCAATTGAGCTTAAAAATGAAATTTGCTATCTTCCTTAAAGGGAGAATATAAATCGCAAAATTCAATCTTTGTCCTGTTTAACAATCAGTGACAATCTATTTTGAAATTCAGCCAAAAACATCAAATTTCCCACTAATAATAACCATACTCATCACCAAATCTCTAGGGGAACAATGCTGTGAAGCCTGCTAATCAAACGCTGAAAGTCGCTTTACCCATCTTATTACTCATCGGTAGTGCGCATCTCTTTAATGACTTCATTCAATCGATGCTCACTGCTATCTATCCGATGTTGCAGAAGAATTTTGTGCTAGACTTTGCCAATATTGGTCTTATTAGCCTTGTTTATCAGATGACCGCTTCCATTTTACAACCTTGTATTGGTTTTTGGACTGATAAAAACCCAAAACCTATGCTTTTACCAATTGGAATGCTAGTGACCACAAGCGGTGTAGTGCTTTTAAGCTCAGCCACCGCTTATTCACACCTCTTAATTGCCGCAGGAATGATGGGAATTGGCTCTTCAATCTTCCACCCTGAAGCCGTACGATTAACGCGCATTGCATCAGGTGGGAAATATGGCTTAGCGCAATCAATTTTCCAAGTAGGGGGAAACTTAGGATCCGCATTAGGACCATTAGTTGCCGGCATTATCATTGTTAAATATGCAAATCAAAAGAATATTCTCTGGTTTGCAGCGGTAGGGCTTATTGCTTGTGGCGTACTCTTTTACCTTGGAAATTGGGGGAGAGAATATCAAAAATCTAATAAACGTAAAGTCGCCGGCGCTGTAACTTTCCCCTATGGTAAAGCACGCACAATGTGGGCGTTAACGACGTTAGCCCTACTCATTTTTGCCAAATATTTCTATATGGCAAATTTCACTAACTACTTTAGCTTCTATCTCATTGAGAAGTTCCATGTAGAGCGCTCTAATGCCGTTATTCTTGTCTTTGTCTTTATGGCTGCAATTGCCGTTGGTACCTTTGCCGGCGGCCCGATTGGTGATAAAATTGGGCGTAGATCTGTTATTTGGTTCTCAATGATTGGGGCTATTCCCTTCTCGCTTGCATTACCTCATTTACCCTTTATTGGTGTCATCATTGCTTCCATCTTTATCGGGTTAATTTTAGCTTCCGCTTTCTCGGCGATCGTGGTCTTTGCTCAAGAATTAGTCCCTGGTAATGTTGGCATGATTGCTGGTATTTTCTTTGGCTTAATGTTTGGAATGAGCGGTATCGGCGCACTTTTCTTAGGATGGCTTGCGGATGTGACAAATCTGCAAACGGTCTTTATCTTAACCTCCTTCTTACCATTTTTTGGCTTCTTAACCTTCTTCTTACCTAAAGAAGAGGATAAAATTGCCGGTAATGAGGAAAATGCTTAAAAAGCATCAAAATATCAGTGATCATGATCTTATGATGGAATAATGGCATAATAGCCTTTGTTATTTTTAGAGATGATCACTTAATTTTTATCGGAGTATTATGAGAAATTTCCCGCCAATCTTTGCAGCATTAAAAGCTGAATTACAAAAACTCGGCGCCTGGATGTTAAAAAACAAACGCAACCGCCGGATTAGTGCGCAAATTTTCGCCCTAATCCCGACGATTCTTTGGCTTGCCATACATTCCCCTATCTCTAATAGTATCTCTTTTTTGAGTCTGATCTTTACTGTTCCGCTCGCCTTTTTCATCTTTAGTATCCTTTATAACGCCCTTTTAACGATTTTAAAGCGCTATTTGATTCATACAAAACGCTCTTCAAGCGCCTCTCCGTTATTAAAGAGACTCACCTCAAAACATAGTTTGTTTGTGATGGGGACATTTGCGATACCAATGTTACTCATTTTATCGCTATTATTTGTAGATCTAATTTCTTTAATGGCGCAAGTACCGCCTTCTAAACTTTATGGGGGTGAATATACCTTTTTAACCTCCCTCTATTTCGGGGCTTTTGCGGTGCTTGGATTTAGTGTTTCTGCTTATGTGGCATCGGTTCGTCATCGCTCTTTACGCCAATCTGAAAAACACCTTGAATATACCCAACAAAAAGATCGTGAAAGTGAAGTCGATCGCCGTATGCTTGAAGGTATTAAGCTACTTGGTGATAAGAATGAATCCGTTCGCCTTGGCGGTATTTATATTCTTTGGGAGATCGTGAAAGATGCCGTTAAAGCGCTTCCTTATCTCGATAGCCGCTATTACAACGTCTATTTTCATCGTTATAAAGATCATCCGATTGTCCCTTATATCACCTCAAAACCGTTACCGCCTTCAGAAGTGAAAGGGCAAAAAAAGCTTAAAGAGCTCTACTTTCAAACAAACCCGGCAGACCTTGCGCAGATTAAAGCCTATCAAAAGGCTTTCTCGCTTCATGAACAGGTATTAAGTATCCTTTGCGGGCATATTCGTACCCTCACCAATACTGAAGAGTATCTATTAACGTACTATCCTTCGATTGCTAAATCTCGTTTTCCAAGAGCTTATTCAGAGCGCTATGATGATGCCTCTAGAGTGATTCGTCAGCGTGAAGAAGAGCCCGGCAATGAGATTCAAATCCTCTATCGACTATTGAGTAAAAAAGAGTATTCGCAAGATAAGACCTTAGTGAGAGCGCTAAACTTTAAGATGAATCTTGCAAGCTCGATTTTAAAAGGCGCATATAGTGATCATGCGGATCTCTCCTATGCGAATCTTCGTAATGTGAACTTTAGCTACGCTCAAGCAAACTATGTCACCTTTGATTATAGTAGCTGTATTGATGCTAATTTTGATGAAGCAGCGCTCAATATTACCACATTTACCATGACAGACTGTACATCGGCCTCCTTTAAGCATGCACAGATCACCAATACGACATTTAAATATGCAAACTGCATTCGCGCAGACTTTACTAATATCTTCCATAAAGTGTACTTTTATGGAACCACCATGCTTCATACAAAATTTTCGTATGAAGATTTTATGAATGATCGTATCGAGTTTTTAGGTATTAATGGTCTTCCTGGATTTGCGAACTCCACAAGCCTTGAGCGAGAAGCCATTATCGAACTTATTAAGGGAGATGAGGTGATCTACATTAACCCTAGTAATTCTGAGCCCATCAAAAATAACGCTGAACTTTGTGATAAATATATTGAGCTTCTTGAAAAGCCAAGATGGCGCATTCCGATCATGGAAGCAAAGCAAGCTCATGAAACGCTCATGCGAAGTGGTGAAAATCAACAACCGGGGGAAACCTATAGTGGGCACCGAAGCCTTGAGCAGATCAAAACGCGAGATAGCTTAGCAGTATTCCACCGCATGTTTAAAGAGAAAAATCGTAACTATCAAGCCTTTTATGAATCACTTAATAGTAAAGAGAAACGCCTTGTTACCAAGATGTTCTCTGATTTTGATCTCTCTAAAAAGCGAGATGAATTAGGGGGGAAGGCATAAACTTCCCCATGAACCATGATCTTAAAAAATCACTATTAACCCCTTATTTTGTTTCCAAATTCCTTTGAAGTAGACCCCATTTCATGACGAAAGAACTCCTCTTAATCGGTGACTTTGCCGGCGTTGGTAAAGTCTCATTATCTGTAATGACCCCGATTTTAACTAAGAAAAATCGCACCTTAAACTATCTACCTACAGCTGTTGTCTCTAACAGTTTTGATTATGGAGATGCGGTGGTGCAAGAGCTCACAGAGTTTATGAGAAATAGTACTCAAATGTGGCAAAAACATGGCTTTCAGTTTGATTTAGTCACTACAGGGTTTATCTTCTCTCAAGAGCAAGTGGAGATTATTCAATCACTCTTAACCTCGCAAAAACAAAAGCCGTACCTCATTGTGAACAGCACCCCAAAAGTTGGACACAACTTTGGGGTGTTTTTATATGACTAAATATTCTTTTGATTTTAAATTACAAGTAATTCAGTTTTATCTTGATAATCATGGTTATCAAGCGACTGCTCGCTACTTTAATGTGGAATGCACAACTGTCCGTAAGTGGGTGAAAGCTTATCAGTATCATGGGGCTGAAGGTATAAAACCCAGAACTTCTAAACTTAACTATACGGCTGAATTTAAGCTACATGTTGTAACTTACATGACATTAAATAACCTTTCTATCCGAGAGACTGCTGCATATTTTAATATTCCTGCATTTACTTCTGTATTAGAATGGAAATCTCTCTTTAAAATTGGTGGTTTAGATGCGCTTAAACCACGCCAGAAAGGTCGACCTAATATAATGAAACGTCCCAAAAAGCCAGATAATAGAACAGAGCAGGAAAAGTTGATTGATGAATTAACCGCTGAACTTCTCTATCTCCGTGCGGAGAATGATGTCTTAAAAAAGTATCAAGAGTTGGAAGAGAGGGAGGAACAGCGAAGGCTCAAACTGAAACAATCGAGGAGTTAAAAGGGAAGCATCCTTTAACACTCCTACTTAAAGTGAGCCATCTTGCGAGAAGTAGTTATTATTATCATCGAAAGTCACTCTTCTCTGCTGATCCGGAAAGTGATCTTAAAGCGAAAATATTGTCAATTTATCATGAGAACAAGGGGCGTTATGGCTATCGCAGAATTACAGCAATACTAAGGCGAGAGTTCATCATTAACCATAAGAAAGTCCAGAGGCTAATGAAACAGTTGAACCTAAAATCTTTGATTCGTCCAAAGAAATATCGTTCTTATAAAGGCCAGATTGGAAGAGTCGCTAAGAATCTTTTACAACGTCAATTTACAGCAAGCAAGCCTAATCAAAAATGGGTAACAGATGTTACAGAGTTCAAAGTCAATGGGGAGAAACTCTATTTATCTCCGATTCTAGATCTCTATAATCAAGAAGTTATTAGTTATGAAATTACAAAAAGACCAAAATATGAATTAGTCGAACGGATGTTGGAGAAAGCCTTAACATACTTACAAAGTAGTAAGAGAGGTCGAGAAAAGCTGATCCTTCATTCAGATCAAGGTTGGCAATATCAAATGGCTCAGTATCAACAAAACCTAAAGAAAAACAATATTAAACAGAGTATGTCCCGTAAAGGTAATTGCTATGATAATGCTGTCATAGAGAACTTTTTTGGGATATTAAAATCAGAATTTTTTTACACACAACGGTTTGAATCAGTAGATCATCTTCAAACAGAGCTGCACAAATATATTGATTATTACAATCACAAACGAATTAAGCTTAAATTAAAAGGACTAAGTCCAATAGAATATCGAACTCAGTCCTTGTCTTTATAATTTTAAACTGTCCAACTTTATGGGGTCACTTCATTGCTGATCCCATTATGGGCGATTTAGGAGAGCTTTATTCAGGATTAACCCCTGATTTAGTTGCCGGCGTTCGGGCGATGCTTCCCCTTGCCGATCTCATTATTCCTAATTTAACGGAAGCTTTACTTATTCTCGGTAAGGAATCTGAATACCATCACGCCACCGAAGAGCGAGTATTTAAATGGATACAAGAACTTCATGAACTTGGCGCTAAATCAGTCTTAATTACAAGTGTCGCTTTAGAGGGAGCGTTCTTTATCTTTGGTTATAGTCATCAAGAGAATCACTACTTTAAAGTCCCCTATAAGATGGTACCCATTCATTTTGGCGGCACTGGCGATATTTTTACCTCGTTAATGGCAAATGAATTACTTGAAAATCCTACCACGACCATGCAAAAAATGGTGGAACGCTCCGCAACAACGATTAGTAAAATCCTTATTCAAGAAGAAAAACGCCCCCGAGGCGTGATTGATGAGGTCTTTATTCAAAATTACTTAGAAGCACTGCAACACGCTTATCGTGCCGATTGATCTCTCTTTTAAAGCTTTCCATGTATTCAAAAATTCGTACTATTAATTATAAAAATGAACTCCTCGCTGGCTTAACCGTGGCGATGACAATGATTCCTGAATCACTCTCTTTTGCAATTCTTGCAGGATTAACGCCCCTAACAGGGCTTTATGCTGCTTTTTTAATGGGACTAATCACGGCTATTTTTGGTGGAAGACCGGCAATGGTTTCTGGCGGTGCTGGTGCAACGGTTGTGGTTTTAATCGCTCTTGCTGCGCTTCATGGCGTGCAATATCTATTTGCGGCGATTATTATTGCTGGAATAATTCAGATCCTTGTTGGAGTACTTAAGTGGAGCCAATTTGTCCGCCTTATTCCGCAACCTGTAATGTATGGTTTTCTAAATGGCTTAGCAGTTATTATTTTCATGGCACAAGTGGCACAATTTCAATTTGATCACGATGGTGTTACGAAATGGCTTAGCGGTTCCACGCTCTATATTATGGCGGGATTAACGGGATTGACCATCTTTATTATTTGGCTCTTTCCTAAAATTTCAAAAGCGATTCCGCCATCGTTAGTCGCGATTTTAGTCGTATTTGCGGTGGTTTATGGCTTTAATATTGAGACTAAAAAAGTCATCGATATTGCCTCGGTTAGTGGTTCGCTCCCCTCCTTTCAGATTCCGAATGTGCCTTTAACATGGGAAACACTCATGATTGTGTTACCTTTTTCCCTTGTTATGGCGGGCGTTGGATTAATTGAATCCCTACTCACTCTGAATATTGTTGATGAACTAACAAATACCAAAGGCAATACTCGTAGAGAATCAATCGCTCAAGGCGCTGCCAATATCACTAATGGTTTTTTTGGTGGCATGGGCGGATGCGCCATGGTGGCACAAACCTTAATTAATCTTAACTCTGGTTCTAAAAGCCGTCTTTCTGGCATTATTGCAGCGCTGACAATTTTGCTCATTATTCTCATTGGCGGTCCTTTTATCGAGCAGATCCCAATGGCTGCCCTTGTTGGGGTAATGATGATGGTAGCAATTTCCACCTTTAAATGGGTCTCTTTTGGGCTAATCAAACGAATGCCAAAAGGGGATATTGCAACACTATTTATTGTGACCATTATTATCATCATCACCCATAACCTCGCAATTGCCGTTTTAATTGGTGTTATTATCGCTTCTTTAATGTTCGCTTGGAATAATGCCGTAAGAATTCAAGCAGAAACAACCATCGATAAGATGGGCTATAAAACTTATAAAATCTCAGGTCCCCTATTTTTCGGTAGTTGTACCCATTTTTCAGAAAAATTTACCCCGTTAGAGGATCCCGATAAGATCATTATCGACTTTGCTCATTCAAGAATTGCTGATATGTCTGCCATCGAAACGCTGCGCAAAATTGTCAATCAATATGAAGCTATCGGAAAAACAATCACCTTTAATAATCTCAATAAAGAGAGCTGGCGATTATTAAAAGCAAGTAAGTTATTTCCTTAATGCTTTAAGCAATTAAGCTTTCCCTAAAATCTTAAAAGGTCAGATCATCGTAATATCTATGCCACATTTAAATAAAGTCCCTTCTCTCTATAGAACAATGACATCGATACTTATATTATAGCTTCTATGTTACTGATATTTTCTCAAGGAACAATGCTATGACCCCTTACTCTCAATATATGATTGATCGCACTATTGAGCATGCGTTAAATGATAAAGAGCGTGATGAAAAGCTACAGATGTTTCAAGACTTTTTAGGAAGCTGCGCATCACCAAGCTTCATCCATCTACCTGTTGGATCTAAACTTACGCCAGCAGAAATTCAAACATTAGAAGATGAATCAATTGTGACATTTAATGAATTTGAAACAGAATATATTCAATACTGTTTTTTAAATGACATTGATTTTGATGAGATAATGAATACCATGAATAAAGTTAGAGATCTTAAGGATTAGTAAAAGGAACTACAGATGGAACAAACAGACGATTTTGCCCACCAAGTCTACGCCATTATTGCCGCTATTCCTGAAGGAAAGGTCACCACTTATGGTACGATTGCTCGCTTAGCAGGACTTCCGACTTACGTTCGCCAAGTTTGCGCGGTACTTCGAGGAATCCCAAGTGATAGCATTTTACCTTGTCATCGTATTATCAATGGACAAGGGAAAATCACCGTTACGGGTGAAACCTATCAGCGCCATAAAAAAGCCCTTCTTAAAGAAGGGGTTGTTTTTAATAAGAACGATAAAATCGACTTTAAGGTGTTTGGGTGGAATTATCCTTATTAATAATAACCTTACTTTAGTTAACTCAATAATCCATTATCGAGCTTACTCACTATAGACATAGTAGTGAATGTGTCTGACTTAAATAGCTCATCCCATATATCTAAACAAATATTAAGTGTTTCACTATCTTCATCTTCCGTAGCTTCGTCATAAATTTTTTGTAAAACTGAAAATAAATTTGAACCAGAAATCCTAGAACTTTTTTCTTTACTTATATTTCGGGTTATATTTATAATCAACTGCAAAATCAATCCGCTAATTTCTGATAGTTTCTTAGGGCTTTCTTCAAGATAATAAAAAAGCTCAAATAAACAAGTTTCTACAGCCTTAGAATCAATAAACAACTTAAAAAGTCTATCAGAATTAGGTTTTTTCCAATAATTGTCATTTCTTAATCCTACTACCTTTTTTTGTATCTCTGACTCAGAATCATTAATCAATACTCCATATGCTCGCTCTATTTTATGAATTTTGTCATGATATTTATCTTGGCTGAGAAATTGAGAAACGACTGAAGCACAACCACTCCTTAAAACTTTATCTCCTTGAAGGACTAAACTTACTTCACCTTGAAATAAATCAGAAAAAAACCAACGCGCATAAACTTGCTTCGCAGCTTCTTTTCTGACCTCTTCATAAGGAGATGCTAACATGACTAAAACTAGATCAATATACCGAGATTCTTCTCTTTCAAACCCCTGATTAAAAAAATGATGAGCGCCATGCCTACAAGCAAAGCGAAGATCTTTATAGCATAACTCAATAAATTTTGAATGGGCATATTCTTCATCGTAATTAAGTACTGGCAATAATAAATCAATAGTAGTAATTCTAATAGATGGGTGTTCATCATTTATTGCGTCATCAATAAGGTACAAATGCTCAAGAGCAAAGACTTTATCATCCCAAAAAACTTTAGAAATCCCTCTATATGCCTGCCCTCTGACTGAGTTAAAACTAGTTTGTATTAACTCAGTAACATCTGCCCTATCTGCTGATCTCCCCTTTTCGGGATCCCAAACATTAAGTTGATTAAATCCAGGATCTTTAGAATTCTTAGCAAGATTTATTAAAATATTTCGCATTTTTTCAGAACAATCTTTAGCTCTATTCATGAGTAATAAAACTATAGATTCTTCATATTCGGTTCCCGAATTATAGAAATGATGAATAACCTTTTCTAGTAAATCAAAAGAGCAAATTTCCCAATTATCCTTATATTCTTCTTGAACCCTAGTATTATCTAAAATTGCCAAACCATTAAAGAATGCTTTGATATATCCTTTATTAATATTTTTTGGCAAAGACAATGCAAAATTAGCAAAACGTATTGGCTCATTACTAACAGCATATTGTAAATCACGGGAAAATGTCTCGATAGTCGCTTCTGAAACCGTATCTTTGTCTACTTGAGTAAGACTATGCTTTTTAAATTTTAAATCTGGCTGCAATATTAATTTACGCCAGTTTTTATTTGATAGCTTATTCCCTAAAGGTAAGGGCGAAACAACTGCACCACCTATACCATTACTTAAATAACAGAAATCTGTCTTTTTATATGAAGAAAACTTACGATTTAATACAGATATTAATTCTTTAGATTTAATTGAAACACGGCTTTTATCTAACGTTGGTAATAGGAAATATTGAGCTTCTCCCCATCTATTATAGTATCTACCATATCTCGTAGCTTCTAATTCTATTTTAATTTGCTCAAAATCTTTTAGAAAAAAATGATAAAGCTTACTCTCAAGCTCAGAGTATAATTTTAAAGAACAATGTGGAGAGAATTTAGCAATAAGCTTTCCAGAAAGAATCCAAGCTGGCTCTATATATTTATTACCACACATTAAACGGGTATTAGGGTTAGATAATAACCATCTTATAACTATATCTGACTGTTCAATAGGTAGGTATAATAGTAAATTTGCAATGACATGCACATTGATCAATGTAGATGATCCCAAGTATGGAGCTAGTAAATCAACCAAGTCCTTAGAGTTTTTTAGGCTTCTTCCTGACTCATCAATGAGAGTTAAGATGCCTCGAAAAATACTCTCTTTTGTATTAGGATATTTTGAGACAGACCAATAAAGCCAACTTGATAATGAACCTTCTTCTTGTTCAGAAAAAGCCTCATGAATATATTCTAAAAGAAATCGGATAATATTTTGAGGAAAAATATACGCCAATTTTTTAATAGATTCTATATCTTTATCAGTCCAATCATCGTTTAACGTAACTCTTTCGATTCCTTTAATCTCGTATCTATTTGGTAATTTACTAAAAACCTCTTTATATTGTGTTAATACCAAATCAATGAAATACCAAGTTCTTAAAGGATGATTTTTTGTTAAAACTACCCAATCAACATACCCCACTTCACAACCAAAATTAATTAGTTTTTTTCTTAACTCAAAAACTTCATCTGGGTCATCCTCAATATTAAAAGGTAAGGTATTATAAATACGTTGATTCCACTCCTTGGACTTCCCCATAAATACCTCTAATTCATTTATTACTAATCTAGGATCATTTTCTGAAATAGAATTTAATAAGCTTAAAGATATATTTATCAACTCATCATCTGAGCCTTTTAACCATTCTGATATTTTATGTTTATTAATAAGATAAGTAATAAGTTCAACATTGCCTCGACAACTTATTACTAAAAACTTTTGCAAATATTCCTGACTTAAAATTATCTTTTCAATCAATTTTTTCATCGGAGCTTTTAAAAAATCAATCTCTCTAATAACATTAAGAGCTAAATATTTTAAATGATAGCGAATATTCTCGTTAAACAAGATCGCTTCCACACAAGCAGAAAACTCTTTTTGACCACTCTCCAATAACATATTTAGAGCATATCTAAGATGTTCTCTATTCGTTAAAGTCTGCACTTCTTTACTACCGATCTCAAGAAGTAACTCTTTTGATGATCTAAATCCTGCATTAAAAAGCTTCATTCCAACCTGATAATCAAATAATGCTTGATGACGAAAACTAATCTGCTGATTTTGTCTACTAAATAAGCCAATAGAAATAAGTGCCTCTAATAATTTTTGCGACCCTGTTGGTGTTAAGTTTTCAGGGACAGATAGATGCCCTCTACTTACCATTAAAGCAACAACTTCATCAATAAACTGAATAGCATTTTTCGCAGTAATATTATATAAAGTAATCTTGTTAAAGCGATCTTCCCAATATTTTTTAATTAACTCTAACTTATTATTAAATTTTGGCGCTACTTTAATACGTTCTGCTATTGAGAGGTAAATTCCTAACCACAGAGGCATCTTCAATACACCTTTTTTCTCCTCCGTTAAATCAGAATAATTTTCATATAAAGCTATTGATTTTTTAACAATCTCATCATCCAATGCAGATAACTGAATAGCCTTATTACAGTCCTTATCAATACTATCCAACCAACTGGCTAAAGCCACATCTTCATTCACATCAAAACTTCTAGAAGCCAAAACTACACTAATCTTTTTCCCATCTTTTTGTAAATATATTATTTGACGCACTAGCTCCTTACATGTTAGAAATCGGCGGGTTGTTTACACTTCAGTGTTAAAATAATTTTCTAAAACTTCATAAGGCGTTAAACCATTAATACCCTTATGAGGTTTTACTGTGTTGTAATAGTTTAAAAATCGTTTTAGCTTCTTTTTCCGATCATCTGAACTGATAAACTCTTCCTGATTATGCCACATTTCCATGAGTGTTCGAATGACTCTTTCTGCTTTTCCATTCGTTTGAGGGCAAGCTGGCTTTGTAAACTTTTGATTAATCTTATGTGTTAGACACATTTCGACAAAGGCATGTTCTGATGTACCTTTATACTCACGACCATTATCCGAATAGGTGCATTCTACAGTATAGGGACACTGTTCTAACAGATCCCATCGAAGAAATTCAGCAGCACTAAACTGTGATTTATCAGGATAAATACCGGCATAAAGTTCTCTTGAAAAATCATCAATTCCTACAAATAAATACTCTCTAGTGCGATTTTTAAGATCCCCTTTTAAAAGAGGGAGCCGTTTAGTATCCACATGGACCATCTCGCCAGGATAGTTTTTGTTATAACGTTTAGCCCTCTTTTTAAGTTTCTCTTCAATAGATTTTTCAATCTTTGCAAGACGTTTAATGCCATACTTAATTGTTCTATAACGTTCATTTTTACTAGCTAATGGCACAAACAAGTTCAATCTACCTTGTTTTAGTACTTTATAGATCGTAGGTCTGCTTACCATAAAACGCTCAGCTAGATAGGTTACGGTAAATTTTTCTTGATGATGTAATCGCCAAATCTCTTCTCGATGAAACGGCGTTAATTTTGTTTTTCGATGGATATTCATAACAGTATTTTCTCCTAATACTGTAAACAACGCGATAAAATCCTACACCTTACAAATATCCAAAGCATGGTTAGAATGTGAAGCAGTCCATCTAATTGCATCTAACTGATCTAAAATAAAAACTACAGGTCTATGGCTAGCAAATTTACTTACAGCCTGAACTGGTGAATAAAAAAAGCCTAAAGACTCACCAAAAGCATCCGCATTATTCTCAGGACGTTTACGATCCAATCTTATTGGAATAGAGATAATATTATTTTCTTGCAAATAATTATGTAACTCTAAGAGTAAAGCGCTTTTCCCCATACCTGCTTCGGCTTTAATCAAAGTTACAGCTTTGCCATTTATTGATGAAACAACCTCTTGCAATTCACCTCTTTGGATTAATGTCTTTGAAATCAAAAAGGGCTCTATTGAATCTATAAAATCCCTTGATAGCTCATTTATAACTGAAGATACTCGCTTATCATCAGGAATAATCTTTTGCTCAAATCCACTTTTTTCTAAATCAAGTAACAATTCAGGCAATGTTATTTTATTTCTGAGTCTATTAAAATCTTCTGGATAATTTTTAAGAAAATTTATTAAGTTAGATGCTTCCCCAAAAAATAGCGCTGAAGCTCTATCTCTAAGTATACTTTGATCATATGAATTAAAGGAATAGGTAGTAATCTTAAGCTTTCTCAAAAAGTTTAACGCTTTCAATATATCTGAATTCTTAGTGCTATCTAAATCTAAATAACAACACAGCTTTTCAAAATCCTTTTCACGTTGTTTACTATTCTTTATTTGAGATTGAACAAAATCTTCTAAAACACCATTACTATTTAGAGCACTTTCACAAAATTGGTTTATATTATTTCCTGTTAATGGTGATACTACATGAAATTCTGTAGTCCCTCTTAGAATATGAAAGTAGGCATGTTTCAGGATCCCTAACTCATTAAGTTGAGCAAACGTCCAATGTTCACTATCTCCTTTACTTACTTTACATTGATGATGCTCTAGCCCTCCTTTATTATTTTCTATAACAAGATCAACACCATGCTCATCATTTCCAATAGGTTCAACCCTTATCCAATTAATTTTTTCTTCTAGTAATTGTAGTAATTGAAAGGCAATCCAATTCGCCTCATATCTATGCCCCATTTTTTCAGCATAACCACCAGCTTCTAGCGCCATATCATTCTCTCAATTAAATATCTGTTAAAAACTATTCGCTTTTCTATTATCACATATTTATTTACAAATACTGAGTACTAACACTTTAAGATTTATCTAATAAAGAAGCCCGCAATTTACGGGCTTTTTTTTAAGTCATTACTCACAACTCACTCTGAAAGGTCCTGACTCTACATTTCTTAATGAACGCATATAGATATAGGTTTCTGACTCTTGCGGAAGATAATGGCTGATTCCGATAATTTGTAATTTTGCCTTACCTTTAATCGTACAATAAGAGTTTTGAAACTTTGGATCATCAAAGTTCATGTTAAAATCTAAGTAGTAATTCGCCTGCTTTAGCTCTTCATCGTTCATATCACTATAATCATTTAAGAAGTAGAATGTGTTTGCATCTATTCCAAGGCGCTGACTACTTGCTAGATCTGGGATAAAAAAGACGCTTCGTCCATACATATCATTAGGCTCATACAGAATCTCCCCTTCCACAACTTGTGAGCCTAAAAAGTAAGTGTAATCTGCTTCTTGATAAGCGATTTGAAATGGAATCTCCTTAACACTAGGATCAGACTTTGGTAATGGGCTTGTTGCTGAGTTAGTTGATGATTGGATCTCATCACAACCAAACTTTAGCTGTTTTCTACTCTCTAGGTTATAACCAATCGTGATCTGGTCAACCTTCTCACCTTCTAATGCATTGATTGCGACATTATTATATTTATAAGGATCACAATTGAAATAGCCATTCATCACCCATTCTTCGCCCTCTTTTGCAATCATGGTATCTGTCCATTTTGATCGGGCCTCATAGCTATCACTGATGGAGCTTAGGAGTAACTCACGGAAACTCTCCGCTCTTGGTCCTTGGTATAACTCATAAACAGCCGGATCATAAGCATTGCCGCATCCTAGCAAGCAATCTGCGTAATAAGTTACGGGTCCTGTCATTCCAAATACGAGCTTATCGCTTGGAACCACGGCATTATAACTAATAATATCTCGTAAATTAAAGTGGCACTGATTTGTTAAATCAACCGTTAAACTCTCAATAGATAAGCCGTTATACCCCACTTTTAAGTGACAGCCATCAACAAGATAATCCTTAGTTTGATAATCTGTATCTGTTTTTCTAGCAATACCAATAATACTCTCTAAATAGGTAACATCCATACCTATCATATCGTAAGAGAAAACCTGCTCTATCTTACTAGAATTTGCAAAGGCAAATGAAGAGCCTATACAGACCAAAACTAACACGATTGCGATATTAAATTGCTTTCTCATATAACGATATCACTCCTAACCATTTATAAAAATAAAGTAATATTAAAGCCCATCCATAATGCTTAAAATAATGATTGATTATTCCATAAATATCTAAAGTATTAAGCAGTAATATCAATAATTAGTATTTTTATATAAAAATACCGGCATCTAATTATGCCGGCATTTTTATTAAACGGGTTGGAGTGAGTTTATACTTTTATCTTTTAGCCTGAATTTACACAAGCGCTTCAAAAATCTTATCCCCATAATCATAACGCCCCACCACTTCACCAAAAACCTTCAAACTTTCTGGCGCATCCATTGGATCGAGCATTAACTCTATAACGGTTAGGACCTCATTATCTTGAATGGCATCTAGCGTTGCATTAAGCTCAGCCCCTGTCTTTACTTGAAAACTCTGATAACCATCAGAGCCATTAAATACTGGGGCTATTTCTTGGTATTTCCAATTTTGGATATCGTTATAGAGTGATTTTTCACCAAGGATTAATCGCTCAATCGTATAGCCACCATTATTCAGAATAAAAATAATCGGTTTTAACCCATGGCGAATAATCGTAGAAAGCTCTTGCACCGTTAGCTGTAAGGAGCCATCACCAATAAAGAGTAGATGGCGCTTCGTTGGCGCTGCAAACATGCTCCCTAAAAGTGCCGGCAAGGTATAACCGATTGATCCCCAAAGTGGCTGAGAGAGATAGCTTGCACCTTTTGGAAGCAAGATGCCTGATAAACCTGAATTAGAGGCACCAACTTCGCCAAGAATCACATCTCCCTCTTTTAAAAAAGAGGCTATTTGCCCCCATAACTGATGATGGGTTAAGGCCTCATTTGTGGTGAGTTCTTGTTGATGATCTTCCGTTCTCGGCAGATAACTAGGTAAGATGGATGATTTATCCTTCTCTCGGACAATTGCGGTATTAAGTGCTGTTAAAAAAGCCGTCATATCCAGTCCTGGAAAGTTTTTTTGAGGAGTATTAATATCGTATTGCGCAATCGAGAGATAATTTTTAAGAGAAATATCATGCGTAAAAAAACCTGTCGCAGCATCAGAAAATCTTACCCCAATACCAATTAAGCAATCAGAGCCTTCTACTAATTCCCTTACCTTTGAATCTCCTACTGCGCCGCTATAAACACCTGCATAAAAAGGGCTTGATTCATCCATAATATTTTTAGCAGTCGATAAACAGACATAAGGAATATGATGAGTTTTCGATAACTGCATCAATATATCTGTTACTGAAAATATATGGGCTTCATTATCAATGAGTAATACTGGGCTTTTTGCTTTTGAAATTAAAGCAGACAGAACTTTAACACTCTCTTGCATCACATCAGGATCCCCTATTGGATAACTCAGATCTAAAGGATGTTTTGGCGCCTTAATCTTTAAATGAGTAATATCAGAGGGGAGCTGAATATAGACAGGCTTACGAGTTAAAAAACAGGCTTTTAATACCCGATCAATTTCTAACCCTGCATTTTCAGGCGTTAAGCGAGTTTGGGCGACGGTAAATTCTCGCATACAATTCATAATATTTTGATAATTACCATCGACTAACGTGTGATGAATAAGCTCACCACGATTAACCGCATGAAGCGGCGGAATACCTGAGATATGAATCACCGGCACATTCTCCGCATAAGCACCGGCAACGCCATTAATAGCACTTAAATCTCCGACCCCATAAGTGGTCACTAAGGCTGAAAAACCATTACTTCTAGCATAGCCATCTGCCGCATAAGCGCCATTTAACTCATTACAATTGCCGATAAATTGCAATTGCTCATCAGCAATAATCTGTTCCAAATATGAGAGATTAAAATCCCCCGCCACTCCAAAAACATGCGCTACCCCCATTTCTGCTAGGCGATAGTTTAGATACTTCCCAATTTCGATAGTCATACAGCGATTCCCCCAGTGATGATTATTTTCGGAGTGATTGTTATTTGCTTGTGTTTCACTCTCTTGTACTCTATAACTAGGTTATCCCATTTCTTAAGTTTACTTCGTGCATAATGGATATCTATTTCCCTATAAAATGCATGATCTGTGTATAGAGAGAGGTTTTATGCAATGGATGCGTTTGATTTAAAGATTATTAATACATTACAAAAAGATGCTCGTCTTACCAATCAAGAAATTGGGGATCTCATTGGGCTTTCTGCCTCGCAAACATCAAGACGCCGGCAGATCTTAGAAAAAGAGGGGATAATCCTTGGTTATAATGCCAGAATCAACCAACGTGCCTTAGATTTAAAAGTCACAGCAATGATCCATGTGAACCTTCATACCCATGATGCAAAATCACAACTGGCATTTCAGGAGTTAATCGCACGAGAAGAGCGCATTCATGATGCTTTTACCTTAAGCGGTGATGCGGATTTTATTTTAAAAGTCGTTTCTGAAAGCTTAGAACATCTTTCAGATTTTATCTCTGAAAAGCTACTCTCTAGCAACTTAGTTGGTAATGTGAAATCTTATATTGTGCTTAAAACACTAAAAGAGCAAAGACATTGCATGCTCAGCCCTAAAACAAAACCATCAAAATCGACCATTTAAAATCTCAAAAAGATAAGGCTCGCTACTTTTTCATCAAATCATACATCAAAATGCCGGCAGCAATGCCCACATTTAAAGATTCAGATTGTCCTAGCATCGGAATTTTGACTTTAGTTGTTGCAAACTTTTGAAGTTCAAGATCTACGCCTTGCCCTTCATTACCCATGATTAACGCGCATTTTTGCGGCTTACTTAATTCATGATAAAAAGTGGCTTGCTCTAATGTTGTCACCCAAGATTCATAATTTGCGGCGTGAATTGCCGGCAATAAGACTTCTAAATTTCCCCGAATAATGGGTAACTGGAATAACGCGCCTTGCGTTGCCCTTATTGTTTTATCGTTATATAGATCTGCCGATCCTTCACCTAAAATAACCGCCTTAAAGCCTGCCGCTTCTGCCGTACGAATCATTGTTCCGACATTTCCGGGATCTTGTACATTATCAAGAAGCAGTAAATGTGGTAATGGTCTATTAGTTGCAAGTTTTGCTAAAGCGGTTATTTGCGAAGGTTCAAGCAAATCCTCTAATGATTGCTCTGGCTGTTTTAAAACTGCCATAATGCCTTGCGGCGCCGGCGTTTGGGAAAGCGTTGTTAAAATACTCTCCGTAATCGAGATCATCTCAATATCACTAGAAAGATTTCCTGCATTTTGCTTCAGTAAGCTTTCAATGCCGGCAAGTTGCGTTTGATCTGCATTTTCTAAATGGAGAATTACTTCAATATCTGCATGATGTTTAATCGCTTCTTCTACAAGATGAAAGCCTTCAATCACAAAACGACTCTCTCGATCTCTTTGACGTTTCTGCTCCAGCTTTTTAATAGCTTTAATCTTGGGATTAGCAGCAGAAGTGATTTCAGAGTGATTGATTTTCATAAACGTCATCCAATATTCAAGGTTAAATCTTTATGCCGGCAATTATAACTTGAATGCCGGCAATTGTCGGTAATAAGCGTATTAATTAAATATAAAGTTTATATTTTTTAAGGCGGACTAGCAGCCCTATCGAATGCTGGCATGCTTATAGCAATTGCCTGCCAGCAAGTTAATCATCGCCATCTAGATTCATCAAATTTATAGTGAAATCGGCTTAAAAGTGACTGAATCAGATTGCCGGCGCATCGGTTAGAAGAAGCGCAGGAATAGTTCTATCCGGCATCATGCAAGCTAATTTGATACACAATCTGTACCCTTAATATTTTAAAATAGTGTTTCTTAAAATAGGTTGATGTGCAGCTAGATCGAATGCTTGCATGTTTTTTGAAATTACGTGCCAGCAGTTTTAAGTCTTTGTCGGTTCGTATCGGAATGTAATGCGTAATAGCTATATGTGATGAGTATCGACAATTGTGATGCCCGACATTTTGCACCTCTATTTGAGACGAACCTTAATACTTATCGCACATCAAGCTTATCTTCCAACAACAGATAAACTATTCGTCCACAAATTCCATCGCATCTTTAAGATTTACAGAGACTAAACGAGAAACGCCAGGTTCCCCCATTGTAACCCCGATTAAGGAATCAGAGATTGTCATCGTCGCTTTGTTATGGGTAATAAAGATAAATTGTACCTTTTCACTCATCTCATCAATTAGCTCCCCTAAGCGGCGAACGTTTGCCTCATCAAGCGGGGCATCGACTTCATCAAGCATACAAAAGGGCGCAGGATTAAGGTTAAAGATTCCAAATACGAGCGCCATTGCCGTTAAGGCTTTTTCACCGCCAGATAAGAGGTGAATTGTTCCCGGCTTCTTCCCTGGCGGATGGGCAATAATATTAATGCCGCTAGTTAATGCATCATCTTCTGTGAGTTTAAGATAGGCTTTTCCGCCACCAAATAGACGAGGAAAGAGTCGAGAAAAATCCTCATTAACGGCATTAAAGGTCTCCATAAAGCGGGTTCGGGTTTCATCATCGATCTCATTAATCGCTTTTTCAAGCATGCGAAGCGCTTCTTCAAGGTCATTATTTTCTGTATCTAAATACTCTTTACGCTCACGAAGCTCTTCAGCCTCTGTAATAGCCACAAGGTTAACGGCGCCAATTTTTTGGATCGCTTCACGCTTTTCTTCTAATTCAGCTTCTAAAACTGCAATGGCTTTATCAGCATGATTATCAACGGCTTCTTGTACCTCTTCATCACTAATTTCTACTAATAGCGCTTCCCACTTCTCAAGATAGATCTGGCGCTTTGTTTTAAGCTCAGCTTCTTTAATAGAGAATTGGTTAAGCTTATCTTTTTGACTACTAAGTGTGGCTTCATGCTTCACTTTTTCCGCTTCTAGTAGGCGAATGGCCTCTTTGGCGGCTTCAAACTCTGTCATGATCTCAACTAATCCCGATTCAAACTGAATCAGATTCTCTTCAGCAATCACTTTGGCTTCTTCAGCTTCTTGAATCTGCTTTGCGTAGTTTGTTTTATCTTGCTGATTTGCCATACGCTCACGCAAAATCGTTAATTCAGATTCTGCACGAAGCTTACGCTCTCTCATCTGCACTAATGAGCGCTCTAGCGCATCTTGATGGCGTTTTTTCTCTAAATGAAGGTTCCGCTGATGATCTAGATTCTTTTTATCCGCATCATAGGCTACTTTCAACACTTCAAAGCGCTCTTCAACTGCTTCAAAACGCTCAGTTTCAGAAATTAAGGCAAACTCTTGTGTTTCAATCTCCGCCTTTAACGCTAAAAGTAATGTTTGCGTAGCTGCATCTTCTTTTATTAATTCAGCTAAACGGCTCTCAATTCGATGCTGCTCTTTCTCATGATGCGATTTTGCTTGCATTAAAAGGCTGAGTTTTTTCTCTAACTCAAATTGCTCACGAGAGAGCTTTTGCACATTTTTTTGAGAAGTTTCAATGATCATTTGCAGCGCTTTTAACGCTTCATCCTTCTCATAGAGTGTTTCATCTAATAGCTCTAAGCGCTCATCAATTTCGGCAATTTCGCTAATCGCATTCTCCAATGAACGCTGCCTTGCTAAAATTCCAAAGTTTGCATCTTCCGTGCTATAGATTGCCCAATCAGGCCCAAAGAGTAATCCTGATTTGGTCACAATCACTTCATGCAGCGATAATTCTTCTCGTAGTGTGATAAAAGAGGCTTGTTTTTCAATCGCTAAAGGATCAAGCCCTTCATCATTAAAGATATAGATATGTGATAAGAGTGAGCCGAGTGCTAAATCACTCTCAATATAAAAACCTAAATGTTGATCAGTGAAGGTAAATGGTTTCTCCCCTAAGATATAGCTTTTTCCGGCACGCTTTTCTGTCGCCATTAAAAGCTGTTGTCTTAAGATACTATCAACCGCGCCATTCCAACCTTCTTTAACCTTTAAATGTTCAAAAAGGGGTGATTTACCAGCTTTCTCTTCAGAAACCACCATCTTTTCCAGCATACTCACTTCGCCCGCTAATTGGTTGCGAGATGCCGATAGTTTTCGTTGTTCAATTTCTAAAGCTTGTAGCTCACGTTTTAAAACAAGATGGTTCTCCTCTTTTGCCTCAATATCGGCCGTTAAGAGTTCTAGCTCACTTGTTTTTAAAATCATCGTCTCTTCTAACAGAAGCGTTTCGCTACTCTCTTCCTCTGTAAAGCTCGATTCTTTTGTTGTTGCCGTTAAACGCGCTCGCTCTTCTACAACGCGCGCCGCTTTCTCTTCTTGAAACTGTAAGCTGTGGCGATTAAGCTCTAACTTTTGTTCAACCGCCTTTAATGCATCTCGTATTTGGGTATATTCATTTTGAACCGTTTCAAGCGTGACTTTTTGTGCAGTGAGTTTCTCTTCCCCTTGCCAAATAAGATCGGCTTCTGATTCAATCACAAACGCGGCTTCTTCAAAGGTTGTTTGTAAGGTTTCAAGCTCAAGGCTACTTACTGTAAACTCTTCCTCTAAGCGCAGACCATTTTCTTGCCATTCGGCTTGCGATTCTAAATCTCGTTTCTCTAAGGCTTTAATCCGCACTAACTCGTGCTGCAAGTGATCGACCGCTTGCTTATAGGGATAGAGCTCTTGATTTTTCTGCGTGACGATCTTCTCTAAATCTTCAAATGCCTTTTTCTGATCAAAGAGCGCAGTAATCACTTGATTTAAGTTCTCTACCATTTCTTGAAAAGAATCATGCTCTGACTCGTGACTATTAATCAACGATTGCATCGAATCTTCAACGGCTGTTTTTTGCTGATGAAGCTCAGCATAGCAAAGCGTTCGCTCTTCTCTTTTTAAAAGCTGATAACGGCGCGCGGTTGCGGCTTGTCTTTCTAATCTTGAGAGCTGCTTTCCAAGCTCTAAGCGAATATCTGTTAAGCGCTCAAGGTTTGTGCGAGTATGTTCAATGCGAAGCTCCGTCTCATGGCGGCGCTCTTTATATTTAGAGATATTTGCCGCTTCTTCAAAAAATGAGCGCAGATCCTCCGGCTTTGATTCAACAATACGAGAGATCATTCCTTGCTCAATAATCGCGTATGAACGAGGACCTAATCCTGTTCCCAAGAATATATCGGTAATATCCCGGCGGCGGCAGCGAGTTCCATTTAAAAAGTATTGGCTTTTTCCATCACGATCAAGTGTTCGGCGCACACTTATCTCTTGATACTCTGCCCACTTTCCGCCTAAACGACCTTCATCATTATCAAAGATTAATTCAATCGATGCCATTCCAGAAGGTTTACGGCGCTCAGATCCATTAAAGATCACATCCGACATCGATTCCCCACGAAGCTGCTTTGCTGAAGATTCTCCCATTACCCAGCGCACAGCATCGATAATGTTAGACTTACCACAACCATTAGGACCGACAATACCGTTGAGTTTACCTGTAAGCACAAAGGTTGTTTGATCAACAAACGACTTAAATCCTGAGAGCTTGACCTTACTTAATCGCATAAATTCTTCTTTTCACTTTAATCTTGTTATCTTTGATTTTGTTACCATTTTTTAATAAGCTCATAACAAATAACTATCTTATGAGTTTATAGATTCGCTTTTAAAGCGTGTTGCTTTGATAGAGTTTTAATAGAGTTTTAATAGAGGTTTAATAGAGGTTTAATAGAGGTTTAATAGAGGTTTTATCAAGATTGACAATAAAATTGATACCCCATTTGCATGCTATGACTATTATGAATATCTTCTCTCTTTAAAATACTTCTCAATAGTACAATTAATCTCTCAAAAGCAACGCTATAAAATAGCATAGATCGCCTATCTTATAGTGCTAATCATTAGACGATTATCGGTTTTTTTATCGCATATTGTTTCGGATCACCAATATATTGGCAATACTTAAGAAAAGAGGATCACTTTGTATCTTTTTTAAATGAAGGCTAGATTTTTATCATACTTAACATATATACTATGAACGTTAAAACAAATGATCCGTAAAATAGACTTTAATTTCCCTTTAGTCTTCAATCACTTTGGCGATACGATTATTGCCATTAGATCATCACAAGATACGGATTAAATTGCTTAAAATCGCGCATCAACAGTTGAACGTTTATTGTCACAAGGAGCCGACAAAATGCCAGAAACCATCACTAGCTCAAGTAATGCACTCTTTAGCGGTGCTTTCTTTGAGAATTTTTTAGCTATATCACGCTACGAGACGATTTTATCACTGGTCGTTCTTGTATTTGCCTTCTTTGTGATTTACCAGCTCCAAAAGCGCAAGGCAAGTTTCTTTATGAGAATGCTGGTCGGGCTTATTTTAGGTGCGGTTATTGGGCTTGGCGTGCAAGCGCTTGAGGGCTTCCCTGACAGTTCAACGGTTGTTTTAAAAGAGACCAGTACTTGGTATGGCCTTTTTGGGCGTACCTTTATCGCCTTTATCCGCATGTTGGTGATCCCGCTTGTTTTTGTCTCTATTGTGAAGGTTATTCTCGATTTTGGCGGCGATAAGCAGCTGACTAAAGTCACCCGCCGCGGGATCTTTTGGTTACTTTTTACCACAGGAATTGCCGCAATCTTAGGAATGATTCTGGCAGCCATTATGGGGCTTGGTAAGAGTGATGAAGTCATTCAAACAAGCGCAACGATCCGTGAATATACAACGCTTGTCGATACCTTTGTTAACTTAGTGCCCAATAACATTATTAGCGCGATGAATAATAACAATATCATTGGACTTGTGATTTTCTCAGCATTAGTGGGGATTGCGGCAAATCGTATGCAATCAAAAACACCGGAAGCGATGAATATTTTTAGACAATTTATTGAAGCGCTTCATAAAATCGTCATGAGTATTACGATGACGGTTATCAAATATATGCCGTATGCAGTGATTGCACTCTTAGCAGGAACCATTATCTCTAATGGAATTCCGGCGGTGAAAAAGGTTTCAAGCTTTGTCCTTGCGATCTATATTGCATCAGTCATCATGGTCATTATTCATCTTATTATTATTGCAGCCCATGGCTTATCACCAATGATGTTCCTTAAAAAATCTCGTGATACGTTAGTCATGGCATTTTCAAGCCGTTCATCGGTTGGTACGCTTCCCTTAACGATCTCAACATTAACAGAGAGAATGGGCGTTTCAGGCGGCACTGCTAACCTTATTCCATCCCTTGGTACCACAATGGGAATGAATGGTTGTGCGGGCTTCTTCCCAGCACTTCTTGTGATGATGGTGGCGCACATGGTTGGAATTGAGATGAATCTTCAGTTCTATATCATGCTACTCATTGTGGTCGTGATTGGTTCAATCGGTATTGCCGGCGTTCCAGGAACCGCAACTATTGCGGCAACCATTGCGCTATCAGGGATGGGAATGGGCGAATACTTCCCATTAATTGGAATGGTGCTTGCCATTGACCCAGTGATAGATATGGCGCGTACCATGACCAATATTTCAGGAGCAATGACCGCAGCTGTTGCAACGGACAAAGAATTAGGCCTACTTGATCAGGAAAAATTCAAAGATCCTAATCTGCAACTAGATGATAAAACAGCTTAAGAGTGAGGGAGAAATCACAAAATCCCCATTAAACCTGACTAATCATTGACACATTTCATAATAGTCATAATAATCGGCAATAAGGAAGAGTTAATCCTCGACTTTATTGCCTTTTTTATAGGTAAACTTTAGCAAGTTTATTGATCCAAAATGATCCATAAAAAGATGTCGTAAATTCGATTTAAGAAACACAAGAAAACACTATTTTAAAAGTATTAAGGCTATAGAATATGTCAAATTAGCTTGCAAAATGCCGGATAGAACCATTCTTGCGCTTCTCATAACTGAAATGCCTGCAAGTTGATTCAATCACTTTTAAACCGATTTCACTATAAAACTCATTAATTATTAAAAAGGGATTTTTAGATGCATCTTAAGCGAAAAAAAGATCAGAGAGAGCAACGGGAATTTAGCTGGCTATTTGTCGTCACGATTAGCTTTATCTTTATGACATGGATGATTGCGATCTATTTAACGCTTCAAAGCCCAAATAATGAGAGCATCTTCTTTGATGCTGTTGTGGCGCTATTTACCGGCGTTGCCTTTACGGGCGTGATCTATTCTCTTCATTTACAAAGGGAGGATCTTCAATTAAATCGTGAGGAGCTAAAGATTAATCGAGAAGAGATCGCTCGCAATAGAGAGGAGCTTAAAGCTCATAAAGAGGAACTCCAAAGACAGCTTTTCGATCAACACTTTCAATTTATGCTACTGACCTTTAGCCAAAAAGTAGACCTCTTTTCAGAAAATTACTCCACACAAGAGTATCTCTTAGATATGGAGATGATTGCCCTTCCTAAGCGCACAGTACTTTCAGAAGCTGAATTTATCACCAAATTTACGCCAGAGCGCCTCAATACCATTAAAAGCTTTAATGATGTTTTAACTTATTATGATCAACATTATCAATTTAGTGATAAAACCCATTCTGCCGCGCTTTGCATGATGACGCTTGCCATTACAGCCCAGCTTTCATCACTAATTCGTATCGTTAATAAGCTCGACTTAGCGCATGAAAACTTTGCTTACCTGCAACCACAACTGAAAAAAGCGATGGAAAATGCGTTAACACTTACCCAAAAATATCAGCTGATTGCTTTTTAACGTACCATCTTTAAGAGGTATGGTGAAAATAGCATATATTGATTAAGCGCTATTTTATTTCTAGTTTCTGTAAAACTCGTGAAGGGATCAGCCCTTCTTGCTGATGATTTTTCATCATCTCATAATATTGGTGATATTTTTCTAAAGCCTTTCTTTGAAAAGCTAAATTGAGACTGCTGTAACTATAAGCATCTGCTAAATGAAGGATCGTTTGTGCTCTATCTGGGTATTGATTAACAATACTCTCTAAAATAATAATGCTAGAAAGATAGTGAGGATCATCATCTAAGAGCGTTTTAGTTGCCAATAACTCTAAAGCAAAATCATTAAAAAATGTCACATTATCATCTGATAAAAGCGTTAATAGCCCCCAAACATCATGAGGCATAGACTGATTAAGCACCTTGTCACTTAACACATAATCTTCATCTATTTCCGCCATAAGCTCCTTAATATTCGCTAAAAGCGCTATATTAAAATCTCTATCATTAATGCGCTGAAGATTACACAGATAAGCATTATAAATACCCGCTGCCGGTAAAATATTCCCCTTTAATTTTTCAACATCAATGAAATTAGCAGGATTTTCAGGGGTTATTGTCCAAATAGCATCATCTTGCTCAGACCACGCGCCTGTGGCTCTTTGGGAGTTTAGAGTATAAAAAACACATCCCGTACCTAAATCCATAAAATCAACGCTAAAGCTTTCAGCGACAGATTCTTCATCTACAAAATAAATTCGCCGCTCTAATGCCGCATATCGCCCACTATTAGAAATACCCTTTAAAAAATATTGCTCTCCACCTTCCTCAACTAAAGAGAAATAGTCATTATAAAAATATAATGGAAAGCGCTCTCCCTCCTGATTTTCATACTCAATCGAGTAATGGTCATTGCTAATGAATAATGATCCATTTTGAGAATTTAAAGATATTATTTCCTCAGAAACAGCCATATTACTCATCATGAAAGCGACCAATAGATAGCGATACCTCATCTCTTTCTCCCTGCAATAGTCTCTTATACTCGATATCTTAATAGATTTCTATTAACCCCAACCGCGATAATCAAGTATCACATCGTGAGAAAAATCACAGATTGGTAACACATCACTTCCTGCGGACTCACAAATAAGCTTCTTCTCACGATCAACGGCTTGATATTTCTTGCTGATCATACAGACTTCAATCGTCGCCCTTGCATGCGTTGTTTGAATGGGATCTCTGCCGCCGATCTCTGCGCTGATATTTTTTTCAATCTCTTCAGCCACTAAAACGCATCCAAAGAAATCCTCCTTTATCTTCTTAGCACTACTTCCTTGACGCGCATTTTTCGCTTGCCATAAGCTTGGGTTATACCAAAGCTGTGTTTCGTAAAATTGTTGGCGCGCTTTTTCAGACATTAACGGCTCTTTATCTAACTCAGCGCGATAATTATCCATTTTGGCTGTTTGCTCTACTAAAATGTTTGAACATCCTGCAATCAGCATTAACGCATTGCCTATTAGCGCAACTTTCCATCCTAATTTCATGTTTTCTCAACCTATATTGTGCTTGTTTAATGCCTGAATTATACCTTAAATTTTGGTAATCCTATTTCCTTTGGAAGAAAATCACTTTTTCGTATATAATACGGGGTTAATTTTTACACTTCATGAAGGATATACAAGTGATTGATCCACGCCTATTAAGACAGAATTTAGATGATGTCGTTCATGCGCTTGCAAAACGCGGTTATACAATGGATACAGCTCGCTTCAATGAACTTGAAGAGAAGCGTCGCGAGATTCAGATCTCGGTCCAAGAATTACAAAATGAGCGAAACACCACTTCCAAAAAAATTGGAATGGCAAAGGCGAAAGGTGAAGACGTATCCGCAATTTTAGCATCGGTTGCTGATCTTGGAGATAAACTCTCAGCAGCTGAAAGCACATTGAGTGAAATTACAGATGAACTCAATACCATGCTTCTTGATATGCCAAACATCCCTAACAGCGAAGTCCCTGTTGGTAAAGATGAAGATGATAATGTTGAGATTAAACGTTGGGGGACTCCAAAAGCTTTTGATTTTGAGCCCAAAGATCACGTTGCTCTAGGTGAAAAAATCGGCATGGATTTTGAAGCTGCGGCAAAAATCAGTGGTTCACGCTTTGTTGTTTTAAAATCAAATATGGCAAAGCTTCACCGTGCGCTCGCGCAATTTATGCTTGATACGCATATTGAAGAGCATGGCTATACAGAAGTGAACGTGCCGGTGATTGTGAATCAAACAAGTCTTTATGGCACGGCGCAGTTACCAAAATTCTCAGAAGATCTCTTCAAATTAGAAGATGAACGTAACTTCTATATGATTCCAACGGCAGAAGTGCCACTATCCAATCTTGCGCAAGATGAGATCTTAGAAGATAGCGAAATGCCAACACAACTTGTGGCGCATAGTACATGCTTTAGATCAGAAGCAGGAAGCTATGGTCGTGATACTCGTGGCATGATTCGTCAGCATCAATTTGAAAAAGTGGAGCTTGTACACTTTACAAAGCCTGAAGACTCTTACGATGCTTTAGAGCGTTTAGTAACACATGCTGAAGCTATTTTAGAAAAATTAGAACTCCCTTATCGCCGCGTTGTACTTTGTACTGGTGATATGGGCTTTTCCGCGGCTAAAACGTATGACTTAGAAGTATGGCTTCCAGGTCAACAAAAATATCGTGAAATCTCTTCATGCTCAAACTGTGAAGATTTCCAAGCACGTAGACTAAAAGCACGTTTTAGAAATTCAGAAACAGGTAAACCTGAATTAATGCACACCTTAAATGGTTCAGGCTTAGCGGTTGGTCGTACCCTTGTTGCAGTACTTGAAAACTATCAAGAAAAAGATGGTCGCATCCGTGTACCTGAAGTGTTAAAGCCGTATATGCGCGGGATTGATTATCTCTAACCCCCTGAAAAATAGATTATTACAAAATGGGGGAAGCTATGATCTAATAGCTCCCCCTTATTTATTCATATAGCAGAAAACCTTTAGTGGTAAAATCGCAATAAGCCTTACCATTAATCGTGAATTAAATAGTGATAACCCTTTCGTTATCCTGTCATTTTAGGAGAAATTACAATGGCATTAATGATTACAGATGAATGCATTAACTGTGATGTATGTGAACCTGAGTGCCCTAATGAGGCGATCTCAATGGGTCCTGAAATTTATGTGATCGACCCGAATAAATGTACTGAGTGTATCGGCCACTTTGACACGCCACAATGCGTTGAAGTTTGCCCAGTTGAGTGTATTCCTAAGAACCCAGATCACGTTGAAAGTGAAGATGATTTAATGGCTAAATTCCATAAACTTCAAGATCAAGGTTAATCGTCGCGTTAAAGCGCCCTGTGTGTTTTAACCCCCTACAACCATTCCTTTAAAGAGTCATTCATGAGAATTAAACGCATCTTATTATCTGCTAGCTTGCTGATCTCTTCTGTCTATGCCCAAAAGCATGTTGAGTATTCTCAACCTGCAAAAGGTGATGATGTCATTGGTCAAATCATGTATGTCACCCCCCATCGTCACGAATCTTTAGCCGATCTTACCATTCGTTATGAAATGGGCTATGAAGAGTTAAAATGGGCAAACCCAGGTATTAATGCTTGGATGTTAAATGATAAAGTGCCGTTAGTATTACCGACACAATTTATTTTACCAGCAGGCAAACGCTCAGGGATTGTCTCCAATATTCCTGAGATGCGAACATATTACTTTTTAAAGGATTCAGATAAAATCTATGTCTACCCTGTAGGGGTTGGGCGTATGGACTGGAAAACCCCACTTGGCTCTTGGGCAATTACGCGTAAACAAGAAAATCCCGCATGGTATCCACCAGAGAGTATCCGCCAAGAACATCTTGAAATGGGGCGTGGTGTTTTACCGAAAGTGGTACCCGCAGGACCTGAAAACCCATTAGGAACACGCGTGCTTCGCCTTGCACTACCAAGCTACCTTCTTCATGGTACCAATGAGCAAACAGGCATAGGAATGCGCGTAACACACGGCTGTATGCGTTTTTACCCACAACATATTGAGCATCTTTATGAGATGGTTCCTACCAATACAATGGTTACTTTCTTAAATGAACCCGTTAAATATGGTTTTTTTGGAAATGACTTAATGATGGAAGTCCATCCACCACTTGATGAAGATGAGCTTTCAGTGGCAGGATTAGAGCAAATGGCTTTTGAGCAATTAGAAACCTATCTAAAAGCACATCCTGACACAAGTGTTAATAATGATATCGTTAGAATGGCAGTGCAGCAGCAAAGTGGAATTCCCATTATTATTGGCGAAAAAAATGGCGCAAGAAATAGTTATAACGCCCCATCTGCTTCGCATAATATTGTGCCACTTAGCACTCCTGAATCAGAGCAACAAGAATCAGCACGCCCTGCTTATACGCCTATCCCTGAGTGGATCGACCACCAAGCAGAGCCAAAACAAAATCAGCGATCTAACCGCTATCAGAACAATCAAGGGATCATAGCTGTTGAAGAAGAGATTCGATTAACGCCAGATCCGAATACTATTGTTGTGCCTGAAAGTGTTCCCGAGCCAGAACAAGAACCAAAAAGTGATAGACCCGCTTATACGCCTATTCCTGAATGGATCGATTATCAGGCTGAGCAAAATAGATCATCAAGTAATCATTCCTCAAACAACTCTAGATCTAAAGTCAAAGATGAAGAGGTTGTTTTCCCTGAACCTTCTTCTTATCGGTTTAATTACTAATGTTAGATCTATTTTTTAAAGCTATCAAACCGCAGTAGCGTCATATTGATAATAGCAATACCGAATAAAATAGAGATCTCTAAACTATTTGATCTATACAAGAATCATGATTAATGAAATCATTTCGAGATCTCTATCCTTTACTTCAACCTGCACTCTTGAAGTAAGGCAACGAATAGCAGAGTGTAAATCCATTTTGAAAAAAAGTTAGGATGAGAAATATGGCAACAATTGAAGAGAGTCTAGAGATTATTCAGCGTGGTACTGATGAGGTTATTTCGATTGAAGACTTAACCGCAAAATTAAAAGAGAACCGTCAGCTTCGCATTAAAGTAGGCTTTGACCCTACAGCTCCAGATCTGCATCTCGGACATACTGTTGTAATCAACAAAATGCGCCATTTCCAAGATCTTGGTCATGAAGTAAACTTCCTCATTGGGGATTTTACAGGCATGATCGGCGATCCATCTGGTAAAGATGTGACTCGTAAGCCATTAACCCGTGAGCAAGTACTTGCCAACGCAAAAACTTATGAAGAGCAGATCTTTAAAGTATTAGATCGTGATCTGACGAAAGTGGTATTTAACTCACAATGGTTAGGTGAACTTGGAACAAGCGGCATGATTCAACTTGCATCACGTCACACGGTGGCAAGAATGCTTGAGCGTGATGATTTTGAAAAACGCTATAAATCACAGCAACCAATTGCCATTCACGAGTTTATCTACCCATTATTACAAGGTTATGACTCTGTTCATTTACAAACTGACGTTGAATTAGGCGGAACTGACCAGAAGTTTAACCTTCTTATGGGACGTGATCTTCAACGCGCCTATGGCAACAATAAACCACAATGTGCGATCACAATGCCACTTCTTGTAGGTTTAGATGGCGTTAATAAAATGTCTAAATCACTTGGCAACTATGTCGGTGTTGACGATACGCCAGATGACCAATTTGGTAAGCTCATGTCGATCTCTGATGATCTAATGTGGAACTACTTTGATCTCTTAAGCTTCCGCTCAAATGCTGAAATTGCAAAACTTCGTGAAGATGTTGCCGGTGGCCGCAATCCTCGTGATGTGAAGTTTGAGCTTTGTGATGAGATCATTACCCGCTTCCATAACAAAGAAGCTGCTGATCAAGCTCAGCGCAACTTCATCGAACGCTTCCAAAAAGGAAATCTTCCAGAAAATATTGAAGATAAAATTGTTCAATCTGAAGATGGCGTTATTGGTATTGCCCATGCAATGCGTCAAGCAGGCTTAGTAAGCTCAAATTCTGAAGCATTTAGAATGATTACTGAAGGCGCGGTACGCATTAATCAAGAACGTATCGATGATAAAGGCTTGAATCTTAACGCGGGTGATGAGGTCATTATCCAAGTGGGTAAACGCCGTATTGCAAATGTGATCGTAAAATAAGTAAAATAGCCCCAATACTGAAATTCAATCTACAAACGGAGAAGTTAATTATGACATTTGTCGTCACTGATAACTGTATTTTATGCAAATATACAGACTGCGTAGAAGTCTGTCCTGTTGATTGTTTCCATGAGGGGCCGAATTTTCTGGTCATTGATCCAGATGAATGTATTGATTGCACCTTATGTGAGCCTGAGTGCCCTGCGGGCGCCATCGTTGCCGATGATGATCTGAGCGAAGATCAGATGGTTTTCCTTGAACTTAATGCAGAATTATCCCGTAAATGGCCTGTTTTAACAGAGCAAAAACCACCGCTCCCAGAAGCTGAAAAGTGGGATGGCGTGCCAAACAAATTACCGCATCTTGAGCGTTAATTGATCTTATGAGCCGACGTTTAACCAACCAGCAAAAACGCCTTCTTGAAGAGCGACGCGAGCAAATTCTCTCTAGTGAAGATCTCGATCACGCTCTTTCAGGTCGCGTGATCTCACAACATGGCCAACATGTGACTTTAGAAGATCAAGATTTAAATCTGCACAAAGCAGCAGTTCGCCAAAGCTTAGGAGCGATCGTTTGTGGTGATTATGTTTACTACATTTTAGAGCAAAATGAACCGGTAGTGACTATTCGATTACCTCGAGAGAATCACTTCTCACGGATTGCTTTTGGTGGTGCGGAGAAGATCTTAGCCGCTAATATTGATAAACTCTATATCGTGATTGCGCCAAAGCCTGAGCCTAGCCCTTCTCTTATTGATCGTTATTTGATTGCTGCCAGGTATTTTGAAATTGATGTGGCGTTTATCGTTAATAAGAAAGATGAAATCACAGATCCTAAGGAGCTGGAATTTTTAGAAGATTATCAAAAATTAGGGATTGATGTTCACTACACTTCCAAGTTTGATGCAGACTCTATTACTGAGTTAAATACACTCCTTGAAGGGAAAACCTCTATTTTTGTGGGCCAATCCGGCGTTGGTAAATCATCACTCACCAACAAACTCATCCCAGAACTTGAGTTACAGACCCAAAAGATCAATGCCTCAACCGGTCTTGGTAATCACACAACATCTAGCACAACGCTTTATCATTTACCGATGAAGGAGAGTTATCTTATTGACTCCCCTGGCGTTCGTAGTTTTAACATTGAGCACTTACCGCTTGAAGCCATTGATGCGGGTTTCCCTGAGTTTAAAAATATCACAGAGCCTTGCCGCTTTAGTAATTGCAGCCATACAGATGACCCTGGTTGCACCTATCAAGCTGCCATTAGTGAAGGTCTAATCTCCCAGCGCAGATTAGATAGCTATCAACAGATCAAAAGTAGCCTCACAAAAAGTATTGAACGCCAAGTAAAAAGCGGTAGAAGGCGTTAGAAATAACGTCTTTTTTCTTTTAATTAGAAAAATTATAGGCATATTATTAACTTCAGCTCAATATTCAAACTAGCTTGCATGATGCCGGATAGCACTATTACAGTATTTATCACTATCGTGCGCTGGCATTGAAGTATCCATTTAATAACTCAACGCTGTTATTCGAGCTAACTGACAATATGCCGGATAGAGCTCTTGTTGTACTTATCGCTATTGAGTGCCAGCAATTTAATATCTACTCATCTACTTACTACTGATCTTCATATGCTGGCACGGGATCTTTATAAGCATGCAAGCATTCGACCCAGCTACAAGACTGCCTCCGGCAAGTATTTCAGCCCAAGCTTTATAACAGGTGATCTTAGCAAGATTATCAGTATAAAAAAAAGACCAATCAATAATTGGTCTCTATTCTCATATTAACAGTCCAAAATAACTCACCGTTAGAATTTAATCTTACCACCGGGTAATTCTCTCGGCGCTTGATACGCTTTATTCTCAATTTTTGCTAAATCTTCTGGATTATACGCACGATAAAATTTCGTCATTAAATCCACAAATTGCTGATCTGTACCATCAATTGCTCGGCGCATCCAGAAAAAGAGCGATGAGCCAACAGGAACATATTCCCACCGCTCATTTAGATTCGTTAAGATCCAATCAAATTGAGTCGTTGCTTCTGGATAAACCCAAACATATTCCGCCGATTTTGTTTCACCATCCCAATTGGGATTCTCAATGCGATTTGAAGGCACAAAAAAAGCCGTATGATGACTCTCACCTAAGGAGCCATTTTGATACTGCACAATATAATCAAGCATCATGCTATCGCGAATATCGGGGTTATTGGTAAGATAATAATAACTCGACAAATAAAGCTCTACAGTTCCTAACAGATAACGGTCTACGACAGCCTTTGTACTTGCCACAAATTCCTCGTCTCCCAAAATTTGGGTTAAATGCTGATCTAGCCAACTCAAAAATGCCGGATCATAATGACCAAATTCTGTTGTTGATTCAAGATTTACGACAGTTTCACTATGAGGTCCTTCTAAAAAAATAGGCTTTCCATACTGATTTACCACATAATTTAGGCTAATTTTTTTAAGAAACTGCGTTACAATCGTATACGCTGAGCCCCCTGGCCAATAGATTTGATCATATTCCTCTACCGGAATTGATTCTATATTAGTAAGCACATCTTTTAACTGGGTGCTAAATTCTCGCTTCATCTTCGCCGCTTCCTTTTGAGAAGCTAATAACGTCGAAAATTCTTGAGAGCGTTTTAAGGTCTCTTTGCTTTTACAGTTAGCAAATTGCTTTTCATCAAGGGCGACTTCAAAATGACACTTTGCATCGGTATAACGAATCCATAAACGCTGCGCATCTCTTAATAACGCTTGCTCAGCAGCTGGTAGAGTCTGCATTAATGCTTGATAGTTATTATTAAGCGCCGTATCTGCTACATCTAATGTACTTTGTTGCCCAAAACTAATGTTTGAGACAGATAACGTCATGACAGCTATCATTAATAATTGTCGAACCATATTTTTCCTTTGAAAAATCGATAAACCAGGAGCGCTGAATCTTCTATCTGCACTCGCTGATATCTCTTATTGTTATTGATCATTAACCATTTTATAGGGTTAAAATATGGAGATTTAAAAATATTAAACCCCTCTATTTTACCTTCAAAATCATAGCAAAAATCATGATTTGAATATATCTCTAATCTTCAATTTTGTGATGTAGGTTAAACCCTAAATGAGCGCTAACTCCTTCATATAAAACCTAAAAACTAACGATATAAACGATACTTTGCTAATAAACAGAGCATCGAAATGACTGCCGGAAGCGCTAAAATATAGAAAATCTCCTCAATAGAGAGATTCTTTTGAATCAAATAGGCGACTAAAAAGGACCCAGCAATTCCGCCAAACCTTCCCACACCAAGCATCATTGAAACCCCGGTAGTTCTCCCTTCTGTCGGATAAAAATTCGCCGCCAATGCAGGCAATGAAGATTGCGCAGTATTCATCACAATCCCTGCAAAAAGAATAATCGCGATCAATAAGCCTAATGGCATTGAGATAAAAACTCCGATAAGCCCCACAGAAACTGCCGTTAAAGCCGAGAAAAACATAATTAAGAGCGTACCGTTACAACGATCCATGAGCCAACCATTACCGATCGCCCCCAAGCCGCCTAGCGCAAATAATCCTGTCACAATAGCGCCTAATTCCCCCGGCATTTCTGCTTCTTTAAAGAGTGTTGGCATCCAATTCATAACGCCATAAAAAATCACAAGCCCCATAAAATAAGCGATCCACAATAGTATTGAGCCTTGCCAATAATATTTAGATAAAACTAATTGTAGTCCTTTACGATCTGCCACAACCATTCCTTCATCTAAGGTAAAATGATGCTCAGAAGCAGCAGAAATATCAATCTTTTGCAGGATCTCTTTTGTTTGTCTTAATGCCGTTTCCCCACCTTTTCGAATCAGAAATCGAACAGATTCTGGAAGAAAGACAATCATTAAAAAAGAGAGAATAAAAGGAATCATCCCACCAAATAGAAGTGTTGAGCGCCAACCATAATGAGGAATTAAGTAAGCTGCGATAAAACCACCTAAAGCAGCGCCAAGAGGAAAACCACAAAACATCGTATTCACAATTACCGAGCGTTTTTGCTTAGGACAATACTCTGACATCAAAGTAACTGCATTTGGCATTGCCGCCCCTAATCCTAAACCGGTAATAAATCTTAAAATCTCTAACTGCAAAAGATTTTGGACAAAAGCTGAAATCGTGGTACCCAGAGAAAAGATCATCACCGATAAAATTAGCACCCTCTTGCGCCCAAAGCGATCGGCAATAGGCCCAAAAGTCATTGCCCCAATAGCAAGCCCCAAAAGCGCAGCACTTAAGACCGGTGCTAAAGCGCCTTTATCAATATCCCATTCTCCCAATAAACTCGGCGCGATATAACCAATCACAGCGGTATCGTAACCATCAAAAAAAGCAATTAAGAAAGTGAAGAAAAAGACGCTATATTGCAATTTTGAAAAGCGATGGTTATTTAAAAAGGTTTGAATATTCATCTTAAGTAAGATCCTGTTTGCGATGAGCTACTGCCTATTTACATGAAGAAACTCCCATTTAAAAGAGTTTATCATTTCTAGCCAATCAAAGTATCGCTTCTCCTTCTTATCTTTGATTAGATTTTATAGATGACATTTTGATGACAAAAAAGAGGTTTCTTAAGATTCCTGTCATGTTCTCTCTCTATAATTTTTCCATAACCCTAACCTTATTATTTAAAAGGAAGATTAAATGAAATGTCCCATCTGTAAAGATGTCACATTAGTGATGAGCTCAAGACAAAATGTTGAAATTGATTTTTGCCCAGAGTGCCGAGGCGTTTGGTTAGACCGAGGCGAATTGGATAAAATTATTGAGCTATCTATTAAAACAGAAGCCCCTCAAGCGCCATTAAGAAGAGATGAACATCATAGCCAAGGTTATGACCGTAATCATGACCGTGACCGTGATGAGCATCATGAACATCGCCGAGATAATAGAGAGTATGAAAAGCGAGAAGAAAAACCTTACCGCAAACGTAGCTTCTTAATGGATCTTTTCGATTAACACGATTATTAATATATTTAAAGTAACCCCTTGTTCAATCCCCTAATTGAACATCAGCTTTAAGCATATAGTCATTAATACTGCTATATGCTTAATTTATATGCATTATTGATAAACCTTCAATGCAGAGGTTTTATAATTAAGAGCAGAGATCTCTATTGATCAATCTTATTCATTAGCTAGGTCTTTCTAACAAAAAAAGATCCCGATTTTTTGAATACCAACCACGGCCATGCATTCGGCTAATTAACGCCATTTTATCGGTATCGATATAACATTGGGCTGAATCTACTACAAACTCATCTGCAATATGGAAGATTTTTACCTCTCCAATCATGACATATTGCGCCTCTCCCGCCTGTACACTCGACATTAAAGTACACTCCATCTTTACCGGCGAATTTTTAATAAGCGGCGCCTTCACCAAGGTTGCCGGCATTGTTTCAATTCCTAACGCTTCAAGCTCATTAATCTCAGAGGCAAAGCTTTTGCTACTCTCATTCATCACCTTCGCCATCGAAAAAGGGACAAGATTTACGACAAACTCTTTTGTCTGTAAAATATTTTGCGCTGTATCCTTTAATGCCCCATTATTTGCCTGTAATCCAACTGCGATTACCGGCGGATTACTGCCCATCATATTAAAGAAACTAAATGGCGCGGCATTTACAACGCCTGCTTCAGAGATTGAGGTAATCCAAGCAATGGGCCTCGGGACAATACTTGATGCCATTAATTTATAAATTAAATCTCCCGACAATTCATCAAAACAATACTCCATTTTTCCTCTCTTTTATTATTCTCACAAAAAAAGTGTATTCTCGATCATGAACGATTCATGCTACTCGACTAATACACTTTTGACTATCAACCTCCTACCTAGCCACTCCCCTAAACAACCAGAAGGTTTTGAGAAATGATGGCGGAACATTAACGCATAAAACTTTATGACCACCAACGATAAAAATGATGTGTTGGGCCAATACCCTTCCCGACTTCTAACTTATCGGCATTTGCAATCGCCCCATCAATATACGCTTTCGCAAGCCTTACCGCTTCGCTTAAACCATGCTCAGGGTAAAGCGCTGCGATGGATGCAGAAAGTGTGCAACCTGTACCGTGAGTATTTTTTGTTTGAATACGTGGACTTACAAATCGCTCTACCCCATCATTAGTGACTAAAAAATCTGGGCTAACATCTGCCTCTAAGTGCCCGCCCTTCATTAATACCGCTTTAGGGCCTAATGCTAATAGCGCTTTTCCTTGCGCAATCATCTCCTCTTCCGTTGTCGCTTCTACGCAGCCTAAAAGCGCTGCGGCTTCTGGAATATTGGGGGTAATAATGTCCGCAAGCGGCAGCATTCGATCACGAATCGCACTTACCGCATCTTCTACTAAAAGGGGATGCCCACCTTTTGCAATCATGACCGTATCTAATACCACAAAAGGAATCGGATACTCTTCTAATAAAGCGGCAACACAATTAATCACTTCTGTATTTGCAAGTGCGCCCATCTTGACAGCGTCGACCTTAATATCTTTATAAAGAGAGTGATATTGTTTTTCAATAAACTCTGTCGGGACTGGTAATACACCATCAACCCCTTGTGTTGATTGCGCTGTTAACACCGCAATAATCGACATCCCATAAGTACCAAGTGCTGAGAAAGCTTTTAAATCTGCTTGGATTCCAGCTCCGCCGCTCGGATCTGAGCCGGCAATTGTTAAGATTCTATTCATCCTTATTTCCTATCAATTTCGCTAAATTTTGAGTTGCGCGAGCCACATCCTCTTGGCCGCAAATCGCAGAAACAACGGCAACACCATCAACATTAGTCGCCATCACCGATTGTACATTAGATTCATTGATTCCCCCAATGGCGACCTTTGGAATCGCTCTTGAAGCGACAATTGTTGCTAAGCCTTCTACATCCATTGCCGGACGCGCATCTTTTTTAGTGGTGGTGACAAATACTGGCCCAACCCCAACATAATCAACATCATGCAGCTTTACAGCGTGTAATTCACCCACAGAGCCAACCGATAATCCTAAAATTTTATTAGGTCCAATCATCTTACGCACCGCCTCTGCTGGCAGATCATTTTGCCCAATATGCACGCCATCGGCATCGATTGCTAAAGCAACATCCACATGATCATTAATAATTAAAGGGACGTTATAATCTGCCAATACAGCCTTAAGCATCATGCCAGCTTCATACCAATAACGCTTATTGACCTCTTTTTCAGAGCGAAGCTGAACAAATGTCACACCATTTTCAACCGCTTCATAAACCGTTGCCACCATTCCTGCAATGCCACCACAAAGCTCTGGATCTAATACGAGATAAAGCGATAGATCAAACTTTGTTCTACTAATGTTATTGCGAATAATTGGGTAACCCATGGATCTCTCCTACTTAAATTTTCTACTGAGATTTTATTGAAATTTTCTATTTTAAATAGAAATAGCGTTTATTATAAATAACGTGATTGAAACACCCAATATAGCCAACTTGGTTTAATAAACACTCTGTAAACGGTAAAACAATATCACCGATGTGCCGGTATTCTAGTTCCGTGACCTTTCAACCAATTTTAATTTTACTATATTTAGGAAAGCTCATGATGAGTGCTCATCATCTATACTCTTTGAAAGACGATAAGTGCATTAAAACTCATCAAAAGCCCCTTCTGATTTTGCAATCTCTAATAATTTTTCTGGCGTCATGAGGGATAATTCATCTAGATATTGCACGGCGAATGTCCCTAATCCCGTTCCATTCTCATCACCTTTATTTGCGGCGATCTGCCCAGAAAGTGCCACGATATAACAAGCAGTAGCTGCAGCTTCTAAGGTATCTTCTGTACTGCTAATCATGCCAGCAACTAATGCTGATAACGAGCAACCTGTACCCGTTACTTGCGTGAGCTTTTTTGTACCAACCGAAACAATATAACTCTTATCGCCATCGGTAATAATATCTTCTTCACCCGTCATAACAACAATGGTATTAAAATCACGCGCTACATTTTGTGCATATTCAAAGGCTTCTTTTGCATCTTCTTCTGAATCAACTCCCTTAGATTTTGCATCAACACCAGCAAGCACCATTATTTCAGAAGGGTTTCCCCGAATCACAGATGGCTGATATTGTAATAGCTGATTGACGATGCTTGTTCGATAATAGAGCGCAGGACCAATTCCCACAGGATCTAAAACCCATGGCGTCCCTGTTTCATGAGCGACTTTCGCAGAATGGAGCATGGCATTTGCCGCTCGCTCTGTTAAGGTTCCAACATTCACCAATAAGCCACTTGCGATCATCGTAAATTCACCACACTCTTGAATATCGGGAATCATCGCAGGACTGCCCCCTGTTGCTAAAAGGACATTTGCCGTAAAATTTTGTACAACATGATTAGTCATACAGTGCACTAATGGCGATTTATCCTGATATTCCATAAAATATGGTAATGCATTAACTGCAGAAAAAGGAATATACATCTCATCACTCCTCGATGTGAATAGGGTAAATTTAAATCGATTATTTAGATCTATAAAGGTAATTATGGTAGAGCTTTTCCAGTTTTATTGCTGATAAATCTTTACCTCTCGCCTATTTTTACTCCCCAAATATTTTAAAAAAAACGTATAATGTGCCCTGATATTAATTAAATGGATAGATTATGAAAGACCTTTATATCGATACGCAGGAAGCCTTAGATGAGTGGTGCAATACTCAATTAGAGAGTATTGAGCTCCTTGCTTTAGATACTGAATTTATGCGAGTAAAGACTTATTTCCCAAAGCTATGTCTGATCCAGCTCGCAACTGAAAACGAGGCCGTTTGCATCGATCCATTAGCACTTGATGACTTTTCTAGCTTAAAAGCATTACTCCAAGCGCCTCACATTACAAAGATTATTCACTCTGCAAGCCAAGATCTAGAAGCGATTGTGCATGCTTTTGATATCTTGCCAATGCCGGTATTTGATACCCAAATTGCGGCGCAAATTACCCAAAGCGTCAAAATTGGGATGAGCTATCACGATCTTGTCCTTCACTACTGCGAAGTGGATTTAACACGTGATCAAACGCGTACCCAATGGGATTTAAGACCGCTCACGAGCGAACAGCTTAAATATGCCTATGATGATGTCCATTACCTCATTCCTGCTTATAAAAAGCTGATTCAAGAGATTGAAGCTAATAATCAACATGGGCTTTTAAAGTCAAATCTAGCACCGCTCACAGAGAAAGAGCGCTATGAGCCAGATCCGGAAGGCGCTTGGAAAAAGGTTAAAGGTTATAAAAGAATACGAGGTTCATCAAAACAGCTTCTACGTGCTTTAGCGAAAATGCGGGAACTGATGGCGATGCGCCAAAACCTACCAAAACGTTGGATTATTAAAGATGAGATCTTAATTCACCTAGCTGAGCGCTATGCGAAAAAAACACCAAAACTCCATGAGGATTACGCCATTGCCACTTATAATGAGCATATCCAAAATCAGATTTATAAAACGATTGAGAACTTCTGGGACAATAGTACTCACGATCTAATAGAAGAAGAAAAATAGATATAGTCAATTCAGTTTAAGAAACACGGTTTTAAAGTAAAATAGTGCAACGTGTAAATCAAACCGGCTTGCACAATGCCGGATAGAACGACTCTTGTGCTTCTCATAACCGATGCGCCGACAATCTAGTGCTGTCACTTTTAAACCGATTTTACTATCAAAAAATAACGGTATAGCCAATTTTATTTAAAAGTCATGGCTTTACAGTGCAGAATGCGCATTAAATCAGCTTGTACGATGCCGGCCCGTCTCATAACTAATGCGCCGGCAATCTAGCGCAGTCACTTTTAAAGCCATTTTTCTCTTAAGAAAATGATGATAATAACCACTGCCCATCACTTTGTGTTAAATAGTGCGAGATTGCGATATTTTCTAAAAATACTTCATCATGAGATACCACTAATAAACTTCCCTGATATTGCCGCAACATCTCCTCTAAAGCCGCCATTAACTCAAGATCAAGATGATTATTAGGCTCATCAAGCAGTAAGAAGTCAATAGGCTCTTTTCCATACAAAATTAGTGCTAATGCTGATTTTAAACGCTCGCCACCACTTAAGAATTGACTCTCTTTCTCAATATCTGCCGCCTGTAATCCTAATTGAGATAATTGCATTCGAATCTCAGATATCTCCTCTTTAGTTCGCCCTTTTGAAACCTGCACTAAGAGCGACTGATCTGGCACAAGATTCATCAGATGTTGGTCTAAATATAGCGTATTCACAAATCGCTCAATACCTCCGGAGATTGGCGCTATTAAGCCGGCAATAGTTTTTAATAAGAGTGATTTGCCAATCCCATTATTACCCACAATGGCTATTTTAGTACCCGCTTCGATGGTTAAAGAAAGGGGGGAAATCTCATCCTCTAAAAAAGGGAGCACAATAGATTCAAGCTTAGCGGCTATTCTTCTTGTATGCTTAGCTGTTGCGAGTTCATGAATTACTATTGATGAAGATTGATCAATCTTATTTCTTGCCACTTCTATTCGCTCTTTTCCGGCATCTTTAATACGATCATACTTGCGCTGCATCTTCCCACTTGTTTGATCACTTCGATTTTTTTGGGCATCCATTAAAATCTTCGCTTGATTTTGATTACCACGAGCGCGATTGGCGCTCGCAGCTCTCTTTTGTTGTCTTTCAAGCTGAGTTTGCGCCGTTCTTAAACGTTTTTGCTCTTCTTGTTTTATGGCGCTCAACCTCTCTAGCACTCGCTTTTTTGCTTCACTTTGCATCGCTTGATATGCGGAAAAATTCCCCGTAAACCATATAAGATTATCAGGTGTTAATTCTACAATCGTCTCAACTCGATCTAAAAGAGCACGATCATGAGTGATTAAAATGACTTTCCCTCGCCAAGCCATGATCATTTCCCAAAGCTTCTCTTTATGACATGAGTCTAGATGATTACTCGGCTCATCTAAAATAAGCGTCGTTTTATCTGATAAAAAGGCCGCAGCAACCCGAATACGCATCTGTTCACCGCCACTTAACTCATGTGCAAACGTTGATAATGCGTATTGAGAAAGCGATAACCTTGCTAAAAGCACTATGGCATCACTTTCAATACTCCAGCGATCATTAATCTGTGCAAAATCAGCCGGATCAACACTCCCCGCTTCAATACGAGATAATGCCTTTAAAATCTCCGTAATCCCCAAAAGATCAGAGATCGTTGTGATTGCGGTAATCGGATAGACTTGAGGCAGATAAAAACTTGTATCACTATTTTGTACAAAACCGCTTGTAGGGGAAATACCGCCCGATAATATTTGCGCTAAGAGCGACTTTCCGACACCATTACGACCCACTAAAGCCGTTACTTTACTAGAGAAAGAACCTGAAATATTGGAAAATAACCTTTCGCCATGCGGTAATTGATAGGCGACATCGTGCAATTGTAAGTGACTAGACATAAGAACTCCTTGATTAAAATTAATCTTTGAAAAAGACTTTTAAAATCAAGTTAGTTATTCATCTATACCATTGCCTCAATAAAACGCAAGAATTGCGTAGCGCTATCATACAAAAGCAGCATCATAATTGCAATAAAACCTATGCTTCTCTTATTACTCTACTACGGGATTCAATGTTGGTAACCAAACATCATCTTTTAATATTTGGCGCATCCCTGCAATATCTAAAAAGGCATCGGGAAATAGATAATCTCCTGGCATTCCCGGCACTTGTAGCGCTTGCCACTTTAATGTTAATTCCGGAACTAAGGATCGAAGTGGCACTTCTAAGAGCGTTGTGCAATAGAGATTTTCTAAGGAGCGGCTTGTCAGCACATAAGGCTCCCCTATTTTTTGGGCAACCTCCTTAGCAAAGAGTGTTTTTGCCATAGAATCTAAAAAATCTGGGCGAGCAATAAGATATGTTTTGGCAAAAGTGGGGGATAAAAACTCCGTAATAGGCGTTAATAAGACCTGATTGAGCTTATCAGGATGATCATTAGTGGTGGCATGCGTTACCTTAATCTCTGGTGAAACCTCGGTAATAACAGCGATATGGGAATAATCCCCCCCACTAACTAATTGAATCATCCGACTCTCTTTGCCATAAGCCGTACGAAAGACAATGTCTCCTACCTCAAGCTCGTTCAGATAAGTCGATTCCCAAGGATCATAAATACGGGGATCTCGAAAAGGGTTAATTTCAAAATAGTGGATGATCGCAATGATTACAATCATCACAAATATCAAAAAGCCCCCGAATAAATGCCGGCGTTTTAACATAAAACCGAATTAACCTCTTGTAAAACTATATGCCCCAATTTCAATCCCCTAGTAGTTTGCTCTTTAAGCTAAAGAGCGTATAAAGACAAGATTAATACTCTATTAATCCCTATTTTCACCAATATTGTGACATAAAAAAACGCTGTGTTCTCATTTTGAAAATCACAGCGCTTCTTAATTTTTTAAAAATTGCGCTTATAGCTCAACTTTCCAACCATCTTTTGTTTTTACAGTCCCGACTTCATCCGGTCCTGAAACTTCACCATCTTTATAAGTCACGATTAAATATACAGATGCTTTAGTTTTATCACTGTTATATTCAACGCTATCTACTTTAACATCCTTAATGCCGCCTTTAGATTTCATCTCTTCTTGCGCCATACCCACCATCATGCTGAGCTTGCCTTCGATCATTGCTTTTGCTTCTGGTGTATTATCTTTCTCATCAAGATAGATAATATCTAATAAACGTTTGCTATCACCTTTTTCAAATACAGTGATAAATTCTTTTGCAACAGCTTCTGGCTCATCAGCCCCACCGCCACAAGCAACAGCTACAACTACGAAAAACATTACAGCAAAAAACATCTTTAATTGTTTCATTCTTGTTTCCTTCGTGAATTACGGGTCATTGTGCGCCGATTATTACACAAACATTAATAAGGAACAATTATTCAAGTGGATAAATTATTTTTCATACCTATTAAATTATCAATATTATTAATATTAATGGGGAAAATCTGCATCAATTGAATATTGGTCCTTAAAAATTCCATAACATTCTTAGCAATGTAACCAATCCTAAACTATCATCTTTTTTATGATATCTTTTTTACTACTTAACATTATTTACACTACCCCCAATCTTGCTAATCTGCTTCTTATTTATTGATACTTTTACATATGGAGCTTTCAACACTGCTCCTGTTCATCCCTGCTTGCTTTGCCTTAAATCTAGCACCAGGACCCAACAACCTCCTTTCCATTAATAATGCTGCAAGCTACAGCTTTAAAAGCTCCTGTATTGGTGGAATTGGGCGTTTAATTGCTTTTATCTTAATGTTGTTTCTCGCATCATTAGGTCTTGCTGTCGTCCTACATACCTCTGAAGTTATCTTCAATATCATTAAAGCGATAGGGGTAATTTACCTTCTATATCTTGCTTTTCAACTTTGGAGAGCCCCAACAGATCTCAATATGATTAGTGGGAAAAATACTCAAATATCATGTAATCACCTGATGCTTGCTAAACAAGAATTTTTTGTTGCAGCAGGTAATCCCAAGGCTATTTTAATTTTTACCGCATTTTTGCCACAATTTATTGATCCTACACTCCCAACAAATTTACAATTTTTAATATTAGGGAGCCTCTTCTTACTTTTAGAGTTTGTAGCCATCTTGCTTTACGCTTACCTTGGCTTACATATCCAAAAACTACTGGTAAGACCCACCGCAAAAAAAATCTTTAATCGAATGTGTGCATCTTTGCTTGCTTTTGCGAGTCTTGGCTTACTGCTAACTCAAAGAAGCCGAAGCTAACTATCAAATTCTGCACAAAAAAACAGCCTTATTAGAGGCTGTTTTTTATGACATAAACTATCTTGTTGCTGATTATTTAATTCCTTAAAAAGAGGATCAGTTTTACTGGAAACTCAGGAGCTTTAAGATTATCACGGGATTCACCTTCAATTTTTGGAAAGATTGAAGTATCCCCAGATTCCCAAAGTTCATGGCATTTTCGAATTTTTTCAGCATCTGATGATACATAGTTCCACCAGATATAATGATCCTCTTTGTGGGGCAAGCCACCAAAGATGATAAATCTCGCTCGTTTTTTCACGATCATTTGCAATTGCGAAACACCTTTAAATGCCAATAATAGATCTGGTGTTATCTCCTCTTCATGCAAGGAGTCTGCTTGATGATCATTTAAAGCGGCAAACTCAACTTCCCCTTCAATCATTGTAATTGCATATTCATATTGCTTTTCAAGCGGTAAAAGACTCTCGCCGATGTCTAATGTAAGCTCCATTGCAAAAATAGGGCTATAGGTTTTTAAAGGGGAGCTATTTCCCTCAAACTCCCCGGCAATCAGCCTCCCTTCTCCATGCTCTAATTCAATTAAGGGCAGCGCTGATTGCGACATTGAGATAAATCCTGGTGAAACTTCTTCTGATTCTTTTGGCAATGCAATCCAAAATTGTAAAAGATGCAAGGCTGAATTCCCGCTTTGAAGTAAAGTCTCAGGAGTATCTTCTGTATGAACAATTCCCTGACCACAAGTCATAAAATTCAGCTCCCCTGCATTTGCCACCAAATGATTACCTATTGAATCTTGATGCTGTACAGTGCCATCAATAATCCACGATAAAATCTGAAGACCAATATGGGGATGGGGACCGACGCCTAAATGTTGCGTTGTATTAATATTAGGCTCCTCAAGCTTATCAAAAAAGCACCAAGGACCAATTTGACGCCTAATTCTAGAAGGTAATCCTCTTAAAATCGTAAAGCTACCATCGAGAGGACGCCGTTGTAATGGGATTATTTGAAAATCGATCATTATTCCTCCAAATAAAAGACTTGTATTTCTAAGAAAATATATTATCATCTTTCTTCGTAGTTAACGTTGTTCCAAAGCAGTTCTTTAGAAAGAAATGCGGCAAGTAAAACAGACTTGACAAGTAAAGAAGACAACGTATAATTAACGGCTTATGCGAGCGTGGCGAAATTGGTATACGCGCTAGACTTAGGATCTAGTGGTTCATCCGTGAGAGTTCGAGTCTCTCCGCTCGCACCATATTTAGTTATGGTGATACAATCACCTTAATAAGTTTAAGAAGGTGCTTTTGAGCACCTTTTTTTATATTTCCAATTTTAGATTCAAACTTATAATCGGGTATAAAATTATGTCAGTAGAAACTTTAGAAGGCCTCAAGCGCCGCGTAGTGATTGAACTTGATGCTGAGCAAGTGAAGAAAGATATTGAAAATCGTCTTCAAAACTTGTCTCGCCGCGTTCGTGTTGATGGATTCCGCCCTGGTAAAGTTCCAGTAAAAGTTGTTCGCAGCATGCATGGCGCAGAAGTTGAGAATGAAGTAATTGGTGAAGCTATTGGCAAAAAATACCAAGCGCTTATTACAGAGCTCAAATTAGAACCAGCAGGTCAGCCTGTTATCGATATGCCTTCAGAAGAGAACAAATTCTCTTTCACAGCAGAATTTGAAGTAATGCCTGAAGTAAAGCTTGATAATTTAGACAAATTAGAAGCTGTTAAGCTTGAAGCAGAAGTGACTGATGCGGATCTTGAAAACATGCTTACAACACTTCAAAAGCAGAGCCAAACTTGGGCTGAAGCTGATACAGCTGCTGCGCTTGAAAATCGTGTAAATATCAATTTCGTTGGCCGTGTTGATGGCGAAGAATTTGAGGGCGGTAAAGCTGACAATACTCCACTTCTTTTAGGTTCAAACTCAATGATTCCTGGATTTGAAGATCAAATCGTAGGTATGAAAAAAGGCGAAACTAAAACGATTAAAGTGACTTTCCCTGCAGAATACCAAGCAGAACACTTAGCAGGTAAAGAAGCTGAGTTTGATATCACTGTAAACAGTGTAGAAGTAGGTCAATTACCAGAAATCAATGCTGAATTTGCAGAGCGTTTTGGAATTGAAGGTGGCGATGTTGAGAAACTTCGTACTGAACTTCGTAAAAACATGGAGCGTGAATTAAACAATGTTATTCATAACCGCTTCAAGTCTTCAGTATTAGAATCTCTTGAAAAAAATCATGAGTTAGAAGTTCCAGAAGTGATGGTGATTGCAGAAGCTCAATCAATGGCGCAACAATCAAACTTCCCACAACCTCAAAACCAAGAAGAAGCAAACCAGTTAATGGATCTTGTAAAACAACTTTTTGCAACACAAGCAGAACAAAAAGTTCGTTTAAGCCTTCTTGTCAGTCAATTCATTGAAGATAACAAAATTACGCCTGATGAAACATACGTTGATAAGCGCTTAGAACTTATCGCTTCAACTTATGAAGATCCAGCAGAAGTAATCGAGCACTTCAAGAAAGACAAAAACAGCATGCAAAACATCCGCAACATTGCCTTAGAAGATCAAGTTGTTGACCTTTTAGCAGAGAAAGCAGCGGTTGTTACTGAGAAGAAAACTTTCGATGAGCTGATGAATCAACAAGCTCAAAGATAAGTCAAAGCATTCATGAAATAGCCTCTAACATTGATATTTTCAATAATAGAGGCTAAACTAGTGAGTTCGTGTTCTTATTAATATCTTGGTGATATGAATTAAGAACAATTTTATTTAAACTTTATTAATTGAGGTGATGTTCAATGCCTTCCGTCAAGATTCGTGAGAATGAACCATTTGACGTTGCTATGCGTCGTTTTAGACGTGCTTGCGAAAAAGCAGGTATCGTATCTGAGGTGCGTGCACGTGAGTACTATGAAAAACCGACAACTGAAAGAAAGCGTAAGAAGGCTGCGGCTCAGAAACGCCATTATAAACGTATAATGCGCGAATCTAACCGTAGAATCCGTTACTACTAATCGTTGTTTAGTTTTAAAGCTACTCAATGTGAGTAACGATAAAAACCCTAGATTTTTAATCTAGGGTTTTTTTATATCTTTGATTTTCTTATTTTAATGCGATTAAACTAGCGGTCCTTACAAATAAGAGTTATCAGTAAAACTCCCCTACAGACAAGAGCATTGCACTCTCTCAATAAAAAGTCTCAAGCTAGGAGATCCACCAATACCAAAGCTGATCGAGATATCACATCTATTTAGTTGCGCTCTTAGTTAATCAACGTAAAATATCTCCTATCTATCCCCCTCATTGGGATGACAAAATTAGGAAAACTTAAGATGAAACCAAAATTTATTTTACTGATCACTTCCCTCTTTATTCTAACCGCATGCGCCTCTGGCAACACGAATGTTAAAGCACGTAATGATTATGAGAATAAGGTTTATGGCAGAATCTCTTATGATTACTCTGTTAGCAGGTAATCAAGCCTCCAATAGTTTTATCCTTCTTTTAATTTAGCAAATACCTACATACTATTATTTCACAATAGGGATAATGGCATTTGTCACTTTAATACTAGAGATTAAGCGCCCTGTCTTTTCAGAATAGATATTCACATCCCAAATATGTGAGCGGCGACCTTTATGAATCAAATCTGCTTTGGCAATAACCTTATCACCAATCTCGGCAGATGAAATATGACTGGCACTAATTTGCATCCCCACACAACCTTCCTCTTGTGGTAATATCGCAAAAGAACCAATCCCACCAATTGTTTCAGCAAGCGCAATTGTTGCCCCCCCATGTAAAACCCCCATTGTTTGCTGATGATCTTCTGTAACAGGCATTGTCGCTTCTGCGTATTGCTCATTTAATTCTGTGATTTTTATCCCTAAGGTTTTAAAGAGATTTCTACCAAGATGGCTATTAATACGCTCTGCTGTTCTTTCTCCAATCATTTTCTACTCCCTTTAGTTATATGAGAAATTCTCTAGGAATACAGATCTCTATTTTATTACCCATAAAAAGTTATAAAATCACGAGAATGCTCTGCATTCTGTTCTCTTTTTAAGATACAATAAACAATTATATTCTCATTTATCCGATGTAAAGGAAAGTATATCTATGAACATCCAAATTTGGTCTGACTTCTCTTGCCCATTTTGCTATATCGGCAAACATAACTTAGAACAAGCAATTATGCTGCTCTCTGAAGAAGAGATGGCGCAGATCAAAATTCAATATCGTAGCTTTGAATTAGCACCTGATGCACCGGCATTTACTGAGCAAACACTTGCAGAAGTATTAGCAGAGCGCTATCAGACAACACCAGAAAAAGCTAAAGAGCTCACGGTAAATTCAGCTGGTATGGCGGCAACCGTCGGATTGACGATCAATAACGATAAAATTGTCCCAACGAGTACCTTTATCGCCCATCAGCTCTTACATTATGTGGCAAATAAAGCACCTAGCAAAATTAAAGCTTGCGCTGATCTTCTCTTTAAAGCTTATTTCCAAGAGGGGATTAACTTAAGCGATATCGTTGCACTTATCGAAATTGCCGATAAATTAAAACTTGATCTGACAGATGTTAAAAAAGCATTAGATGAAGAGACTTACGTCAATGCCGTACGTGATGATGAAGCAATTGCCCATCGTATTAATATCCAGAGCGTACCTTTTTTCGTCATTGATAATGAAGTGGCGATTCAAGGGGCACAAAAAGTTGAAGACTTCCATAGTTTTTTAGTGGAATACTTAAAAGAGAAACAAAATAAAGTAGACGCATAATTTTAAAATACAAAAAGGAGCATTGTCCATGGAACTAGTATTAATTGGCGGATTATTTGGTATTACCGTTGTTGCTTATATTGTGTCGTTTTTTATGCTTTCTAAAGAGAGTATTCGTAAACTTTGGATGGCGCTCTTTTTAATTGTTTTTATCATTGCGATAGGGACTCTACTACTCATTCATTTTAATACCGATCTTTTAGGAACACTCAAAGATATGACAGAGATCTACTTTGCCTACTTTGTCATTACCTTCCTTTTGATCTTAGGTGTTATTAATATCTGGGTGTTTAAATCCATTATTTGGCGTGTTTTAAGAGGAAAAAGCCTTAAATTTAGCGATGATGATGATAACTAATTATCGCAAATTTTAAACTCCCTGAAATGAGCTAAGAATCTTCTTTATCATTTCATTAAAAAGCTGAGAAGGGTCTCCTCTCAGCTTTTATCTTATGATTCTTTACCCCTATCTTTATAAAGAGAAATCTGCCTTGCTTGAGAGTCTTTCCAAGAGATTCTATAATATGGCAGTTCTTCGCTTAAATTTATCGCATCATTTGTAGGAGCTTCATGAGTAAACAGCCACAAGCAAATCTTCAAAAAGCACCATCTTACTTCTCATTTGGATTTACAGGAAGAATCGGGCGCTTAGAGTTTGCCAATCGATTTGTGACCTATCTGTTACTAATTATCACAATCTATCTGCTCTACTACTTCGCCATTGAGCAAGGACTATTCTTACTATTTGATGGTAATGATAAATCAACAGATATGACACGCGGTCTTATTAAGCTCATTTTTCATGCAGGTTTATTTGGAACAGCGCTCCTTTTAAATATTCGAATGGCGATTATGCGTTTACATGATCTCAATCTTTCCGGCTGGTGGACCTGTCTAATATTTACCATTCCTTATATTGCCGCACTCTTTGTTGTCATGCTCCCTATGACCCTGAATATGACCCTATATCACACGATTTTTTATATCGTAGCGATTATTGCCATCATCGCTCAACTTATCCCATTTTTAATGCCGGGTAATGCTAAATCAAATCATTACGGTACTCCAACAAAAACAGGAAAACCTATAGGTGCCTGTCTATTACTCGTTCTGATCGTTATTGGGGGATATTTTCTCTATCAATATATTACGTTACAAAGCATCTCTATTATCTTCTTACAAAACTTACAATCTTAATTATTAGTAAAATAGGGCCCTCGATTAAGGTGTAACACCTTAATCACAATGCTTACTAAAACACTTCATAAAAAGCGCTAATTAAAAGTGTCCCAATTACGCAAATATAGTAAAACTATTTAAAAAAGAATCTCTTGCTGTAAGAAGCCAGACTTACTTGAATACTCTCATTCTTGCTCCGGCAATAGTCGTAAACACCTTTTCTAAAATAGGTCTTATAAAAATAGATTCGCAAAAAAAGCCAGCATATTAAATACTAGCTTTTTTTATTCTTCTTTATAAAGAGCGATATCAACTATCGCCGTTCTCTCTTAAAATCATTAGCTCATAGCTCTTTATCTAAGATTTTTTACTCAATCTTTTTTTAATCAAGAAGCCAATATAGAGAGCAATAATCCAAACAGGAATGACAATCACAGCATATACCATGCTTCCTGATTGAGTCATCATCACAAGTAGTAGTGCTAAAAAGGCTAAAGCAAAATAATTACTATAAGGATAAAATGGCACTTTAAATGTTAATTCCTTAAGATCAACTTGCTTTCTAAACTTATATTGCACAATAACAATTAAGCCCCAAGTAATAGTTGCCGCTGCAACTGCTAAGGACATAATGCGCATAAAAGCACCTTCCGGCACTACAAAGTTAATAATCACCGCAACTAAAGTACAAAGTGATGAGAAGAGAATAGCGACAAAGGGCGCTGAATTTCGATTGAGCTTTAAGAAAAATTTAGGCGCATTTCCCTGCTCTGCTAGGCCAAAGAGCATTCTCCCATTACTATAAATACCACTGTTATATACTGATATCGCCGCCGATAAAACCACAATATTAAAGAATGTTGCCGGAATATTAATCTCCCCAATCGGCGTATTTACAATACCAAAACCCATCTCTTGGAAAATAATTACAAAGGGGCTTCCTTCTGTCCCAATCTCATTCCAAGGATGAAGAATCATTAAGACTGCAATTGAGAGCACATAAAAGAGTAAAATTCGCCAAATGACCTGTTTAATCGCTTTAGGAATCGACTTTTTAGGATTATCCGCTTCTCCTGCAGTAATACCAATAAGCTCTGTTCCTCCAAATGAGAACATCACAATTACAAGCGAGAGTAAAAACTCTTTAACACCAAATGGGAAGAATCCATCATGCGCCCAGAGATTTGAGATCGTAGCACCATCTGCGCCTGTTAAGATTAAATACCCACCTAATGCAATTAAGAGCATAATTGCTAAGACTTTCACTAAAGCAAACCAAAACTCAAACTCACCATAGATCTTAATTGAGAAGAGGTTAATAATCGTAATCAAAACTAAAACCGTTAAAGAAGAGGCCCAGAGCGGAATTTCTGGAAACCAAACTTGAATATAGATCCCTACGACTGAAAGCTCTGCCATACTGACTAAAATATATAAAAACCAATAGTTCCAGCCGGCTAAAAATCCAGGGAACTCTCCCCAATATTTATAAGAAAAATGGCTAAATGCACCCGCAACAGGCTCATGCGTTGACATCTCTCCCATCATCGTCATGATAAGATAGATCACAAATCCACCCAGTAAATAAGCAAGCAAAATTGCCGGCCCTACTAAGGCTATTGATTGCGCCGAACCATAAAACAATCCAGTCCCAATTGCGCCCCCGAGAGCAATCATCTGAATATGACGATTTTTTAGCCCTCTTTTAAGTTTTACTTCCTTTCCCTCAGACATGATCTTCCCATTTTCAATATTACATAAGATTGATCAACGCTTTACTCACTGTAAGCATCGTCATTTTAATAACTGGTAAACGTAACAGCTTAGTATAACAACTTTCATAAAACAGGTGATAAAAGCTTTCTTTAACGCCGATTTTTACTCGATCGCTTCTATAAAGAGCGGCTTCATTCTCTTTTACTTTTCCGTATAATAGAAAAATTATTGACACTACTTTATTAACGATGAAAAGGATTAGATCATGATTGGAATTATTGGTGCGATGGAACAGGAAGTTACGCTACTTGCGTCAATGATTAAAAATCCAAAAGAAAAGCACATTGCCGGCGTTCGCTTTATTAAAGGAACCCTTGAAGGGCGAGAGGTTGTTCTACTTCGCTCAGGGGTTGGCAAAGTGCAAGCAGCCATGGCAACGACTTTACTACATGAACATTTTAAACCAACACAGATTATTAATATCGGCTCAGCAGGTGGCCTAATAGAGGGTATGGAAATTGGGGATATTATTATCTCTGATGAAACTGCCCATCATGATGTAGATCTCACTCCTATTGGACTTGAGCCTGCGACATTGCCAGGACTGCCACAAACCTTCCCTTCAGATCCAAAACTTATTACCTTAGTCAATGAGGTATTAATAGCATTAAAGATCAATTCACAAATTGGATTAATTGGGACGGGCGATGCTTTTATCGCTGATCAAAAACGTGTCGATGCCATTAAAAAGCTCTTTCCAAATATTAAAGCGGTAGAGATGGAAGCGGCCGCTATTGCCCAAGTTTGCTATCTCTACCAAACCCCTTTTATTGTTATCCGTGCGCTCTCAGACCTTCCCGATAAAGAGATGCCGATGAGCTTTATTGAATACCTTGATTTTGCTGCAAAAAATTCCGCTAATATCGTTCTTAAAGTCTTAGCTAAAATGCCGGCATAATCTCTTTGACGATCTTCCTCAAGAATCTATAACTTTAATTTGTATTTATTTCATAGCCCCTTATGATACAACTCATTATTTTTCTTGAGGAAGTCCTTGATGAACATCTTACTGCATATTGGTATCTCTATTTTCTTATGGTTCTATTTGATTCGTAGTGTGATCAATAATAGTGGTTTGATTGGTAGCTTCATTCATAAAATTGGGAATACTATTTTTCCAAATGGACTATTTACGCTCTCTGGCCCATTTTTTATTCTTATATTACTTTTTATCGTCTATGTCTTCCTATTCTATATTGCCATCTGGAAAAGTCAGTCCTCGAAAGAGTAACCTGTCAGTAATTTATTGAATAATTTTTAGACAAAAAATCACAATTGATATGATTATTTCGCAAATTATCTCTTTAAAAAAAGCCAATTAATCTGAGTAATATCATTTTGGACAGTATTCAGCCATTGCTACACTTTTCAATATAATATTTTTTATATCTTTATAATCAAATAGATACAACAATATCAACTAATTAAATGCGCAAATGTTATTCATTATCAGTTGCAAAATAGATGCATCCTAAAATTCAGAGGTCTATAATGAATTTACATTAAATTTTTTAGGAGTCTAAGTTATGACATTTGCAACCGTAAATCCATATACCAATGAATTAGTAAAATCTTTTAAAAGCGCAACTCGTGAAGAGATTGTGTCAGCAATCGATAAAGCAGATCTTGCATTTCAAAGCTGGAAAAAAAGATCTGTTTCAGAACGTGTTGTTTTTCTACAAAATGCGGCTGACCTTCTTCGTAAAAACGTGGATAAATATGCGGGTATTATTACTTTAGAGATGGGAAAAACCTTCGCTGAAGCAAAAGGTGAAGTTGAGCTCTCTGCACAAATTTTAGAATATTATGTGCGTCATGCTGAAGCGCAGCTACAACCAAGAAAACTCCCCGTCATGGACCCAGCTGAAGGTGAAGCTGAACTTGTTTATGATCCTATGGGCGTTCTTCTTGCCATTGAGCCATGGAACTTCCCGTTCTATCAAGTTGCTCGTATTTTAGCGCCGCAACTCTCAGCGGGAAATACATTGATTCTTAAACATGCCTCAAATCTTCCACAATCAGCACTTGCTTTTGAAGCGCTGATGAAAGATGCAGGTCTTCCTGATGGCGTATTTATCAATCAATTTATCGAACACGATGATGTGGAATTAGTACTTGCAGATCCACGCGTCATTGGTGTTGCTTTAACAGGTTCTGAAGTAGCCGGCTCTATTGTTGCCGCAACTGCTGGTAAACATCTTAAAAAAGCAATCATGGAGCTTGGCGGCGCTGATGCGTTTGTCGTGCTTGATGATGCGGACATGGATAAAACAGTTGCTTGGGGCGTATTTGGTCGTCACTGGAATGCCGGACAAGTTTGTGTATCTTCTAAACGTATGATCATTGATGCAAAAGTATATGATGAGTATTTAGAAAAATATACCGCAGGCGTTGCTGCGCTTAAAGCAGGCGATCCTATGGATCCTGAAACGCAACTTGCCCCACTTTCTTCACAACGTGCTAAAGAAAATCTTCTCAAGCAGATCGAAGAAGCGGTTAAACATGGTGCAACAGCAACAGAGGTGGGTCCTAAAGTACCAACGCAAGGTTGCTTTGTTCAACCGACAATTTTAACAAATGTCACGCCAGATAACCCTGCTTACTATCAAGAGTTCTTTGGTCCTGTATCAATGATTATTAAAGCAAAAGATGAAGCTGATGCAATTCGCATTGCTAATGATTCACCATTTGGTTTAGGTGGTTCGGTATTTACCTCAGATAATGAGCGTGGTCGCCGTGTTGCAGGTCAAATTTCTACAGGAATGATCTTTGTAAACCATCCTACAATGGTAAAAGCAGATCTTCCATTTGGTGGCGTACGCCGTTCGGGCTTTGGTCGTGAATTAATTGATCTTGGCCTTAAAGAGTTCGTTAACATCAAACTTATTGATGTTGTTGATATCGACGCACCATTTTAATGAAAAGTTAAAAAGATATTTTAACAATATAAAAAAGGCTGGTTGAATTACCAGCCTTTTCTTTATCTGTTTTTATTTTCTAAAACGAAATCACTAAAATGATCACGTCTCTCATAAGCATTTTAATATTTACAGAAAAGCTTTCTCAAAACTTGCCTCTGAAAAACCCACCATCGCCTTATCTCCATTAATAATTAAGGGTCTTTTCACTAACGTTGGGTGTGCTTGGAGAATCTCAATAGCTGTTTTTGGCTCTAATACCGCTTCTTTCTCACTATCAGAAAGAGCACGCCATGAAGTACTTCGCTTATTCACAATCTCTGATAAATCAATCAATTTTAAGATCTTTGTTAATTGATCTGTTGTAAGTCCAGGATGACGATAATCATGAAAAGTATATTCAATCTTATGATTATCAAGCCAAGTAAATGCCTTTTTCATGGTATCGCAATTTTTAATTCCATAAACAATCATGCACAATCTCCTATTATGATTTTTAACGATCGCCTTTAATGTGAATCTTTAAAATAAAGAGGGTATTGTAACACCGCATTCACTGCAAGTTGTAATCCATAGAGTAATACACGCTCATCAATCCAAAATTTAGGATGATGGTGCGGATAATCCATCCCTAATTCAGGATTTGTCGCCCCAATAAAGACAAATGTAGAAGGTGCTATATGTGAAAAGGCGCTAAAATCCTCACCAGAGAGCATACATTTTTGCTTAATTACTCTCGTTTCTTCCATCTCATTAGCAATAGCACGGATAAATCCCGTTGTTTCAGGGTGATTTTCAATCATGTCATAGCCTGACTCAAATTCGATTTCACACGTTGCGCCAAACTCTTCACAAGTTCCCCTTGCGATCTTTTCCAGCGCTTTTTTGAACTGAGTACGCATCTCATCAGTAGTTGTGCGCATCGTTCCTGCTAGTAAACAATCCTCAGGAATCATATTGATAGAGAAGGTATCCCCGGCTTGAAAAACAGTATTACTAATCACTCCTGCTTCTAATGGGGATTTTTGCCTAGCAACAACAGCCTGTAATTTTGCGACAATAAAAGCACCGATCATCAATGGATCTATTGTTAACTCAGGCTCTGAAGCATTGCCCCCTCTTCCTTGAATTTTAATGGTATAGTTATCAGAATAAGAACTTGCAAATCCCTCTTTTATATCAATTGTTCCAAGAGGTAAACTCGCCCAGATATGTTGACCATAGATAAAATCTAGCTCATTAAAAAGTCCTGTATCGACAAGTTGTTTGGCTCCACCGGGGTAAACTTCTTCTCCATGTTGAAAAATCGCCCAAACTTCTCCCGTTAAATCAGCAAAATGTTCATCAAAATAACAACAAGCAGCCATTAAAATCGCGGTATGTCCATCATGCCCACAAGCATGCATAACCCCCTCATTTTTAGATTTAAAGCTGATATTATCATGCTTTTCTGTAATCGCTAAAGCATCTATATCTGCCCGCAGACCTATCTTAGGGCCAGGCTTTCCTGTCACAAACTTTACTAAAACACTTGTCCCTACAGGCCGGAGAATTTCAGCATGCTCTAACTGCGACATTTTATCGACAATATATTGTGAGGTTTTAAATTCTTGAAAAGAGAGTTCCGGATGCGTGTGCAGATAACGGCGATACGTTAAGAGCTCTGGCTCATACTCATCTAAACTCGCGCGAGATATTAATTGCAAAGGTGCCATAGAATCCTCTCAAATAGTCATTGAATAAAAATCACATACTGTTAGACATACTGTTAGCAATAGAAGCAGTCTTCCCTCTTAGTCAGTATTACAAAGCCTATATGCACTTCAAATACGAATGTGATTAATTCTCATTTTAAAGATATATGCTTAATTTGCAAACCATTGTCATGATCTTATCCAATCCTCCCTTATGATAATGAAGTCCTATCTCTTTGTTTTCAAAATCATGGGTTCCCGATTCAATAGATCTCTTCCTTGATTTAGCGAAATTATAAAATTTTCTAAAAAGCATCATCACGCTCTAAACTCTCGAACAGAACCGCAACTAGAGGAAGAGAGTTGCCCAAGTCTTATTCCTCATTTAAGATAAACCTATCTTGTAATATTTTTAATGCCCTTTTCACAATTTTCAAAGGATCGCATCAAATGACACACGCGTTATCTCCTCTTATTCAAGCGCATGAACTACAACAGTTAATTCAAAAGTCCCCTCATTTGAAAATTATTGACGCTCGCTTTGATCTCATGAATCCCAATTATGGTCATGAAAGCTATATTAAGGGACGTATTCCTACTGCATTACGCTTAGATTTAGAGAAAGATCTCTGCAATCTAAAAAATGGTAATAATGGTCGCCATCCCATTAAACCTGATAACTTACTGATAGATGTTTTACAAAATATTGGGCTGAATAATGATGATCATATTATCGTTTATGACGATAAAAGCAGTATGTTTGCCAGCCATGCCTGGTGGGTTCTCAAACATCTAGGTCATGAAAATGTTCAGCTTTTAAACGGTGGTATCACCGCATGGAAAGCGCTTAATGGGGAGATTGAAACGACAGATCCTAAACCTATCTCTAAAGGGAATATTGAACTACGAGAGAGTGATTTTGGGCTCATTATGCTAGAAGAAATTTTAGAATATGTAACAGGAGATCCTGACTATCAACTACAAATTATTGATGCGCGTGGAGAAGCCCGTTTTAAAGGAGAAACAGAACCTTTAGATCCTATTGCCGGCCATATCCCTACTGCGATGAATTACCCTTTCGAATACAATCTCAATGAAATGGGACTCTTTAAATCACCAGAGGTATTGCGATCACAATGGCAAGAATTTCTTCAAGGTATCGATCCAAGCACCATTGTCAACCAATGTGGCTCTGGTGTTTCAGCTTGTCATAATCTTTTTTCAATCTACTACGCAGATCTTGGGGCAACTCAGCTCTACCACGGTTCCTGGAGTGAATGGTGCGCAGATCCTACAAGACCGATGGCAACAAAACACGATTAAATCTCTCTTTGCGATTATTTTTATAAATCTTTTATTGGGAATAAAGCTCATAAAGATATTGATCACTCAAAGATCATGAGTGATCAATCTTACTGAGGCAAATTCTTGAGTGCTCTATGACATTCTACGTGTATTAAAATGCCGAGGTAAAAACTGTAAATCCATATAATTTCGCTGAAAATTCTTAGGATCTACATAAACATCAATCCCGGCAATATCCTTTAAATACGCTTCTGGATTTTTAAAAAGAAACTCACTCTTAAAGAGATATACCGTATTACTTATACTGTCATACCATGAGGTTTGAACATAATAGACACCATTATGAGTGCTCCCATTAACAACGGGCTCTCCCTTTTTATCAATAATAGACTCATATTTTGTAACGATACAAATACCATGATGATAAAGCTGCTTTTGCTCGTACCTATAATAGATAACATAGATAATGACTAGCCATGACAAACTAAATAACGTACCAACATAAAGTAGTATGCCATCTGAAGATATGAAAAAACCAAGCAAAAGCCCCGCTCCAACGATTGCAAAAATACCAGCTACCATGAGTATGCTTTTTGTAAGTTCTATTTGATAATCGCTATTACCGCCTTGCATAATGTCCTTTTTATTAAAATTGAAGTGTCTGATAAAAAAATTACCTGTTATAAGGTCTCTGTGTAAGTTTATCGAGCTTGCTGACATCCATATAATAGCGATGTTTTGGGTTTCTGCGATCAATATAAACGGGAATTGTACCCCTCTCTTTTACCAAATGCGTCACATCTCTATTTAATGGAGGACTTTTAAAATGGTAAATCAAATTGGTGACAGGATCATGCCATTGAGTCTTCATAATATAAGGACGCCAACCAAAGAGATCATAATATGCAGGATTCATCTCTACAAAATGGGTCTCTATCATCTCTCCATGTTGTAACATCGTTTTTTTAAGCCACATCTTACGAAGAGCAATATAGAGTGGAATCCAACCACAGGCACACATAATCAATCCGAAAATTAAAGGCGCCGGGTGCGCGACTCCTACACTTAAAATTAAAAGCCCGATTCCCGGCACACCAAAAAAGAAACAAAAAAGGATAAAGAGTATTTTTATAGAACCTGGCATTTTTGACATATTATTGCTTCTTATTGCATTTTAAAGTAATGGGGCTTAAATCCATAAAATAGTTCTTTTTAGGATCTAAAGGATCGATATAAACAGGGATGAACATATTGGTCTTTAAATAATGACAGATCTCTCCACTCACCCAAGTGCTTTTAAAAAAGTAGAGTCTATTATTCTCAATATCATGCCACTTTGTTTTAACAATATAGGGCTGCCAACCTAATATTGATGAGCTTGCCTTCTGGCTACTAACATAGGTAGTTTCTACAATTACCCCGACTTTTAATACACGCTTTTTAATGAGGTTCTTATTGAGAAACCAATAAAGAGGAAACCATCCTATTAAGCAAAAAATCATTGCCATTAATAGCGTCATACCATGACCAATCTTTAGCGCTAAGAGTAGGAGAAATATTCCCGGTATTCCAAAAAAACACGAAAAAATCAATAACAATATTTTTACTCTTAACGGCATCTCAAGTTTAATAGGCATTGATCTTCCTACCGTTTATAGAATCGCTTTAGCGCTGAAATAGATTGAATATCCATATAATACTGCTTAGGATTTTCCGGATTAATATAAACAGGCACCTTTGATCCTTTCTTTAAAACGCTTTCGGGATTATCGACAAACGGCTCACTCTTAAAGAGGTAGAGTTTATTAGAACTCTGATCAACCCATTGAGAACGAATTAAATAAGGTCTAACACCATTGACCGCATAAGAGGCATAGGTAACATCTAATAACTCCGATTGAATCATTACACCGCGGGACAATACACGATTTTTAATTATTTTTTGACGTATAAATAGGATTAAGGGAGTAAAACCTATCGCGGAAGAAATGCCACCAACACTGGCAAACAATATGCCATCACCCTTACTGCCTTCCTCTCCTAAAATAGAAAAACCGGCAAACATAAAGAGCAAGCCAAAACCACCAAACATAATCGCTAATATAATAATCAGTTTGCGGGAACTAGATGTCATATTTTAAAGCCTTTTCTCATTACACTACGCGCTTGGGTAAAAACTCAAGATCCATATAGTTTTGCTTAAGATTCTTAGGATTTACAAAAACGGTAATCATCTCAATATCCTTTAGCTCTTTTTCCGGGTTATACCATAAGATATTACTCGAAAAGTAGTAAAGGATATTATTCTCTACATCTAGCCATTTCGTCCGTACAACATAGCCATCTTGATTATTAAAAGAAGCATCACCAAGAATTACCTCTACAAATTCCGTCTGGATCGCAACGCCCTGCTCTCTAATTCGTTTTTGAATCGACCGTTTTCGGATTAAAGGGATTGATCCACCCCAGCCTGCAAGACAAAACATTGCACCAACTGCAAACATTACAGGCTCACGGGTATAATAAAAACCGATTAAAATACCAATTCCAATAATGCCAAATAATGACATAAACCCAATCATAAATCTTTCCATTGACTATTTCCTTAAGCTAATTTAGGAAGAATTGAAAGATCAACGGTATAAAGCTTATAATTTCGTCTGCTAATTTTAATAGGGATATTCTTACCTACTAAAAAGCTCTCAGGGTTGAACTCGATATATTCACTCTTAAAGTAATAGATTGCGCCACCATCAGGATCTATCCACTTTGTATGAACATAATAGAGATTCTCTCCTAACGCTTCAATGTGATCAAGATCAGTCATAATAAGGTCATAATCCTCATCTACAAATGCTTTTCTGCTGGCTTTTCGTGCTTCATAAGTAATAGCATAGATAAGAAGAGCGGTAAAAAGCGTCCCAAAACCGCCGGCGATATAGACCCCAGGTCTATCGCTTGGACCACCTGTATAAAAGACAAAAGCCGCCCACCAGCAGATAAAAATTAATCCTAAAAGTAGTAAATATCCAAAAACTTGTTTCATCTATCGTGACTCTTTGAGCAATATAATCTACAAATAATATTTCGATAAGTTCATTTTAATTGTAAAAAACATAAAATGAAGTCTATTAATATTATTAAATAAGCCCATTATCTTAGGGCTATTACCGCATTTTTGCAATGATCTTCAAAGGTTTAACTGATCTAAATAGCATTAACCATGATAATTTCTTATCTAATTTTTATAAATTGATGAAGGTGCGTATTAAAACAGTGCTTGCAAGAGGCCAAATGGGACTAATTTCTTGCTTATAATCGCCGATGCGCAGCATTTAAATCAGCTTATTTTGACCCGATTTCACTATATAATAATCACTTAATTAACAAACAAAAAATATCCCGGATATTAAATCTTTTACTCTCAATACCTTCTTTTTGCTCTTAGAATAATGTTCATCAATAATCATTTCAGAGCCTTTATATGCGAGCATAATGACTGGAGCATTCGTATTACCACTGACAATACTTGGAAAACTTGCACTATCAACTACTCTTAAATTTTTAACACCTCTTACTCGTAAATACTCATCTAAAACACTATCATCACTCCCTCCCATTGCGCATGATCCTACAGGGTGGAATACAGTTAATGAATTATCTTTTACAAATTCAGCCAATGCAGAATCATCCGTATGAATATCAGGATGGGGAGTGATAACGTCTTTAATAATTTCTCGCATATTTTGTGTATTAAAAAATTTAAGACCGAGCTTCACAGCTTCCACCATTGCTTTTAAATCACTCTCATTTTCAAAATAATTAGCGCGTATTATGGGTAAATCTTTAGGATCTTTACTACGCAACGTTACCTCTCCTCTAGATTTTGGATATAATTGCCCTAATTTTAGAGTAAATCCTTCTATATTCTACGTCTCCTTTTCCTGACGTCCAAAATTTTCTATCAAAGGAAATGAATGAATTTGAGTATCTCTGCGACCATCTCCATCTAAATCGAAGAAACCACAGCCCTCTAATATATTAGAACTCGCAATTCCATTTTTAAAAAGTAACCATTGCAACCTATTTTTATATTTTTTTAATAGGAATTTTGGCATGAATCGTGGAGTCTTGCTTACCGGCTTCTAATAGGAGTACCGTTCCTGTTGTTTTCTCTATTAACTGCGTAGCAATCACGCATCCAGCAGAACCGGCACCTACAATAATAAAATCATAATGCTTTTCCATAACGCCCTCACTATTTAGCAGGTAAAACCTTTAGCTCATCAATATATTCATTTAAAAATTTTTCTACTTTTTCAGAAGGTTGCTGCGCTTTTAAAAAACTGATTAATGGATCGACAACAGGACTTTTGTGTCCCATTAATCCTTCAACAACTGCAACGCCACAAAATGGGACATAAGATTCTGAATATCCCCCTTCGTGAACAGCCACGATTTTCCCATTACAAACGTTATCAGCCACATCACAAATTCTCTGCGTCATCTCTCGATAAGTATCACTATAAGCGAGCATTCTCGCTAAAGGATCTAATGCATTTGCATCAAAGCCGGAAGCAATAATAATGATCTCTGGTTTAAATCGTTCAATCTCAGGGATAACAATTTCATTAATGACTTTCAAATAAGCATGATGCCCACTGCCTGCTGGCAAAGGTAAATTGAGATTTGCACCAAGACCGTCCCCTTTACCAATATCCTCACGACCGCTATACCCTGGAGGAAAACAGTTTTCTTGATGAATTGATATGGTATAAATATCTCCATCTTCTTCGTAAATAGATTGTGTTCCATTACCATGATGAACGTCCCAATCCAAAACTAATACCCGCTTTAATCCGTGATATTCTCGGCAATACTCAATGGCGATTGCGATATTGGATAAAACACAAAACCCCATAGCTTCATCTCGCAAACAATGATGCCCAGGCGGTCTTGATAGTGCATAAGCATTATCAACTTTTTGCAACCATACATCTTCTATAGCCTGTGTTGCAAGTCCAGCGGAAATTTTAGCAATTTCGAAGCTATAAGGGCCAATAGGCGCATTAAAACCCAGCTCTCCTCCCCCTGATTGACTCAATTGTTTAAATTTTTCGATATAATAATCAGGATGGACTCTCATAAGATCTTCATCCGACAAGATCTTATAATTTCCTAAAACCATTTTTTGAGTCAATCCTCCCTTATCGAGTAAATTTTTAAACCGGCGCTTACTCTCAGGAGATTCTGCAAGTCCACCAGAAGAAGAGGGTTGTACCCATTCTCCCACAGGTAAGCTTTCACAATACGGTGTTGTCGCAGTATGCCAAAAACAACTCTCATCAAAATAAAAACCTGTTTTCCTCATATCTGTACCTCTTTTTAATATCTTTTTATTACACATTTTTTACTAGCTCATCGAGTCTAGTTTTAAATGAAGGGAAAAAACGACTTAAAATAACAGCATAGAGATATCCCCCAACTGCTGAGCCAAAGACCAAAAATGGTACGAGATAGATCACATTTGATTTAATACCACTTAAAATATCGAGATTCATTGTCACAAGATAAAGAACAATGCTCATTAAAATCGTGGCAGTAATCGGCGCTAATGTTGTTTTCCAAAAGGGAAGATGAAGATCTACTCTCTTACGGAAATAATTCACTACAGCAATAGAGACAAAAATTTGCAGTAATAAAATTGCCATTGTGGTAATCGCTGATCCCCACGTAAAGATATCAATCAGAGGATCTTGTCCTAAAAATGCTAATAAAAATGTTAAAGCAATCATAAAAATGGTTTGACAGATACTTGATAAATAAGGGGTATCTTTAGTCGCATGTAGCTTTGCGAGTTTTGACCAAAATAGACCATCTCGTGAAATCACATAAAAGTAACGCGCAATATTGTTATGAAAAGATTGTGTGGCTGCAAAAAGACTCGTAATTAATAAAATATTAATCACTAAAACTGACCACTTTCCTAAAGTTGTCGCAGCTAAATTCATCACAAATAGTTCAGGATCTTCAGCAACTACCGCTTGAATATTCTCAGCACCATACGCTTGAATAAATGCCCAGCTACAAAAGGCGAAGAAACTTGTAATTAAAAGCACCGCAAAGATTGTTGCCAGAGGAATATTTCTCTCAGGATTTTTTGCTTCTTCTGTATAAATTGCCGTGGCTTCAAAACCGATAAATGCCGCAATAGTGAAAACTAAAGCCATACCAACATTACCGCTAAAGACAACGGTTGGTGAAAAGGATGAAAACTCTAAATTACCACTTGGAATATGCTCTATCACCACAAAAATGGCGATTACTACGGCAATCCCAACTTCTAACAACATCAAAACTCCAAGAACCTTTCCTCCTATTTCAATGCGTTCAATACCTAGCCAGCAAACAATCAATAACATTATTGAAGTATAAACCCACCAAGGTAGATCAAACCCAACATACTCTACAAAAAAGATCTGCGTAAATAGACCAAAAATAGCAGCAATAGCAATTTGAATAGAGACATACGCTAAAATGGCTAAAGCAAGCCCACTAATACCTAACCGGCTGCCTAAGCCTGCGGAAATATAGGCATAAAATGCCCCTGAATTTTTAATGTAGCGGCTCATGGTGATGAATCCTACAGAAAATATCAGTAAAATTAATCCCGATAAGACATATATTCCTGAAACTCCAGCGCCATTACCCTCTAAAATGGCAACAGGCATCCCGCCTGTTAACCCCGTTAAAGGGGATGCGGCGGCAACGACAAAAAATACTAAAGTGGCAAGACCTATCATCCGCTGACTACTTAATTTACTCTCCATAAATATCTCCTCCAAGAGATGGTGAACGTTATATTTATTATTTTGTAATGATGTTAACTCTTTTTTAGTGGCACCTTTATTTTTGGAAATTTTTCAATGCTCAATCTAAAAACTTTGATACTCTTAACTGATCTGACCTAACCATAATCTTTGATTAAATGTGCGCTGTAGTTGTTACTACTGGCTTTTTGCATAAATTTTCTAGGTGCTAACGCCGTAAATTTTTTAAACTCTCGAACAAAATGGGATTGATCCGCATATCCTTGATCTGATGCTAAGTCCGTTAAACTTACCTTATGTTTTTGTAACATCTGCTGTAATACATGCTGAAATCTTAAAATCAACGAATAAGATTTAGGGGATAATCCAAAATTATCGGTAAAAATCTTATTGACATATCTTGTTGAGTAGCCTGTATATTGCCCCACTTCACGAATTGATAACGCGCCACTATTAACCGTAATTAACTGATGCATTTGCCACGCAACAGGAGATCTCTTTACTGCTATTTGCTGACAAAAATGGTGATAAAAATGATGAATCCGCGCTTCAAAACTTAAGGCTGTGACAATTTTTTCTAATAAATCATCCCCATCCTTAAGGATCTCCTGTAAGGGAAACTCCCCATCTACTAACAATCTTGAATCTTGTTGAATAAATTGCGGTATTTTCCCAGGATGAAAACGAACCCCAAAATAACGCTTACCCGATTGGATCTCCACAAGCTTTGCCGTGCTAGGCGTACCACATAGCCTCACTGCTGAATTTTCACCATCACACAAAAACAAGATATCAATACTCGCATCAGGTACTGCAATGACCTTGCCATCTGATCTTTGTGCTTGAAAAGTATAAAAATGTGAAATAGGTGAATTTTCAACGACTTTAACGTGATAGGTTCCTCCCGAACTAAAAGTAAAATATGGCTGGATAGTTCGTAAATTAGAGACACAGTTATCGACTAATAATGCCATGTAACCCTCCTTCTCCTCAATAAAACATCTAAATTCAACTGTTTATTAAGATCTGTTTTTATATTTATAATTCACAAACATATTAGTGATCTATTATCGAGATTTTGTCAAACAATTTCTCAAAGAAGATTTTTATTAAGGGTATTCGCTTAATTCCTCCTAAAAACCAGTGCCGATTTGTTCTATTTTTTAATTTATTTTCCCTTAACAATGAAAACTCATCACAAAAATAATAAAAACTGACGCATCCATTTAATAAAAATCAATAACGGATAAATAAGTCATCACCACGAGGATATAAGCATGAGCATCGAGATAGATACGCCCACCTATTACACTGCAACAAAGAAATATTTTCTGAATTTCCCAGAATTAGAAGAAGATATTGATGTTGATGTTGTTGTGATTGGCGGTGGATTTACCGGCATCAACACTTCTCTTGAACTAGCAGAAAATGGCATTACTAATATTGCCGTCTTAGAAGCTAAGTACTTAGGATATGGTGGTACTGGTAGAAATGGTGGTCAGATTATGGCCGGAATTGGTCATGATCTTGATGTTTTGGGGAAAAGTGTGGGTCCTGAAGGCGTTCAAGCAATATTTGAACTCAGTGACCAAGGAGCAAAGATTATTAAATCCCGCATCAAAAAATATGAAATTGATGCCGATTTTCGCCATGGATACGCTTATATGGCATTTAATAAACGCCAAACAAAAACATTACAACAATGGGAAAAAGATTTTAAAGAGATCGATAAAGATAATGAGATCTATCTTGCAACTGGAAGTGATGTTAAAAAAGTTGTCGGTAGTGATGCTTATGATAGCGGGCTTGTACATATGGGGGCCGGTCAAGTTCACTCGCTGAATCTTCTTTTAGGGGAAGCAAACGCTCTAACCTCCTATGGCGCAAAAATATATGAATATAGCCCAGCACTTGAAGTCACTTACGGAAAAGAGATTAAAGTACGTACCGCAAAAGGAACGATTACGGCTAAAAAACTCCTTTGGGCTTGTGATGGTTTTTTAAATAAGATGGAACCTGAGCTTCATAAAAAAACCATTAATACCTTTGCTTATCAGTTAATGACAGAGCCGATGTCTGAAGAATTAATTAATCGCATAAGTCCTATTAGAGGGGCTTATAGTGATATCCGCCCGGTAATAGATTATTACCGAGTCACCAATGAAAATCGTTTGCTTTTTGGACTTGCAACTAATTGGGTTGAATATACCCCTCGAGATCTTAAGGCTTTTAATAGAGCGCATATGCTCAAAATATTCCCCTATCTAAAAGATGTCCATATTGATTTAGCTTGGGGAGGCCCTATGGCTTGTAGCGCCAATCTGTTCCCTCAAATCGGAACGCTTCCAAATCATCCTAATGTCTTCTTTTGCCAAGGATATTCAGGATTTGGAGTTACACCCAGTCATATTGTTTGTAAAGTGTTAGCAGAAGGGATGCGAGAAGGATCAGAACGCTATGAGCTCTTTACAAAAATAAAACATAAAAGAATCATCGGCAAAGATCTACTTCGCCCCTTCCTACTGACTGGGGCAAAATCACTTCATCAACTTTCTGGCTATTTTAATGGCCGTCGTTAATTTTAAGGAGATTTATATGTTACTAGGTATTCACAAAATCAATTCCCTCGATGAGCTCGATAGCTGGGGAACTGTTGCAGATTTGGGTTCTACTATCTTAGAAGGTGATGGTAAAGCATATGGAAAATTCACCATCGGTAATCCTGAAGTGCCAATTAATGGTGGCTATTTTGCCGTAACTAAGGGTAAATTTCGTATGACTTATCCATTTACAGAGCAAGCCACTATTGTTAAAGGTGAGCTATCATTAACCAATGAAGAGACGGGTGAAGTGCTCCATCTTAAAGAAGGAGATAGCTTTGTCGCAGAAAAAGGAACTAAAGTCCTTTGGGATGTAAAGAGTGATTTCTTTGTAAAACACTACCTTTCAGCCATCTAAACTCTTTAACTCAATATCTCTATCTCCCTTAATCTTCTGATTGAGGGATCTTGCATTAATAACCTTGTTATATTCTCTTGATTGGAGGTCTTGCCATGAACCATCTATTACTCCCAACAACGCAAGCATTTTTAAAATCCCCCTTAGCTTCATTCATTAATGGTGACGTTATTGCAACTTCTAACGAAGAAAATATCGACATTTTTAATCCTGCAACCGGTAAACCATTAACATCGATCCCTAAATGCACGCCCCAAGATTTAGAAAAAGCAGTTCAATCAGCACATGATTCCTTCATTGATAAGCGCTGGTCTGGTATGCGCCCTGCTGATAGAGAGCGGATTTTATATCGTCTTTCAGAATTACTCATCGAGCATAAAGAGACGCTAGCACAGTTAGAAACATTAAACCAAGGAAAATCGATTCATATCTCTCGCGCTGTGGAAGTTGACTCAACGGCTGAATATATTCGTTATATTGCCGGCTGGAGCACAAAAATTACAGGAGAGACTTTTGATGTTTCTATCGCGATTCCCCCTGGTGCAAAATATACAGCCTATACGCAAAAAGAACCCATTAGCGTTATTGCCGCAATCGCTCCTTGGAATTTCCCTCTTGCCATTGCCGCTTGGAAGAGTATTCCTGCATTAGCAGCAGGCTGCTCTGTAGTATTAAAACCGGCACATGAAACCCCTCTAACAGCGCTCTATTTAGCGCAGCTTGCGCTCGAAGCTGGCATTCCTAAGGGCGTTTTTAATGTCTTATTAGGCGCAGATGGGCAAATTGGACAAAAACTGGTCGAGCATCCTCTCATTCGTAAAGTCACTTTTACAGGATCGACCGCTGTTGGGAAACTCGTTGGGAAAGCTGCAATTGAACATATGGCGCATTTCTCTTTAGAGCTTGGGGGCAAAAACCCGATGATTATTATGGAAGATGTTGCTATTGAAACGGCCGTTAATGGCATTATGATGGGGGCTTTTCTTAATTCAGGGCAAGTGTGTGCGGCCGCATCACGCATTTATATTCATGAAATGTTAGAAATCGGCGGGTTGTTTACACTTCAGTGTTAAAATAATTTTCTAAAACTTCATAAGGCGTTAAACCATTAATACCCTTATGAGGTTTTACTGTGTTGTAATAGTTCAAAAATCGTTTTAGCTTCTTTTTCCGATCATCTGAACTGATAAACTCTTCCTGATTATGCCACATTTCCATGAGTGTTCGAATGACTCTTTCTGCTTTTCCATTCGTTTGAGGGCAAGCTGGCTTTGTAAACTTTTGATTAATCTTATGTGTTAGACACATTTCGACAAAGGCATGTTCTGATGTACCTTTATACTCACGACCATTATCCGAATAGGTGCATTCTACAGTATAGGGACACTGTTCTAACAGATCCCATCGAAGAAATTCAGCAGCACTAAACTGTGATTTATCAGGATAAATACCGGCATAAAGTTCTCTTGAAAAATCATCAATTCCTACAAATAAATACTCTCTAGTGCGATTTTTAAGATCTCCTTTTAAAAGAGGGAGCCGTTTAGTATCCACATGGACCATCTCGCCAGGATAGTTTTTGTTATAACGTTTAGCCCTCTTTTTAAGTTTCTCTTCAATAGATTTTTCAATCTTTGCAAGACGTTTAATGCCATACTTAATTGTTCTATAACGTTCATTTTTACTAGCTAATGGCACAAACAAGTTCAATCTACCTTGTTTTAGTACTTTATAGATCGTAGGTCTGCTTACCATAAAACGCTCAGCTAGATAGGTTACGGTAAATTTTTCTTGATGATGTAATCGCCAAATCTCTTCTCGATGAAACGGCGTTAATTTTGTTTTTCGATGGATATTCATAACAGTATTTTCTCCTAATACTGTAAACAACGCGATAAAATCCTACACATGAAAAAATATATGCAGCTGTCAAAACGCAATTATCCCAAGCTATTGAGAACCTAGTTGTAGGCCCCGGACTTGATGAAACAACGCAGATTCAACCTGTTGTATCTAAGAAACAGCAGATGAGTATCTTACAACATCTTGCAACGGCAAAAGCTGAAGGAGCGACAATTCTAAGCGGAACAACGCCTAAAGATCAAGAGGGTTACTATATTGCCCCAAGCATCATTACAGATATTGCGCCCCATGCACGGATTCTTAAAGATGAGGTATTTGGTCCTGTTATTGCGCTTATTCCTTTTAAAGATGCAGATGAAGCGATAAAACTTGCCAATGATACAGAGTATGGATTAGCAGCGAGTTTATGGACTCATAATTTAAATTATACAATGGATATGGTGCCCAAAATTGCAGCAGGTACTGTTTGGGTCAATTCCCATGTTCCGCTTGATCCGGCGATGCCCTTTGGCGGCGTTAAGCAATCAGGAATTGGCCGTGAGTTTGGCAAAACCTCTGTTGAGAGCTTTACTGAAACTAAGAGCGTCTGTATCGCTCATTAAAATGGATTAATTACACAAGATCTATCGATCCTTACTATAGTAAAATTGGTTTAAAAGTACTGCACCAGATTGCCGGTAGACCGGTTATGAGGAGCGTAAGAGACCTTATATCCGGCATTGTACAAGCTAATTTGATTCACACGCTACCCTTGTTTTATAGAGAAATCGGTTTAAGAGTGACTGAATCAGATTGCCGGCGCATCTATTATGAGAAGCACGAGAATCGTTCTATCCGGTAGTGCCGCAAGCTAATTTGATACACCCTGTTCCCATAATACTTTTAAAATAGTATTTCTTAAATTGAATTTACTATAAAATACTGATCTATAGCGTTATTTAAGTATTTTTATGGTGATCCGTTTACTGCTTAGCATGGCGCTCATTTAGTTTTGCTAAAACATCTTCCCAAGCAAGTCCTTGATCATGGAGTAATATTGTTGCGTGGTACATGAGATCTGCCATTTCGGAGATCACCTCCTCTTTATCTTGCACCGTTGCGGCCAATGCCACCTCAACACCCTCTTCTCCCACTTTTTGCGCGATACGCTTGGTTCCTTTTGCATAAAGTGATGCCGTATAAGAGGTTGCTGGATCATCATTTTTACGAGCTTCAAGAAGAGATTCTAAGCGAGAGAAAAAGACCCATGGCACTTTACGAGAAACAGCTTCAAAACAGCTAATATCCCCTAAATGACAGGTAGGACCTATTGGATTTGCTAAAATTAAAAGTGTGTCATTATCACAATCTAATGTGTAATCGATCACATTTAAGAAGTTCCCTGACTCTTCCCCTTTCGTCCATAAACGGTTCTTCGTTCTTGAAAAAAAGGTCACCTTTGCAGTTTCTAATGTTTGGGTCAGCGCTTCTCTATTCATAAATCCAAGCATTAATACCTCAGCTGACTGATAATCTTGCACAATAACTGGCAATAAATTATCAACCTTCTGCCAATCAACCATTTCAGCTATCGCCGCGGGATTCACTTTTTTTGTAGATTGAGCAATATCTTTTGGCATTGCCACTTCAATCCCTTCATCTTTAAGATATGCCTTAAGTGCTGTGATATTCACAATCTCTTTATGAAATGCTGATGCACCTAAAGTACCATCGACTTTCGCGACTAAATAAGCATCACGAAAATGCTCCATTTTTCCAGCACCGCCGGAAGCGACCAATTTCACATTACAGATCGCTCTGACCTTTTGTAGCTGAGTTAAATCATAACCATCTCGTACACCATCTTGATTCATCATATTTAAAACGATCTCACCGGCACCTCTATTTTGGATTTCAGCAACCCAATCTAAAGTGCGCCAAGATGTTTTACTAGTAGTTGCTTCATCTCCTGTTAAGGTATAGACAAAATAATCATTCTCTTTAGCATCATAGTAAGAATCAATGCCAACAACGATTTTATCACTCCCAAAAGCGGCTACTAACTCATTTATAAAATGAGGATTTGCTAATGCCGGTGAATTAATGGAGATCTTATCAACACCATTATCAAAGAGCGCTTTCGCATCTTCTAAGGTTTTAATGCCACCAGCAACACAAAGAGGGATATCGATCACATCTTTAATGGTTTTTACCCACGATTTATCGACAACTTTCCCCTGACTTGAGGCCGTAATGTCATAAATCACCAGCTCATCAGCGCCTTCATCAGAATAGCGCTTTGCAAGTGATAGCGCATCGCCCATTGTTTCATGATTACGAAACTGCGTTCCCTTAACAACGACACCCTCTTTTACATCTAAACATGCGATTATTTTTGCCAGCATGAGATTGCCTCCTCGGCACTAAATTTCCCTTCTAATAACGCTCGACCAACAATTACGCCGGCAACGCCTGTTCCTTCCAAAACCTGAATATCTTCAATAGAGCCAATGCCGCCTGATGATTGAAAATCAATCTCTGGATATTTAACGCAAAGCTCCTCATAAAGTGCAACATTAGAGCCCGTTAACATTCCATCTTTAGAAATATCTGTACAGAGCACATGCTTTAAGCCTACGGGCTGATATTTATCAATAAGTGCTTCAATCGTGATCTCACTTGTCTCTTGCCAGCCGCTTAATGCTACTTTTTTAATTCCCTCTTCAATACGGATATCAAGCGCTAAAACAATTTTTTCTCCGCCAAACTCTTGAAACCATTGCATCACTTCAATAGGCTCTTTAACAGCGGTTGAGCCCACAACAACACGATCCACACCGATATTTAAAAGATTTTCAATATCTTCACGGCTCCGAATGCCGCCCCCAACTTGAATAGGAGCATCCACCGTTTTCACGATCTCTGAGATAACCTTTAATTGACGCGCTTCAGGATCTTTAGCGCCATCTAAATCGACTAAATGTAGATACTTCGCCCCTGCATCAACATACTCTTTAAACTTTGTAATCGGGGAATATTCAAAAGTAGTTTGGCGCGCATAATCCCCTTGCTGAAGGCGAACAACCTCACCATTAATCAGATCTAATGCCGGGATAATCATTTTTTATCTCCTTATGATTTTTAAAAGCTAGATACTAAAGCGGCGTAATCTTATTTTATTCGTTACAGTATTATACAAAACAGATTACAAGATCTCGATTACAAAAGCCCTTTAGAGCTTGGTAATACATCACTTTCAACCTTTACAGCTTGACGCAAAGTGCGGCCAAAGACTTTAAAGAGTGATTCAATCTTATGATGGGTATTAACTCCTTCTGCTTTTAAGTGTAGCGTTGAAGCCATCGCATAAGCTAAAGATCTAAAGAAATGAGGAACCATCTCTGTGCTAAATGTTCCAACCATTTCACGATCAAAAGTTGCTTTAAAATCAATATGCGCTCGCCCTGAGAGATCTAATGTACAAAATGCTCGGCACTCATCCATCGGCAAAATAAATTCAAACTGGTTAAAACCAAAACGGGCAATCCCTCGTTTATCACCAAGCGCCTCACGCAAGGCTTCCCCAAGCGCAATCCCTGTATCTTCAACGGTATGGTGATCATCAATCTCAAGATCACCATTGACCATAACATCCATTCTAAAACCGCCGTGCGTTGCAATTTGATCTAACATATGATCAAAAAAAGGCAAACCTGTTGAGATATTACTTGCCCCTGTTTCATCTAAAAAGAGCGCAATCTTAATATCAGTCTCTTTTGTTTTACGCTCAATAACAGCAACTCGTGGCTCTCTCCCTGCCTTAACAACCCCTTTATTTAAAAGGCGCTCAACAATTAAATCCCAGTTCATCTCTTGGGGATGGTAGAGAATGCCTTCAATCCCCATATTTTCTGCCAATCCAAGATCCGTTTCACGATCACCAATTACGTAGCTATTTTCTGGATTAAAACGTTTTTCATCGAGATAAGCTTGTACCATTCCCACTTTCGGTTTACGGCAATCGCAATTATCTTCTGTAAAATGTGGACAAAGCAGCACATCATCAAAAATAACGCCTTGAGATTCAAAAGTTTCCATCATACGATTGTGAGGAATATCAAATTGATCCTGCGGGTTACTCGGCGTTCCTAGACCATCTTGATTAGAGACAATGACAAAACGGTAGCCAGCTTGTTGTAATTCAAGAAGCGCTGGAATAACGCGCGGTTCAAAGATTAATTTTTCTAATGAATCGATCTGAAAATCTGTCTTTGGCTCATCAATTAAAGTGCCATCACGATCGATAAATAGTATATTTTGCATGAAATGCCCTTCTCTATTTTAAGTATTCAATATTTTAATATTTTAATGTTTATTAAGTTAGGTTCTGTAACTCAAGTACGATAAATCCACTTCTACAAACTTTATTCAAAAGCCTTATTCATAAAGCCTATTTGTCTTCTTATAAACATTAGGAGAATCTCCTAACATCTTTAGCTAATGACTCCCCATTTATTCATAAAATGCCGTCATCGCCTTTAGTAACTGCTCATGCTCCTTTGGTAAACCAATAGAGATTCTTAAGCAATCTTTCAAACACTCAGAGCTTAAATAACGCACAAAGATCCCTTGTGATTTTAAGGCTTCATAAAGCGCTTTTGCATCTTGCAGTTTTACTAAGATAAAGTTTGATTCGCTAGGATAAACCGTCTCAACAAATGGCTTTTCCTTAAGCGCTGCAACCAATGCCGCTTTACTCTCTAAGAGCTTTTGGCGGTTTAAGAGCATCTGTGCAATCCCGGCTTCTGAAAGAGAGTCTTCAGCAATTGCAATAGAAGGCACAGAGAGCGGATAAGGACTAATCGCACGTTTTAAGACATTAATTAAAGGCGCTGTAGCAACAGCAAAGCCAAAGCGAACACCAGCAAGCCCAAATGCTTTAGATAATGTTCTCACTAATGCTAAATGTGGAAATTCCTTAATTCGTTTAGCAAAAGATTTCGCCTCACTAAACTCAATATAAGCTTCATCCACCACTACAATGGCACGATTTTTGGTTGCTTCTAAAATACGCTCGATATCTACGACATTCATGATATTAGCTGTTGGGTTATTAGGATTACAGAGAAAAACCATCTTCACCCCATCTAGGTTATTAATAATCCCCTCAACATCTAAGGAAAAATCCGATAGTAACGGAACTTTTACCGTTTCAACCTCATAAAGGTCACAAGTTACCTGATACATCCCAAATGTGGGTGGACAATAGAGAAGTTTATCTTTCTTTCCTTCACAAAAAGCTTTAATTAAAAGCTCAATGGCCAGATCCCCACCTAAAGTCGCTAAAACTTCATCATTATCAACGCCTACGTATTTAGCAAAACGAGCAATGACTTCTGATGGTTGCGGCTCAGGATAGCGATTAACGGCTAATTCAAATTTAACAGGTCCTACATAAGGGTTCTCATTGGTATCTAAATATACTTCATTCGCCATTGTGCCGCGTTTTTCAGCCACATAAATCTCACAATTTTGTACGGCTTTACGACTAAGCTTTTCTGCAATCATTTGTCCCATCTTTTCCTCTCCTTACTTTTAATATCTATTATTCATTCATCATGACATAACTTATGAAAAAAAGGGCTATCCTTGGGATTTTATTGCCGCTAATCGTACTTCTACTGCTAATTTATGGGCATCTAACAGCTCCCTTTCTGCCAATAAGGAAACGGTTGGTCCTAAATTTAAAAAACCTTCTTGTGATAAGGTTTGGACGGTCATTCGTTTAGAAAAATCTGCCAAACCTAAGCTTGAATAAGTTTTAGCATAACCATAAGTAGGCAATACATGATTCGTTCCTGAAGCATAATCCCCCATTGATTCTGGTGAAAATGCCCCTAAGAAGACAGATCCTGCATGACTAATATCCGCAAGTAACGATCTTGGCGATTCGGTTTGAATAATTAAATGCTCTGGTGCATAAAGATTACTAACCATCACCGCCTCATCTAAACTTTCCACTAAAATTGAGCGGCTATGACTTAATGCCACTTTCGCCGTTTCAGCTCGGCCTAAAAGTGCTAGTTGTGATTCAATTGATGCCTCGACACGATCAATTAACATTTCTGAGTCTGTCACTAAAATCACTTGTGAATCTTCACCATGCTCAGCTTGAGAAAGAAGATCAGCTGCAACAAAATCTGGATTAGCGAGCTTATCGGCAATCACTAAAACTTCCGAAGGGCCTGCCGGCATATCAATCGCCGCACCATCACTCATTTGACTTACTTGTCTTTTTGCTTCTGTCACAAAGCTATTGCCGGGACCAAAAATCTTATCAACCTTCTTAATCGTTTCGGTACCAAGACCTAAAGCAAAAATCGCTTGGGCGCCGCCCATTTGATAGACTTTTGTAATACCGCAAAGCTTTGCAGCATAGATAATTTCATCTGCAAGTTTTGGGGGGCTTGCTAAAACAATCTCTTTACAGCCGGCAATTTTTGCCGGAATGGCAAGCATTAAAACTGTTGAAAAAAGGGGCGCCGTGCCTCCTGGAATATAGAGTCCGACAGACTCAATGGGACGTGTTAAAACTTCGCATAATACGCCTTTTTCTGTCTCCACCTCTATTGCTTGAGGCTTTTGCACTTCGTGAAACTTCGCAATATTATTATAAGCACGCTTAACCGCTGTTTTAAATGATTCAGATAGACTCTTCTCAACTCGCTCAAATTCGCTTTCTGGTAAAATTAAGGAATCTACTGTTACCTGATCAAACTTCTCAGTCAACGCAATAACTGCCTTATCACCATTTTGCATCACATCTTCTTTAATAGCTGTCACAGCCACTTCAACTTTGCCGGCAACTGTCTGAGCAGGTCGTTTTAATGCCGCTTTTTGCGCTGATGTATTAAGCGCTTTCCAAATAATCTTTTCCATGATCTCTCTTTTTTAATCCTATTATTCCATCATTTTTTCGATTGGAAGGACTAAGATTGAACTAGCCCCTTGAGCCTTTAGTGCTTCCATTGTCTCCCAAAAGAGGGTTTCACTACTGACAACGTGCATCGCAACACGAGAATCATCATTCGCAAGTGGAAGAATGGTCGGATTTTCAGCACCCGGTAATAGTTCACTAATCTCTTTTAAACGATCTTTAGGGGCGTGAAGCATAATATATTTAGATTCATTGGCTTGAATCACACTCTGGATTCTCGGCATTAATTTCTCAACTAAGGCTGTTTTCTCTCTGCCCATATCACTTGCCGTTTGAATAAGACACGCTTTTGAACGAAAGATCACCTCAACCTCTTTTAAACCATTAGCCTCTAAAGTCGCACCAGATGAGACAAGATCACAAATAGCATCAGCAAGACCTGCTCTTGGCGCAACTTCTACTGAACCTTGAAGTAAAGAGCTCTTAAAGTTAATACCTTTTTCCGATAGATAGCGATTTAAAAGATTGGGAAAGGAAGTGGCAACTCGCAATCCTTCAAAATCCGCTACCCCTTTATAGTTTGCATTTTTAGGAAGGGCTAACGACAAGCGGCAACCACCAAATGGGAGCATCTGAAGCACTTTATAGAGAGAATCAATGGGTTGCTCTTTCCCTAAAGCGACCTCCTCTAATACATTTTGCCCAACAATCCCTAAATCAACTACACCATCAAACACAAGCCCTGGAATATCGTCATCTCGAACACGCAAAATATCAATAGGCATATTCTCCACATGAGCAATCAACTTATCTTTCGTCATATTGATTTTTAAACCACTCTTTTCGAGCAGTTTTTGCGACTCTTCACTTAATCGTCCTGATTTTTGTATCGCGATCTTTAAGCGAGTGTTCTTCATAATATATGCCTCTTTTAAATATAAATTGCTGCTATGAAATAGATATAAATTAAATATTGTAGATTTTATGATACTTAGCACTTTGTTCTACTGTGGTAGTACAATATTACATATCATTTTTAATTACAACCCCTTTTTAATTTTTTATAATATCTAAGGTTTAAAGTCGCTTATTTTTATAGCAGATTCGGTTTAAGAAACAGTACTTTAAAAGCAAAACAGAGCCGCATATGCGTCAAATAAGCTTGCATGATACCGAATATCATCACGCTTACACTTCTCATAACCGATACGTCGGCAATCTGACTTAGTAACTTTAACTGCTTTACGATATCTACCTTATCCCCGAAGAATAGGGCTAAAAATGATGTTAACACGGTGATAAGTATTCTCTTTATTCTCGATAGTCATCATCTAAAGACAATCCTGACAATAAAATTATCAAAAAAATAGGTACCCTTTTAAGGTACCTATCATTTTGGTTTGATGTTATTTAAATCTAAATTTATTTTTAATAAAATATAGGGGTTAAATAATATAAAGTTTAAATATTTTTATTCTTCCAACAATCAACTAAGATTCATCTTTAGCGGTTTATTTGTCATCTTGCCATGCTTGAGGATATTTATATCCTGCAAAACGCTCTGCAGCATATGCTTTAAATTCATCAGAATTATAGGCTTCTGTGACATCTTTTAACCATAATGCATCAATATCCTTAGTTTTGACTGCCGCCCAGTTAATAAAGATAAATCCAGGATCTGCAAAAAGCGCATCTGAAAATGGAATGTTAGAACTTGCCGCGTAATTCCCTGGAATCACTACATAATCAACATCAGGGCGCACACGAGGTAATTGTGGTGCTTCAATCATCACCAACTCGATATTATGTGGGTTTTCATCAATATCATTTTTTGTTGCTTTTAAAGAATCGGTACCAGGTTTTAGCGTAATAATATCCGCATCTACCAATAATGCTAATGAACGCGAAAAGTTACTAGGATCATTAGGGACTGCAAATTTAGCGCCTTGTGCGATATTACTTAAATCGTCTTTCTTACCGCTATAAATGCCTAAAGGTCCTGTGGGAATTTGAAATACTTCCGTTAAATCGAGCTCATTTAATGTTTTAAAGGAGTTGAGATAAGGGAGATGCTGGAAGGTATTAATCTCTAAAGAGCCATCGGCTAAAGCGCGGTTAGGTAAGACATAATCTGTAAATACTACCAGTTCAACCTCATATCCTTTCTTCTCTAATTGAGGCTTCACAGAATCTGTCACCATATCTGCAAAATCCCCAACAGTCGTTCCGATACGAATTTTTTTCACCTCTAAAGGCTGCTGATTATCTGTTTTTTCATCCGAATTACAAGCGGCGAGAACCGCAGCTCCACCAATGAGTGATACGAATGCGAGTTTTTTAAAAACACCTTTCATAAATTGAGTTCCTTACAAATGGATTATGACTAGTATTAAAGGTAGGTTTTAATAATTCACCTACTTTTAAATATTTTATTGATTTTTATGAAGTTTTTGTCTACTCAACAATTCATATAATTGTTGAATTTTACGCTATTTACTTTGTTTCAACTTCACTTTAAACCTACTTTTAACTAACGATTGATTGATCTATTAAGCCATCAATCGTTAGTATTAATCATTTTTAAATTTTGATTTTAAGAATAAAACTAATTCCCCCAAATTTCCGGAAGTTGATACCCTTCAAACTTCTCAGCGCTATAGGCTTTAAATTCATCAGAATTAAAAGCCTCTGTTACATCTTTTAACCACTGACTATCACGATCTTCACTTCTCACTGCAGACCAGTTTACAAAAGTAAAGTTTGGCTCTTTAAATACCGCATCTTTCGGATTTAAACCGGCACTAATAGCAAAGTTGCCATTGATTGCTGAGAAGTCTACATCTTGCAATGATCTTGGTAACTGTGGCGCCTCTAATGTGATGATTTCAATCTCCATAGGGTTTTCTGCAATATCATGACGAGATGCTGTTAATGGATCAATATTCTCTTTTAATTTAATCCAACCTAAATAATCTAATATCACCAAAACTCGTGCATAGTTTGAAGGATCGTTCGGAGCTGATACCTTCATCCCTTTATAAGCACCCTCAAGTGATTTCACCTTCCCACCATAAAGTCCATAAGGCGCTGTGGGGATTTGGAAAGCTTCTTCAATTGCAAGGTTATGCTGCGCTTTAAAACTATCTAGATAAGGTTTATGTTGAAAAATATTGATATCCAACGCACCTTCGGCAAGCGCTAGATTTGGGCGAACATAATCTGAAAACTCAATAAGCTTTACTTTATAACCTTGCTTTTCAAGCATTGGACCTACTTTTTCACGCACCATCGTACTAAAATCGCCAACTGTCGTACCAAAAACGATCTCTTTTTTTATCTCTGCGGTGGTTGTTTCTGCTTCATCTTTAAAGCAGCCAGAGAGCAATAATCCACTCATCAACAGCACACCGGCTAATGCGAATTTTTTAAAAGTTTTGCGTTTTGCGTTTTCAATCTTATGCATGATAGTTCCTTACTCGATCTTTCATAATTTATTGTCATATTTATCGATCTTTTAGACTTTTCTACCTTAATGAAGACGATTTATTAAGAAAAACCGCCCAAAAAAGAAAAGCCCGTAACAACAGTTACGGGCTCTCAACTATTTTGGCATAGAGTTTTCGTCTAATTATGAGTACCATCATCAGATATAACTCTCTATATCACGCTTTAGCTGTTGTGCCCGCAAGCTGTTTCAAATCGGCAAACTTTATTAAAGCGACTCCCCGCTAAAATGTCAATCTTTTTTAAAAATCCCAACTGCGTTTACGACGAGTTTTCGCAAAAAGACGAGGTAAAATAGCAGATCCTAAAATAATTCCACCCAGTAAAATCAATGCTCCCGCCGTCCATTCACTGCTACGATTAACAGATTGCAATCTTGCATTTTCTTGTGTTAAACGGGTAATTTCTACCTTTTGTAGATGATCTTTTTTATTTAACTCTTCATTTTCTTGTGCAAGCTCAATCTCATGCTCATTTAATTTACGAAGCTCAATAATTTCTGATCTTAATGCCTCATTTTCAGCATTTAAAACCTCAAGCTCTAACTCAAGACCCGACTTTTCATCATTTAAACGATCTTTAACGCTATTTTGCTGCTCTTTAATCTTCTCAATCTGTGCTTCTAATGCTCTATTTTCATTTAAAAGTGGCTCATAGCGCTCTTTCGCTTCTTCAATATAATTACGTGCACTTGGCTCATTCATTAAGAAACTTTGATGAATCCAACCCGTTTTTCCCCCTTCATAACGAATTTGTACATAACCATTTCGCTCTGAGACTTTCTCTACAGGTTCGCCGGCATTAATCATCTTAATAATACGGTAATTATCAGTAGAACCTGAGCGAATCGGCGCTTGCAATGCATCACTAATATAGAGCTGTTCAGCCATTGAGAAAGATGAGACTAAAAGTAGTGCTGTCGTTAAAATGCGCATTGTTCCCTTCATAACTGGATTTACCTACTGATTGTTATCATTTAGAAATTTTATAAAGTGCCATTATACATGAAAATCATCCGTAATTTTGAGTGCTTTTCATAAAGTTTTCACCAAGTTTTTTAATCTTTTCGTAACCTTTTCTCTTCTTTAATAATTTTATTTATTCACTGTCAACTCATTTAGCTAAATCTCTTAGCTTCTCCCTTTAGATCTCCAGTCTAAAATCATACAAAGACACAACCAATGGGCTATCTCTTCCTCTTCAGCAACAAAATTAAGCGCTCTTTATGCAATCATTCCTCTTTTTTGAGTATCATCAATAAAACGGCTTACCGTAAAATATATTAAAAAAACCAATAAATTAAATTGCCAGAATATAGGTTATGAGAAACACAAAAATCGTTCTATCTTGGTATCTGGTATCTGGTTTCCCATAAACTAGTTGAATGCTTACGGCCCTATTTTACTTTTAAAAGGGTGCTTCTTAAACTAAATCGACAATAAAGCTAAAACGTATTCTTTACATCTAGAAATCAATGTTATCTAATACTTTAATATTGACAGATCAGTGATTAGGAGAGTTTTATGAAAATTTTTATTATTACAGGTGCTTCAAAAGGAATTGGTAATGCGCTAGCGACAATCTTGGAATCAGAAGGTCACAAAGTCCTACGGATTGCTAGAAGTAACCCTGATAATTTATCTAATCTAATGCCATTAGACATTACAACTGATAATGCCAATACAAAAATCTTAAAATGGCTAAAACCTCTTATCTCGCTTGCAACCGAAATTACCTTAATTAATAATGCCGGGATGATTGGCCCCATAGAACAAATCGGTCAACTAGATAATGCACATCTTGAAAAAGCGATCGCCCTTAATGTTATCGCCCCCATCTCCCTCACTAATGATTTTGCCGCTTTAACCCAAGATCTGCCTATTAGTAAAAATGTGATCAATATCTCATCGGGCGCAGGTAGACACGTTTATTCAGGATGGTCGATCTATTGCACAACGAAAGCGGCAATCGATCAATTCACGCGCGCAATGCATGTGGAACAAACAACAAAGCCTTACCCCATCTATGTTTCGGCGCTTGCCCCTGGCGTGATTGATACAGATATGCAAGTTGAAATTCGTGGAAGTAAAAAAACAGCTTTTCCCAATATCGATCGCTTTGTAGATCTAAAAGAGAATGGAAATCTTCTCTCACCGCATGAATCCGCCACAATGATTCTCAATTATCTCAACTCTCCTTTAATGAAAGGCGATAATCCGATTGCAGATGTCAGGGATATATAGATTATATTATTGTGAGATAAATAAACAATGCTGCGTCAATAATTATAAAGAATAAAAAAATAGCAAAGCGCTAGGCGCCTTGCTCAAATTATATTATTTTCTCAGGATAATATACAAAAGGACATTAGCAGCCAATTTAAGGAGGAACTGCTAACGGTTTTTATTATAACTATAGATATGTAAATATTTATATATTAGTAAATAATTATTACCAATAGACAGACATATTGAATATAGACAGGGCTATTTTTAAACTTGAAGTCTTAGAAGTTTTTTAAAAAATCATTAAAATCCTCCTTAATTGCAGAAAGATAAAATATTCCTACCTAAAAAAAGCCCCCTATCTTTTAAAATAGAGGGCTTAGCTCTGTTTACTATTAGCTTTACTTGATTAAAAAAGGAAATAGCACTCTTACTTACGATTCATTAAACGATTTAATCTTGCAACAAACTCCGATGGATTATCAAGTTGCGCGCCTTCCAGTAACAATGCCTCTTCATAAACAAGCATTGCAATATCGCTAGAAAGCTCAGCATCACTTGTTTTATCTAACATTACTAAAAGAGGATGTTTAGGGTTAATTTCAAGCCATGGCTTCATTGAAGGAACATCATGCCCCGCTTCCCTTAACATCTTCTCAAAATGCCCGCTTAAAGCATGCTCATTTCTTACTAAAACAGACGCTGAATCTGTTAAACGTTTAGAGATCTTCACATTTTCAACTCGCTCGCCAAGCACCTCTTTCATTCGCTCAACAAGTTTAACCTCTTCTTCTGTTACGGCTTTTTCAGCTTCCTGATCTTCCGCTTTATCACCAAGATCGACATCACCTTTGGCAACGTTCACCATCTCTGTGCCATCAAACTCATGAAGGAACCCAGTCATCCAATCATCAATAACATCCGTCATAAGTAAGACTTCAATGCCTTTGGATTTAAAGATCTCTAAATGTGGGCTATTTTTTGCTGTATTGAGTGAATCAGCAGTGATGTAGTAGATCTTATCTTGCCCTTCTGCCATACGCTCTTTATACGCTTTAAGAGATACGGACTCTTCATCTGTAACTGTTGAAGCAAAGCGAAGCAGTCCTGCGATCTTCTCACGATTACTATGATCTTCCCCTAAGCCTTCTTTTAATACTCGACCAAATTGACCCCAGAATTTTGCATATTTTTCTGCATCATTACTTAAAGACTCAAGCATCGTCAACGAGCGGCGAGTTAAGCCTTGGCGAATAGTATCGATCGTTTTAGAGTTTTGTAAAATTTCACGAGAAATATTAAGCGGTAAATCTTGTGTATCAACAATCCCTTTAATAAAACGCAAGTATCTTGGTACAAGCTTATCTGAGCCCGCCATGATAAAGACACGCTGCACATAAAGATCAATACCATATTTTACCTCTTGATCCCATAATCCTTGCGGTGCAACACTTGGAATATAAAGCAGCGATGTATAAGAAGTATTGCCTTCAACTCGATTATGACTCCATGAAAGAGGCGCTGAGAAATCATGCGTTAACTCTTTATAAAATGCTTCATACTCTTCATCTTTAATATCCGAGCGATCACGTTGCCAAAGCGATTCCGCAGAGTTGATCTGCTCAATAACACGCTCTGTTTTAAGCTCTGAATTCTCTTCGCCTTCTTTAGGCATAATCGGTTTTTCTACCGCCATCATAATCGGGTAGGCAATATGATCTGAATATTTCTTAACGATCTCTTTAATTGACCATTCATTTAATAAATCCAAATCATCCTCACGCATATGAAGCGTAATGGTTGTTCCGGCTTTCTCTTTTGTGGTTTCAGCAAGGGTAAACTCCCCTTCCCCTTTTGATGTCCAGATCGTTGCGCTACTCTCATCAGTTCCTGCTTTACGAGTGATCAGTTCAATCTCATGGGCGACAATAAATGCTGAGTAAAACCCAACCCCAAACTGCCCTATTAATTGAGATGCATTTTTCTGATCAGCTTCTAAGCGCTCTAAGAATGCTTTTGTCCCTGATTTTGCAATCGTTCCGATATTATCGATCACTTCTTCACGGGTCATTCCAATCCCATTATCGGAGATCGTTAATGTTTTGGCCGCTTTATCAAATGCGATATCAATCTCAGGATTTCCTTGTCCTTCAATTAATACGGAATCAGTTAAGCCTTCAAAACGACGCTTATCAAGTGCATCTGAGGCATTTGAAATGAGTTCTCTAAGAAAAATTTCACGATTAGAATAGAGAGAGTGAATCATTAAATTTAATAACTGATTCACTTCTGTTTGAAATTGCATAGTTTCTGGCTGTGTATGCTTAGTCATGATGCTCTTAAACTCCTTGTCATCTTTTTATTTATGTTACACATCAATTAAAGTTTGTCTGCTCGACAAAAATAAAGTCACTTAAATAGATGGCGCTCGTTTTTAAAATTTCAAGGGAGAAGTAAAAAGTTCTTCCAAACTCTTAATGATAAATTTATTACTCAGTCTAAAAAGGCATCAAAATAATCTATTAAAATCGAAAACTTATAGTAAAACCGCTTTAAAAGTGACTGAGTCAGATTGCCGGCACATCGGTTATGAGAAGCGCAAGAATGGTTCTATCCAGCATTGTGCAAGCTAATTTAATACACACTCTGTACCCTTAATATAGTGAAATCGATTTAAATGTGACTGAATCAGATTGCCGGCACATCGATTCTGAGAAGCACAAGAATCGTAAATAGGGCTTCTTAAACCGAATCTACTATAAAAGAAAAAGCATCGTAAAATTGATAATCTTAACGATGCTTTTAATAATTTTAGAAGCTTTATTGTGAATAATTATCCAATCAACTAGCTCGGCATTTTACCAAACCGACCTTGCATATAGTCGACAGAAGCCTGCATGATCTCCTCTCTTGTATTCATCACGAAAGGTCCATGACCAAAAATAGGCTCTTCGATCTCATCACCACTTAAAAATAAGATCACCGAATCTTTATTCGCTGTTATTTCAAGGGTCTCTCCTGATTTATCAAAAATCGCTAGCTCTGCTTCATATAGCTGACTGCCATTATCAAGTTGTAATTCACCATGAAGCACTATCAATCCCACTCGGCGATTATGCTTTACAGGAATAGTAATTTTCGCATTGGCTTTTAAATGAAAATCCCAGACATCAAGTGGTGTAAAGGTCTTTGCAGGCCCTATATTTCCTTCATAATCTCCGGCAATCACTCGCATTTCACCAATATCAGCCCCAAGCTTCACAGTCGGGATTGTATTACTCGTAATGTGCTGATATCCCGGTTGACTCATCTTATCTTTTGCCGGTAAGTTTACCCACAGTTGCACCATATCAAATACCCCACCTTTTTCTGCAAAGTCTTGAGAATGGTACTCTTCGTGCAAAATACCCGATGCAGCCGTCATCCACTGAACATCTCCAGGGCCAATAACACCGCCTTCGCCCGTAGAATCATGATGAGCCACCTCCCCTTTATAAACAATCGTGACCGTTTCAAACCCTCTATGGGGATGCTCTCCGACACCTCTTTTATAAGTTGTAGGTTTAAACTCATTAGGACCTGCGCGGTCTAAAAGAATAAAGGGATTTAAAAGACGACCATGATTATTATAGGTAAAGAGAGAACGAACATTAAAACCATCGCCAACCCAATGTGCCCCTGGCGCTTGATAGATTCCCATCAGTGTTTTCATTGAAAACTCCTTTTTATTAAAGTTATATATTGACTTTAATATAGAATGTTTTACAAAAGCCTATATTGAATATATTCGAGGGTAAGCTTCAAAAATTTTCGTTATTCGATTATCCAAAGCTTTGTTATGATGAAAATAGTTCACAACTTATCAATACTTCTTTTAACTGTTTTATTTAACAAAGGAAAAGATATGAAAAAATTACTATTAGCCACTGCAATGCTTGGCCTGTTCTCAAGTACGATAGCTGCAGAATATAAGCTTGACCCATCTCATACTAATGCTCGCTTTAATATTGACCATTTTCAAACCTCAACTAATCATGGTGGTTTTTACGGCATTGATGGTGTAGTACAATTTGATGCACAAGCAAAAACAGGCGCATTAGATATCACCATTAAAACGAATACTTTAAACACAGGTAGTAAAGATTTTGATGGCCACATGAGCAGTAGCGACCTTTTAAATGTAGAGAGTTTTCCTGAAATTAACTTTAAATCTACAAAATGGGTTTTTGATGGCAATAAACCTACTGAAATTACAGGTGAATTGACAATGATGGGAAAAACACATCCTGTCACTTTAACTGCTACAAAATTTAACTGCTATGAAAATCCCATGTTTAATGCAGAAGTTTGTGGCGGTGATTTTACCACCACTATTGATCGTACCCTTTGGGGAATCGACTTCTTAGTTGATGCCGGCATTCCTAAAGAGGTAGAGCTTAAAATTCAAGTAGAAGCTGTTAAGCAATAACTTCTTGTAATTTACCAAACATCCCAATCTTTGATAGCGTCTATCAATCCCTTAAGTAATCGCTACCAAAGAACCAGCAATCCTCTGAAATCTCCCTCAGAGGATTTTTTTACGCCCAAAGCTAGTAATGCTAACAATCCATAGCGATAAAGATAGAGTGCTTACACTATCAAATCCCTACTTCTTTGTGCTAAAAGCTTGCGTATTATCCCCCCTATTAATCACGATTTAAAACGCAACTACTTAATTTCAGCAATAAACCAACGGCTAAATTCCTGCCAAGGTATATTAAAATCGGGAAAATCTTTACCCACATCTTCTAATGCCGCCTTAAGATCTGCAGGGCGATAGTGGCAATCTATCAATCTAGTAGCTAGCTGCTCAAATGGCTCTACAAAAAGGCTATCTGTAAAGATCTTTGCCTTCGTGATTAAGCCGCCTCGAATAATATCTAAATGAATTTCAACACCGCCCCATGAAAAGCGCTCTGATAGCTCGTGACTAAACTGCAACGCTTGTCCAAAATTCCACTCCCAACTCTGCTGCTTCTCATATTGATCGCTAAAACCTGGAATATTAGGCGGGTTATCTTCTGAGATCAGCTCAACTGTTTTAGCTTCCCCAAATTGATCAAAGAAAACCTTTTGAATCGCCGCGCAAAGCTTTTCATGATCTAAAGTAACATCAAACTCTTGCAAATTTGCAACCCGAGAGCGAACAGAAGTAATCCCTTTTGCTTGAAGCTTTTTAGGATCAGGGTTGAGATAATTGCCAAGCTTGGTAAAGTCCACATTGATCAGTAAAGTCCCATGATGAAATCCACGATCAAGCGTTTCGCGGTAAGCAGAGCCTGATATTTTACGAATCTCATCCCCAACTTTCACAATCAAATCATTACGCCCTGAACTTTCTGCATCAATACCTAAGAGCCCAAGCGCTTTTAAAATAATATTAGTCGATATCGACTTATCATATTCAGGCTTTCCTGCCATAAAAGTAAAATTTGTATTCCCAAGATCATGAAATACCGCGCCGCCGCCGCTACTTCTACGCGCTAAAGTAATCCCATCTTCTTCCATCTTCTTGGTATTGCACTCTTTCCAAGGATTTTGCCCCCGACCAATAACAACCGTATTGTCATTACGCCACAAAAATAGCACTTTTTGAGCAGGATCCATACTTCTAAAAATAGCATCTTCTACCGCAAGATTAAAAAGAGGATTAGTACTTTGAGAAATTAACAAACGTGTCGTCATGGAGAAACCCTTTGGCAAACTAAAATAAATGTTGACGATTAATTATCTTACTTGCTATTGTACAAAGCAATAACAAACAAAACATATACATTAAGTATTTATTAAATACTCTTTTAGTCTACTTTAAAACAAAATAACCTATGAGTTACCTACAAGAAGTCTATCCCTTGCTCCAAAGTGCTTTTTGGCTCACGCTAAAAATTTCCTTTTGGGGAATTTTAAATGCCTTTATCCTAGGCATGGTGATGAGTATTATAATTTTTTATCGGATACCTATTTTAAGCCAGATCTTTAATGGCTTTGTCGCATTTTTTAGAAATACGCCCTTATTACTGCACCTCTTCTTCTTATATTTTGGTTTTCCAAGAGCCTTTGGCATTGTTATGAGTTTTGAAACTACTGCACTCATTGGTTTATCTCTCTTAGGAAGCGCTTATATGGCCGAGGCTTTTAAAAGTGGCATTCAGCGAATTGCTAGCTCCCAGCTTGATTCTGGAAAAGCGATTGGATTAAATCCCTTCCAGCTAGCAAGATATATCATTGTGCCGCAAGCCTTCACCTACAGCGTTCCAGCGATTGGAGCAAACTGCATCTTCCTTTTTAAGGAAACCTCTGTATTTACCGCAATTGCCGGCACTGATATCACCACGGTTGTTATCAATCTCATTAGTAATAATGGTCACACCAATGAAAACCTCCTCTTTTTAGTGATCGCTTACGCCATAGTCATTATTCCTTTTACGATAGCTTTAACATTCATTGAAAGGAGAGCACGCTATGCAGAATTTGGGGCTTGATATCTTAGATTGGATATCAATTGAAAGACTACTCAGCGGACTTTATTTCACCTTAGAAGTAGCACTAATTTCCATTATCATGACGCTTTTTTGGGGGACTATTTTTGGAATTATTCGTACCTCAAATCGCTTACTTGTACGAGTTCCCTTTCGTCTTTACCTAGAAGTCGTTCGGATCTTACCAACGCTTGTATTGCTCTACCTTCTTTACTATATTTTGCCGGCAATCATAAATATTAATATTAGTGGAAGAGTTGTCGGTATCCTTGCGTTTAGCTTCTGGGGCATTGCCGAGATGAGCGATATTGTCAGAGGGAGCATCCTCTCTCTGCCTAAGCATCAACGAGAGTCCGCACTTGCTATTGGTCTTAACCAGTTTCAACTATTTCGTTATGTCTTACTCCCTCAGGCGCTTAAAATGGCGATACCACCTGCCCTTAATCTCTCGGCCCGAATTATTATGACGACCTCCCTGCTCGTCTTAATTGGGGTGCAAGATATTATTAAAGTGGGAAAAGAGATTATTGAATATGCTGCGATGATGAATAACCCGATGGCACCATTTTGGATCTATGGACTTATTCTTCTAATCTTTTTTATGATCTGTTATCCCCTCTCAAAGCTTGCCAGCCGGCTTACTAGAAAGCATTAAAGAATCATAAACCGCAAATACCTACTTAAAATCATTACTAAATAAACAGATCTTCTTAATCATTAGAATCACTATTAGAGTTAAAAACGTATGAACCCATTATTAAACATCACCGCCTTAACCAAATCATTTGCCGAGAGGGAGATCCTTAAAGGCATTGATATTGCCGTGAATAAAGGGGAAGTCATCGTAATTTTAGGCCCATCAGGATGTGGTAAATCTACATTACTGCGCTGCCTTAATGGATTGGAGAAAATTGATTCAGGCTCCATAAAATTTAATAACCTTGAACTTCATCAACCCAAAACTAACTGGACAACGATTCGAAGCCAAATCGGTATGGTGTTTCAAAGCTATGATCTTTTCCCCAATATGACCGTATTAGACAATATTTTATTAGGTCCTACTAAAGTACAAAAACGCGCAAAATCTCAAGTGATAAAAGAGGTCGATGAACTTCTTAAAAGAGTTGGGTTATTAGATCGTAAAAATAGTTACCCCCGAGAATTATCAGGAGGACAAAAGCAGCGTATAGCGATCGTTAGAGCGCTTGCAATGAATCCTGAGATTATGCTGTTTGATGAAGTCACCGCCTCTTTAGATCCTGAAATGGTGCGAGAAGTACTTGAGGTCATTCAAGAGCTTGCAAAAAGTGGCATGACGATGGTGCTTGTAACCCATGAGCTTAATTTTGCTCGTAAAGTTGCCGATAGAATTATTTTTATGGATCAAGGGCACATTGTTGAAAGTAGTGATCCTGAAACCTTTTTCACTGCCCCCAAAACAGATCGAGCTAAACAATTTTTAACGGTCTTTGATTTCTAAACATTTCAGAAATTGATCAAAGAAACTGATCATTTCAAGAGATCTTAAGACCCCCGATTCACTGCTAACATTTTAAATTTCAAAATTTAATCATTCAAAAAGAGGATATTACATCATGAAAAATTTACCCAAAAAACTCTCCACATTACTACTTGGCGCATCACTTTTATTGAGTGCAAATGCAATGGCTCAAGAGACTGATAATAGCTTACAAGCCGTTAAGGATCGCGGCGAACTACGTGTTGCTGTATTTAGTGATAAACCTCCATTTGGTTATGTTGACCGCGCAGGGAAAAGCCAAGGGTATGATATCGAGCTTGCCAAAGAGCTTGGTAAATCACTCTTTGGAAATGAAGATAAAGTCACATTTGTCTTAACAGAAGCGCAAAATCGCATTAATGTCTTAGATGCAAATAAAGTCGATATTACTCTTGCAAACTTTACGGTAACGCCGGCTCGTGTGGAACAGGTCGATTTCGCAGAGCCCTACATGAAAGTCGCCATTGGCCTTGTTTCCCCAAATGGTGCCCCGATTACAGATCTCTCTGAACTTAATGGAAAAACAATCATTGTTAATAAAGGGACAACTGCTGAAACCTATTTTGCCCAGCATCACCCTGAGGTTAATCTACAAAAATATGACCACAACTCAGAAGCTTTTGCGGCATTACAAGATGGCCGAGCAGTAGGCTTAGCACATGATAATGCGCTACTTTATGCATGGGCGAATAATAATCCTAACTTTACAGTATCCATTCAAAAAATCGGTCCTGATGATGTGATTGCGCCGGCTGTGAAAAAAGGCAATAAAGAACTTTTAGATTGGGTCAATGCCCAAATTTTAGAACTACAAGCGCAAGAGTTCTTCCATAAAGCCTACGACACTGCGGTAAAACCATTTTATGGTGACAATATTGATCCTGATAATATCGTGATTGATGCCAGCAATCGTTAATTATCAAGATTAAAAGGCTTTTTTAGAATAAAGATTATATTTTTCTACTTTTTTGAAAGCTTTTTAAGCGCAATATTTATTGATTAATCCTATCGAGATATCTTAGAAGTATCTTACTTCAGAGATATCCCTTTATCTCGCTAATTTTGTTTCTAATTTGACTCCATAGAAGCAAAGTAGCGGGATTTTTTCATTGATTAGTTTTTATAGTAAAATCGGTTTAAAAGAGACTAAATCAGATTGCCGGCGCCAGGATCATAAGAAGCACAAAAATAGTTCTATCCGGCATCTTGCAAGCTGCTTTGATTCACACGCTGCATTGTTTTATCTTTAAAACGGTGCCTATTAAACCAAATCGACTATAAAATCCCATCCTATTTCCACACATAAAAAAGCTTTTCCCTACTTTTCAAACAACCATTTTTTTGAGCATCCTGTAAAATAGTCTATGAGAAGCCTATTAAGACTTCGGATCATCGATAACTCTCCTAAATGGAACCGACCATGAAATATCTTTGCACCCTTCTCAGTAGCGCGCTGCTACTCTCATCTATCCAACTTGTTCAGGCTAAAACGCCGGCAATTACCACGCCGAAAATGAATAACCAAGAATATGCACTCGCCCTTGGCTTTACCCTCATTGATTCCGAAAACCCAGATAAATCACCATTAAAAGAGAGCGATACCAAAGGTGATAATCCTAAACTTCCAGAAATTGAACTAAAATCCTTAAAGCATCGTTGCGATATCTCTTTATCTCAACCTTTTGCCATGGAAAATCCTGAAAAAATTATGCTAGCTCGCGGCGTTGGCGATAAAGCGGAAGATATGGTGATAAAAATTAAGCATACGCCTATTAAATTACACCGTAGCCATTATGAGACGGAGCATCTCCATATTTGGAGCAATTCTGAAAAAGATCTCATTATGACCTTAGATGTCAGAGAGGCTTATAAAGATCAATATGTTGCCCTACAATCTGGAACCTTAACAATCTTGTCCCCTGTAATGAAAGAGGAATATAAAGCCGTTTTAAGCTGTAAAGAGTAGATCATAGTATTCAAGGCGTAAAATAATCGATAGATACTACAAAAACACTCTCTTTTTAAATTTCTCCTATTATTGATAGGAGAAAATTTAACCTCCTAAAACTCTCCCATTAGATCGAAGGAAAAATATGAATACAAAAGATGTCACAGACAGAGTCGATCAAGCAACTGGTTGGCTCATCAGCAATGAAACTTTAATTATGGACTATATTGTTGATTTTGCAGTTGCACTTTTAATCCTTTTTGTAGGATTACTCATTGCAAAGTGGGTCTCTCGCGGCATTAGTCGAATGCTCTCTCTTCGTAAGATAGATGCAACCATTAGTGGTTTTATTGCCGCTATGATTCGTTATACCATTATCGCCTTTACACTTATTGCGGTATTAGGCCAAGTTGGTATTCAAACAACATCTATTATCGCCGTATTAGGGGCTGCGGGGTTAGCTGTCGGCTTGGCCTTACAAGGCTCTTTATCTAACTTTGCAGCAGGTGTTTTACTCGTTATTTTCCGCCCATTAAAAGCTGGTGAATATGTAAAGGTTGGTTCTATTGAAGGGACGGTTACACATGTCGAGATCTTCTCCACGACCTTACTTTCTGCTGATGGTCACACCATTATCGTTCCTAATAGTAATATTATTAAAGAGAATATTATTAATATTAGCCGAGAACCCGATCGCCGTACAGATCTCATTATTGGCGTTGCTTATGACTCTCAAATTGAAATTGTGAAAAAAATATTAAATGATATTGTGGCAAATGAATCACGTATCTTACAAGAGAAAGGAATCACAATTCGTTTAAATGAGATGGGTGCATCATCTCTTAACTATATTGTGCGTTACTGGACTAAAAATGGGGATGCCACCACTGTTCGTTGGGAATTGTTAGAGCAAATTAAAAATGCCCTAGACCAAAATAACATTGCGATTCCCTTCCCACAAATGGAGGTCTATCTTCATCCACAAGCTGACACCACAAAGCTTTAATGACCATTATTTATATGGCTTTTAAAACAGTCTAACATTGCTTCATAAGATACTATCCCCCTTATATTTTCCGTCCGCATAAGCAAAATATAAGGGGGATTATTAATTTAAGACAAGCTTTTAAGAGCGCTATATTTTCTGCGGGTAAATACCGAGCTCAAATCCTAAAGGTTCATCTTGCTGCTTAATAAAAGTATAATTTCTGGCAAAAATCTTCGGGATTTTTAATATTTTTTGTGAAGTCGGCAAAAATAGATGCTGCTGGCTGTGAGATGTTAAATGCCAATTCCAACGAATCTTAATCGCATTGAATAAAGATAAAGGGTAAGCCTCTACTGCTCTATCTAATGCTTCATCAAGGGCTTTAACATAAAAGTCTAGCACCTTAAGGTTCGTCACATTACCTATTTTAATAAAATGATTTCCTTGCCATTGTGCCCGCTTTAAAAATGGTGCATAACAATTGGTTATTAAGGTAAATTGCTCATCATCTGTAATCGGGTTGCCGTCGTAATAGATTGTTCCTATCCGCCCTAATCCTGAGTGATCAAGCCTTATATTGCCAAACTGATCATATAAGGCTTCGTGATCTATCTCAATCTCATACTCAAGACCGGCAATAGGGTAAAAAAGAAAGGTAAGGGCCTCTTTTTGCAAAAAAGTATCCCGTCCTTTTTGCGGCTTTTGATAAATACTCGCCATCATCTCAAGCCATATACGCAGATCTTTCCCACTAAGCTCTAAAGCCACAAGCTCAGCAGGATAGATGGTATCTTGAATGTTGCGCACGATCTCGTTTAAAGGATAATTTCCTAATTCATCATCTATATAGAGATTAAATGCAGGACAAACAGAAGAGAGACACTTCTCCTGCACGCCAACAAATTGCTGAAGATAATAGAGCTGAGAAGTATTTAATAATTCAGTGACTGAATCATTACCTAACAGGGTTAAATAATTCTGTAGCGGCCTATTTCCTGTCATCAGCTATCACCTCATATACGATTTATATCATCTTTAGTATAGATAGACTCTATGACATATCAGTGACGCTATCATCATGCGATGAGGGCTAACTTATCAAATTAAGCTAATCTTGACCCGATATCTTGATCTGCTTCATCTCCCACGAGAAGCTGCGTGAGTTCTCGTACGGAGGCGATCTTTTGATCTTTAAATGTGAAAAATGCCATAACACGGACATGAAGCTTCTCCCCGCTTTTTTTAGTGACAAACACATCATGAATATCAGCCACCTTATCTCCATCTTCAATATACTCAATAAATTCGATATAAGCTGAGGCGATCACCTCTTTTAATGCCGTCACATGCCGAAAAAATCCGTCATAATCTAACATCTTACCATCTACCCACTGGGTATAATCCTTATCAAAATAAGGTCTAATAGCATCAACATCTTTAACTGGGTTAAACAGATCTTGAAAAGTACTTTCTAATAATGATTGATATTGTTTCATCTCTACCTCTTGCTAATCATTGATCTTCAGATGATCTATTAATTGATTCATAAAATCTTGTACCTGATGTAACTGATCCGCTTCAAATTGCATTAAAAATTGTAAGTATTGTCTATGAGCTTTTTGGTGTAATGTAAAATGGGTTTGATTGAGTACCTTCCCGGCATCTGTTAACTGATAGAAGATTGCCTTTTGATTCTCTTCTAGCTGATAAGTTCTGATTAACTGATGATCTAAAAGCTTTATTATCGCTTTTGAAATCGCCGCTTTTGTCACCCCTAGTTCATCTGTTAATAAACGGTTATTCACTAAATCATTAGATGCAATAGTTGCCAAGATATGCAATTGAGTTATCGAATAATCCCCTAGCACATTTTGTAGTTTCTCTTGCTTTTTAGCCCTTGCTGCCTCTTGCACATGCGTTAATCGAACAATTGATTGATACACTTCTTCTGCCATTTTTGTCATATTTTTAAATATCTCTATCCATTTCTGGGTATCTCTATATTGTTAACGAGTTAACTTTATTTCAAAAAAGCCATATTGTCAACTGGTAAACGATATTGAAATTTGAAAAATATTTATCATGATAAAAAAAGCCCGCAATAGCGAGCCCTTGTCCGATAAGGCAATAAGAGTAATTTTAAATCCTTATGAAATTAATAGGAGTAACCCTCATATACAGGAACAATTTCAACAATATAAGAAGAGCGATGACTATCTCCCCAATAAATCTTATATCTTCCTTCCTCTTTCTCCATATATTCCGTTTGGACAGCGCCATGACAAATTCTTAACCCCAAATCTTCATCAAATTCTAACTCTTGAATATTTGTCACGCTTACAAAATGAAGCCCCATATTATTAACGATCTCACTTAACATGCTGATAACCTCACGACTCTCACAAGTCGGTAATCCACTATTGATTTTCTCCAATACATAATCAATAGCCGTGCCGAGCACCATCATTAAGACCCAGATTAATAAGAAAGTTTGTCTCTGATTTAAAAATTTCGCTCTTTGATAAAGATACCAAGGAACCAATATAACGGTGATTCCTGCAAATATTTTCTTCTCAGGATAGATCTCTTTTAAGTGCTCACGATCCATCACTAAGATTAAGGTGATAATCAAAATTGTGCCATAAAATAGAAGCTCCATCGATAGTGCTTCCCCATACATCATTAAGATAAGCCCTACTAAAAAACTTAAAAATGTCACAATCAGTAAGGCAATACAATACCCATTAGAATGCTTGATATCCTTCTCTTTAACGCCCATATTCTTCCTTTAATATTGGATTTAAGTGTCATAATATTAGCGCAAAATAAGGCATCATAAACGTCTTATTTATAAGGTTTATAAATATCAAAAAGATAGGATCTAAAAACTAGAAAAGCCCGCTATAGAAACGGGCTTTGTTGAATGAAAAATCCTAATAAAAGGGACCAATTTTATAAAATAATTATTCCTTTTAAACTTCAAAAGGGCCAAATGTACTAACTTATAAAATAAACGTCTAAACTAAGATTTACTTCAATAATAGATAGGGTAAACGCACCTATCACTCTTCTCATTTTTAAGATTATGCTCATTTGGTCAATTTTCAAATGAGCTGCTAGATTGAAACTCAGTACTACTTAAATAACGTTGAATCAATTACCCCCTTTTAACTAGCCTATAGGAGTTACGTACTCTTCCAGTACGTGATTTATATATAGCAAGAAGATAAGATTTGGGCAAGTAATTTTTATATAAATTTTACCTTTTTTATATCCTTTTCTAATATTATGACTAAAACAAAAGCCGTATTCCCCCTATTACTAAAGACCATTAAATCAACGGGGAAGTTTTTAGTAATCTCAATGAAGCAAGATGACGCCATTAAAAAATTCTATTTCAAGACGAAATTTATCATGTTAATCTAATAGTTAACGTTAATAACAACCACTTTAATGAGAGGGAATATTATGTCATCTAAACAATCTTCCACCATACGCTGCACAAAATGCTATAACGAAATTGAAGCCACTGTTGATAGCTTATTAAAAAACACAACGCTTATCTGCACAAACTGCGGCGATGATCTGACAGATCAAGTCAATGAATTAAAAAAGGAAGTAGGAGAGGTTGAGGAGAATACTCAAATACTCACTCAAGAGACAACAAAGCTCTCGCAATAATCACAAAAAATCTCTCAAAGTGATCCTACCATCATTTATGAAATAATCTTTTTACTGTTGCATCCCACTTTTAACATTCATCTACTATAATTTAGGTTAAAGAGGATAAATCATGATTGATGAAATATTAAATGAGCTAGATGTTACTTTCAATTGCCCTAAATGTGAAAAACAACGTCACGTAAAAATGATTCAAATGGAAAATGATATTCCCTGCGAATGTGGTCACTTACTTCATAAAAAAAGAGAGAATCTTAGAGAAATTCGATTGCAGATGAGCGTTACTGCAGATGGATTCAAGCGTATGACATTGAATCATTAATCGATAAAATACTTAATAACCCTCTATTAAAAGTCTATAATCTTAATAGAGGGTTATTTTTGTGACGGTAAAAATTCCTCGCCTCGATCCTATTGCAAGAATATTTTAAAAATCTCAGCATCAAACAATATAATAAAATTGATTTTAATTTACATTAAAGGATAATATCTTTCTTTTAACCGTAGGGAAATATTATGTCCTTTTGTCCTAAATGCCAAGAAAATCAAAAACCTGATAACCTCAAAAACTGTATGCCATGCGCTAAAAAAAGAGGAAAGCTTTTAGCTAGAATTGGGGCTTTCCTAATACTTGCGATAGGGCTATTTGTTACTATCTACTTAAAAACGACAGGCACTATCCCTCAAGAAGGGCTTATAAAATGGCTCATTAACGATCATCACAACCCTTTAAGCTCATCTTATGAATGGCTTATCACAATAATAATGCTTGCTATTATTGCGCTTGTATCAGGGGTGTTGATCTATTTTATAACCTTAAAAAATAATAAAAAATAGATCCATAGCTGATACTCATTCCAATAAATTGAAAGTAATCTATTCATGCTTACTTTCAATAAAAAAAGCATGGTAGTAACTCTCCGTTAAGGGCAAATAGCGAACGGTTAGATACTGCATTATCAATCAAATTCAGGGGTTAATAACTTTGATGTATAAGCCACTCGAAATATCCCTGCCGATTCTATAAAGGAACTTAACACCATAATAGAGCCTAAATACTCACTATTAGGCTTCTTATTCACATATACAATCAATCCTTCATTATCCCCAATAACTACCCCTTCTCCCCATTTTTTATCAAGAGATCCCAATAAAATCCCTCTATCTCTTTTTAGGGCTTCTAAATTATTAAAGATTTTTAAAAGGGAGAGACCTTCTATTTTCCCTTCTACAACTTCTATCTCTGCAGAATCGAAAAAACTATTTTCAAGCCGGTACTCATAAAGAGTGACTCTCTCATCATCTTCTTTAAGAGTCCCTTTAGACAAATCCCCGATATAAGGGCAACCAATTTTGATGCCTTCGATCTCCTCATAAGGCTGATCACAGGCCAATGAAAATCCAAATATTAAGACCGGCAGTAAAAATAAGCGCTTCATTATCTCTCCTCAAATTTTATTCTCCTGATTGTATCTTATTTTATTTACAAAAATATAAATAATCTAAACGATAAAGCTATCGCAATTTTATTGGAATAAGCACCCACGAGACTTTGATTAATACCCACTTAACCTCTAGTTTTATAGACAATAACTGATTGCCGCACCAAGAAAATATCATTATTTATCATGAAATTGAGTAAAAATATGACCTTAATTTTTATAAGCTTTTTATCACTTTTTAAGTATATTATTGAGCATTTTGCTTTTCATAATAAGCATTGAAGTGATCATGCATCTTTTTTTGTTTGATAACCGTCTTGCATGTCGATTTCACCAATCTCACGAACTTCAGTTTGCATAATTGAGATATTATATAAAATATCATCCTGCTCAGAATGGAAGATCAACTTTGTATCACCCTGGACATCATATTTCCGGTCTTTTTTCGATAAGCCTAATTGCGCCTCAATACTTATAATAATTGTCTCAACATCCTTCTTTTCTGCGCTCCTAGAAAAAACAAGTTCTTCCGCATGATTATCAAGCACTCTGACATATACCGTAGTATCGATACCATCGATGAGGATGTCTTGATAATACTTCAATGTTCCCGCCTCGGTATCCGATGTTAATGAATAATCATCAAAACCTTCAATTTCAGAAACTGGCCCGCCTAATTTAAAGCCATGAATAACATATTCTTGACCATGGCTTATGGAAGCAACCAAACATAATATAGAACATAAAAAATACGCATAATAATCCTCCACTTTTATCATTTTCAAAAAATTATTACTCTTCAGATTTATTTAACCTTTTATAGTCATCACACCCTTTTTGACTCCCACCATCGCAAGCTTGTCTAAAATACTCTTTAGATATCATTAAATTTTTCTCGCCGCCATCGCCCTTTAAATACATATGCGCTAAATTATATTGCGCACCTGTATGTCCTTGCTTTGCTGCTAGCTCATAGCACTCTCTCGCCTTTAGAAAATCTTGCGCTACTCCCTCGCCCTTATCATACAAAACACCTAAATTATGCTGCGCTGGTGCATATCCTTGTTGTGCTGCTAACTCATAATACTCTTTAGCTTTAACGTAATCTTGCCCTACCCCCTCGCCTCTATTATATGAAACTCCTAAATTGTATTGTGCTGCGACATGGCCCTGCTCTGCAGCTAACTCATAATATTCTCTAGCTTTCACAAAATCTTGTTTTACTCCCTCGCCCCTATCATATAAAACTCCTAAATTATATTGAGCTTTAGAGTATCCTTGCTGTGCCGATAGCTCATAATACTCCCTAGCTTTAGCGTAATCTTGCGCGATGCCTTCCCCATAATTATACATAACACCTAAATTATATTGAGCTGTGGCGTGTCCTTGCTGGGCGGCTAATTCATAATATTTTTTAGCTTGAGAGTAGTTTTGGGGGACACCTTTTCCCCAATAATGCATCGTTGCTAAAATACCTTGAGCATTCACTGATCCCTTATCCGCCAAAACTTCAAGTTCTGAGATACTCATATTAGAAAATGCGACATTTAAAAAGAAAAATATTACTAAAAGAAATCTCATGAGTAAGCCCTCCTTACTAAGGCTTTGAACCATCAATTAACGCACTGCCACTATTTTTCCTCTGCGGCATTCATCCAAATACCCTTAGCAGACCATCTTCTTACCTTCTCATCCTCTTTGCGCTGTGCTTCTTTACTGCTTTTGTCCTATAAGTCGTCAGCATAGATCCATCATTTTTATCCAATATAGCGTCTACATAACTCACTAAACTTCCTTTAACTATATTATTAAAGTGCGCAATATAAATATCATCATCTTCACTAATCTGCGCTTTCCCAAAAGATTGCTCCATTTCATTAATATGGCTTGTAAAATCCTTAAAATTAACAGGCTTTCTTGTCTCTCGTAACGCAAGACCTTCGATATTGCCATCCACTATAATGAGCCCTTCAAAATTAAAAAGCTGATCCCGATCTGTGTCCTTATAGAAAAAATCGCCACCTAATAGAGGATCTCCTTTCGTATAATCTTTAACGTTTACGGCGCTTTTAAATGGGCACCCCACCTTGATCCCTACAATCTCTTCATAAGGTTGATTACAAGCCAACGAAAATCCGAGCATTAAAATCGGTAGTAAGAGTAATCTTTTCATCTCAACTCCTTAAAGGTACTTCTTATTATTCTAAAAGAGGATTTAATATCAAACTATTCATCGCACTGATCGAAAACATCATATGCAATACTATCTATTTCTTCTGTTGTATAAAGAACTGCTAAGCTTGGGGAAAACATATAAGCTTCAATTTTAGACAACCCACCTTTCGGATTAAACTTATAATCATCCTCCTCTAAACTATTAAGGGTAATATCAGGATCTCCGTAATTTTCGGTCATAAAATCAATATAATTTCGAATCTCATCTTCACCATCAATCCTAACCGAAACTGCAGCAACTTTACCACCTAGCTCAAAGATAGCCCCATCAGCATGCACCCCAAACGGGCTCTTATGATAAATAGTAATTTCGCACACATTTTGTTGCGTATAACTCTCTAAATCTTCAACGCTCCCAATAGGAGCGCCAATCCTAATCCCGTGAACTTCAATATCTACGCTTTTTTCACCACAAGCTGCGAGGATAAAGCTAAATAACATTACCAATAAAATACGCAAAACTAACTCCTAAAATGTCAACTTCGCCAAAATAGCCATACCTACACCCACAGCGCCCCATATCGAAAGATTGCCTAAATTTGCTTTGTATTTAAAACCGATAATTGAAAGGATCGACATCACTATAATTGATCCAAAGAATATTATTGCTGCCAGAGAAAGCATTGCCATAAAAAAATAGAACAACATAAAAATCACCTTTAAGATTAATAAATTATCCTAGTAATCTTACCTTACTTTTCAAAACAAACATAAACAGCGAAACCAAAAAGGACAGATTCCCTAAATAAGTTAAGCTTGGTCAAAAATCTTCTGGGTGCAAAAAAGAAATCCTAGCGTGGGTATCTATTAGCACAAGCAAGGGAATTGAATATATTTCAGAAAAAGGATGGTCAAATATTTATACCGAAAGATACGGTTTAAAAAATTAAAAATAAATGGTACACGAAATGATACATGTTTATTTTCAAAGTAATAAAAAAGCCCGCTATTAAGCGGGCTTTGTACTTTAATATGGTGGACATAGGTAGATTCGAACTACCGACCCCAGCATTATGAGTGCTGTGCTCTAACCAACTGAGCTACATGTCCTTAAACTTTGAAAGTAGTTTAAAACTTATATGATGGTGGACATGGGTGGATTCGAACCACCGACCCCAGCATTATGAGTGCTGTGCTCTAACCAACTGAGCTACATGTCCTTAAACTTTTGAAGCAGTTTAACGCTTATAATATGGTGGACATAGGTAGATTCGAACTACCGACCCCAGCATTATGAGTGCTGTGCTCTAACCAACTGAGCTACATGTCCTTAACAACTGCAGAGAATTTTATAGTGTATCACATCAACTGTCAATACTATGTTTCTATTTGCTTAGCATTTGATCTAACCTAGTGAATAACTGCTTTTTCTCACTGTTAAAACATCAAATTAGCAAGCAGAATAATTAGCTTTTTAAGCCTGCCATGGTCATGAAAATACGAATGATATACGCCAAAATAAAGAGTGACCCTACACCGCCGCACCACAATAAAACTAACCAGCCTAAATTTTTTAATCTTGAAGGATGATGACTATTCATAATATGACTCCTTAAGTGATTTGATAAATTTTTAAATGAAAATCCCGATAAGAATGAGGGCTCTTACCGGGATCTTCTCTTAAAGTTAGTACCCTTCACCGGCAATGACTTTGCCACGGAAGATAAAGTAGGTCCAACTTAAGTAAAAAATAATGATAGGTAGCATGATCAGCGTCCCCACTAAGCCAAACATCTGACTAGATGAGGCGGAGGCTGCCATCTCTAGCGTAATACTTGGTGGGATGATATAGGGGAAGAATAGTGAGGTATAACCCACCATGCCACATACCATTATAAAAACTGTTAATAAAAAGCCTTTGCCGGCACTCATAGAATTACCCAGAAGCATTAAAAGCACCAAACCAATAATTATCATTGATCCAACCACAAGATAGAGTCTTGCTCCTACTAATAATGGCATCAACTTAGTAGAAAATAGCATTGCAATCATAATGGCAATCAAGACGATAATAAGGGCAAAAATAGCAGGTTTTTTAAAACTCAAAACACGATTTTTAAGCGTATCATTACCCTTCATTGCACCCCAAAAGATCCCAATTACGGCAAACATAATGACAAGACCCACACCGGTTAAGAGTGAAAATGGTGAAATCCAATCGGTATCTTTACCATCAAAGAAGTGGGTGCCTTGCGCCGTTGTACCAATTAAGAATCCCTCTAAGAAGGCTCCTGCCATCATGCCTTGCATTAAGGCTGCAATGTAAGATCCTACAACAAATGCAATCGTCCAGATTTTTTTGTGCCCAGCAGGTGAATGGACTCTAAACTCAAAAGCAACACCGCGAAGAATAAGTGCAAATAACATCACCACAATAGGAAAGGTAAATGCTTCTAAAATCACCGCATAAGCTAATGGGAATGCCCCCATTAAAGCAGCTCCTCCCAGGATTAACCAAGTTTCATTGCCATCCCAAACAGGGGAAATAGAATCAATAAACTCATCTTTTACAGCTTCTTGCTTTACAAAGGGGAGCAAGATTCCTACTCCTAAGTCAAAACCATCAGCTACGATATAGACTGCAACGCCAATAAGGATGACGAAAGCCCAGATAAACGATAAATCAAATGCCATTTTATTGATCTCCTTTACTCATATTGTCATGATCAATTGCCGTTGTTTCACTGCTATCAATCCCTCTTCTCATTAAGCGAACCATATAGAGGTAGCCTGTAATAAAGACTAAGCTATAGACTAAGATAAATCCTAATAAGCTAATGCTCATATGAAGCGTTGTATGAGGAGATACAGCATCTGCCGTACGAAGTAGACCATTGACAACCCAAGGCTGACGACCAACTTCCGTTACAAACCAACCGGCAAGAATTGCTAACAATCCTGAAGGCCCCATCCAAACAATGAAAGTTAACCAGCACTTATTGGTGTAAAAGGTGCCTTTCTTACGCTGATAAAGACTAATAAGTGCTGCTAATAACATGAGTCCACCAAGTGCTACCATGATTCTAAATGCCCAAAATACAACAGGAACATTCGGACGATCGGCTTTTGACACTTCATCTAATGCCGGCACTTGATCCGTTAAGCTGTGCGTTAAAATTAAACTTCCTAATACAGGAATCGCAATTTCAAAACGGTTTGTCTCACTCTCTGAATCTGGTAGTGCAAAAAGTACCAATGGTGTTGCGCCGTACCCTTCATTCGTCCAGTGCCCTTCCATTGCCGCAATCTTCATCGGCTGATGTTTCAAAGTATTTAAACCATGTAAGTCGCCGGCAAAAATTTGTAAGGGAATCGTAATCACTAAGAACCACATCGACATCGAAAACATCTTTTTATATTCAGGATGTTGATTACCTTTACGAAGATGCCATGCAGCCACTGATCCAACAAAAAGCGCTGTTGTTACAAATACCGCTAATCCCATATGTACTAAACGATAAGGAAATGATGGGTTAAATACCACTGCAAACCAATCCACAGGCACAACGCGGTTATCAATGATTTCATAACCTGCTGGCGTTTGCATCCAGCTATTTGAGGAGAGAATCCAAAACATTGAAAGGAATGTTCCAAGGGCCACCATACAAGTTGCAAAGAAGTGTGTCTTCTTGCCTACTCGATTTTCACCAAAAAGCATAACCCCAAGAAATCCTGCTTCTAAGAAGAAGGCGGTTGTCACTTCATAGGTTAAAAGTGGCCCTGTAATACCACCTGCAAAGCGTGAAAATTCGCTCCAATGGGTTCCAAACTGAAATGCCATCACAACACCAGAAACAACGCCCATTCCAAAGTTCACGGCAAAGATTTTACTCCAGAACTTATAGATATTTTCATATTTAACTTTCCCTGTCTTTAACCAAAGAAAATGAATCACCGCAAGATACGATGCAAGCCCGATCGTAATGGCCGGGAAAATAATATGAAATGAAACAGTAAAAGCGAACTGTATACGCGCCAGATCTAACGCTTCAACTCCAAACATCTTCAGAGCTCCTAAATTAAGTGAAATAGATAATTGCAGACACTCTAACAATGACCTAAATCAAAAAACAGGTGCAGTTACGGACAAGAAACTAGTACAGTTTTACAATATCGACAGAAATAAGAGAAGTTTCTGTAAATACAGAAACTTCCATCACATATTCTTTTAAAGTTTTCAAGAAAATCAAATGACTTTTGAAAAAATGGGCTCTTTTTATCGCTAAATACCCATACTTTTTTATAAAAAAATTCTCTAAAAGACCTAATTTTTGGCTAAAAATATGACATTTCTATTTTCCATCTACGCTCAATTGCCTACAGTAGACAGATAACAATAGCCACAATTGTACATAATGATTGTGCTAAAGTTAGCTTAAAAAATTGATAAAACCCCATCAAAATTAAAGATAAAATCTTCAAAGGCCTCATTAATTAATACGAGTAGATGTCCCAGCCTCTAATAATAAGGCTTCAATAAGCTGCCCTAATGTTGCCATTGCACCATCTAATTCTCCCGTCCATTTAAGCCCATAATTTAAGCGTATATGGTGACGAAACTCTTGTGATGCCGAAAAGATAGGCCCTGGCGCAATACTGATATGCTTAGCTAAAGCCCGGCGATAAAGTTCTAAAGCATCAATCTCTTTAGGCAGTGTTACCCAGAGAAAATAACCGCCCATCGGCTTTGTTGCCTTCACCCCTGATGGGAAAAACTGCGCAATCGCTTCTAGCATCCTCTCTTGTGATTTTTGAAGCTCAGCGCGAAGACGCATTAAATGACGATCATAATTACGATGTTTAAGATAATGACTAATCGCAAGCTGCGAGGGAACTGATGGGGAAATTGTGGTCATCAGTTTTAAACGTTCAATCTGCTTTGCATAACGCCCTGCCGCAACCCAACCAACCCTAAACCCTGGCGCTAAAGATTTACAAAAAGAATCACAATGAAGGACTAAACCTTCATCATCTAACTCTTTTAAATATGCCGGCAACTCACTATCGTAGTAGACTTCAGAATAGACATCATCGACAATTACCGGCACTTGATGCGCTTTGACAAGATCATACAAAGAGACTAGATGTTCTCGTGGCATCGTACAACCCGTTGGATTTTGATACTTTGTCATTAAAACTATCGCTTTCACATCAAAGTTATTGAGCGTATCTTCGAGGTACGCTATATCCATTCCGGTTGTCATATCAACGGGAATCTCGATAGCTTTAAGTTGTAATCGTTCTAAAATTTGTAAAATCGCATAAAAACAAGGAGCTTCAATCGCAACTAAATCCCCAGGTTTAGTGGTTGCTTGTAATGATAGGCTTAAAGCCTCCATGGCGCCACTTGTAATGACAAGCTCATCGCGCTGAATTCTTAACCCATTTAAGCGGTATCGCAGCTCTATTTGTCTTGCAAGCTCTCTTGAACCCCCTGGCATATCTGAAACCAATTCATAAGATGCATGCGTTAATCCTGTTAAAGACTTTGCCATACTATCGGTTAAATGATTAATGGGAAATAGCTCAGGGCTTGGAAAAGCAGATCCAAAAGGGATATGAGAAGCATCTTTATGACTCTCTAATATTGAGAAGATAAAATCACTCATCTCAATATCTTGCTCTTTAATCGGCTTTGCAATAATGGCGCTAGATGTTTCAGAAAGAGGTGCAGCATAAGGCTGTGGTGATAAAGAGTGGTTTTGTAATAGATCTTCTACAAAATCAACGGCATTTTGTGAAAACTTTGTAATCGGCGTATCAACACTCTCTGATGCTTTAAACGCAGGATTAATATAAAATCCTGAGCGCTCTTTGGCATAGATTACACCTTGAGTCTCTAAAAGAAAGTAAGCTTGCTGAACGGTTGCAGGACTAACGCCATAAATTTGGCTCGCTTTACGAAGAGAGGGCAATTTTTCACTCTGCTTTAAAACGCCGGTATGAATCATCTCGCTAATTTGATTAGCAATCTTTTCATAAAGTGTCATCGATCTCTTCCTATAATCCGTTTTTGTGCCGTAACGATCATATTCATTACGCTTCTTAAATAGTTCCATCTATCAAAGAATCAGCTATATTGATACAGAGCAGATAATAAAAGAATACTCGTTAATAGGACGCTGTTTAATTCCAAAATTTTATCGATTATCTTTTAGATCATCTGCCTAGTTTCTCAATTTTCTAAAGATTCTTAACTTTCTCTCAAAAGAGAAATAAAAATCATTCTACACAAGAAACTTGATCTATGTCTATGTTTTTCACTTTGTACCCTTTTTTTGATAAAGATTTTCCTAAAGAGCCAGCCATGACCCATTTTGCCTTACCCATTACGATACTCTTTGCATTTGCCGCATTACTACATGGCTTAACGGGGCTTGGTTTCCCGATGATCACCACAAGTGTACTTGCCAATCTGATGTCATTTGAAAAGGCGATCATTATTGCGCTTCTGCCATCTTTACTGATCAATCTCATCATGTTATTGAGTCAAAATGATTGTTCTCTTTGGCAAGAGCTCTATTACTATATTAAGCATTACTGGCTTTTGATTGCTTCTAGCATTGTGGGGGGGTATTTCGGCGTTAAACTTCTCTTACTACTTGATGTTGTCTACCTCTATCTCCTTCTCTCATTTATCATCCTTTTTTATGTGATCACAAGCTTTATAGGGATTCGCTGGCGGATTCCTATTAATGCATTGACCTTAATCCTTTTTGGCACCCTTGCCGGATTAATTGGTAATGCCACTAATGCAATGGCACCCCTTTTAATGATCTATCTACTCTCCACCGATAAAAGCACCAAAGAGATTATCAAAGCCGGCAATCTTGCTTACCTTACCGGGAAAATTGTCCAGTTTTGGATGTTAAAATCTGAAATTTTTGCAATGCCATCTCAAGAACTCATCGTTTTAGGCGTTATTACACTTCTCTCGCTGCTCTTTTTGTTTATTGGTATCAAATTTAGAGCGAAAGTCTCTAAAATCTTCTTTACGCGCTTAATTTTAGTGATTTTATTCATCTTAGGAATACGCGCCGGATTTAGTGGAATAACACTACTTTTAGGGTAGGATTTATCAGCCTTTTCACGTAAAATAAAAGGATGAATATCTCTCCTATCGTTATCTCAACGATCTTTCTATTTTCAGCATTATTGCACGGTTTAACAGGCATGGGGTTTCCCATGATCCCAACCTCCATTATTGCCAATATCTCCTCATTTGAAGAGGCAATTATCTTGGCGCTTTTCCCCGCTCTACTAATTAACATCATTATGTTAACCAGCCAAAATGATCGTCCTATCTTACAAGAACTTACCTATTATATTCATACCTACTGGTTAATGGTACTTGCTGTAGTTGTAGGAGGCTATTTAGGAGTGAAACTCCTACTGTTTTTAGAAGCGAGCTATCTCTACCTTCTCCTCTCATCCATTATTCTTTTCTATGTTATTACCAATCTCATCAGGATTCGCTGGCGCATTACAACCAATCCTTTTACGCTCGTCTTTTTTGGATTTATTACAGGTATTATTGGTAATGCAACCGATGCGATGGCACCATTACTCATGATCTACCTCCTCTCTACCGATAAAAGCACTAAAGAGATTATTAAAGCAGGTAATCTTGCTTATTTAACCGGAAAGGTTGTTCAATTTTGGATGTTAAAGTCGGTATTATTTACGCTTCCAAGTACTGATTTACTGATCTTAACCGGCATTACTGGCATTACCTTATTAGCGCTTTTTATCGGCATTTATTGCCGGCGCTTTATCTCAGAGATTTTTTTTAAACGTTTAATTTTAATCATTCTCTTAATTTTAGGAATTCGTGCAGGAATAAATGGTATGATGTTGCTCTTAGGTTAGATTTTAACGAGCTTTGCGCAGAAAATTAAAATAGCGTTACAGATAAAAAAGATGAATTGCGCATTTACGATTTCTAAATATTTCTTTGGCTACTTTATTACGCCGATGGTTACCATTTCAGCTTTGGCTTTAATGGGGCTCTCTCTTATTCACTCAGAAAATGTTTGGCTCGTCTCTCTTGGCATCTTTTATTTTATTATTTTACTGATTATCCCCTTTATTAATATCGGAAGATGGCTCTATCTGTCAGCCTCAGAAGCTTTTATGATCACAATGGTTTGGGGCAGCTTTATTCTCTATCTCACACTATTTAGTCATGTTAATCCTCTTTACCCCTTTTTAATGGCGCTACTGCCGATTATTCCGACCTTTAAAGCCATTGGGGATCGTGTTTTAGAATTAGGCAGAAAACTGATCTCTCTAAAGCTTTTTAAAGGCGATTATCTTAAAGATCGCAATGCTGATCAATATCAATTAGAAGATATTGATCAGATGTCTGGCGAAGCATTTGAGCATTACATTGCTAATCTTATCTCTTTTTATGATTTTAAAAAGATTCGTGTTTCAAGCTATAGCAATGATAAAGGCTTAGATATCTACGCTGAACAAGATAAATTACGCTATGGATTTCAATGTAAACGTTGGGGTAAAAATGTCACATTATCAGCCGTGCAAGAGATCTATACCGCTAAAGATCTCTATGAACTTGATAAAATCATTGTCATTACCAATAGTGGCTTCACTAAAGCGGCCATTGATGCGGCCATTAAGCTCGATGTGATTCTGATTGATCGTAAGCGTTTAGGCGAGATGATTCGCAATATTCAGCCCGCTAAAATGAGAAATAAGCCGCAAGAAGTTGCGAAAGCTCGAAGCTCTAAAAACAGAACAAAAATTACGCTTTAGTTCGCTATTAATAAGCCTTAATGAATCATCCTAATGGATCATAAATTCAATATATAGGGATAGGTTCCCTTCCGCCACAAGATCAGCCCTTTTAAACCAAAAATATTATCAAGACATTTAGTCTGTAATAGCGTTAATAGCATTACAGACTAAAGTACTGATCAAATATCGTAAAATTGGTTTAATAAAAGCCAGTCTAAAATAGCAGGCATAGGACGATAAAGGTGCGTCTTAAACAGAGCCCTGTAAGATGCCGGATGGAATATATTTCTATTATTAATAGCCCGATGCCCGGCATTTAAATCAGCCTGTTGTGAACCTATTTTACTATCATTTTACACATCCACCTTTTGCCAGTTTTTATCCCCTTTTAGAGGTGGTAAATAAGAGAGCCCTTGTAGATTTTGGCGCCACAAATCAGATGGAATCCGATATTTTTCTTTCTGCAAAGGATCGATCACTGTTTCAATCTCAGCTTCACGCCCTTCAAGGATTTTTGTCGCAAAATCGGGATTAATCATCACTGTTTTACCAAAAGCGATAAACTCTGCCCAACCCGTTTCAAAAGCAGCTAGGGCATCATCTGCTGTGAATAAATTCCCAATCCCAATTAAAGGGAGTTTTCCGGCAATGCGCTCATGGATTAACTGCATACGCGTTAGATTTGTATCCGCACCTCTACGCGCATTTTTAAAGAAATCCCACAAAGAGATATGAAGATACTGTAAGGGCTTTTCTACTAAAGCATCAATCAAGGCAAAGGTTTCCACCATTGTTAAACCATTATCCCCCGGCTCTTCTGGTGAAAAACGGTAACCAATAATAAAATCGTTTCTTTGATGCTGATCTTTCACTTTTGCCACAGCATCGACGATCGCTAATGGAAAACGCATGCGCTTTTCAAGCGATCCGCCCCACTCATCTTGCCGGCGATTGGTTTTTGCTGAGTAAAATTGTTGCACTAAATAATTATTAGCACCATGAATTTCAATACCATCAAATCCTGCTTTAATCGCAAGATCTGTGGCATTAGCAAAGTCTTGAATAATTCTCTCTATCTCTAGCGCCGTTAACTCATGCAAGCCATCATCATTCTTATCATCTCGGTTTACGGAAGGCACGACGATCTCGGCATCACCAATGAGCGCTTTAAGCGCTAACCTTCCCCCATGATGTATTTGTAAAATCGCTTTTGCGCCTTGCGCCTGAATCATTTGAGCCACTTTTTTTAAGCTTTCAAGATCTTCTTCGCCAATGGCTTCTGGCTGTCCTACAAAAGCCTTTCCTTCAGGAGAAACAAGCGTCGCAGCAGCAATAAACATCCCAAAATCTTCGGCGCGCCCTTCTAAAAACTGCGCTTCTTCATGACTCAAACTCCCATCTGGGTTTGAAGCATAGTGGGTCATCGGCGCGACAACTAATCTGTTTTTAATAGATACCCCATTATTCAATGTATAAGACTGAAAAAGTGGCATATATTTTTGATTCATCATTTGAATACCTCAAGTTAATAACTATAAGTTCAATAAGTTATATGAGGGCATATTATCATTTCTCAAGTTTTATACAGCCATACCCGGCATTTTGTCTATTCTAAAAAACAGTTTTCTAATAATCGTTCAATTTTTTAAGAAGCTTTTCAACACTCTGTAAACTGATCTTTTTAAACTGATTTCTTTAAAGAGAAATTTTTAAAAAGAAATAAACGGCATGTTATTAAAAATCGCCTCTAAAAAAAACTAATATTAAATTTTAAGAATCTATTCGCCTTCGTTACTTCTAACAAGCATACAATAAAAAAGCTTTGGCAATGTTAGGGATTCCCTTTCACTACCAAAGCTTTCTTAATCTGATGAGATGACTCTTAATAAATCAGATTAAATCATCGACCGTTAAATCATCTCAAAATCTTTACTATCTCAACGATTACTTTTTATATACTTCTGTCACTAACATACACACATCTTTCTCAGCTTCACCTGTTAAGACGATATCCGCACCATCACGCTCTTTAAAGAGTACTGAATCATATTCAGCAAGCGTTACCACATCGCCTTCAAATACAAGTTTGCAACCTTCAAAAACAGTAATTAAAGTGAAATCGCCTTTACGGTTATACACTTCCCCATTTTTAAGGGTGACACAAGCTAATTCATGCGAAACAGATGCATCGCGGCTCATCACGTTATAATCTAATACAGGGCCATCTGCGCTCAAGACTTCTGCATGATCCCCGCCATCAAATGTCACAACAGGACCTTGAAAAGCCAATCTCTTTTGCGCTTCACCTAATTTAAGCTCCGCACTTTTTCCTGAAAGCACGCTTAAACTTCTAGAAACCCCAGGATAATGGGAAAAACTACCAGGGAAGATAATTGCTGCAGCACTCACGCGCCATTCAAAGTTTGAAAGATCTGCATCTAATGGCCAAATCACGATTTGACGCGTTGTTCCTAATCCATTTTTCCAAGGCTCTTCATTTAATGTGCTGTATTTGATGAGTTCCATATTGCTTTTAAGCCCTCTTATCTTATAGATCGTAAAATTATCAATTTGTTGTAAGTTTCTACTGATTTTTTCAAATCTTGTATTTCTTAATGATTGCTACAATGATATTGATTTTTAGCGCTTTTTGCAAAGATTCTTCCCTTTTTTCTCATCCTTTAGGAGATTTTATTTTTTTATTGGGATTTTCATGAAAAAACCTTAAAATATGCTCTTTAAACACTCAAAAGGATGATCTATACAATGTGTGGAATTTTTGGCGCAATTAGTCACAATCACAACATTCTTCCCACCCTTTTAAATGGATTAGAGCAGCTCGAATACCGCGGCTATGATTCTGCAGGTATTGCCTTTTTAACAGATCATCATCTTGAGCGTATTCGCGCTATTGGACGAGTTGAAAATCTTAAAGAAAGCGCTGCTAACTATCAAAGCCATATCGCGATTGGGCACACTCGCTGGGCAACGCATGGCGGCGTTAGTGTTGAGAATGCGCATCCTCATCGATCTGAACATCTGATGATTGTGCATAACGGCATTATTGATGCCTATGAAGAGCATAAAAAACGCCTAACTTTAGAAGGTTACCAATTCACTTCAGAAACGGATACCGAAGTTTTAGTGCATCTTCTTCATGAAGCGATGCAATCAACCCATGATCTACTATTAGCGGTCAAAAAAGTTGTTCAAAGCGTGACCGGCAATTATGTGCTTTTAGTCATGAATCAAAATGATAGCGAATCGCTTATCGCTACGATGCAAGGTTGCCCCTTAATCCTCGGCCTAAAAGAGGATACAACTTTTATCGCCTCTGATATTGCGGCGATTATTCCTGAAACCAATCGCCTTATCTATCTTGAACAAGGGGATTGTGTTGTGATGAAAGCTGGTAATATCGCTTATTTTAGTAATCAAGCCGAGCAGATATTAACGTCACAAGAGATTGCAGGAAAAATCCAAATCTCAGATCTCTCCACAGAGAAACTCGATATTGGGCATTATGAGCACTTCATGCTAAAAGAGATCTTTGAGCAGCCTCATGTGATCGAAAAAACTGCGTTAAAAGCGCTAGAGCAAGAGTTTGCCCCATCACTCTTTGGTGATAAAGCCCCCGCAATCTTCCCAGAAGTAAAGCGCATTCAAATCCTTGCTTGCGGCACCTCTTATTTTGCTGGGATAGTGGCAAAATATTGGCTAGAGACGATTGCCAAAATCCCTACCATTGTTGAAATCTCTAGTGAGTATCGTTATCGAGAGGTTATTATTGAAGCAGGGACAATGATTGTGACTATCTCGCAATCAGGGGAAACGCTAGATACAATCGAAGCTAAAAAACATGCCTTTGAAAATGGGGCTTTTGCCTCACTTGCTATCTGTAACGTTAAAGAGAGTGTTCTCCCAAGAACCAGTGATTGCCGTTTCTATACCGAAGCCGGCATTGAAGTTGGCGTTGCCTCCACCAAAGCATTTACCACGCAATTAACAGCGCTCTTTATCCTTGCTAATGCGCTTGCCAAATCCCAAGCAAAACTCACTGAAAAATTACTACAAACCAATCTACAAAGACTCCATGAATTGCCGGCAATGATTGCTCAGAGCTTTAACTGCCAAGAAACTGCCAGCCAGTGGGGAGCGCTACTTCAATCTGCAAAAAGTGCGCTCTATCTTGGTCGTGGAATTCATTTCCCCATTGCGGCAGAAGGGGCGTTAAAACTCAAAGAGATCAGCTATATTCATGCAGAGTCTTATCCTGCCGGCGAGCTAAAACATGGCCCGCTTGCGCTTGTGGATGATCATATGCCAATTATTGCCCTATTACCTCATGATGCGCTATTTGAGAAAGTTCGCGCCAATTTACATGAAGTCCTCGCCCGTAAAGGTAAACTCTTCATCATCACCGATAGCAAAGTCCCACTTGATGATCTTAAAGGCGCGCACATCATGCATGTGCCGGAAGTTAGCGATGCACTAAGCCCGATCTTGCTCACCATTCCCGTACAACTTGTCGCTTATTATGCGGCGCTTGTGCGAGGTGAAGATATCGATAAACCAAGAAACCTTGCTAAATCGCTAACGGTTGAGTAGTTATAATCACTTTATTAATTGATTAGGCACTTTTAAACCGATTTTTTATATTAAATGGTAGTTCTAATATAAAAAAGGAATAAGAAATTCTTCAATTTACCAAAATTTTTAAACAAATTTTTTATAAACGCAACAATGATATAAGCCAAATCCTCTAAGAGTGATTTGGCTTTTTATTATCAATAAGGTATTGCATTAATAGATCCCTGCTTTTTAGGTAACACAAAAAATAATGCAACACTACTAATGATGAATCCATAAATTCCAGCAGTAACGATATTTCCACTCAGAATTATCACAACAATATCAAGTAGCAGACTAAAAACTAAAATTGTCAAAAATGTTCGCTCTAACCGGAAAATCAGAATCAGCAAAAATAGTATCAAACCGACCGGCAAGGACCAAGTCAGCCCATAGATTATCACTCCCATAATAACGATTCCTACAAATTCCCGTATATGGACATCGGCATCTACCTCAAGTAAAAATAACGATAGAAATGGAAGCAATATCCCAAACAATAATGTCGGATAAAGAACAGAGGCTACGAAGAGATACCATTTTTCTCTACGACTAAAAATTCGTCGATTCTTATCATCTCTTCGAATACCTAAAGAGAGCGTTAAAGTATCTGAAAACTGATTACGATAACGGTAAAACCATATGGCAAAAACAAATAGAAAAATTAAAACAGTAACAGCAAAGATAAAACCTACATGTTGAATGACCATTTATAACTTCTCCGCATGCTCATTAATTGATGAGCAATACCCACTATTTTTCTGCTACAAAATCGCAATCTTATCGCAATCAGATTCTGAAAATTCCATTATCTAGATGATAGTCTACTCCTTATTTTCTATCGCCGCCTCTTGCCCACAATTATAGCAAGGTGCATGGCTCTCTTCCCCTACCGCGATAATTCTAAAGTCACCAAGGCATTCCCGGCAAAGCGGAATAATGGCATTCCCCTTAATATAGCGATCAGAAACAACATCATTTGAAACCTGATAATAAACGACATTCGATGGCGAAATATCTAACAGCTTCATAAAATCATCAGCATAATGCCGGCGATGCTCTTTCAGTTTATACACAGCATCACGCAATGCTTGTAAGTTCTCTAAATTAGGGGCTTCTTCCATCTGCCTAAATTGCTTATCAATCTCATCATCGTGCGCTTCAATTTCTAACTTCATCGCCACAAACTGATTAATAAACCCTTGAGTCTGCTTCTCTTTATGCATCTTAAGTTTTTTAATGATTCTGATGGAATTTGCCATCTCATCTGCAAAAGAGGCTGAGCTATTAAAGAGCTTTAAAAAATGCTCAATATCCGGATCATCAGAGAGATTAGGATAACGTATGATATGATCAATCTCGCTCCAACCCTCTTCAAACAGTGTACGCATCTGAATCTCTGTATAAACTCGATCATCCTTATCACCTGTTTCGATAATATAGTGGATAGATCGATAGCCAACATCATGCTCTTTTTTAACAAACTGACTATCAGGAAGGTAGCTCGTATCATCCCCTAAGCGATAAAAATAGGTTGGCGTTTCATAAAAATGATATTTTTCACGAATATAATTATCGAGCATTAACGCATCATCTTTAAAAAGATGTAATACCCGAATCCCGATTAAGTCGGTAATAATATTGGCGTAATTCTCTACCGTAATATCTTGGTATTTTGCAGATTGTTGCAGTTGTTTTCTTAAAATTTTTGCCATCAAATGCTCTGGATCTTTTATCCGCCAGCGCACTGAATGCATATGTTTATTTAAGAGTAATTTTGACGCTATATGAGATGCCGCAATCGACAACTCACGATCTTGTGATTCATGGTGCTTACCGATCTCTAACAGATCTTCCCACTGAATTTTAGTACGGCTAAAAGTATCAATCGGAAGGTGGTATTCTGTTAAAAACTCTTCAGGTGTCCAATTATTCATAATGACTCAACTTTGATTAACAAGTGAATCATTATCGCAAAGAAATCTTAGCATTACCTTAAAATAGAACTTTTAGTTCAATATCTTAAACTTAACCCCTTCATCCTAAACACTAATTTTAGCCTGCATGATACTTACTGAATCTCCGCCTTTTTCGAATAATTGGGTAATAATGCCAATATATTGTCAGAGGCAACTTTCTTTGCAACAGGTGCCGGCAATGCTTGTAAAAACTTATTAAAGTCTTGAATAATTCTAGGTTGAGAGTCAAATTTTCCAACTACATCTGATCCTAAAACAAAGCGATTAGGATATTGCGTTACTAAATCAACCCATTTTGGATTAGGTTCTCCATTTTTCAATAATAGATACTCATCTAACATCGTCCAAGAGAGATCTATATAAAGATTAGGATAATCTGCTAGTAGCTCTGAAACTAAAGTATGTAAGAATGTTAAATAGCCTTGTTGCCGGTGAATCGCTTGACTTGTGCCGGCATGCGCCCAGATAAAGTTTACTTTAGGATATTCACTTAACGCATCCGTTAACTCCTCTTCATATATCGGAAGACGCTCGCGCTTTGAAGTGATATTGCTGTGAAGCACCACCGGCAACTGATACTCTTGCGCTACTTGATACACTTTCATCATCGCTTCATTGTTCACTCTTGGCGGCACATCCATCATCAATGCCGTTAAATCATCGTGACGCGTAAAAACTTCACCAATGCCTTGCCAGAAATCAGGATGACGCTCTAATAACTGACGAATATACTTTGCTGCATGTTTATCATTAGGATTAAATCCTGTAATAAAAGGAATTAAACGTGCCTGATTCTTAGGTGATGCTTGAGTCACTGCATCATAGACTAAAAAATCGGTTGCGCTATACCAATAAACGGGCGCATCATCTCCAGCATAGTAGCGAGGTTTTTGTGGCTCATCTTCATGCCACTGCTTTGCCACCGGAATACCCATAATGACGCTATGACTGATATTGCCTTGATCCATATTGTCAATTAATGCCGGAATGCCCTCTGAATCTTGAAAAAAATCGACTAAATGAACATGACTATCAATATAGCTGCGTTCACTTGCGATGCTTAATGATGTCATCATCAAAATAACCATCGGCAATGACTGAAAAAGTGGCTTTAATTTCACAAAAAACCTTAAAACCACCAATGATAAAATCACGACTAATTTTGGCTGCAGTTTCATTATAATCCTTAAACTTGACTGGCATAAGTTCATAGTTAAACCCTATCAAGTTAGAATTATCTACGCAATCAACAACGAAGCATCTTTACTATCAATACCATACCTCAAAATCTCTAAGAGATTGATCATAAAGCCGATAATTACGTAGCGATCAACAATTAAGAGAAAGCACAAAAATTATGCAATTATTGGTAAAACAATCTTGGGCTCCGCCCGCATCATATAATTAGCATCCACGAAGGCATAACTGATTTTCCCAGTTGGCTCAATAATATAAGTTGCGGGTATCGGCAATTTAAAAGAATCATCACCATTAAACTCGTTTAAATCTGCGCCAATAGCTTTATAGATCTCTTGAATAGAAGATTCCAACTGAAATACTAAACCAAACTTTTGCGCTTTCTCATTATCGGCATCGGTAACAAACTGGTGATTTAATCCTTGAGCTTCCTTCAATTGATCATTAAAGCGCTTTTTTTGCGGAGAGATAAAGAGAAACTGCGATGCGTTCATCTCTTTTGCGGATTCTGAAAAAAGCGTTTGATAAGCTTCAAGCTCTGCCATGCAAAATGGGCACCAATTGCCTCGAAAGAAGTTAAGAACGACTGTGCCATTTTCTAATAAGCTTGCAAGATCTGTCATTTTACCATCAAGCTCTATCTCAAAATTAGGAGCCATATCCCCCACTTTAAGCGCTTTATCAGCAATATTAGAAGCCATTAATGATTGTAGGCTCTCCCCAAAGGCTGCTAAAATCTCTGCCGGCACTTGTGTTGCTAGATCTTTTTGTATCGCTTGTAATTTTTGTTCGAGTTTCATTGTTTATCCTTAGCGCATTTAAAAATTATGAATAACATTATGGGTAATTTTGTCTAAAAGTAGGTTTAATTGGCTCTTTTCTTCATCCGTTAAAGGAGAAGCTATCGCTTCTATCCAAGCCGTATGCTCCTTTAGCGCTTCAGCTATCACCATTTCGCCTTTCGCCGTTAAGCTCACGGCATATTTACGTCTATCTTCCGGCACGCTCTCTTTTTCAATTAATTGATCTTTAAAAAGAGCATTCAGTTGTTGGGTCATCGATCCTTTTGAAACGCCGCAAAACTCAGCGATCTCAAGCGGTGATAACGTCCCTTTTTTCTGAAGTAACGTTAAAACTAATAATCTAGACTCCGATAATTGATATTTCTCCAATCTCTCAGCACAGGATCGATCGATCACTTTAGTGGTTGATAAGAGCTTCATGCAAAGCGCAAGATTATTGAGCTCCTGCGCCTCCTTATTCCCTGTTAAGGCAATAAATGTTTGGTATTTTTGGTCTAACATTAATAACTTTCCAAAATATAGTAAGTATACGTATTAATTTTAGAGAATCATAAATGAAGATAAAAAAACTGTCAATTAAAATCGATTGGAGCTTTAGTACAAACAATAAAAAGCCTAGCGAAAAGGAGGAGAACGCTAGGCAGTTTTTTTGTCTTAAGCTTATAAGTTGGCTATTTAATTAACGCTATGTAGTTAACCCATCTGACTAATGACTTTTTAAAACCTTATCAATCTCCATCTGTCGGTAGTTTTCACCACTATTTTGCAAATCCCTACCTAACCACAGATAAATCAATGGTAAGACAAATAGCGTAAAGATCGTACCGATTAACATACCGGTAATAATCACCAGTCCTAATCCTGAGCGGCTTACCGCGCCGGCGCCACTTGCAAAAAGCAGAGGAATTAACCCAAAGACTAAGGCTGCAGTTGTCATAATCACCGGGCGAAGACGAATTTTTGTCGATTCGATAATGGCGTTGAGCTTTGATAACCCCTCTTCTTGTAGGTTATTGGCAAACTCCACAATTAAAATTCCATGCTTACTAATCAGCCCAATTAGCGTCACAAGCCCGATCTGGGTATAGATATTGAGGCTCGCAAAACCCAAAGCTAATGGTAGTAATGCCCCGAAGATTGAGAGAGGAACCGTCATCAAAATAATAAAGGCATCTTTTACCGATTCATACTGCGCCGCTAACACTAAGAAGATCATCATAATCGCGGCCATGAAGGCATAGACTAACGCATTGCCCTCTTGCGTAAATTGGCGCGAATCAGATTGCCAATCATGGCTAAATTCAGCAGGCAAGTCTGCCATTAGACCTTCCAGAAAAGTCACCGCTTCGCCCATTGTGATATCGGGCGCTAAAATAGCTTCTAACGTTGCCGCATTTTGCTGATTAAATTGCCCTAGCTGATTCGGCTCGACTTTCTCATGGATATTAATGAGTGTTGAAAGCGGAATCAGATCGCCACTCATTCCCCGAACATAGTGTGAATTGAGTTTAGAAACCACATCTCGCTGATCTGGCATACTTTGAGGAATCACATCATAAGCGCGCCCTTCCATGCCAAAGCGGTTGATATAATTCTCCCCCACTAAAATAGAGAGTGAATCGCCAATCTCCTGCAAAGAAACCCCTAAAGAGGCGGCTTTAAGGCGGTCAATCTCAATCTCCACTACGGGATTATTATAGTAAAGATTACTATCTACCACGACAAATAAACCGCTCTCCCATGCTTTCGCTTTTAGCGCTTCGATCTCATTATAAAGGCTCTCATAATCCCCCGGCGTTCTTAGTACTAATTGCACCGGCAATCCGCCCGATGATCCTGGAAGCGCCGCTAGTTGAAAGACGAAGATCGAGCTTCCTTCTACATCATTGACGCGCGCTTGTAGCTCAGATTGCACCTCAGCTGCGGATCTACTTCGTTTATCCCACTCATGAAGAATAATTCCCCCGATGCTACTAGAAGGAAGTGCGCCGCCATTAATGATCCAGCTACTTTCTGTTTCTGGAATCGATCTAAAGATCTCTTCCAGCTTTAAATTAAATTTCTCGGTATACGCTAAATTACTATGTTGCGGCCCTTTAACGGCTGTTAGTAAGTTTGCCTGATCTTCCATCGGCGCTAACTCTTTCTCAGCACTTTGATAGAGATAAGGAATTGAAGCCACGATTGCAATAATCATCATGCTCGTCACCATTTTATAGTTCAAAGAACCTCGTAGTAACTTTTCATAACCATTGGCAAATGCCGTAAAGAATTTATCTGCCAATTTAGCCATTTTACCAGCATCACTTTGTGGCTTTAAAAGATAAGAGCTCATCACCGGCGATAAGGTTAAAGCTATCACGCCAGAAACTAACACAGATCCCGCGAGCGTTAATGCAAACTCTTTAAAGAGTGAGCCCGTTAATCCGCCCATAAAACCAATCGGTGCATAAACAGCGGCAAGCGTAATGGTCATGGCGATCACAGGTCCCACAACTTCTCTTGCAGCGATAATGGAAGCTGCTACTGGAGATTTTCCTTCATCAATATGCCGATGAATATTCTCCACAACAACAATCGCATCATCAACCACAAGCCCTATTGCTAAAATCATGGCAAGGAGCGTTAATAAATTCACCGAAAAACCAAATAGATACATCAATCCTGCAGCGCCAAGCATCGATAACGGAATCGTTGCAACCGGAATCAATACACTTCTAAAAGATCCTAAACAGAGATAAATTACTAAAACGACAATCACCAATGTTTCAAAGAGCGTTTGAATCACGGCATTAATCGAAGCATCAATAAAACGGGCTGTTTCAAAAGAGAGATTAACCGCCGCACCGGCCGGCAAAGTCTTCTCAATTGCCGGTAATAGCTTTTTAATGCCATCAACAATGACAAGAGGGTTCGCACTTGGCGTCGGGAAAAATCCTAAATAAACCGCAGAAGTCCCATCATGAAATGCGCTCGTATCTGTAGAGGCTGAAGTGAGCTCTACAACAGCGACATCTTTTAATCTCGATACCCCCGTTTCATCTTGAGTAATCACAAGTTCCTCAAACTCTTTAAGAGAGCCTAAATCACTATTAACCCGAATATTGGTAATCACATATTCGCCATCTATTCTCCCGGGCGTTGCTTGATAGTTATTACGAAGCAATGCTCTTGAGAGATCTGATGCGGTTAAATTTCGCCCGGTGAGTTTATCAACGTCCACCCAAATTCGCATCGATAACTCTTGCCCGCCGTAAACGGTAAGCTTAGCAACGCCTGGAATCCCAGAAAAAAGCGGCTCAACAACGCGCGAGATATATTCTGTCATCTCAGATGCCGGAATCTCGGCGCCAGAAAAAGCAACGTAAGCCACTGCCGTTGAATCCCCTGCCGTTCTTTCAATCACAGGGTCATACGCTTCTTTCGGCAATTTATAACGAATCTGATTCACTTTTGCCATCGCTTCAGTTAATGCAATGCTTGAATCTTGATTGAGTAACATTCTTGCCGTGACAACGCTCATACCATCGGTTGATGTTGAGGTAAGATAATCAATTCCTTCAACTGATGAGACCGCATGAGAGATCGGTTGGGTGATAAACCCTTGGATCATCTCCGCAGAAGCGCCGGGATAACTCGTTGAAACCGTAATCGTTGAACTTTCTAATAAAGGATATTGGCGAATGGGTAATTTATTAAATGCAAAAATCCCAATCATCACCATCAATAAGCTGATTGCAAGTGATAAGATGGGTCTTGCTATAAAAAGATCTGTAAATTTCATATTTTTTCCTATTGATCTAACTAACTTGATCAGTCTGATCTTTTACTGCGTTGCCATGTTACTAATAGCAAATTGCGGCACTTCAAAGGATAAAGTATCGCTCTCAACTACCTCGACAAAGGCGCCATCACCAAGCTTATGCTGCCCTGAAATGACAACCTTTTCACCGGCATTGATGCCCTTTGTAATTTCAACAAAACCTCGCTGTTTCTCCCCAATCTCAACACGCACGGCTTTCACTTGCTCAGAGCCATCTTCATTTTTTTGCATCACTAACACAGAGCTACCATAAATCGTATAAGTTAATGCCGTTTCCGGGATTAAGAGCGCATCAATTGCTTCCCCTTCTACAAACGCTTTGACAAACATACCGCTTTTAAGTTCTGGGTAAATTTCTGCAATATCTTTTTCTGCTGAATTTCTCGCAATAACCGTCGCTTGCACAGAGATTAAACGTGCATTACTAATTAAGGGATCAATGGCGGATACTTTTGCCGGATAGGAGCGATTTAAAGCGCTAATATAGAGCTCAGCGGGCTGATCTACGGTTAAAAATTCCGCATACTTTTCATCTAAGGTAAAGTTTGCACGAAACTCAGACCCATCCACTAAAGTTGTGAGTTTTTGTCCCGGATTAATAATATCGCCAAGATGAACTTGCTTAATACCAATCGTTCCTGAAAATGGTGCACGAATCGCTTTTTCGGCAATTGCGGCATCTATATTGGCAAGAGAGGCATCGATCTGCATTAATTGAGAATAAGCCTCATCATATTTAGAGACATCTACCGCTTTCTCTTTCACTAAACGCTCATAACGCTTTACTTGCGTTTCAATATAATGGCGCTCAGCAACTAATCTTGCCCGTTCACTCTTTTCTCGCTGATCATTGAGCTGGACTAATAATTGCCCCTTTTGAACAACTTCCCCTGATTCAAAATTGATCGACTCAACACGCCCCGAAACTTCGGAAGCAATCCATACTTCATTAATAGCTTCTAATTCCCCAACCCCCTCAAAGAGATTAGGAAGCTGATAATACTGCGCATCAAAAAGTGCGACCTTTGCCGGCGGATAAGCCCATCCACCCTCCTTAGCCAGCAGATAACCTTTTAAATTATATCCGCCAATAGCAATAACTCCCATAATGGCAATTATCAGAAGATTCTTGCCTCTTTTAGACTGAACACCTTTTTGTGATGCAGACTTTTTCGCTTCATGAAGCTGATTTACCTGATTCATTTCCCTATTTCCTTATGTTTAAATATTGATTTCATAGAAGTTAACTTCCTGAAATGCCTCTTAAATGAACTTGTGATAATTGCTGGGAAGTATAAAACCTCAACTTAACTTGAGGTCAAGCATCAAAAATGAGATATTTAGGGAGCATTAAACTATTTAAGAAGGGGAAATTATGGCAACCACCAAATATGATACAAATCGGCTCATGACGATTGGAGAGGTTTCTGAAAGAAGTGGCGTTCCCATCTCTACCATTCACTTTTATGAAGAGAAAGGATTAATCAAAAGTACCCGAAATGCTGCCAATCATCGCCGCTTTCGCTCTTATGTCTTACGATATATCGCCATTATTAAAATTGCGCAGCTTACCGGCATCTCGCTAGCGGATGTGAAAAGAACATTAGGTGAATATCCTGAAGATGCAAAACTCAATGTTGATGCTTGGCAGAAGATCTCCTCTTCATGGCGAGAGGATTTAGATGCAAGAATCACTTATCTGATTCGTCTTCGAGATGAGCTTGATAGCTGCATTGGTTGCGGCTGCTTATCGATGGATAGCTGTCCGCTTCGCAATCCAAATGACTTCTTAGGCGAGAAACAATCAGGGCCTGTTATTTTAGAGCGAGATCTTGATACAAAGCGTGATGATCTATTACCGGAGTTTCAAGATCTACATCCTATTACCAAATAACCTCTTACCAAAAAAATGATCAGAAATTACACGCAAAGGTAGCTATTCGTTAGCGCCCTCTCTATAATTTCTCTCCATAAGGATAGAAAATCATTACAATAACTCACAAGGAATGGAGATTATGCAAGAATTTGTTCGTGAAAAACTAACGCTTCCCAATGATGGAAAAAAATTATTACTCCACTCTTGTTGTGCCCCTTGCTCCGGCGAAGTGATGGAAGCGATGGTTGCTTCAGGGATAGATTTTACAATCTACTTCTATAATCCCAATATTCACCCCTTAAAAGAGTATGAGATCCGCAAGGAAGAGAATATCCGCTTTGCCGAGAAATTTGGCATTCCTTTTATTGATGCAGACTATGATCGTGATAACTGGTTCGAGCGCGCAAAAGGAATGGAGATGGAGCCTGAGCGTGGTATTCGTTGCACCATGTGTTTTGATATGCGCTTTGAAAGATCAGCACTTTATGCTTATGAAAATGGCTTTGATGTGATGACAAGCTCACTTGGCATCTCTCGCTGGAAAGATATGAACCAGATTAATGATTGTGGCGTTCGCGCGGCTGATAAATACCCAGGATTAACCTACTGGGATTATAACTGGCGTAAAGGCGGCGGCTCTGCAAGAATGATCGAAATCAGTAAGCGCGAAGAGTTCTACCAACAAGAGTATTGTGGTTGTGCTTACTCACTACGAGATACAAATAAATTCCGTAGAAGCCGTGGTAGAGATTCAATTAAACTTGGTGTTCTCTACTATACCAACGATCAAAAAACACAGACAGAGCAGTAAGTATTCCTAAATTTAATCTGCAATAGATTCCTTACCCCCTTTAAAAAACTGCATATATTGCCGGCATTTAAAGAGGGTTATGATTATTATAGTTTAGGAAAAAACTATAAAGGCTTATCGTTACTCTTTACACTCAACTTCAAATGGGCCGGATGATAAAACCCGAAGCGCATCAATACTCGCGTACCCTTCTGCTGTTTTAGGTCCAAAATAACCAATAGATGTTGCTTGCACCTTAATAGGCCCTGTAACGGCGCATCCTTTTTCTTCAAACTTTGGATCATTTAAGTCTGTTTTAATGCCGAGATAAACAGCCGCTCTTGCAGTTTCTTGCGGCGTCATTTTAAAGTGTTTATTCAAAACAAAACGACTATTTTGTCCCTTATCAGGATTACCAATTAATACAGGTATCTTTGTTAGATCTTTTTCCGCAATATCAAACTCAAAGCGATAGCCAAAAAGAGAGCTAGGCTCATAGTAGAGTGTTCCCTCTAAAATTTGAGATCCCACATAATAACTATAATCCCCTTGCTCTAAGGCTTGCTGAAAAGGAATTTCTGTAAAACTCGCATCATCCGTTTGGGCTTGTGCGGTCACCCCAAAACCTACTAGTAAAGCGCTTAAAATCAATTGTTTCATAACTTCCTCCCATCCATTAACTTTTATCATCACCTTTTCATTTTAACGAATTAAACAAAAATTACCTGATTAAAGTCCACAGCAATCTAAATTATCAATTGTCTCAATACATTCTGCCGCATCCGCCACAACGACTAACTTATTCAAAAAGACGGGGTTTTCCTCAAAAAAGTGATCTAAGCGAGCCTCAAATTTTTTAGAAAACTTTAATAATTCAATTGTGTTTTTCCAGCTCTCTATAGGCTTTTTCTTGGTCAATTTAGCCAAAAGATACCGTTTAACTAAACGAAAAACTATACGCGAATACGGAGTTTTTACCCGAAAAATCACAGAAGAAGCCTCAAAAAATGCCATCATCCGTCTATCATATGCGCCTTCCATGATCCATTCATTTTGCTTTAGGATCAGCGTGATTTGATGACTCATGACTTCTTCTTGATTCTTCACATAATTATCTTGCGTTAAATCCCAATAGATAGCATCAAACTCATAAGCTTTTATTGCATAATGGCTTCCAAGTGCTGCTGCAATTGTACTTTTCCCAACACCTGATGGCCCAACGATCGCTATCTTCATTATAAACACCTCTTTTAATACACTTTTAATAGCCGATTAATCTTTGAATAAAAAAGCGAAAGATCATGATTATCTTTCGCTTTTTGGCAATGTATTCGTTTAAATAACAGTAGATAAACATCAATAGATGTATCATTTTTAACTATTTATAAGTTTTAATGACGATTTATCATTACTCTTCATCTTGAACGATTTCACGCCCTGGCAAAATAAGATTTAAGATAAGCGCTGAGAGTGAACCAACTGTAATTCCTGACTTAAAGATGACTTGAATAAACTCTGGTAAATCATTCAATACTTCAGGGCGCATGGTGACCATTAAGCCCAAACCAAGTGATACAGAGATGACAAGACCATTACGTTTATTAATCTCCACACGGCCAAGTACTTGAATACCGGCTGTAATAATCATTGCAAACATCATCAATCCCGCGCCTCCCAATACAGGTAGCGGAATTGAAACAACTAATGCCCCAAAAATTGGGAAGATCCCGGCAAGCACTAATAAAACACCCGCCATCGCAACAACAAAGCGGCTAGCAACCCCTGTTAAAGAGATAATACCGATATTTTGCGCAAAAGTTGAAAATGGTGTTGTCGACATTAATGCCGCAAAAGCAGAACCTAAACCTTCACACAGGATTCCGCTCTTCATGCGTTTGCCAGATACTTTCGTCTGTGTTGCTTCACCTAGTGCTAAAAAGTTCCCACTTGATTCAACAATGGTGACAAGGTAGGCAATACTCATCCCAATAATACCGGAAATTGGAAATGCAAAACCGTATTCAAAGAGTTTTGGAAGGGCGAATACAGGTGCTTCTTCAATACCAGAAAAATTAATTAAGCCTAGTTCAAGTCCAAAACCTTTCTCTAAAACAATTACAGCAATATAGCCGACAACCATTCCAATAACGATTGAAGCGGAAGCAAAAATCCCTCTTCCCCATTGTGTTAAAGCAATCACCACAAAAAGGACAAAAAATGCTACTAAAAGATTAGAAGCCGAAGCATATTGTGTGCTTCCAACCTGGCCACCAGCAAACCAGTCAAGCCCAACTGGCAGTAGGCTTAACCCAATCATCGCCACAACCGTTCCTGTAACCACAGGTGGAAATAGCTTACGGATTTGCGGCATAAAGAAACTACCAATAATCATCACAAGTGAAGCGACTAATGAAGAGCCTAAAATGCCGGCAACCCCATATTCACTATTACCAATTGCAATAGCTGAGGCAACAAAGGTAAAACTTGTCCCCATAACTGCAGGTAATCTCAAACCTATTGGGCCAATACCTCTTGATTGTACAAACGTCACAGCACCTGAGACTAAAAGTGCGGCATTTACTAACGCGATTTTTTCTGCGCCACTTAATCCAAGTGCGCTACCAATCACTAAAGGAACAGCAATAATACCGCCTAAAGCGGCAAGGAGATGTTGAGCGGCAAGAAGGAGGGAGATACCAAAAGGAGGCTTATCTTCAAGATGATATAAAAGTTGGTCTTTCATGGAGTTGATGGGTCTCTAGATGAAAAGAAATGAGGAAAATTTTAGCTCAAAGGATCTACATTAAAATCCTAGAGGAACTATTAGGCGCATATTATACACCGATAAAATAAAAGGACCGGATAATTCATTAGCTTAATCAAATTTTTGTAAAAATTTAAGAGCATCTCGCCAAATAGCACCATAAAACTTAAAAGTGATAATCCTCGGTGATAAGGTTATCTCTCGCTATTAACACAGATCTTAATGCTTTACTTTAAGCGCCACGATATCCGTTACAGGAATTGAGCGATTCCACTCAAAACAGCTTGGGCAGCTCCACTGCATCGCTTTTGTGGTATAGCCACATGATTCACAACGAAACTGGGCATATTGGTCTAACATTTCTCTAAAAGTTTTCTCAACCAAAATCGCATCGGTGCGCTCTTGTTGATATTTTTGTAATTTATTAAGCAGCATCAAACCATAAAGATTACTCTCTTTTTTCAATACTGATTGTAAATACTCAACCCCCGCCTCAAACGATTCATTAAGAATCAAATAGTGTGTTTTCCATGCTTTTAACACAATATGATCATTCACGATAATGGCTCTCTCTAACCACTCGTAAAAATATTCAGGGCGCTTATTACGAGATGATAATTCATAAACCATCGGCGTAATCACCGGCAATAGCTCGGTTCTTTGACCCTCTATTAACATTAAAGATTCTAAAGAGGCCTCAAAATTTTCATAATAATAAAGGGCATAAGCTCGTATTAAATTAGCTCTCGCGCAATCATTATCGGCTAACAAAGCTTTATCAAGCCAGAGCGTTAAACGATCTAAATTAGGCGGATCTTGTAATAACAGCTCTTCTTCTGCTAGCTCACAATAAAGATGCGCCATTTCAGCTAATAGATCTTCTGTTAAAGGGGTTACCTGCTCCAACATCGCAATGCTTTGTAACCATTCGCGTTGTTGTTTATAGACTTTACTAAGCTTGAGAAGTGCTACTTTTTTATAATTTTCAGATTCTAATAGTAATCGTAAGGTACTCTCCCCACGATCGAGCATCCCTGCGGCTAAATAATCTTCAGCAAGGGAGAGATAAACTTTCTCTGTTAAAGCTTTAGTCGGTGCCTCTTTAATTAGGTATTCATGAAGATTTATCGCTTTATCAATCTCTCCACGTTTTCTAAAAACATCCCCTAACATTAAGCTGAAATTAAGGTTATCAGCATCATAATCAGGTGGTAATGTTAAAAGCTGATCATCAACCTCTTGGCTCTCTTCAATAAAATAACGAAGATTAAGATAGCGTAGCATCTTCTGTTTTTTGACATTATCTCGCTTAGCTGCCAGCCAACCAATCAAAAGTCCTAATGGTAAAAGAAGCCAAATATATTCAAACATAAATTAGTGCAAAACCACCACTTCGTGTAAATCACCATCCATAGACCAAAGCGATCGCCAATTGATGCCTCTTACTAAAAGCGTTATCTGACAACGATCATTATAAGACATGGGTCTTTCTTTTTAATTCTGCATTCTCTTTCTCAAGACGTTTTACAGAATTTTTTAACCCCATATTGCTAAAAACACGGGAGATATTTAAAAGTGCTAAAACCCCAATCGTAAAGAGTGCTCCTATCATAAAAATAACGCAGATAAAAAGAGAGGTATTTAAGGTCGCATCGCCAATAAGATAATTAAAAGAGACCTGGCTATCACGGTTAACATAGAAGACAATAAATACGACTGCAAAAATCAGCACCCAAACCGCAATTTTTAGCCAAAAATAGATACGCTTCATAATCTTATCGATCCTTTCCCATGTTCTATATATAATAACTGTGTCACTGTAGCATAATTTCATCATGCGAGCTTTGCATTTTACCCTTATCATGGTAAATTATAAAGCGTTATCGAAGATTGAAAATATAGTAAAGTATCTAACTTCTTAAGTATTCAAAAGACGAAAAGTATTTAATTTGCTAAATCCTCATTTAGCCTTGTCCACCTTAAGAAACATTACTGATCTCATAGCGCCTTTGATGCATATATTAAAATAACGCCTATGCAACGCTATGCGACCCTACTAAAACTTCTACTATAATAATTTGCTTCACCATATATATAATTTTAAATGATTAACTAATTGAACGAGAATAAGAACATCATCAATATTCTCTTTTTGATACTGAATATATTATAAAAAACAGACTTAAATGAATTCTATGAAAGAAACGATATTGACACGTTGGAACGATTTATCCGTGGCAGCGAAAGAAATCTTGCGCAATAAAGAACCTATAAACTTCTCTAATACGCCTCCTGCGCTAGAGCTACTGAGTCAAATTTCTCAACTAACGTCTCAAGATACTACTCAAAAGCAGCTCATTGTAACGTACCATATTAGTGATGCTATTTTTGTTCAAATGTTTCTTCAAGAAGCGAATCCTGATCTTACTATTGAAGCAATTTTACCTCACAAAATTAATACAGATATAGCTCTTGATACCAATATCATTATTGCCCCGTTCTCGCTCTTTTTAGTCAATGAGGCATGCCATGAAAAAATGCCACTTACTGAATTTGATACCATTACTTTTGATCAAAAAGTTGCGCCTGAATTTCTCACACAATACTTAATGGATCATGAGAGTTATAAAACACTCTTCAATGAAGATCATAAAGCCCTAATTCTCTTTACTGATTTCCAAAGTATTACCTCAGCAATATCGCCAGTTGAGGCGGTGAATCCTTTAGAGACAATTAAACCTAAAGGCGCCAAAATCTCTTTAGGCAAGTCTCAAGAAAAAGCCAAACAAAAAGAGAACGTTCAAGAGGACGTGACTGAAAAAACAGAAAAAGAGCTTAAAGCATTAAAAGACTCTAAGAAAAAAGTAGAAGCTACTGATAAAAAAGACGAGGAAGCGTCTATCAAAGAGCCTGCTAAAAAAGCAACGACCAAAAAAGATCAAAATCAGAGTATTGAAGATGAAAAAGCTATCGAGACCGCTGACCCTTCTGCATTTATTGCGGTAGTTGCCAGAAATGTACAACGCCAATATATTCGTGATTACATCCGTGAACATAATCTACAACATGTCTTAATCGTTACCCACAATCGTCAATCAGCGAGATTATTAGAAAAATATCTCTATCGTGCTCGTATTCGTAGCCGCGTTGTTCACGAAAAAATTGATGATGAAACTGCAACAAGCCTTTTTGATCGCTATAACGATGGTCAGTTTACAGCAATGATTTTAATGCACCGAGTGGTAGAGGAACTTGCTGCAAAAATTCAAAAATGTGATGCGGTTATTTTCTTAGATTTCCCAACGGTATATTCAGAATATGCAGAGCGCTTAAATTTTGTCCAAACAAACTTTAAGCCGCAGCACTTTATCTCAATCTCAACAGAGAATGATAGAGCATGGGTGCAAGCATTATTAGAAGAGTACCCTGATCTTAATCTACCTATTGAAGAGATTGATATTAAGCCCCCTAAAAAGCGCGACAATAAACCAAAGCCTAAACACGATAAAGCGCAGACAGTAGAGGCTGAAAATATCTCAGAAACACCTGATGCAACAGCTGTGGAAGAAACCTCTCCTCAAGAAAGTGAGAACGAAAAAGAAGATAATCCTCGTGATCGCCGAAACAATCGTCGTAATCAAGGCCGTCAAAATCGTAATGATCAGCGTAATGAACGTAATAATGATCGCCGTGACAATAAACCACGTAATAATCGTAGAAGACAAGAACAAGCAGCAAATAGCTCACAAAATGAGGGAAATCAGGAGTTTGGGGATAGCCAGAGCGATTTCTTTAGTGCTAACCAAGATGAGATTGTGAATCACAACCGCCTACCTTTTGAAGCAGGATCATTTGAAGCCAATATCGCTAGAGAAAATCGCCGTCGTGGACGCGATGCCTTTAATACCCCTGGCGGTATTGGTCAATCAACAAATGGTAACTTCTTGCAAAATATCACTCAAGGATTTAACCAAAACGGTAATAGTAACTCGCAACCTCAAAATAGACGTAGCAACAGCAGTAATAACAACAATAATAATCGCAATCGTCCAAGAAAAAATAACCGTAAGAAGTAAGTCGTTACTTGTTGGAATAAGACTCTTTATTGAGATCAACAAATAAAGATAAAAAGGATTAATAAAACATGGGGATTAACCTTATTACGCAAGAAGGGATGGAGATTCTACAAAAAGAACTCGATTTTTTATGGCGCATAGAACGCCCTGAGATCACACAAAAAGTGACTTGGGCCGCAGGATTAGGCGATCGTTCTGAAAATGCGGATTATCAATTTAATAAACAAAAACTTAGAGAAATTGATCGACGAGTTCGGCATCTTCGTAAGCGATTAGAAGTTCTTCGCCCTGTCCCTTATTCACCACAACAAGAAGGGAAAGTCTTCTTTGGCGCTTGGGTAAAATTAGTTGATGATGAAGATAATACACTCTTCTTTCGTATCGTTGGTGCTGATGAGATTGCGCATCATCAAGATTATTCATCTATTAATTCACCGATTGCTAAATCCTGTCTTGGCAAAGAGATTGATGATGAGGTCTATGTACAGACAGAGCTTTTAAAAAAACGTTGGTATATTGATAATATCTTTTATGGTGCACCGGAATTAGTGAAAGAAAAAATCATTGCTGCTAAAGAGAAATAGCAAAAAATTTGCTGTTAAGTTATGACAAAATTATTAAAAGGGCTAATGATAAATCGTTAGCCCTTTTTGAATCGCTTATTACGCCATTTTAATAACCTCTATGATTAAAAAAACGTCAAACGCAGCACCAGCGCACTTAAAGTTACAAATAACACCGGCAATGTTAAAACTATACCTACCCTAAAATAGTAGCCCCAAGTAATTTTCATATTCTTAGTCGCTAATACGTGAAGCCATAGTAATGTTGCTAAACTTCCTATCGGCGTAATTTTAGGCCCTAAATCACTACCAATAACATTCGCATAAATCATCGCTTCTTTTGTTAATCCTGAAGCTGTTGAAGCATCTATCGATAATACACCGATTAAGACAGTGGGAAGATTATTCATCACTGAAGAAAGCGCTGCCGAGATAAATCCTGTGCCTATTGCCCCGCTCCAAACCCCGTGATCTGAGAGCTTATTCAACATCAATATTAAATAATCCATAATGCCAGCATTACGTAGTCCGAACACCACCAAATACATTCCTAATGAAAAAATCACAATTTGCCATGGCGCAGAAACGATCACCTTTTTAACATTAATAATCTTTTGTTGGCGTGCAATCAATAACAAGGTACAAGCGCCAATGCCGGCAATTGCACTAACAGGAACATTAATCATATCGGAGATAAAAAATCCGATTAATAGCAATACTAACACTATCCAACCTGCGATAAATGTCCGGTAATCTTTAATGGCTGATTGCGGTTTTGCTGTCAAATAGATCTGCTTAGCAGGATATTGAAAAGCGAGATCTTTACGATAAAAGAGATAAAGCACCATTAATGTCGCAATAATCGAGACCATATTTACAGGAATCATCACGGATGCATATTCCCCAAAACTAATATTGTAATAATCAGCAGAGACGATATTCACTAAGTTAGAGACAGTTAAAGGTAAGCTTGCACTATCTGCAATAAAGCCAGCTCCCATCACAAATGCCAATGTCGACGCGCGACTAATCCCTAGCTGCACTAAGATCGCCATTACAATGGGCGTTAAAATAAGCGCAGCTCCATCATTTGCGAAAAAAGCTGAAATTACTGCACCAAGTAAAATCATCAAAAGAAAGAGCTTGCGCCCACTGCCACCACCAAAATGTGCAATATGGAGCGCAGCCCATTTAAAAAATCCAGCTTCATCTAACAGTAAGCTAATGATAATAATTGCAATAAATGTTAAAACAGCATTCCAGATAATATCCCAGACAATTATAATATCTGAAAATTCAATGACCCCAAAAATAAGCGCAATAATAGCCCCAAAGGTTGCACTATAGCCAATACCCAGCCCTTTAGGCTGCCAAATGACTAAGGTAATTGTTATTATAAAAATCACTAAAGCTAAAATCATCTTTGACTCACCTACTGTACACGCTTAGCATTAGAAAAAAGTTGCATTAATTGCGGATAATCACTCGGTGAAATATCACAACAACCACTCGACTCTACGCAACAAGCATCTAAGAGAAAGTTAATTAAGGTAAAAACTTCCGGCATTTTTATACTATAACGTACAAATCTTCCCTCTTTTTGCATCTTAATCACGCCAGCATGATAGAGGGCTTTTAAATGAAAAGAGAGATTTGTATTGGGTAAATCAAGCTTTTCTGCAATATCACCTGCAACTAAACCTTGATCTCCATGTTGTACTAATAACTTAAAAATTTGTAGCCGCACTTTTGAAGATAAAGCTTCAAAAATAATCGCTGCTCGATCACTATCCATAATGGTTCTCTTATTGTCGATTGAGGATGTTACTTGTTAGTAGCGTAGCACACTTAATTTCAATATTTCAATAATATTTGAAATATTGAAATTATGTTCAAAACAGGCTGATTTAAATGCAAAAAAATTAATAGTGAAATAAGATCAATAGAAGACTTGCTATAGTGATATAGCAGAATCAATTTAAAAGCAATTGAATCAGATTGCCGGCATATCAGTTATGAGAAGCGCAAGAATCGTTCTATCCGGCATCTTGCAAGCTAATTTGACAAACTCTACACTGCTTTACTTTTAAAATCGCGTTCCTTAAACCAAATTGGCTATATTTGGATTCCAAAAGCGCTTTCAAAGCAACATTTAAAAGTACTTTATGAAAAAAGAAAAAAGCGGTAACTTTTTATCGCGCCGCTTTTGAAATCTTTAATAAAGACCTTTACCTATTTAGACCTTGCCTATTTCTTTAAAAAGACTAAATCCCAAACACCGTGACCTAAACGAATCCCGCGCGCTTCAAACTTTGTTGGCAAACGATGCGTTGGATTTTCAACAAATCCTTCCACACTATTTTCATAATCTGGCGCTGCTTGCATCACTTCCATCATATGCTCAGCATAAGGTTCCCAATCAGTTGCTAAGCAGAGTCTGCCACCTTTTTGGAGTTTTTGAGCAATAAGCGCAACAAATTCTGGCTGAATAATACGGCGCTTATTATGTTTTTTCTTATGCCAAGGATCGGGGAAAAATACTTGCACACATTCCAAACTCCCATCGGGAATACAATTTTTTAAAATATGTACCGCATCATAATCAATGGCACGAATATTTTTTAAATCACGCGCCTCCACATCTAATAAAAGACGACCAACCCCCGGGCGGTGAACTTCTAACCCTAGGAAATCACGCATAGGATCTGCTTCTGCCATATTAGAAAATGACATACCATCACCAAAGCCGATCTCTAAAGTTCGAGGTGTACCAGTGCGGCCAAATAAAGCATCAAGATCCCAAAGCCCATCAACCTTATCATGCGTAATAAGATAAGGACTTTCTGCTAAGATACGCTCTTGCCCTTTCGTTAAGCGCCCTTCTCTTTTGACAAATGAGCGAATCGCACGAAGCGGTCTATTACTGTTGTTTTCTGTATTTTCCATCAATATATTCGTTTATTATCTGTTTAAATTCATTAGCGATATTCTCGCCTTTTAATGTTACTGAGCGCTCACCATCTACATAAACTGGCGCGACAGGTTTTTCCCCATTTCCCGGCAAGCTAATACCAATATTAGCCATTTTTGACTCGCCAGGGCCATTAACAATACAGCCCATGACGGCAACGACCATCTTTTCAACGCCATCATATTCTGTTTTCCAAGTGGGCATATTATTATCAATATAAGATTGTATCTCTTGTGCTAGATATTGGAAATCATCACTACTAGTACGTCCACAACCTGGGCATGCAACCACTTTTGGCGTAAAAGCGCGGATCTGAAGACTTTGCAAAATCTCTTTCCCCACTAATACTTCTTCAGTTCTCGGAGCATTGGGCTCTGGCGTTAATGAGATACGAATCGTATCACCAATGCCTTGCTGAAGCAGAACGGCTAAGGCTGACGCTGAAGCGACCGTTCCTTTCATCCCCATTCCCGCTTCTGTTAAACCTAAATGAAGTGGTACATTTGTTTTACCCGCAATATCTTGATAAACCTTAATGAGCTGTTGGCTTTGACTTACTTTGACAGAGAGAATAATACTCTCATCTGTCATTCCGATATCTTTTGCAAAAGCGATACTTTCAAGCGCTGAAACAATCATCGCTTCACACATCAATTCATCATTGGATAAAGGCATCGCCTTTTTTAAATTCTCATCTAATAGGCGCTTTAAAACCTCAGGATCTAAGCTTCCCCAGTTAACGCCGATACGGACAGGTTTTTGATGCTTTAAGGCTTCTTCCACGATTAACGTAAACTGCTCATCTTTACGGGCGCCTCGCCCCACATTTCCTGGATTAATCCGTAGCTTAGCAAGCGCTTTAGCGCAAGCTGGCTCTGCCTGTAAAAGACGATGACCATTAAAGTGAAAATCCCCAACAACCGGCGTTGTATAGCCTAATGTATCGAGCTTTTCGACAATAAACGGTACAGCTTTTGCCGCAGCTTCAGTATTTACCGTCACTCGTACTAATTCAGATCCTGCATCGGCAAGCTCAATAATTTGAGAAACTGTGGCATCTACATCTTCTGTATTGGTGTTCGTCATCGATTGCACACGGATCGGATACTCTGATCCAATTCCGATATTGCCCACCATTACTTGGCTTGTAGGTCGTCTTTTAATGGTAAAAACCATGAAACAATCCTTTAAAGGTAATAAAAATATTTGCGAGCTATTATCGCTAATATCGCGTCATTGCACAAGGGGACCTTCTGCCCGATTCTTTGATATAATCATATTTCCCAAATTAGGCAGTCAATAAGGTTTTATTATGTCGTATCTTGTTTATAAAGCATTACATATCATTTTTATGGTGACTTGGTTTGCAGGGCTCTTTTATCTCCCGAGAATCTTTGTCTATCACGCCTCTAATAAGAGCCCTGATACGAGCGAAACCTTCAAAGTAATGGAGAGAAAGCTGATGATCATGACCAACATTGGCGGAGCACTAACAATTATCTTTGGGCTCATTTTAATTATGAAAAACCCGGCTTTAATGAAAATGGGTTGGCTTCACTTTAAACTCACGCTTGTCTTTTTGCTCTTAATTTATCACTACTTTTGCTATCACTATGTTTTAGCTTTTAGGCATGATAAAAATAGACATAGTCATAAGTTTTACCGCTACTTCAATGAATTTCCGAGCCTAATCTTAATTATGGTTGTTTTTTTAGTGATCTTAAAAGGGATTCCTTTTATTCATTTCTAAAGCGAAGTACTCAATAGCTCACAAACAGCAAAGGATCACTTAAAAGTGATCCTTTTTTATGCATTAATATTTATCCCTAATGGTAATTTAACTTACTTTAAGGCAAATTAAAGCGCCTTCACTGCCGCTAATACTTCCTCTGCATGCCCCGGTACTTTTACTTTTCGCCATTCTTGTAAAATCTCCCCTTTGTTATTGAGAATAAATGTACTGCGCTCAATACCAAAGCCGATCTTACCGAACATGTTTTTCTCTTTAATCACATCAAAAGCTTTACAGAGTGTCTCATCAGGATCTGAAAGAAGTGGGAACTGCAGGTCAAATTTCTCTACAAATTTAATATGAGAATTTTTACTATCACGAGAAGCCCCTAATACGGCACAGTTAAGCGCTTTAAATTCCGCTAAAAGCTGATTAAAATCTTGCACCTCATTACTACAGCCTGGCGTATTATCTTTTGGATAAAAGAAAAGCACGATGTGATCGGCTTTAAGCTCAGACAATGCCACCGCCTCTGTTTGTGTTTCATAGGCTGTTGTAAATACTGTTTTAGCTAATTGCGCCATTTTTGTACTCCGTTTCATATAATTAAAGGTTGATTCAATTCACTTTGTATCAATGTTTTATTTTATTAGTCATAACTTCTAATTTATTGATACAGACCTTTTTCAATATAGCATGGAAATAATCTAAGGAAACTCTCAATGTTAGATTCGTGGCTCACGCTCTTTTATACACCTTATATTGGCGCTAAACGCTTTAGACAACTCATTGATCACTTTGGATCAGCAGAAGCTGCCGTTCAGGCCGATCACTTAGAATGGCAAGCTGCCGGCATTCCAGCCTCTGTCACTCAGTATCGTTATAAAAATTATCAAGACAAAGTAAACCAAGCCCTACAATGGCAAGAAACAAAGGATCATTTTATTATGACCTTTCATGATCCACAATATCCTCCCCTTTTAAAAGAGATTCACGATCCGCCTATGATTCTCTTTATTAAAGGTAAGGTCGAAATTCTCTCAACACCTCAAATTGCCATTGTAGGTGCAAGAAAACCGACAGAAGAAGGGCTCTATAATACCCATCTTTTTGCCACAGAACTTGCTTTAGCAGGATTAACGGTCACTAGTGGTCTTGCGCTTGGCATTGATCAAGCGGCCCATCACGCTACCATTAAAATAGAAAAACCCACTATCGCAGTATTAGGAACTGGCTTAAATGAGATCTACCCTAAAGCACACGTGCCATTAAGTGAAGAGATCCTCCAAAAGGGCGGCGCTTTAGTTAGTGAATACCCGCTACATATGCCGCCAAAAGCACAGAACTTTCCCCGCCGAAATAGAATTATTGCAGGTCTTTCTCTTGGAACATTAGTCATTGAAGCGGCACAAAAATCAGGCTCCTTAATTACAGCGAGATTAAGTATGGAAGAAAACCGTGAGGTCTTTGCCATACCAGGCTCTATTCATCAGCCGCAATCTAGAGGCTGTCATCAGCTAATTAGGGAAGGAGCGGCTTTAGTAGAATCGACCATAGATATTCGTACCGCCCTATCTGGTTGGGTAGAAACAACCGATTCTGAGCGACAAGCGGATCTTTTTAAAAATCAAGATCAAGCTAACGAAACGTTCATCACTAAGAGACATCAAAAATCACCGCAAAAAAATAGTATACGCAAAGATCCCACCGAGAATATTAATCACAACAAGACCGCTGAAAAATCATTACCAAAAGAACATCCGCAACATGCGCTCTATGCGCTGCTAAAGAGTGCTAAATCGATCAATCAACTTGTCGCACTGCTTAATATTGATGCCTCCCAAATTACAGCCGATTTAATGATGCTTGAGATTGAAGATTTAATTGTGAGCGATCAAGGATTTTATCAACAAAAATAAGATCAAAGGTTATGTTACTCTTTAACCAATCACTGACTTTAATCTTATAGGTAAGTCTCTATTAAGTGATCGATTTGGCGAATAAATTCAGCCCTAGAAAAACTTTTTACATAACAGCCTCGCCGATCCATCAATAAAATATCCGCTGCTTGGCTAAAAAGATTCGTAAAACCTCTCCCCTTACCGATATTCTCAAAAAATGGCTTAGGAATATGTGTAATATACAAAATATTAGCGGCTTCAAAATCTTTCAATAAACTCTCTGCTACCTCTCCTACAACCACCGCCCGATTAGCAATACCCTTTTGTATCATAAATTCACAAAACTGCCCTACACTCTCTTCATTGCCTTTATAAAAATAGAAGATTCTTGCAATACCTAAAAGCTGATTCAATCCATACATTTGATCTGCCTGTTGCCACTCAAAATAGGGAAATGAATCCCCTAAAATTAAAGTGCTATCATGCGCAAATACAGAATTTTTACTATTTTTTAAATACTCATCAAATAACCAAAGTCGCGCTAAAGCATCCTCTTGAGTGAATGGTTGCATTTTCTGATAAAAGCGCTGAATCCGCCAACTATCTAACATCCCTATCTGTACTCTAAAGGGGCGCCCAAGCATCACTCTTTTTAGCACTTCAGTCTCTATGTGAAACTGCGATAACGGAGAGATATAATGTCGCTCTAATTGCTTTAAAATTTGCTCTTTTTGACTGCGATTAACCATAATCTCATTGATCTCACAATATAGGTAATGATTGAGGATCTCTGCTAAACAAAAGGCGCTTATCAAAAGCGCCTTTATCCCTCAATTTTAACATCTTGATCTGTATCTACCCTTTTAAAGCGATAGATACAAATTGTTTTATTTACACAATTTAATTAATCGTTACTTGCCAAAATAAGGCGAAGTAAGCTTGAGAAGATATTATAAAGTGAAATATAGATATCTAAAGCCACGCTAATGTAGTTATCTTCCCCACCTCTAACAACGCTATTGATGCGCCATAAGATAATTGCACCTGAAAATGGAATAATTAACATTGATAATACAAGGTTAATCATTGGCATTTTAAGGAAGAGGAAGTTAAGTGCAATCGTTGCAATCATTACAATCCCAACAGCACCGACATATTTACCAATTGGTGAAAAGTCTTTCGTTTTATCTCCACCAAGGATTGCAAGAACTAAGAATAATCCCGCTGTACCACCTGCGGCAATACCAATATATTGCCAACCTTGTGCGCTTCTTAATGCCATCGTAAGAAGAGGTCCTAGCATCATTCCCATTAAAAATGTAAACACAAACATTAAGACCAATCCCATCACCGATCTTTTGTTAGCTTCTATCGCAAATGATAAACCATAAAATGCCACCATAAACCCAACAAAAAATAGAATAGGGCTTGAGATCATTAAGTTTAAGACGAGATTTGTCTGAACTGAAATAAATGCACCAATAATGGTTGGAATTAACGAAAGGGCAACAAGCGTATACGCTTGGCGAAGCACCTTATGCATTCCTTGACGCTCAACACCACTATAGGCATCTGTTTGATAATAATTATTCATTCAATAAACTCCTAGCGTTATTAAATTTATCAACAATAAAGAAGCAATTCTTATAAGGAACCGCTATATCACCTTAATTGTAGCATCTTTGCATGAAAATTAGCGAGCATTTCGATTGAAATTCAGCGTAAAAAATGCGATTCTACTCCCCATTCGATATCTTTATATCTATCGATTCTTCTAGGAGAATCTTTTTGACGAGCATTCCTGTTGTGCCCCAAAATAAAATTGTACACTCTAAATTGGCAATCGCCCTACTCATAGCACTCCCTTCAATAGGATTTGCTGAACCTATTGCGTGCCAAATATCACCTCTTGCACAATATTTAACGCCGGAAACAAATAATTCCAAAGCACAAATGATCGTCAATGCAGATCAAGGCTACCTCACTGATAGTGAAGGAAAACTTGAAGGTAATGCAGAGATCTTTTATGGCAATGATAAAATTGATAGCCAAAGTTTTACAATTGATCGCGTCCATCAAATTGTGACCTCTTCAGGAGATCATGTTCGCTATGCAACGCCGGGAGCTGTCCTAGTTGGAAGTAAGATCATCCATCTTCTTCCAAAAAATGAAACGCATCTTTCAAATGCACAATATTACTTAAAGGCAGAACCTAATATTCAAGGTCGAGCCTCTCAAATTGACCATAGAGGCAACTTACAAAATACGCTGCTTAAAGAAGCAACCTATTCCACATGTGCCGTTGATAACGAAATCTGGAAAGTTCGTGCTAAAGATCTCGATATCAACCATGCAACAGGAAGAGCTGAAGCTTATAATGCGACGTTTGATTTATTAGGCGTTCCCGTACTATATGCACCTTATCTCTCTTTTCCTATTGATGGTAAAAGACATAGCGGTTTTCTCTTCCCTGAAGTCTCTATTAGCAAAAGTAGCGGTTTAGAATTATTTATTCCTTACTATTTTAATATCGCGCCCAATATGGATGCAATATTAGCGCCTGGATTAATCTCTAAGCGTGGTTTTGGCGTTAAAGGTAACTTCCGTTATCTAAATGAATGGCAAGAGATGGAGCTTTCGGGAACTTATATCACGAAAGACCGTCTCTATGATCACAAAAAACGTTGGATCATCAAGGGTGAGCAATCTTTAAATTTTACAAAAAAATTCACCGGAAATATCCTCTATCAAAATATATCTGATGAAGATTATCTTCGTGATATAGAAGATCAAACAGGCTTATTAGATGATACAACTTTAGAGCGCCATGCTGTATTAGACTATCGTACAGAAAATTGGACGGCAAAGTTGCGTGTTCAGGACTTTATTGTGACCGACCGAGAAATCATCCCCTACAATCCTTACGCAAGAATGCCACAACTCCTTTTCAATAGTAGTTGGAATCTTAAAGGACTAAACTTTGGAATTGAATCAGAGTTTGTACGCTTTTCAGCCAAAAATGATCATCTTTTAGATATCTCAAGGCCCCACTCGGCAACAAGAATTGATCTAATGCCAAGCGTTAGCTATCGTTTTGAAAACTCATGGGCTTTTATTGAGCCGACGGCTCGCTTTCGCTTCACACAATATGACCTCTCTTATCGCCATGATGTTAATCGTCAAGGCAAAAAGGATCGCTTCTCAAGATCACTACCAATTCTTAGCCTAGATGCGGGGATATTTTTAGAGAAAAATATTAGTTTTGATAAACTCTTTGGCGGTGGTGATTTTGTACAAACACTAGAACCTAGACTTTTCTATCTCTATGCGCCTTATCGAAATCAGAGCCATATTCCCTTATTTGATACTTCAGAAATCACTCCTAGTTATTACAACTTATTTAACTACAATGATTTCTATGGAGCAGATAGACAATCGAATGCAAATCAATTAACGACCGCATTTACGACTCGTATTTTTGACGAATCAAATGGTGCAGAAAAGTTTTATCTTTCTATGGGGCAGACACAATATTTTACCAACCCTAGAATCACCTTAGGCAATGATCTTAACGAAAATGATGACAAAATACGCCGATCATCATTTTTTGCACAAACAAATATGGAAGTTTTACCAAACCTGCGAGTTGGTGGAAGCGTCGAATGGTCACCTAATACCAACCAAACCACTCGCGCAACATTTGATATTAATTACAGGCCAGATGATCGTAAAATGTTTAACATTGGCTATCGTTACAATCGTGATTTAAATTTACATGATGATAACACCCAAATCGATCAAATTGATGCCTCTTTCTTCTGGCAACTTAATAATCGCTGGGCAGTTGCAGGTCGCTATAACTACGCCTTTAGTGAATCAAAAATGATTGATAGCCAGCTAGGAGTTGAATACGGAGATTGTTGTGTAACAACTCGCGTTGCCGCCCGTTACTATCGTAATAACATCTATGATAGTAAAAAGCAGTGGCGTATCTATCTTGAATTTGACCTAAGCGGTATGGGTAATGTTGGTCAAAATACCGAGAAACTGTGGGAACAGAGCATTACTGGCTTTAAACCTCGCCGCAATCGCTACTTCTAAATCATCAAAATACAAACTACTAAAAATCCCTATCACGGCATCTCTTGATAGGGATTTTTATACGCTATGCTGTTTTATAGTAAAATCGGTTTAAAAGTGATTACGCTAGATTGCCGGAGTATCGGTTATGAGAGCACAAGAATCGTTCTATCCAGCAATGTGCAAGCTAATTTGGTACACACTCTGTACCCTTAATACTATTTAAAATAGTGTTTCTTCAACCGAATCGACTATATCTTCGGTTAAAGGGCTATTTCTCAGCGAGAGGAAATGCTTGCATTCTTCTGACTATCTTGTGCCTGCAATTTATAACTATTACGCATTAAATTCCGATACGAACCGAAAAGGCTTAAAACTGCTGGCACGTAATTTCAAAAAAAATGTCAGTATTCGCCCCAGCTGCTCATCAACCCATTTTAGGAGGATGACTAACTAATAAATTTTGACCTCTGATTTTATTTGAAACCCACTATAAATCAAAAGCTTCTCTTAACCCTATCTCACTATAAAAAGAATATCACCCATGACAAAAACATTTATCTTTATTCGCCATGGTCAAAGCATGTCTAATGCAGGAAAAGTAGATAATACGGATAAAAGTCACAATCAAAACATCCTAGCAAATCATCAAATCCCCTTAACTCCTAAGGGAATGCATCAATCACAACAACTTGCAGATCAGTGGATGTATAAACCTCACCATATTTATTGCTCTGAGTTTACAAGAGCCCACCAAACCGCCATGCCTTTTTGCCAAAAGTTTCATATGCCGGCAACACAAATTCCCTCACTTAACGAATTTGATGCTATCGGTTTTGATATTGCTGAAAAACTCAATCCTGAAGAGCACTTAACACTCATTAAGCGTTATTGGCAAACTGCTGATCCAAAAGAGCGCATAGGATTTACCGGTGAAACTTATGAGGAGTTTTGTCATAAAGTGATGCAATTTAGATCATCACTACCAGAACTTATTGATCAAAGTATCATCATTGGCCATGGTATGTGGTTTGCACAGTTTATTTGGCAAACCTTAGGGTTAGATGAGGGTAAACCTCTGCAAAATATGCATCAGTTTGGTAAATTTTTCCTCAACACTTCAATTCCTAATCTTTCCCAATTTTATATTTCTTCGATAGATCAACGAATCGCTATTCAAAAACTGACAAATTCCAACAAATTCGATTAATAATATTAATCAAACACCCTAAATGAATAATTTCTACTAGCGAAAATAGCGACGATAATTAAGAGCTACATGGCTGTTTTAGCCAGCAATGCTATACAAACTTTTAAAAATTAGAATTAAGGATGATTTAAATTTTAAAAATGGGTAGCCATCTATCTAAAAAAGTGTAAAATTCCCCGAACCTCAGAAACTAAATGAGGTTTTTTTATGGGAACGCCATTTCTCATAATTTGATACAAGGGGGCAATAATTCATTTGAATTAACGCGGCTAATTTATCTCTCTTAACATGCGATCTAAAGCTGGGGGAAATAAACTTATGTTACTAAAATCCAAAGCGTTATCTCCTAACGCAATCTCTACACCTACAACACTTTCCTCACCTGCAAGACTACAAAAAACATTAGTATTGTGGCAGCTCATTATGATTGGTCTAGCATATATGCAACCAATGACTGTCTTTGATACCTTTGGGATTGTAAGCATGCAAACGGGAGCACATGTTCCAACTGCTTATATCATCACGCTTATTGCGATGATGTTTACAGCACTGAGCTATGGAAAAATGGTTCGCTATTATCCATCGGCGGGATCTGCTTATACCTATGCCCAAAAGTCATTGAATCCAAATCTTGGATTTGTGATTGGTTGGTGTACGATGCTTGATTATCTCTTTAACCCGATGATCAATATCTTACTGGCAACGATTTACCTTAAAACATTAATCAGCGATGATATCAGTATCTGGTATTACGTGATTCCATTAACCATTGCGATGACTTATGTAAATTATCGCGGTGTTGAATTAGTGGCGAATGTGAATACCTTAATTGTATTCTGTCAGCTACTTCTAATGGGAATCTTTATTGCACTTGTCATTAAAGGCTTAATGTTCGATGGCGTGGGTCACGGTACTATTGCTAGCACAAAACCATTCTTCACACCTGATATGCAAATTGGTGCAGTTGCCGCAGGTTCTGCGATCCTCTGCTTCTCATTCTTAGGATTTGATGGCTTAAGCTCTCTTTCTGAAGAGACAAAAAATGCTGCTAAAACAGTTCCAAGAGCAATTTTCTTAACCACTTTTATCGGCGGTTTAATCTTTATCGGCATGACATACTTCATGCAACTCTACTTCCAAGGTTATGTTTTTGCAAATCCTGAAGAGAGCCAACCTGAAGTCCTTCTTTATGTCGGTGAAAGATCATTAACAAGCTTTGTTGCCGCAACCTTCTTCCAATCAGTTGGATTATGGCTTGCTGTACTTGCTGTTTGTGCCTCAGGAATTGCCGCACATACTGGCGTTTCACGCATGATGTATGTTATGGGTCGTGATGGTGTTTTACCACCTAAAGTATTTGGTTACATTAACCCGAAATACAAAACCCCATCAATCAATATTGTCATCGTTGGAATTGTCTGTTTAACTGCCGGCTTCTTTGACTTAAACTTTGCATTACACTTAGTGAACTTCGGTGCTTTAACCGCATTCTTCTTCGTGAATCTTTGTGTGGTTGTCCAATATTACATTCGTGATAGTCAGCGTTACACTTTTGGTCATAATATTCATTACCTACTCTTCCCGATGTTAGGTATGGCATTTATTATCTACCTCTGGTTTAACCTTGAATATACAGCGCTTGTCATTGGATTAGTTTGGGGCATGATTGGATTAGTCTACCTTGCGTTTATCACAAAAGGCTTTACACAATATCCAAAAGAGTTCATCAACCGCAATCGCAATCCTGAGCCAGAGATCTAGCTTTCAAAAAGTATCTTGATAAAGGATGATCAAAGATAATGCGAAGGAGATGCGCAGATAATCATTGAAAATGCTATCAATATGCTCAAAATATCGAAGACCTCACATTTAGAGGTCTTTTTTATTGCTCAAAATTCCTTATCAACTAACGGATCTTAAGCATCAGTATTTTACTTATAATCGATTCGGTTTAAGGAACCCTATTTTAAAAGTAAAATAGCACAGCGCATGAATCAAACCTACTTGCATGATGCCGGATAGAACCATTCTTGCGCTTCTCATAATCGATGCGCCGGCAATCTGATTCAGTCACTTTTAAGCCGATTTTACTACAATCAAAAATGAGGCTTAAATTCTCACCCAAAAATTAAAAAATTTTGCTAATCTTATTGCTCTTTGAGAGCCATTATTTATTACCAAAACTACTACAATGACATTCTTAACACAGATGCATCCCAATTTTTTTAGGAGAACATTATGGAAGATTTAGACCTACAGCGTATTCACCCTTTTGAAATTCTCCAATATGAAGAGAACCTTTTTGGTCTTTATTTCCCGATTCATGATCGTTATGAAATTTTTGATGATCTTGAGCTGGAAAATAGTAGTTCAACGTGGGTAGATATCATCGAATATTATCTTGAAAATGAACTCATTGATCTGCAAGGCGCTTTTAGTTATGAACCTAATGAGGAGAGTTGTGAACTACGAGGAAGTTTTGAAAACATTAAAGAGTTTGTCCTAAACTTCCGCCCTCTCTACTTTAGTGATGATCAGCTCACGCTTTTGATCCAAGAGATGCAAGAAAACTGGTACTGATTTTGTAAAAGTTTTAATAGAATGTTGATCATTTCGGGATTTGCCGATATGTTATATCGTAATACATGATTCTTCTATCATCCTTTTTACTTATTAAAAGGGAATGATAAAAGAATACCTCCCTCAATGAACAAGGAGAGATATGAAATATTCTATTTTAGACTTAGCTAACATCAATCAACATCAAACGCCAAAAGATGCTTTTGAACGTGCCGTTGCACTAGCACAATTAGGGGAGAAGGAAGGCTTTCACCGTTATTGGGTTGCGGAACATCATAACATGGTCAATATCGCAAGCTCCGCTACAGCTGTTTTAATTGGCCATATTGCGGAAAAAACAACATCCATCCGCGTCGGCTCTGGTGGTATTATGCTGCCAAACCATGCCCCTCTTATGGTTGCTGAAGCTTTTGGAACTTTAGAGACACTCTATCCTCAACGCATTGATTTAGGATTAGGGCGCGCACCTGGTACTGATCAAATTACCTCTCATGCACTTCGCCGGGATCCTAGCCGAGCAGATCAATTTCCCAATGAGGTAATGGAACTTCTCACCTATTTTCATCCCGTTGATAACCAAAGAATTCATGCCATTCCCGGTATGAATCTAGATATTCCTATTTGGATTTTAGGCTCTAGCCTCTTTGGCGCACAATTAGCAGCACATTTAGGGCTTCCTTATGCCTTTGCAGGACACTTTGCCCCCGCTCAGATGCAAGCTGCTCTTAAGATCTACCGTGAACGTTTTCAGCCTTCTCAATATCTTGATCAGCCTTACTCGATGCTCTGCTTAAATGGAATACTTGCCGATACTCAAGAAGAGGCTGAATATGAGTTTACAACCATGCAACAAAGCTTCACTCAACTCATAAGAGATGACCGAAAACTCACTCCCCCGCCCATTAAAGAGATGGATGATTATTGGAATCCACTAGAAAAACGCCAAGTCTCCTCCATGTTAAGATTATCAGCGGTAGGCGACAAAGAGACTGCTCATGATTTCATTGCCGAGCTTTTAACCGAGATAGAAGTTGATGAGTTAATGTTTGCCGGCGTCATTTATGATGCTGAAAAGCGTCTGCACTCTTTTAAACTTATTAGCGAAGTGATGAATAGTTTATAAAGCGTAAAGTATAGTCGACTCGGTTTAAGAAACACTAAAACAAGACAATGCGTGAATCAAACACGCTTGCATGATGCCAGATAGAACCATTCTTGCGCTTCTCATAACAGATGCGCCGGCAATCTAATTTAGTCACTTTTAAACCGATTTTATAGCTATTATGCATTAAATTCAGATACGAACCGAAAAAGGCTTAAAACTGCTGGCACGTCATTTCAAAAAACATGCAAGCATTCGACCCAGCTGCTCATCAACCTATTTTAGGAGGATGACTAACTAATCAATTTTGACCTCTGATTTTATTTGGAAATCCCTATACTATAACGACTCTTAACCCTTAATAACGATGATATGAGTGATACCACTTTGGAATCATCTTCTCACAAGTCATATCATCGTACATCTCTAAAATCTCTTGTGCTTGCTTGATCATCACAGCAACTTGCCGAGAACCATAAGGCAATGCCCAGGAAATTGAGCCTAAGCTATTGCCAGCAATATAGAGCGCTAATAATTCCCAAAAAGCTAGCGGGATCTCTCGGTTGAAGTATCCATCAATTATTCCGGATGCAAACGCTGGAAATGCCATACACCAAACGATTCGATTAAACTCTTCCCACGGATCCCCATAATCACTACGATCAAAATCGATAATTATCAGTTTCCCATCAATATTGCCAACATGAAAATCCCCATGCTGAAATACAATCGGACGATCCTCTAACAAATGCCGGTACTGATTGACATAATCAATAAAAATCTGCCCCTTTTCATACTGAATCGCCCCTTTTAAATAGCGATCGATTCTCTGATCTAATTTATCATTAAATTTTTTTGCCCAATCAAACTGTACTCGACGCTCTAGTGGAATATGATGAATTTTCCTTAAAGCCTCACCTGCGATAACCCCAAACTGATATTGCTGCACTTTTGGCAAAGACTCTATCACCTCTAAAAGATCTTGACCTTCAATCCACTCATAAAGCACATAACACCCCTCATCACAGATCCCTATCTCCACAGCGTTACAAAGATTTAATCCAAGGCTCGCAATTTTTTGCATATTATTAAACTCTTGAATTTTCGCATCATAACGCTCAATATCAGAAACTCTTAAAAGATAAGCCTGTCCATCACTTGTCATCACCCGATACTTTCGATCGTCAGACCAACCTTTCTCTATGAGGGATCTTTCAATAATTTGCTCATATAACATGTCGATACTCTCGTAATTTCAGATTGATTAATACAAAAAGGATGAAAAAGTGCCTTTAAATCTCTTCAAATATTATGAGATTTCCAGCAAAAATGTGACCGGTCCATCATTAATAAGCGAAACTTGCATATCAGCGCCAAACTCTCCCGTTTCAACACTCTCAAGCTGAGTTTTGGCATATTTAACCGCATAATCAAATAATGCAATCCCTAATGCCGGTGGTGCTGCGGTTGTAAAACTGGGGCGTAATCCCTTTTTAGTATCAGCCGCTAAGGTAAATTGTGAAACTAACAACAACTCTCCCTGAATATCGATTAGCGATAGATTCATCTTCCCCGCCTCATCACTAAAAACTCGATATTTTAAGAGTTTATCGATCCCTCTTTCCACAATTGCAGAGTTATCTTCCGGCTCAATTCCTACTAATGCTAATAATCCTTGTGATATTTCACCAATGGTCTTTCCCTCAACTGCAACATCTGCGCGCTTTACCCGTTGCAATAATATCTTCATCACTAGCCCCCTATCTTATTTAATATTTTCGATTAATCCTTGCTATGATAACAATCATCATAAAACGTCGTTGATTAAAGACAAGACTTCCCATAATAAAAGCAGTACTTTCACTAATAACGAGGATTATCATCACTATGAGCTTTAAAGATATTCGCCATATTCGGCACTGGATTTTCGATATGGATGGCACCTTAACGATCGCTGTTCATGATTTCTCCATGATTAAAAAAGTCCTTGAGATTCCAGAAGAGGAAGATATCTTAGTGAATTTAGAAAAGCTTCCAGAAGCGGATAAAAATGCAAGATTGCGCTGGCTTGCAGAATATGAACTCAAAATGGCAAAGCAATCTATTGCCGCTACAGGCGCTCCTGAGCTTTTAACATACCTCAATCAACAATCCTCTGATTTAGCGATCTTAACGCGAAATCTACAAGATTTAGCTTTTATAACGTTAGAAGCCATTGAAGCAGATCATTACTTTGAAAAAAGTCTTATTTTTGGACGAGAAAATGCCGCGCCAAAACCATCTCCTGATGGCATCTTACAAATTATTGAAAAATGGGGAATCTCTCCGACAGAAACAGTCATTGTTGGCGATCATGAATATGATCTTGCCAGCGGTAAAAATGCCGGCATTCAGACAATCTTAGTTAATCATGAAAGCAATATCTACCCAGAATTAGCCGACTTCTTCTTTCCAAGTTGTCATGACCTTCTCGCTTACCTGCAAAATCAGTAAGATAAAATAGAAGATTATTGAGAGATATTTAGACTAAATCATGGATAAAGGTGAATTCATAGGCAAAATGTCTATAATGAGAACCTTTATTTTGTATATTAAAGAGCGTGGAATCATGAAGCTACTTCTTGTAGACATTGGCAATACGACAGCAGATTTTCGGGTTTATAATACTCAAGATAGGAGTTTAACGCCGTTAATTCGTCCCTTAAGTCAAGATCAGGTTTTAAGTGATACCAAAACAATCACAGAGAAACTAAAAGCTTTTGATCTTGATTTCTCAGCAATCGTCTATGTCTCGGTTGTACCTGGGCTTAATGATCTTATTCGGGAGATTGGGAAAAATTTCCAAATTCCTGTCTATAGCTTACGTCATGATCTCCCTGTTGATTGGACGCGCTTTAAACTCAAAAATATCCACCTATTAGGGGCTGATTTTGTCGCAAATTTTTATGGCTTAGAAGCAACTTATGGCTTTAAAAACTGTGTAGTGGTCGCTCTTGGCACTGCAACCACTACATTTGTCGTGCAAGATGGCTTTTTTATTGGTACAACCATCTCTCCTGGCATTCAATCGAGTTTAAAGGGGCTTTTTTCCCAAGCTGCCCTATTATCTGAGATGAATTATGAGCAGCAAGCAGCTTCTCTTGGCTTTAATACCTTTGAATCAATTAGCATTGGCACCATTAACGGCCATTACTACATGATTAAAGGCTTAATTGAAGAGATGAAAAAAGATTATCAAATTGATGAAGTAATCTTTACAGGTGGAAATTTAAACTACTACATAGATGCCCCTAAAAATCGCGATATCATCTTTGATGAGACCTTAATCTTTAAAGGCTTAGTCTCTCTTTACAAACAAATGCAAGCTCAATAATTAACAAGTCATGAATGATAAAGCCCGTAAAAAAGCCCTCTTAAAAGCGTGGCAAGCAGAGGTTCAAAGAAAATTTGAGGCAAGCTTGCCAATGACTAGATTACAATTTGCCACGCTCTTTGATGCGCTTGATCAAATTTTAGAAACTCATGATTGCGATCATACTAATCAACATACCCGAAATATTTTAAGAACGATGAAATTGCCAAACATAGAGATCGTTATTACCTGGTTACAAGAATATGGCGGATATTGTGATTGTGAGGTTTTATGGAATGTTGAGGATCATTTTCAATAACAGCGTTTCATAATGGTGATCTAAAGCCCTTATTATCATATTCTCTTGGCATCCATCTTATTCTATTGCGATAATAATGATTAGAATATATAGTGAGATCGGTTTAAAAGTGGCGGAATCAGATTGCCGGACATCGATTATGAGAAGCTCAAAAATAGTTCTCTCCGGCAACGTGCAAGCTAATTTGATACGCTTTTTCAACCCTTAATATTTTTAAAATAGTGTTTCTTAAACCAAATCTACTATAACTTCCTAGGGAAAAATAAGATCCGCATAATGCCCTTTCAAGATTATGTTTAATAAAGGGGTTATAGGTTGATAAAATAAGTGCCTTATCTTCTCCATTAACAATGAACCTAGGTAAAAGAGGAAAATTGATCATGCTCAAAACTCCTAAATTTTGGCAATCAAAAGGGATGCTCTCAACCCTTCTCTTTCCGCTTGCAAAAATCTATCAATGGGTCTCCTACCAAGATTTACAAAACAAGGCTAAAAAAGCCCAAAAACTTCCTAAACCAACCATTGTTATCGGCAATATTAATGTTGGCGGCACCGGAAAAACGCCGGCAACCATCACCATTACTAAAGCGCTACAAGATCGAGGAATTAAAGTTGGGATTCTCTCACGCGGATTTGGCCGAAAAATACAGATGCTTCATATTGCAACCGCTAAATCTACGGCTTTAGAAATGGGGGATGAACCTTATCTTATCTACCAAAAAACACAAGCACCTATGGCTATCGATGCTTCACGTTACGAAGCGGGAATGGCACTTTTAAAAGCCCACCCTGAGATTGAATGCTTCATTTGCGATGATGCACTACAACATCGTCAGCTTGTAAGGGATATTGAGATTATTGTTGTTGGCAAACAAGGGTTTGGTAATGAACGCATTTTTCCAGCAGGGCCACTTAGAGAACCTCTTTCTCGACTTGAAAAAGCTGATTATATTTTAAGCAATGGTGCAAATATTGAGCTTCTGCAAAAAGTCACAACTACGCCTATTATCTCCTTACATTCCGAGCTATTAGCGCCGGTGAACTTAATCTCTGGTATACAAAAACCATTTACAGAATTTAAAAAAATCCCCTTTACGGCAATTGCCGGTATTGCACATCCTGAAAATTTCTATAATATGCTTCGTGATAAAGGACTAGAATTTACTGTGTGTAGCTTCCCGGATCATCATCAATATGCTGAAGCTGATTTCAGTCCTATTAAAACAGCTATCCTCATGACCGAAAAAGATGCGACCAAATGCCAAGATCTCAAGCGAGATAACCTTTGGGCTGTGGCGCTTGAAAATAAGATTTGTTCGAAATTTATTGATACACTAGTAATGAATATTCATGATCAAAATTCGATACATTCAAAATCTACTAAAAGTATTGAATCATCAATATTTTGATCTTTTTATGTTTTAAAATACTTCAAGACTTAAAATTCATATTGGTATCTTAATCTACTAATTAACAATAAATATTACGTATTTAAAACACATTATCGGACTGATAGGAACCTGATTAGAAATGACACAAGAGATGTTTCATGCAACAACCACTTTCCCTTTAACCGATCCTATGCGCCTGATTCGCAGATTATGCAAACATTGGGCCCATAAAATCACGACAGAATATAGCGACAGCGAAGGTTCTGTAGACTTTGGCGATCAAAAAACTGCCAAACTTTATGCCAATGAAGGCACGTTAACAATTAAAATTTCAACACCCACTAAGAGTGATCTAGAGACGATACAAGATGTCGTAGAAAGACATGTCGTTCGAATGATTCCCGAAGAGGAGATCACGAAGATCAAGTGGGAGTTATCCCTATAAGGAAATAACATTAGTGAATGATATAACCAAAGATTTAGCATATTTTGCCAAATACTTTCAAAATGATGCGGAATATAGCGCCCAAAAAGAACAATATGGCCGCGCAATTCCTAGCCGAGATTTTATCTTAGAGCTCCTTCAAAACCAGCCTAATATTGGTTTTGAAGAGGTTGCATCAATTTTTAAACTTCGTAAAAACTGGGAGCTTGATGCCTTAGAAAATCGCTTAAACGCTATGATTCGACAAGGCACTCTCTACCTAGATTCTAAAGAAAAACTCCAATTCATCAATCCAGATAAAACATATATCGGCACTGTTTCAGGACATGCTGAAGGTTATGGATTCCTTGATGTAAAAGGCGAACCTTCCCTCTTCATCCCTCCCCATGAGATGAAAAATGTACTACATGGTGATACTGCTGAAGCTGCTATTACCGGCGTTGATAATCGTGGGCGCAGAATTGTTTCAGTCATTAAAGTGATTGAACACGGCCTCACTGAGATGATTGGTCGATTCTATCGCCATGAAGGCGTCTCTTCTGTCATTCCTGAAAACCGTAAAGTTACTCAAGAGTTTTTAATTGATGAAGCTAATACTTTAAAAGCTAAAAACTTAGATATTGTCCGCATTAAAATTACCGATTACCCTAGCGAAAATACTATTGCAAAAGCCGAAGTCACGGAAGTTTTCGGTGAAGAGATGACGGTGGATATTGAGATTATGCAAGCCATTTTAGAGCATAATATTCCGCATCAATTCTCTAAAGAGACAGAAAAAGAGATCCAAGAGATTCCAGATACTGTCTTAGCAAAAGAGCTTACTACTCGTAAAGATTATCGTGATCTGCCACTTGTAACGATTGATGGCATTACAGCGCGAGATTTTGATGATGCGGTTTATTGTGAAAAACTAGAGAATGGTCATCATAAACTCTATGTTGCGATTTCTGATGTTGCCCATTATGTTCTCCGCAATTCAGCGATTGACCAAGATGCATATCTTCGCTCCACATCGGTTTATTTCCCAAATCATGTGGTGCCGATGCTCCATCAAAAACTCTCTAACGGCATCTGCTCGCTCAATCCTGATGTTGATCGCTTAATTATGATGGCCGAACTCACCATTGATCAAAGTGGTGATCTCACCCATTATGAGTTTTTTGAAGGGGTGATGCGCTCTAAAGCACGCCTTACTTATGAACTTGTGCAAGAAATTGTCGATGGTGATGGTGCCCTTCGTGAAACTTACGACACGCTGGTTCCACATCTTGACAATCTGTATGCGCTTTATAAAATTCTTAGAAGAGCCCGTAATGAGCGCGGAACAATTGATTTTGATACGGTTGAAACATTAGTCTTATATGATGAAGATGGAGAGATTGATAAAATTGTGCCAGATGCGCGTTTTGACTCCCATAAAATCATTGAAGAGTGCATGATTACTGCCAATATTGCCGCTGCAAAATTTATTGAGGAATCCAAACTCTCAGTACTTTATCGTGTGCATCCACACCCTGATAGCGCCAAACTCAAATCCCTTCGTGAATTTTTAAAAGAGTTTAAGCTCGGCCTTTCAGGTGGCGATGAACCCTCACCAATGGATTATGCCAATACGCTTGAAGCCGCCAAAGAATTACCGGCATTTAATATGATTCAAACGGTAATGCTCCGCTCTTTAAGCCAAGCAATTTATCAGCCAGAAAATGATGGGCACTTTGGGTTAGCACTCACCCATTATGCGCACTTTACAGCACCTATTCGCCGCTATCCTGATCTGATTACCCATCGTGCTATTAAACTTGTTTTACAAAACGGTGACAAAGAACAATTCTACCCTGAAAAACATATGGTTCAGATGGGTGAGCATACTTCAATGGCAGAACGCCGCGCGGATGATGCAACACGTGATGTGATGGATTGGCTCAAGGCAAAATATCTAGAGCGATTTATTGGAGATGAGTTCGATGGAAAAATCACCAGCATTACAAGCTTTGGAATGTTTGTAGAGCTTGAGAATATCTTTATTGAAGGATTAGTGCACATCTCTCAACTCCAAGGGGATTACTTCATCTATGATGATGCTCGCCATAGACTCATTGGAGAGAGAACTCGCCAGCAATATCGCTTAAGTGATCCTGTGCGTGTTAAAGTGGTTGAATCAAATCCGGAAACTAAGCATATCGACTTTGAACTGATCTCTCCTGTCGTTGAGGGGGGCAATGATAAGAAAAGTGCCGGTGAAAGAGCTGTTCCTAAGAGATCTCGAGGAAAAGGTAATAATGACTCAGATAAAAAATCTCGTCATAAAAAATCAGGGCGTATCCAACGAGATGATGCCGCTGGTAAAAAGTCGAAAAAGAGACGGAAAAAAGCTAAGCGCTAAAATTAATACGATATAATATCGTCTCGCTTTACTTAAGAACCATAAAAGTCATCGCAAAAGCGGTGACTTTTTGTTTTAAACTCTCACAGCTATTGCTAATACCTAAAGATGATACAGCTCGCTCGTAAAATTATACATGTTGATATGGATGCATTTTATGCCTCTGTTGAGCAACACGATCATCTCGAATATCGCGGAAAACCTCTGGTTGTTGGTTTTTCAGAAGGTCGAGGAGTTATTGCTGCGGCAAGTTATGAAGCAAGAAAATATGGTATTCACTCAGCATTACCGACCAAAAAAGCCTTAGAGCTCTGCCCTCATCTTATTTTTGCTGCACCTAGATTCTCCCGGTATCGAGAAGTTTCACAAGCGATTCGTAAGATCTTTTATGAATATACCCCTCTTGTGGAGCCTCTCTCTTTAGATGAAGCTTTTTTAGATGTCACTGATAACCTTAAAGGAATAGACTCAGCTGAGCAGATCGCTCTAGAAATTAAAGAAAAGATCTTTAATACTTTAGGGTTAACGGCTTCTGCGGGCGTCTCTTACAATAAATTTCTAGCTAAAATTGCTTCTGATGTGAATAAACCTAATGGCTTATTTATCATTACAGAAAGCAATACACTGCCCTTTTTAAAAACGCTTCGCATTGAAGATTTCTTTGGCGTCGGTAAGGTCACTGCTAAAAAAATGCATGAATTAGGGATTAAAACAGGTCATGATCTTTATCAGATGCCAAAAGAGACACTCATTCATCACTTTGGTAAAGCCGGAAAAAGCTACTATCATTACGCTAGAGGCATCGATCATCGAATGGTTGATCCATTTCAGCCACAAAAATCTCTGGGCGTTGAAGAGACCTTCTTTGATGATTTAACCTTAAAAGAGGAGATCATTGAAGAACTAGAAATTGTTGCTAAGGAGTTGATCACAAGATCGATTCAGAGCCAATTTCTAGGTCGTAATTGCACGCTAAAAATTCGCTATCGAGATTTTACGCAAATCTCCCGCAGTCAAACAACCCATTTCCCATTAGGGCATAATCTCGAGGAGTTGTGGCAGGTAACCTTATTGCTTTTAGAGAATATCCAACTTAAACCCCAAAAAGGGATTCGTTTAATTGGTCTTTCCATTGCCAATATTGATTTAGAAAAAGAAGCGCTCAATAACGAGCTAAATCAATTACAAATCCCCCTAATTTCATAATCTATAGCTATTATGCATTAAATTCCGATACGAATCGAAAAGGCTTAAAGTTGCTGGCACGTAATTTAAAAAAACATGTAAGCATTCGCCCCAGCTGCTCATCAATCTATTTTAGAAGGATGACTAACTAATAAATTTTGACCTCTGATTTTATTTGGAAATCACTATATTACGCTAATCAAGAAAATCTTAATACCTCAATCAGAGCCTTTTTCTATTTAATCCACTCTTCTGCTAAGGCTTCTTTCCACCATGATAAGGCTAATCCTTCATCATGTGTTCGCCATGCTAAATAGAGATTTTCCTCTTTATGCGCTTCCATCACCGGCAGCTCAATAAGCTCACCGCTTTTAAGCTCATGCCTTACCGCATATTTAGGGACAAAACCATGCCCAATACCGCGCTTTTGTAGCAAAATCTTATCCTCTAATGTGCTAACTGTTATACGTTTTTGCCCCTCATAGACCCCCACAGTTCTAAGTGGCATATAACGAGCACTATCGGTAACAATAATGGCGGTATGGTCTAAAAGATCACACTTTGTTAATATCCCTTCCTTCTTTGCTAAAGGATGATAAGGCGCAACACAAAAGATAAAAGGGACAACCCCAATAGGATAGGTACTATATCCCCCACCAGAAGGTCCCTCACCCACAGCCACAATAATATCCGCCCGAAACTTTAATAAAGCTTCCCAAGCACCCATCATCACTTCCCGTGAGATATTCACTTCCGTTGCTACTTGAGAGGTTTTAAAACGGCTTAATAATGATGCCACGCGCTCCATAGGAAAAATCGCATCTAGTGCGATATTTAAAGAAACTTCCACACCGCTTGCCATCTTATTTAATCGAGTTTCAAGGTCGGTCACTGCGGTTAAAAGTGTTCGCCCTTCTTCTAATAGAACCGTTCCTAGCTCTGTTAATGTGACATGAGGCCCGTTTCTTTCAAAAAACTTAAATCCCATCTGCTCTTCGATCTTCGCAACACTATAAGAGATGGTGGAAGGCGCTTTATGCAAAATTTCAGACGCCTTAGAAAAAGAGCCACTTTTGGCAATTGTATCAATAATTTTAATCGCTTCTAAAGTTAGCTTCATGATATTCCTCTTCTTTTTCACATTCGAATATATCGAACATAAGGCGCAGATAATTCCAGTATTGAGATCATTAATCACTTCTATAATAAGAGATGACAAGGGTATGTTATCACAGATCTTATTATTGATTTTGTTCATAATACTATCCAAATATTCAATAATATCATTTTATAAACTTATTTATGAGGAGGTTCTCATGATAGATATTCGAAAACGCAATGAACGCGGTCATGCTGATCATGGTTGGCTTAACTCATGGCATACATTCTCGTTCTCTAACTATTTTGATCCTAAGCAGGTGGGGTTTTCAGATCTCTTAGTCATTAATGATGACACCGTCGCCCCTGGAAGAGGCTTTGGCGCTCATCCACACGACAATATGGAGATCTTTAGCTATGTATTAGATGGTGCACTTAGCCACCAAGACTCAATGGGAAATGGTTCAATGATTAAACCAGGAAACATCCAACTCATGAGCGCCGGTACCGGCGTTGTCCATAGTGAGATGAATGGCTCAAAAAACAATCCTGTACATTTTCTTCAAATTTGGGTGATGCCAAACGTAAGACAAAAAACACCTAACTATCAGCAAATTCATGTCAGTGATGCTGAAAAACGAGGTACTTTACGTCTTATCATCTCTCCAAATGGCGAAAATGGCTCTCTCTCTATCCGTCAAGATACGAAGATTTATGCCGGTCTTTTTGATAAAGATGAAGAGATTACCTTTACAGCTGATCCTAATCGTCACTACTACCTGCACGTTGCTAAGGGCAGTATCGATTTAAATGGAAAAGAGTTCAAAGCAGGAGATGGTGCTAGAATTCGTAAAGAATCAGCGCTTCACTTCTCAAAAGGGCAACAGGCAGAGATTCTTCTCTTTGATCTAAGACCTAATGAATTACCAGAGCGTATCTAAATAGTAAAAAAGCGATCTATAAAGATCGCTTTTTCTTTTCTTAGCTTAATTGATAAGCAGATTTAACACTTCTTATTAAAGTGTGCATGCGCCACCCACGCAACCTACATCTTCCACTTCTTCTGGTTCAGAGGCATCTATTGGATTCTCTGAATTACCGGTTACCCCTTCATACAGATTATCTAAATCAAATGTTAAATCATCTAATTCATCACTCATTGCAAAACTCCTTCTAACAGATAAGCCATCATTATATAAAATTATGACGGGATTTTTGTGACATTGGCTAATCTTCATTAAGATATCATCCAATATCTCTTTGATAAACCTTTAATATATATCGTAAAGGCCCCTTAAGATGACCTAAGAATAGGCCAAATGCCCCTCTCTTTCTACCGGATACAGCCCATAGACAATTGCAAGAGCTGTTAGCACTAATAAATACCATGAAATGATTTTTTGCGGGGAAACCATGTGCCATAAATTCTCTTGGTGAGGATAGGTCCAAATGGTATAAAACGTCCCAATATTTTCCGCAATCCAGAGCAATCCTCCCATTGAAAGTAACACGATCAAAAATGGTAGCTTTAAACTCCCCGTTGATAGCTCAAAGGTAATCGTTGTCCGCCAAAAAATAAGCGCACTTAAAAGAAGAATAAGCCATCTTAAATCCCACATATAATGGTGGGTCATAAAATTAATATAAGCTAAAAATGCGACCAATAAAATCCAAGGATAACTTGGAAAGTCCGTAAAAGAACAGTGGAAATTACGTTGAAAACGTAAAATATACGAGCCTACAGATGCATACATAAAGCCTGTAAACAAAGGCACGCCAAAAAGATAAAGCACGCCTGATTGCGAGTAGCTCCAAGATCCCATCTTGGTCTTGAAGATCTCCATCATCATTCCTAAAAAATGAAAGATAAAGATCATCAAAGACTCTCTTAATGTCTCTATCTTCAAAAGAATGAAAAAAACTTGAATAGCAAGTGCTGCTAGCGCTAAAAAATCATAACGACTTATCAATGCTTCTTTTGGGTAAAAAAGCGCTGTTAAAGCAATCAGTAGTAATAAGGCAATGCCAAAAATACAACTATTTAATTGCTTATAACTAAAATCGAGCGTTCCAATAAATATCTTTTTCATGCTTACCGATTCTACCCCAAATAGATAGGCTCAGCTAGCCACTAAATCTCCTTAAAATAAAAAGACACACAAATCACACATAAAGCTTTTCTTTTACCGTACTTAACGAAAATTGCCCGTAAATAAGGCTAATAAAGCCTGTTTAAATATTGTATGCTTATACTTAAACTCGCTATTTAACGATTTGATAAAGGAATAAAAAGATGCAAGAACAAGATATTCGTAGCATTGTTGTCGCAGGTGGCTGCTTCTGGGGCGTTGAAGAGTATTATAAGCGCTTAAAAGGAGTGATCTCAACAAAGGTGGGTTATGCGCAAGGATTTACCGAGGAACCAAGCTATGAAGCTGTTTGTACTATGGAAACGGATCATGCTGAGGTCGTTGAAGTGACTTATGATGCCAATATCATCACCCTTGAAAATATCTTAGAGCATCTTTTTCGTATGATTGATCCTTTATCACTCAATCAACAAGGAGGAGATGTCGGCACACAATATCGTACCGGCGTTTATTATAGCGATCCCCAAGATCTCCCTATTATCAAAGCTTTTTTTGCACAAGAACAACAAGCTTACTCAGCCCCTATTGCTGTTGAGGTAGAACCTTTAAAAACCTTCTGGCAAGCGGAAGAGATGCACCAAGATTACTTAGCTAAAAACCCTCGTGGTTACTGCCATATCAATTTTGCACTCATTAAACCAAGAGAGCTCAAATAATGACAACATTTTAACGTTGTTGCGCAATAAAATTACCTGACGCTGATCAGATAATCACTACTTATCCCTTCACTCCCCCCGCTTTTAGGCTAAAATTAGCAATGTCATCATTAAATACAATTAGTTAAGCTTGGCTCAATATTACAATAACCATAAAAATAACGAGCCATTTTAGCCAAATAGTGAGGGGTTATGAAACAGCGCATTAACGATCAAGATCTTATCGCCTTTTACCAAAAAATAAGCCAATTTGACTCTTTTAAAAAAATTGAATGCTTTAAAGCTAAAAGTGGTTTCTCACTCAATGCAGAACTTTTTCCCAATAAAGCACTCTATAATTTTATTAAAGGTAATATCGACAGCCTTAAAGCCGTCGGGATAGAAGCTTTATTACAATATCGCATGCATGTCTATCAATATAAATCGATAGAAACTATCCCTGTTTTAAAAATTCTAGAGCTAAATTTTGAAGTCATTGAAAATTTAGGGACTGTACCTCGCGTCCAACAAGCTTTACTTAATTTAATTGATTATGCGATCTACAGTATTGCTATTCACGATGCCTCTCATGAAGCGATCAATGAAATTCGGGAATATATCTTCACATTAGAAGATTATTGCTTACAGATCGAACACACCAAAGAGCTTAGAGAACGCTGCCAGACTGAGAATGAAACAACCCCAGATACCCTACAAATTAAGCTTGAAGAAGACTTACAAAAAATGTCTCGATATCTTCAGCAGATCCAAGAAATTAATAATTTTCTCTTACAAGCAATGGAGAAAGCCTCTTAATTTTCAAGATTTATAGTGTAAAGAAATCGGTTTAAAATCACTGAATCAGGTTAGCAGCGCATCGGTTATGAGACATAAGCGCAAAAGCCGTTCTATCTGGCATTTAAATCAGCCTATTTTGAACCAATTTCACCATAAATAATGCTTCTGAAACAGCACCTACTATCGCTGGGCACTTGGTATCGAATGATCTCTTAGATCCCTCCCATTAGTGATCGCAATAAAAATCCCCAATGAATGATTCATCGGGGATTTTTTACTACTTATATTGAAAATATAGTGAAATCGATTTAAAAGTAACTAAATCAGATTGCCGGCACATCGGTTACAAGAAGCACAAGAGTCGTTCTATCCGGCATTGTGCAAGCTAATTGGATTCATGTGCTACATTCTTTTCTTTTTAAGAGAGCGTTTCTTGAACCTAGTCTACTATAATTAATCACGAACTCGCATATGCGGGAATAAAAGTACATCACGAATTGAAGGTGCATCTGTAAAGATCATCACTAAACGGTCAATACCAATCCCTTCGCCGGCTGTAGGCGGCATACCATATTCAAGCGCTGTAACGAACTCTTTATCATAATGCATCGCTTCGTCATCCCCTGAATCTTTATCTTCCACTTGAGAGATAAAGCGGTCATGCTGATCTTCTGCATCATTAAGCTCTGAATAACCGTTACCCACTTCTCGCCCACCAATAAAATACTCAAAGCGATCTGTAATAAGTGGATTTTCATCATTTTTACGCGCAAGTGGTGATACTGCTAATGGATAACCTGTAATGAATGTCGGTTGAAGAAGGCTCTCTTCGACTTTTTCATCAAAAATTTCCATAATAATCTTACCCCAGCAATCATTTTCTTTATCATATTTGATATGGAAATGATCTGCGAGCGCAGCAACACCTTCACGTGTATTAAGATCATAATCTTTTGCTTCTGCACAATGCTTTATAATAGATTCTTGAACCGTCATGCGCTCTGCTGGCTGACTAAAATCAATAGTATAACCTTGATACTGAACCTGCGCTGACCCCTCGTTCACACTTAATGCAATGGCCTTCATCATCGCATCGGTCATATCCATCATATCTTTATAATCAGCATATGCCCAATACCATTCCATCATAGTAAATTCTGGGTTATGACGCGTTGAAACCCCTTCATTACGGAAGTTTCTATTAATTTCATACACACGCTCCATACCACCAACAACAAGGCGTTTTAAATAGAGCTCAGGAGCGATGCGTAAATAAAACTCCATATCCAGCGCATTATGATGGGTAACAAATGGTTTTGCATTTGCCCCCCCTGGAATAGAGTGCATCATTGGTGTTTCCACCTCTTCAAAGCGGCGCTCATCCATAAAGGTACGAATCGTGCGAAGAATCAGATTACGTTTACGAAACGTTTCACGAGATTCTTCATTCATAATAAGATCAAGATAACGCTGACGATAACGCGCCTCTACATCTGTTAAGCCATGAAATTTATCAGGTAGTGGACGAAGTGATTTTGTCAAAAGCGTTAAGGTATTTGCACGAACCGTTAACTCACCCTTATCAGAGCGAGAGACTTCCCCTTCAACAGCGATAATATCGCCGACATCCCAAGTGGTAAAATCATCAAATGCTTCTTGACCAATTAAACCAATATTAACGAAAATTTGAATATCCCCAGTTTGATCACGAAGGCTTGCAAACCCACCTTTACCAAAGAGACGTTTGGCAACGATACGACCTGCCATCTTCACAATCTTTCCCTTTTCCTTTAGTGCTTCACGATCTAAGCCTTCCATCTGTTTATGGAGGGACTTTGCATCAGTATCTTTTCTAAAGCTATTTGGGAATGCAACCTGTTTCTCCTTACGAATCTTCGCAAGTTTTTCACGGCGCTCTGTAATAAGATGATTTTCAGTTTGATCGTGATCGTTCACTACAGTCTCTTTTGTCATTATGATTTCTACTTAATAATGGTAAACATATTCTAGAACTTCTATTTTTCAATGCTTATCCCTGTTCTATCGGTCTTTATAAGCTTTTTTATAAGAAATTCTACCCAAATGATTTATTGTTGTTCTTAGATTGTGCGATAACGCCAATTTTAAAACCCAATAAAATCATAAAATCCCGAGGATGACTCCTCGAGATTCTCTTCGCCAAATAGCGAATTAATCAACAGACTATTATCCACTATTTTGCATTGAATTACCTTAAAACCCGAAATTAAATTTTAGGTTTTACTTTTTATAGCCAATTTCACCTCAAATACGCAGGAACGGCGCCTTTCAGTATCGCCACTAAGTCATCATCCATATAGATATAATCGTCAGGGATATCTAACACAATAATATCCTTAGTTTGTAGTTCATTTCTAAATCTCTCCAGAAGTACTTTTTTATGAGCATATTCCATAACAAGAATAAGATCTGACCACAAGATATCTTTCACTGAAATCGTATGCTTTGCATGACGACTTGTGCCTGCTGAGCGAGTATTAACGCCGTACCCCACAGCAAAGACTCGCTCTGCCGTTGGGCTACGCCATTTATTTTGACTACAAACGAATAAGATATTCAATAGATTCTCCTAAACTTTATGTTTTAAGACTCCACCAAATATCTTATTCCTTAGATACAGACTATCTTGAATAGTTTGGCGCTTCTTTGGTGATTGTCACATCATGAACGTGAGACTCACTCATTCCGGCACTAGTAATCTCTACAAATTGTGGCTTTGTGTTCATCTCTTCAATCGTACCACAACCCACATAGCCCATTCCAGCGCGGATACCGCCCATTAATTGATGGATAATTGGTGATGCAGAGCCTTTATAAGCGACGCGCCCTTCAATACCTTCAGGAACAAGCTTGTCGGCACTTGATCCTTCTTGGAAATAACGATCTGATGAACCAGCACTCATCGCACCAAGTGATCCCATTCCACGATATGATTTATATGCACGGCCTTGGTAGAACTCGATTTCACCAGGAGACTCATCTGTTCCTGCTAAGATTGAACCGACCATGATGGAGTTTGCACCTGCTGCAAGCGCTTTTACCATATCCCCTGAATAACGGATACCACCATCAGCAATGACCGGAACACCCGTTCCACGAAGCGCTGCTGAAACGTTAGCAATAGCACTCACTTGCGGGAAACCGATCCCTGCAATAATACGTGTTGTACAGATTGATCCTGGACCAATCCCAACTTTAACGCCATCGGTACCTGCCGCTAAAAGCGCTTTTGCCGCTTCTGCCGTTGCAATATTACCACTGATCACTTGAAGATCTGGATAGGTCTGTTTTACCCAACGAACACGATCAATCACCCCTTTAGAGTGACCATGCGCGGTATCAACGATAATCACGTCAACACCGACATCGACTAATTGCTCAATACGCTCTTCAGTACCAGCACCCGCACCAACAGCAGCGCCGCAGATTAAACGCTCTTCATCATCCATCACCGCATTAGGGTTTTTATCTGTATGTGAGAGATCTTTTACTGTAATTAAACCACGAAGCTCATTATTATCATTAACCACAACTAAACGCTCTAAGCGATGGCTACGTAAACGATCAATGATCTCTTCACGTGTTGCCCCTTCGTGGATAGTAATAAGGCGATCACGGTTCGTCATCGCCTTAGTAATATTTTGTGTTAAATCCGTTTGGAATCGTAAGTCACGTGTAGTGATAATTCCCGCAACTTTACCATCAGTGGTTAATACCGGAACACTTGAGATATTACGTCCACGCATAATATTACGGACTTCTTCAAGTGTTACTTCCGTAGTAACAGTGATAGGATCTGTTAACACCCCGCTTTCAAAATTCTTTACTTTACGAACTTGTCTTGCTTGTTCTGCTGGCGTTAAGTTTTTATGAATAATCCCAATACCACCTTGTTGCGCAAGCGCAATCGCCATTTTACTCTCAGTCACTGTATCCATTGCGGCTGAAAGTAGTGGAATATTCAGTGCGATTTTTTGTGTTAATTGCGTCCTTAGCGACACATCCCGTGGAAGAACTTCTGAGTAATCAGGTACTAATAATACGTCATCAAAGGTTAAACCTTTTTCCATTATTCTAAGCATATGTCTCTCTCCAGAACGCCAATTTAAAAAGTGGCTTATTCTAACACAAAAAAATCAGGAATACCTAGATTTTATCAGGGATTTGAGCATTCATTTTTTTTTGATATAATGATCAACGTCGCCTATAAAAATGAACTTTGCGGAGATAATACAAAAGCATGAACCTTCCAAGCCTCATTACTTGGTCTCGCGTTGTGGCGATACCGGTATTTATTCTATGTTACTTCCTCCCAACTCCCCATAAAAATTTAGTACTCTCTCTCCTATTTATGGCGGCGTCTTTTACGGATTGGCTAGATGGTTACCTTGCACGAAAGTGGAATCAAACCTCAAGTTTTGGGGCTTTTTTAGACCCTGTTGCAGATAAATTATTGGTTGCCGTGGCGCTTATCGCCATTATCGATCATCACCCAGGTCAGTGGTATCTTACCCTTTCAGTCATGATTATTATTAGCCGTGAAATCACGATCTCAGCTCTTCGAGAATGGATGGCTAGCATGGGAGAACGTGGCGTTGTTGCAGTTTCTTGGATTGGTAAATGGAAAACAGCCTTCCAAATGGGCGCAATTACCTTTCTTTTATATGAGAAAGATCTCTTAGGTTTACCCCTTTACAATATAGGGCTCATCTTCCTTGTAATCGCTACATTCCTCACACTTTGGTCAATGGTGCAATATCTCTACTCTACTTGGAAGGTGTTAAGAGTTAAATAATTGTTCAGCTAACTGATCTTGGTAAAGAATACTAAAAAGATAAATCTAATATTAGAAACTTAAAACCCCATTTTTAATGGGGTTTTCTATGCCACTTTTATGCTACCTTTAATACCAAAGTTAATACCTAAGTATTTTTAATAATCTAAGGTAGATTCATATCAGCGATTATCTCTTATTTTTAGATCTCAGACATTTAAGGAGTTTTTATGAAAACACATCACCAATCGGTTTATGAGCAATTTGATGAACAAGCGAACTCTTATCTAACAAGTGCTGTTCATGCTAGTGGTGAGGATCTAGAAGCACTCCAAAAATATCTCTCACACTCAAAAGCCGCCAATGTACTCGATTTAGGATGCGGCGCTGGTCACGTTAGCTTTAATGTGGCTCCAAAAGTCCAATCTGTTACAGCTTTTGATCTCTCTGATTCAATGTTAGAGGTCGTTAAAAATAGTGCTAAAGAGCGCGGATTAAATAATATCTCCACCGTTAAAGGTAATGTCGAATCGCTTCCTTTTGATAGCCAAACTTTTGATCTTATTATCAGCCGATATTCAGCGCACCACTGGCACGATGTAGAACAAGCATTAAGAGAAGTACGCCGCGTCTTAAAACCTAATGGTCGCGTGATCTTTATTGATGTTGTTTCCCCAGGTCATCCTGTCTTTGATCTTTACTTACAAACAGTAGAAGTACTACGTGACACATCACATGTCCGGGATTACCCAGCAGGGGAATGGATAGAAATGTTTAATAATGCTCGATTATTTTTAAAAAATAGTGAAAGCTTTCGCTTAAGACTTGAATTCACAAGTTGGATCGAAAGAATGAGAACTCCCAAAGTCTTTGCGGATGCAATTTTAGCCTATCAAGCAACTTTAAGTAGCGATATTAAGACTTATTTTGAAATTGATGAAGATGGTTCTTTTACCTCTGATGTCATGCTTTTTGAATTGCATAAATAACATTACAAAATGTAAATAGATTTTAAAAGCACCTATTAATAGGTGCTTTTTTTCTTGTCTAATCAAAATCTCAACAACAATCATCAATCCATTATTCACGATATCTTAATAAATCAAAACGTGTCCTTTAGCGCCAATATTCTTGAAATAAATCCCTAAAAAACAAGAAATTTATATCCTTCACACAATAAAATGCAACCCATTGATTTAAAAGAAAAACAAACATAATAACGATGTTTTATAGCGCTGAATTTCATAAAAAAACACCCAAAATAAATGTCATTACCCTTTTTATCTTTACTTTTTGAAATATTGTGCATAAAGTAATATTTATACAAAACATTACATATATGTTAGGTATACATTAACAAATAGGGAATAAACATCATGACAGCCTCAAGCGAACTAAAACTCAATACCATAGATACAGCAGCTCCCAAAATAGCGCGATCTCATAAAAATTATAAAATCGTTCCTGCCCGATATCCCATGCGAACTATCAGCACTATTTTTGCTGCAATCATTATTTCCTTAATTTTGTATTCTATTTTTACTAATCCTCGTTGGGGCTGGGATATATTTGCGGAATGGTTTTTTTCAGAACCTGTTTTAGTGGGCTTAAGTCGAACGATTCTCCTTACCATTATTGGCACCATTCTTGGATCTTTTTTTGGTACGCTTCTTGCACTCGCTAGAGTCTCAAAATCTCCACTTTTATCAGGATCATCGTGGGCTTACATTTGGTTCTTAAGATCCATCCCATTGATTGTATTACTGCTTTTATTAAATAACCTAGGTTATCTCTATGAGAGCGTAAAAATTAGCAATCCATTTACAGGTGAAGCCTTAATTGACTATCCCATCGTCACCCTTTTAACACCTTTCGCGGCGGCGATTATTGGTTTAACACTCAATCAATCAGCATTTTTCGCTGAGATTATACGAGGCGGTATCTTATCTGTTGATAATGGGCAACATGAAGCGGCCGCAGCGCTTGGCCTCCCTCAAAAACGTCAAGCTTTTAAAATCGTACTCCCACAAGCCATGAGATCTATTTTACCAACAGGTTTTAATGAGATTATCGGCCTTGCCAAAGGGACTTCTATGCTCTACGTATTAGCCCTTCCTGAGCTCTTTTACACCGTGCAGGTAATCTATAGACGTAACCTAGAAGTTATCCCTTTACTAATGGTTGCCACCATTTGGTACCTCGTTATTATGACGGTCTTATCAATCATCCAACATTATATCGAACGCCATTACTCTCGCGGAGTGGTTAGGACACAATCATCCCTGCCATTTCAAAATAAAATTGATCAACTTATCTCTTTTATTTTCAATAAAAGAAGCAAAATAGCCCTTCACCAAAAAATCAAACAAGAATTAAGCTTCAATGATCCTAATTTAAAAGGGGTCAAAAAGACAAAAGGCGCCCCCATAAAGATCGATAATGTTTCTAAGTCCTTTGGCAATAATAAAGTCCTCAATAATATTAATCTCTATTTACCCGCAGGTAGTGTTACCGCCATCATCGGGCCTTCAGGATCAGGAAAATCGACCCTATTACGATCTATCAATCATCTCGAAAGAATCGATGAAGGCTTTATTACGGTTAACAATGATTTTATTGGATATCGCAAACAAGGAGATACGCTCTTTGAATTAAAAGAAAAAGAGATTCTCAAGCAGCGAATCGATATTGCGATGGTATTTCAAAACTTTAACCTTTTCCCCCATATGACGGTGTTAGAAAATATTATTGAAGCGCCTATTCAAACTAAAAACATGAAATATGAAGATGCTGTCGCTAGTGCATTTAACCTCTTATCTCGAGTGGGATTACTGGACAAAGCCTATAGCTATCCAAGGCAACTTTCTGGAGGACAACAGCAGCGTGTTGCTATTGCAAGAGCCTTAGCTTTACAACCTAAAGTGATTTTATTTGATGAGCCCACTTCAGCGCTAGACCCAGAATTAGTTGGGGAAGTTCTTGAAATTATTAAAGAGCTCGCGCTTACCGGTACAACATTAGTCGTTGTTACCCACGAGATTAATTTTGCCTATGAAATCGCCGATACCATTATTTTTATGGAGTCAGGAAATATTATTGAAAAAGGCAGTCCTGAAGCAGTATTTCATAATCCTCAGCACCAAAGAACTCAAGATTTTCTTAATAAAGTTTTATAGCCCCATATTTTACCTTCAAGGATGAACAGTCATGAATATGCATAAACTTATAAAAAAGAGTAGTTTAATAGCCCTGCTTTTCTCTACAACACTACTTTCAATCGCTCAAGAAATTGACCTAACACCAGAACAACTCAATCGTCCTAAAGCAACAAGAAGTGATGAGAGAATTGCTGAAATAAAGCATGCTCGCTTTGTTAAAAATGAGAGTTTTACTGTCGGTTTTAGTACATCAGCAACCTTGCCACTTCATGATTATGCCTCAGATGCAAAAACACTCATTGGCTTTGATGTAGATCTTGCCTTAGCTTTGGCTGATTCTATGGGTAAAAAATTAGAGATCGTTAGTGTTGCTTGGGCTGATTGGCCATTAGGACTTGCTAGCGGCAAATTTGATGCCGTGATCTCTAACATCACAGTAACGGAAGAGCGTAAGAAAAAATTTGATTTTGCAACATATCGCAAAGATGACATTGGTATTTATGTCAAAAAAGAAAGCCCTATTACAGCCATTACCGAAGCGAAAGATATTGCCGGACTAAAAGTGATTACCGATTCAGGAACTAATCAAGAAAAAATCCTCCTCGATTGGAATGAACGCAATATTGCGGCGGGGCTTAAACCTATTGAAATTCAATATTATGACGATAGAGCCTTACAGACTCTTGCTATTGAAAGCGGAAGAGCAGATGCGATCTTTAGTGTTAATCCTATGCAAGCCTATGCGGCAGCTATTAGTGGGAAAACAAAACATGTAGGTACTGTTAATGGTGGTTGGCCTTTAACTGCTGAGATCGCTGTCGCTTTTCCTAAAGGATCGGATCTAACAATCCCTATCGCCAATATCATCAATGACCTCATTGAGGATGGCATTTATCAGGAAATTTTAACTCGATGGGCATTGCAATCAGAAGCTATCGAAGAATCTCTCATCAACCCTCCTGGTTTACCTTAATGCGCTTTCTTCACACAGATTTTAATAGAGGTTTATTGTGAAAAACTTAAAACACCGAATTTACCAAATAATAGTTTCTATCTCCTTAGCATTATCCGTATTCATGACGCAAATATCTTATAGTAATGAATATGAAGCCCTCTCTTTAGCTGATAAACAAATTCATGTTGAAAGAAATAATCAGGCGATAGCGGCGATACCTCCTAATTTTCAATTTGTTACTCAAGGCGCTCTTACCGTTGCGGTTGCCCCTTCAGATCCACCTATCTCTTTTTATGCAAAAGATGCAAAAACAGCAATTGGCGCTGATCCTGACTTTGCTTTAGCAATTGCTGAGAGTTTGGGGTTAGATCTTAAGCTAATTCCCATTACCTGGATTGACTGGTCCTTAGGCTTAACGAGTAAAAAATATGATGTTGTTTTAGCAAATATTGGTGTCACAGAAGAGAGAAAAGCGAAGTTTGATTTTTCAACTTATCGACTGGGTCTACACGGATTTTATGTCAAAAATAGTAGCAAAATCACCTCAATTGTTGAACCTAAAGATGCCGCAGGTTTACGCATTATTGTCGGCGCTGGTACCAATCAAGAAAGGATCCTCCTACGCTGGAATGAAGCGCTTGCTGCAAAAAATCTTCCCCCCATTAAGCTTCAATATTATGACGATGGCGCCATTAGCCTTTTAGCGATTCAATCTGATAGAGCTGATGTTATCGTTCAACCTAATGCACAACTTGTCTATCTAGCCGCTAGAGATGGAAATATCAGATCCGTAGGAACTTTAAGTGCAGGTTGGCCAGATAGATCTGATGTTGCAGTTGTCACCCGCAAAAATAGTGGTCTTGCTGATGCGATCACCCTTGCTATTAATGGACTAATTCAAGAGGGATCTTATCAAAAAATATTAGATACCTGGTACTTAGGCGAGGAGGCTTTAAAAGTTTCTGAAACAAACCCGCCAGGACTTCCCGTAGAAAAATAGATTCCTATCTTAGTTAAACCATTTCCAATTTCTAATTTTCTATGGTCTTCAATCAATTCGTTTACCACTTTTATTTTATATACCGAGGTCTATATGAGTCATCAAAAAATTCACTTTGGGCTTATGCTCCATGGCGCAGGAGGTCATATGAATTCTTGGCGTCACCCCTCTTCAACACTTGATGCTAGCGTTAATTTTCAATATAACGTCAATCTTGCTAAAGAGGCTGAAGAAGCCGGATTTTCTTTCATCTTTGTTGCCGATGGGCTCTATATCAATGAAAAATCTATTCCCCATTTTTTAAATCGATTTGAACCTATTACACTACTTTCTGCGCTTGCTTCACATACTACAAAAATAGGTTTAGGAGGGACCGTTTCAACTTCCTATAGTGATCCATTTACGATCGCTCGACAATTTGCTTCCCTTGATCTTTTAAGCGGAGGAAGAGCTGCGTGGAACCTTGTTACAACGCCGCTTGAGGGCACTGCTAAAAACTATAACAGACCCCATCCTGAGCATCATGTTCGCTATCAAATTGCAAATGAATATATAGAGGTCGCTAAGGGACTTTGGTCTTCATGGGAGGAGGATGCCTTTATTCGTGATCGAGATAGCGGTGTTTTCTTTAATCCAAATAAGATGCATCGAGTCAATTATCAAGGTAAGTTTTTTCAAGTTCAAGGACCTCTTAATATTCAGCGCTCTCCTCAAGGAGAGCCTGTCATCTTTCAAGCAGGTGCTTCAGAATCAGGCATAGCATTTGCATCAAAACATGCAGAAGCTGTTTTCACACATATTCAAGATCTAACCGAAGCCCAAGATTACTACCAAAAAGTCAAACAAGGAGCTGTTGAAAATGGTAGATCCACGGAAGATATTAAAATTTTCCCAGGGATTAACCCTATTATTGGAGAAACCAAGGAAGCCGCCGAAGCCAAATATCGTACCATTCGTGACCTTGTTAATATTGAAGATGCCCTAATTTATTTAGGACGATATTTTGATCATCATGATTTTAGCCAATATGATTTAGATGCCCCTTTCCCCGAGCTTGGCACCATTGGAGAAAATAGTTTTCGCTCTACAACAGACCGCATCAAACAATATGCTCTCAAGCATCAACTAACCTTACGAGAAGTCGCTTTAAATGAGACGACAAAGCGCAGTGATTTTATAGGAACGCCGGATCAAATCACCGAGCGACTCATTACATGGGTTGAAAGCGGCGCTGCTGATGGATTTATTTTAACACTATCAATCAGTTCTGAAGGTTTTCAGGACTTTAAATCCCAAGTTCTGCCTCGATTAGAAGCTCGCGGTTATTTCTCCCCTTCATTAGAACATCAAACCTTAAGAGAAAATCTAGGATTAAAAATCCCTCACAATCAATATCGCCACAAGGAATAATCATGAAAAAACTTGTTACTCTTACAGGTAGTTATAGCTATCCTTCAAAAACACTCTCATTAACAGATACGATTGCCCATAAAGCCGTCACTCGTTATAACCTACTTTTAAAAAAATATTCTATGAATGATTTAGGAGAAACATTAGGTTTAGCAAAAGAGATCGATGATTTAGAAGATTCTGGCAAAAAAGTCGTTAAAGATTTACAAGAAGCAGATGCCATTATTATCACAACGCCGGTTTATAAAGGCAGTTACCCGGGCTTATTCAAGCACTTTATAGATTTACTAGATCCGGCAACACTCTACGGTAAACCTATTTTAATTGCAGCAACAGGTGGCGGCACTCGTCATGCATTAATGGTTGAACATCAATTACGCCCACTTTTTGGCTTTTTTATGGCCCACAGTTTACCAACAGCAGTCTACGCTTCAGCGCAAGATTATTCCCCCAATAATGCTATTAGCTCTTTAGATTTATTAAGAAGAATTGATCAAGCTATTGAAGAATTCTCCCCCTTTATTAAAACAACCTCAGAAAATTATGCTGAAAATTTAGATTTCATCGCAGAAAAGAGATTAAACAATCTTTCCAGTCCTATTGAAAAAGTAGGAGGTACGCGCCAATGATAGAACAGCAACAAACACAAGATGAGATCTTAGAACTTCTCACCCACTCATTTACAGAATTTCAGACTATTCGCCAAGATATTCATCGCTACCCTGAACTTGCATTTCAGGAAGTTAAAACCAGTGAGTTGATAGCGAGCTATCTAGAAAAACTTGGTTATAAAATTGATAAAAAGGTTGGTAAAACAGGATTAGTCGCGACTTTACAAAAAGGTTCAAACCATAAATCCATCGGGATTAGAGCGGATATGGACGCTCTACCGATATCTGAGAAAACCGATCTTCCTTACCAAAGTACCCAAAATGGTGTAATGCATGCTTGTGGTCATGATGGGCATATCACAATTGCACTAGCGGCCGCTAAAGCACTCTCTCTTAAAGGAAACTTTGATGGGACTGTCCGCTTTATATTTCAGCCGGCTGAAGAGATCGGTTTGGGTGCAAAAGCGATGATCGAAGATGGGTTATTTTCTAAGTTTCCGGTTGATACCATCTACGGTCTACATAATTGGCCTAAACTTACCGTTGGAAAATTCGCCTTTATTGAAGGCCCTGCGATGGCTTCTGTTGATTTTTTAAAAATCACCATTATCGGTAAAGGTAGTCACGGCGCAGAGCCCCAAAATGGCATTGATCCCATTACTATTGCCGCATATCTCATCACCTCTTTTCAAACAATTATCTCCCGAAATATCAATCCAAAAGAGATGGGAGTTATTACAATTGGGGCAATTAAAGGGGGAAATGCCGCAAATGTGATCCCTGATTCTGTAGAGCTAAAACTTACAGTACGTGCTTATAGTGAAGAGATCAGAAATACCCTTATAAAACGTATTCAACAACTCACCGAAACATTAACCAAAAGTTTTGGTGCCAAAGCAACTATCTCCAATCAAGCGGGATTTGCAGCGGTTATTAATCCTAAAACCGAAATAGACTTTGCCTACCAATCTGCTCTTAACATTATGGATAAATCTTTTATTGATGAAGATTTTACCGCCCGAACAGCTAGTGAAGATTTTGCCTTTATGTTACAGCAACAAAAAGGGGCTTTTATATTTATCGGTAATGGTGATAGTGCTGATTTACACAGCCCTTACTATGACTTTAATGATCAAGCGATTATTCCTGCAGCAAGATATTGGGTTTCGCTCGTTGAATCTTATTTAAAACCTTTAGGAGAATAAGCCATGCCGGAGTCTTTTATCTACACCACAATTGATGATCCTAGAGCAAAGGTTCTTAATGATGCGCTCTTACAAGAGTACGATCATCGATATGGAACTTTTTTTGATCCAAGAGGCGCTATTGCAGAAATGGAGCGTTACCCTGCTTCTGATTTTTTCCCTAATCAAGGCAATTTTGTTCTTCTTATTCGTGACAATATCGTAATTGGCGGTGGTGGCTTTAAATTTTATAACGAACAATCTGCTGAGTTTAAACGCATTTGGACAAGTCCAAATCATAGACGACAAGGGCTAGCGGCTAAAATTCTCCAAGAATTAGAAAAGCAAGCAGCAAGACAAGGATATCAACGAGTCTATCTCACAACAGGTTGTCGCCAACCTGAAGCTGTGAATCTTTACCTTAAACATGGCTATCATCATTTATTCGATCTTAATGAAGATTTAGAGGCACTCAAAAAATTGCCTTTTGAAAAGGATATCTCTATGCTCGCAAACGCTGCCTCTTAGTAACCCTTTAAATCTTCATCCCTAAAATTATTCTTAATAATCTAAAAACTACATTTATAGGAGATTAATTATTATGTCCTACCAACTCAGTATGCTAGATAAATGCCCATTAGAGGAACAATCATCCCCAAAAATTGCTCTATTAAATGCGGTAGAAGCTGCAAAAGCCGCAGAATCTGCTGGATTTTCTCGTTTCTGGGTTGCAGAGCATCACAATTCTAATCAATACGCTTCAAGCGCCCCTGAAATATTAGTTTCCTATCTTTTAGCAAAAACAAATAATATTCGTATCGGTACAGGCGGCGTCATGCTGCAACATTACAGTCCTTATAAGATCGCAGAAATATTTAATATGTTAGCTTCTCTCGAGCCTGAGCGGGTAGATCTTGGTATTGGTAAAGCTCCCGGCGGATTACCTGCTTCCACAAAAGCCTTACAAATTGAGCTTTCGGATGAAAACCGTTTAAGCTTTACTCAAAAAGCAGAACTCTTAAATCAATTACTAACTGGTGAAGTCGCAACTAATGGTCTATTTGAAGGGATTGCTGCAACACCAAAACCTATTAAAAAAGCCCAAGGATTTTTATTAGGCGCAAGTGCAGAAAGTGCGGAATTTGCAGCTCAATTAGGCTGGCAAATGAGTTATGCCGGGCATTTAAATGGTAGCGAACAACAGTTACAAAATACGCTTAAAACCTATCGTCAAGAAACTAATGGTAAAACGCCCCAAGTTGCGCTTACCGCTATCATTACACCTGATGAAGAAGAAGCCAAAATTCGCGCTAAAGATATCGCTATCTATAAAATATACTTTTCAGAGGATAAAGTGTATAACCTTCCCACGTTAGAAGCAGCGGAAGAATTTGCCAAGCAATCAGGCCGAACCGACTACACTATTGAAAAACAATTAATGCAGGTACTCGCAGGAACCCCTAAATCTGTTAGTGATCATCTTTTTAAACTTCACCAGCAATATAATATCCCTGAATTTATGTTAGAGTTTCCAAATACGACTTTAAATGAGCGACTTTACGCCATTGATACATTAGCTTATTATCAAAAGAGATTAACGTAATATCTAAATATCTGTTATTTTTTTAGAAAAGGGATCAATTGTGTCATTTTCTTAATCCTTAAAAATAACCTAATATAAATCATCGGACAATCAACATGGAATCCATCACAATTACATCTGTCACCTTAAATGAGGTTAAAGAATTACAAGCTATCGGAAGAGAGACATTTCTCTCAACTTTTTCTGAAGGAGGCTCCCCCGAAAATATGACTCAATATTTAAATGGTGCTTTTTCTTTAGAGAAACTCACCTCAGAATTAAATAATCATGACTCACAATTCTACTTTGCTAAGCAAAATAACCAGGTTATTGGCTATCTAAAACTAAATTTTGAATTATCACAAACAGAGTTACAAGATAGTAAAGCAATGGAAATTGAAAGGATCTATGTATTAGATGAATTCCACGGCAAAAAAGTAGGGTTAACACTCTATAACAGAGCGCTAGAAGTCGCTGAGCAACGAAACATCGATTATATTTGGTTAGGTGTTTGGGAAAATAACTTTAAAGCGCTGAATTTTTATAAAAGACAAGGATTCTTCGAGTTTGATCAGCATATTTTTAAATTAGGTGATGATGAACAGACTGATCTTCTTATGAAACTAGAGTTAAATAAAAATAAGATCTAAGGCCTTGATATTGACACTCATAACAAATCTGGATCTATCAAAATGTCATAAAAAAGAAGCCTTTTAAAAATGTGCTTCTTTTTCTTTATATCTCATTTTTTTAACCACAACAACTGATGACCACCATAACAGATGATGAACATTTCAGGCTCATGACTCAATTTGCTGCGCTATAAAATTTCGTAATGACTTCTCGATAAACAAAGTATCTCGTAGATAATTTGCCGGCATTTTCATTCCCAATAATTGCTCTAACGCTAATTGGCTTGAAATAGTTTCATCACGTAGTGCAATAATCAAATCATTAAAGAGCGAGAGATAATAGGGTTCGCCATAAGCCTTCCCTGATAAAGCAGTAAAACGAATCGCATCACTATCATCTAAAGCAACCTTCTCTACTTTGCCATAAAGCGTGAGGGAGAAGTGTTCTTTCTCGATAACCAGTAATGGTGCATCAATACCGGCATTAATTGTGATGCCATCCTCAAGATAATCAGGCTCAAGAATTGAAGCGATATAAGAATTATAAAGATCATATTCGCCATACCAATTAGCCGGTTTTCCATCTGCAATATTTTGAATAAACTCAATGGCAACACTTAGCATTTCACCCGCGGCAAAAATCTCTTCCTCAGTGGTATAGCGTCCAACACTAATACGCACAGAAGAGAGCGCTCGTTTTAAATCATAATTCATCTCTGTTAAAACATAAGATGGCAATGAACTATCACTATTACAGGCCGACCCCTTAGCAATCGCAAGTTTTGGCGTTAATGCCATTAAGGTATCGGCATTCACATTAGGAATATAGAGATTTAAAACGCCCGGCTCACGATGCCCTTTAAGATTCCCGCTATTGACTTCAACACCAAAAGATAAGAGGCGTTGCACAAGATAACTCTCTAACTTTGCAAGTCGATGGCGTTCTTCTACCCAATTGTCTTTGATTATTTCGAGCGCCTTGGCAAAGCCGGCAATCCCTTCATTAGGTATTGTTCCGGCACGAAGTCCTAACTGACCGCCACTACCATCAATTAATGGCATCATCGGTAATTTAGGAAAACTCCGGCGATAGAGTAATCCAATAGCTTTAGGCCCGTAACATTTATGGGCTGAGACACTCACTAAATCAAATTGTGAGGCATCAAATTGAAAATGAGGCGCCGCTTGTGTTGCATCGACATGAAACGGAATTTTCCGCGCCCGAGCAATTTTTGCAATCTCTTCTACCGGCAATTTATCACCCGTTTCATTATTCACCCAAATAAGTGAAATCATCGCCGTTTCATCCGTAATTACCGCTTCAATCATCTCAGCGGTAATTATTCCTTCACTATTTGGTGCAATAAACTTTCCTCGGTAACCCTCTTTCATCAAGGCTTGCACTGTATTGATTGTCGCTTTATGCTCTATCGTTGAGGTAATGATTTCCTTTTTCTTTTGAGCATGCAACACCCCTTTAAGCGCATGATTAATAGATTCTGTTGAACCACTCGTAATAATTAATTCATCACGGTTAACATTAAAATGTGCGGCAATCGCATCAAGATCAGCCTCAACTTTCTGCTTAGTTACAATCCCAAGCTCATGAGGGCTACTGACATTTGCCCAATCTGTCTCCATACTATTGACCATCGCTTCAATCACACGCGGATCAACCGGCGTTGTTGCGGCATAATCAAGATAGATCATATTGGAAAATTGTGGCTTAGAGGGAAGCTTCCCTTCTGCCGATGGCTGATTACCGGCAGACGCTTGGTGTGGCTTCATAAACGCTTCTAATCCTAAACCCTCTAAATCAATTTTCATCATTAAACTCTTTCTATCTTAAATATCATTCGTAGGACGTATTATATCTCTAAATAATCTCTAAAAGGTGGAAGAATACAAAAATAAGATCAAAGAAACATCCGCAATCACTGATCAGAAACCTAATATTTGTTGTACCTAACCACAATGCAAATAGACAACAAGCAACGGCGATTCCACCCGAATGGGTGAATCAATAGGGATTTAATAAAGGTCATACCTCGGCATTATCTACCGGCAACTCTACAAAAAATGGCAACTGCCATTTAGCGGTTTTTGCCGCACTTCTATTAAGATCTGTATCCCACGGCGTATAAACACGAAAAGCCATCTTTCCGGGCTTTGTACTGGATGACAAAATCCCTTGCTGTTTTAAAACCCATTTGGGAAAAATAAACTGCCCTTTCCGCTCACCATCAAGAATATTAACCATTAAAAAGTCGGGAAATGTGATTTCAGAAAAGGAGATATTTTTATTCTCAGCATCTTTCTCCCATATTGCTAAAAAGTAACCGGCTTTTTTCGGTGTCTTTCTTGCAAGGCGAGAGCGATAATTGACATTCAGAACCCTGAAATCAAAGCCTTCATACTCTTGATTATAAGGATCTAATGCGATGATCTCTGGAGACGGTTTTCCTAATGTTAAAAATAACGTCTTGAGTAACGTAACTGATTGCATCTCTCTTCCGGTATTCATCAATATCCAATAATGAACCTAAAAAGAATCATCGATCTACTCTAGACAAACAGATCGATCTGATCCTTATCGATTATAGTGCTTAATAAATTGCTTAAAACGCTCTGATTTTGGATTAGTGAAGAGCTCTTGAGGATCACCCTCTTCTTCAATTCGTCCTTCATGGAAAAATACCACACGATTTGACACATTTCGTGCAAAATCCATCTCATGCGTTACCACAATCATCGTCATTCCCTCTTTTGCAAGATCTTGCATGACGGTTAATACTTCATGCACGAGCTCTGGGTCTAATGCCGATGTTGGTTCATCAAACAAAATAACACTCGGCTCCATCGCAAGCGCTCTAGCAATGGCAACACGCTGCTGCTGGCCACCTGAAAGGGAGATAGGGTAATCATTGACGCGCTCACTCATACCCACTTTTGCAAGGAGTTTTAAAGCACGCTCACGAGCCTCTTTTTTAGATAAACCTAAGACATGAATCGGCGCTTCAATCATATTCTCAAGCACTGTCATGTGGCCCCAAAGATTGAAGTTTTGGAACACCATGCCAAGCTCAGAGCGCATCTTTTGCAGCGCTTTTTGATCTTTTGCCACTAAGCCCTTTTCACCTTTAACTAAAGCTAACTTTTCACCATTTAGTGTAATTTCCCCTTGATTTGGATTTTCAAGAAGATTGATACAGCGCAAAAAGGTACTCTTTCCAGAGCCTGAAGCACCAAGCATCGAAACCACATCGCCTTTATTAAGCGTTAATGAGATCCCTTTTAAGATCTCACGATCGCCAAACGATTTATGGATATTTTCAACGATCAAAGTGGGCTGACTTGTCATAATATGGTTATTCCTACATTTCTAAGACATAAAGCAAGTCGGTCATTATACCAACATTCCATCAAAGCGGATGAACATTTGTTATAAAAGTTCCGCTTTGATTAGGACAAATGCGATTTAACTTAGTGTATAATAGCAAGGTTCAAAATTAACGATTGATGATCTCACTGATATTAAAGACTTCTTCGAATCTTTCAGACGATAACGGCTTGATACGTTATTGACAATGAAGCATTCACAGCATCATCACAATTTGTTGTATCTCTATATTAAACAAAGGATCTTATAGGATGAAACCAACCTACGAAGCGGCCGCAATAGAAGCTGCTGCGCAAGCATTCTGGGAAAAAAATGCCTCTTTTACAGTGGCTGACAATACGGATAAACCGAACTATTACTGCCTATCTATGTTCCCATATCCATCAGGACGACTGCACATGGGACACGTTCGTAACTATACGATTGGGGATGTAATTACACGTTATAAAAAAATGAGTGGTTATAACGTCATGCAACCGATTGGTTGGGATGCATTTGGAATGCCGGCGGAAAATGCTGCGATCGATAATAAGGTTTCTCCAAATTCATGGACAAATAAAAATATCGTCTATATGCGCCAGCAATTTAAAGAGTTGGGCTTTGGCTTTGATTGGTCTCGTGAATTTTCGACCTGTGATCCCGAATATTATGGTTGGGAGCAATGGTTCTTCCTTCAACTCTACAAAAAAGGGGTAATTTACCGTAAAAATGGGGTTGTAAACTGGGATCCTGTTGACCAAACAGTTCTTGCCAATGAGCAAGTCATTGATGGCCGCGGTTGGAGATCTGATGCGCTTGTTGAGCGCCGTGAAATTCCGATGTATTACTTTAAGATCACCGATTACGCTGATGAATTGTTAGAAGACTTAAATCTTCTTGAAGATTGGCCTGAGCAAGTTCGCACTATGCAAGCGAACTGGATCGGTAAATCACAAGGAATGGAAGTGACCTTCCTTCACGATGATGGGCAGTTTAATGTCTTTACAACACGCCCTGACACATTAATGGGCGTAACTTATGTTGCAGTTGCACCTGAACACCCTATTGCGGCAAAAGCGGCTGAAAATAACGCCAAACTTGCAGAATTCATCAAAGAGTGCCAAAAAACAGGGACAAGTGAAGCAGACTTTGCAACGCAAGAAGCAAAAGGGATGCCAACAGGCCAATTTGCAACACACCCATTAACCGGTGAAAAAGTTGAAATTTGGGTAGCAAACTACGTCTTAATGGCATACGGTGATGGTGCTGTTATGGCGGTACCTGCTCACGATTCACGTGACTTTGGTTTTGCCAAAAAATATCATCTTCCAATGAAGCTTGTCATTGAGCCAGCTGATGGCAATGAATCTCTTGATGTTTGGAGAGAAGAGCTTGCTGAGCACGGCACATTAGTCAATTCTGGGGAGTTTACAGGCTTAGATTTTGATGGTGCATTTGCAAAAATTGGTGCGGCATTAGAAGCTAAAAACTTAGGACATCCTAAAACACAATATCGTCTACGTGACTGGGGTATTTCACGCCAGCGTTATTGGGGCTGCCCAATTCCAATTATCAACTGCCCAAGCTGTGGTGAAGTACCTGTTCCTGAAAAAGACCTTCCTGTTGTCCTTCCAACAGATTGTATTCCTGATGGTTCTGGTAACCCGCTTAACAAATTGGATTCATTTAAGAAAGTGGATTGCCCTAAATGTGGCGGCGCTGCAGAGCGTGAAACAGACACCATGGATACTTTCGTAGAATCTTCATGGTACTACGCTCGCTTTGCATGTAGTCAATATAAAGGGGGGATGATCGACCCGAAAGCGGCAACTGCATGGCTTCCTGTAGATCAATATATCGGCGGTGTTGAGCATGCGATCCTTCACCTTCTCTACTCACGTTTCTTCCATAAACTCATGCGTAATGAAGGCTTATTAGGAGACGTTGAGAAAGTTGGCCCTGAGCCATTTAAAGCACTTCTGACACAAGGGATGGTTGTTGCCCCCTCATTCTTCCGTCATAGCTCAAAAGGTTATGAGTGGTTTAACGTCAAAGATGTAGAAGCTCGTGATATTGATGGCGAGAAGAAATATTTCTTAAAAGCTGATGGTGAGCCTGTCACATATTACGGCATCCAGAAAATGGGTAAATCAAAAAATAACGGTGTAGACCCTGAAGCAATCGTTAAATCATACGGTGCTGACGTTTCTCGTCTCTTTATGATGTTCACTTCACCACCAGAGCAAACGCTTGAGTGGTCTGATGCCGGCCTTGAAGGAGCGGATCGTTTCTTGCGCCGTATCTGGACATTTGCTTATGAAAATAATGCCTTACTTAAAGATGCATCTCTTGATGCGAATAGCATTACCGAAAAAGCTGCAAAAGATGCCCGCCGCGAGATCCATCAAGAATTGAAGAAAGCGCTATATGACTATGAGCGTTTCCACTTCAATACAGTCATCTCTGCAAACATGATCATCTTAAATATCTTAAGCAAGCTTAAAGATTCTAAAGATGAAACAGCCGTGAAAAAAGAGGGCTTCTCGATTATGCTTCGCCTCTTAAGCCCGATTGTGCCACATATTGTGCATACAATCTGGTCTGATCTTTTTGGTGATGACATCTTAGATCACGCATTACCACAAGTGATTGAAAGTGCGCTTGTTGCCGATGAAGTGAAATATATGGTTCAAGTAAATGGTAAGCTCCGTGGCGAAATCGTTGTCGCGGCTTCTGCTTCTAAAGAAGAGATTGAAGCAGCTGCACTTGCTAACGAAAATGCGCAGAAATTCATTGAAGGTGAAATTCGCCGCGTAATCGTTGTACCAAATCGCTTAGTCAATATTGTTGCAAACTAAATCATGATTTAACATTGCATTGCAATATTCATAACAATAGATCCCGGTCTTTTAATAGATCGGGATTTTTTATGTCTTCCCACTTAATTGCGGGCTGTTTATTCCCTTCTCTATTCCCTACTCCTAATGAAATGACGCTATTCATCAAGCTATTAGCGCTTTTAATGATTTTCATCTCTATTAAAATTCTCATTTCTTCTAGATAATAAAAAACAACAAGTCCTATCTTACAATGAACTCAGGAGATTCATCTATGACACACTTTACCTTACAACTTAATGCTAGGCTTCGCCCTTTAGATCGAGGAGATATTTATGAAGATCCTCTACATGACGTTTTAGAAGAGAGAGGCTTAGGTGAGACTTCTGGCGGAGGTACTGGAATGGCTGAAAATGGAGAAGTAGATTATTGTGATGTGGAATTAACACTTAAAGATAATAACCCCGAAACATTGGCAGAAATGAAGGCGATCATTGAAGCTATCGGTGTTCCTAAAGGCTCCTTTTTACGAGGTGAAAATTACAAGGAACCTGTTGGAAGATTAGAAGGATTAGCTCTTTATGTAAATGGTACAGAACTACCGGATGAGGTCTATGAAAATTGCGATATCAATCATGTCATTGAGAGCATCTGTGAACTAATTGATGGCAAGGGTGAGTTTTATAGCTATAACGAACATCTAAGTGATACAGCACTCTACTTTTATGGCGATTCTTTCCAAGAAATGACAGATCTTATTGCCCCCTTTTTACAAGAATATCCACTTTGTGAAAAATCCCGAGTCATTCAAATTGCTTAATCCGCTATTTAAATTTTTGCATTAAAAAGTCCCAATCAATAATAGATTGGGACTTTTTTATTTTTACTCACAGATACAAACTACCAAACAAACTCAAAAATATAACTTATTTCGCAACCTCTGCCTCAACCCCCTCTTCCGCCTCATGCGGGAATGACCAGATCCAAATAGAGGTAAAAATTGAGATTGCTATCATAATCAGTTTTAACCACCAACGATCATTTGGCATAGTAAAAACTGTCGTCATAATCGCTCCATTCATCATAATCGTTGAGAGCCATTTCATCTTAATAGGAATCACGCGATTGGTTTCCCAATTATGAACCATGGGACCAAAGTGCTTATTCTCTAATAACCAAGTATGAAAACGCTCAGAACTTCTTGCCCAACAAAATGCTGTTAATAAAATAAACGGTGTTGTTGGCAAAAGTGGTAAGAATACCCCTAATATTCCTAAGAATAGAGAAATTCCCCCTAAAATCATTAAACAGATGGAACGAATTTTTTTCATCTTTTATGCAGCTTGCTCTTCTGGTTCTGGTAATTCAAAAATCATGCGTAATAACTTTTTATAACAGGTAAATGCTTCATTCGCACCTTTTACTGCTGATTCTCTCTCCTCAGCATCAAAATCAATGGCGTTTAAAAGCTCCGAAAAATTACGCCAATGCTTACCACGACCATCTGAATGAGCCGCTAAATGACGCGCACCACGCTCAGCATCAAGGTTAATTTTATTGACCTCTTTATATAAAAATGCCGCCCCTAAATTAGAACCTTCAGCACAATAGAGCCAACCAATCGCTTCTTCCGCTTTAGGAGCCGGCAATGAAGCCATAGGGAATTTTTCAACCCCTAAATCCGCCATATCCGATAACACCGCCGCATGTCTTGCCGTTGCCGCTAATCCGGGGATTGCTCTATTTAAGTCCTCACGCATATAAATATCGTCAACGATCTTATGGAAGATCTCTTGAAGTTGTAAAAATTTGCCGTAGTTTTCGACATTTTCAAAAGGGTTCACAGACATTACTAAATTATCAACAGTATCGTGGGTTCCTGTTGTTTCACACTTTAACTGATGCGTTAATAAACTTAAATCATATTCTCTTTGTTGCATAACGTTGTCCTTTACCTAGCAAATTCACGGTTTTTATCTATTTTTAAAAATTGTATTTCACTTCCGACTTAAACGCAAATGAAAATCACAATCATTTATATCTTTATTTATTTTATAACCCTTTAAAAATATTAGATTTTATTATTAATAAGGGTTCAAAGTTATTCGTAAAAACCTTATAACGACTCTTTTTACTCTTCCATCTAGATCTTTTTCCAAGCGATTAATCTAGACTATAAAGATAAAAAAGCGCAGATCTCACTGCGCTTATCGAATGAGGAGTTACCAATAATCCTCTTACTTTTATTTAAAATTGATACGAAACACTTAAGCGAATATCTCTTCCTGGCGCTTCAACTTGCTCACCTAAATAAGGGGCATACTGTTTATTAAAGAGATTATCGATCATAAGATTAATCTTTGGACCATGCTGCCCTTGTGGTGCATAGGTCATAAAAAGACTATGAACGCTATACCCTGCCGTTAGCGGATAGCTTAATGCTCCAGCTTTTGGATCTGTGACTTTTGGGGTACGATCTTGCTTACGAACAAAGGCACTCTCCCAACCCATACTAAAATTATGGCTTGGCACGTTAAAGCCAATTGTTGCACGCAGCTCTCTTGGGGGAATATCTCGCATCCAACTATCTTGTTCAGACCAGATATTTCTTGGTGAACCAATACGCTTCCCTTTAATCGTGGTTGCCGACAAACTACCAAAGATATATTCACTATCATATTTAGCGGATAACTCTAAACCTTGAATCGTATAGCCTGGTCCATTATGGTATGAACTCATCGGCTTGCCACAAGTTTTGTTATCTCCCGTAATATGGTGCGCTTCGCAATAAATCGCCCCAATTTTACGAATGACTTCATTCTCTACTTTGTTATTAAAGTACGTTGCGCTTAATGCGAGTCTATCATCTGCCATAAAGACATTTTGTAGATTCATTAACCCACCTACTCTAAAGGCCTTTAACTTCTCTTTGCCAAGATTACGGCTTGTACCATTTGGCCCGCTTGTACCTTTTGCTTGCACGATATATTGATCATGTAGATTAGGGGACTGCCAGCTACGAGTATAATCAGCAAAGAGTGCCCATGAATCACTTGGTTGCCAATAAATCGCTAATCTTGGAGATAACCCGCTATAACTTACTGAACCATAATCATGTCCATCTATTGGATCTGTAGAGGTATATCCTGGGACATTACCAAAACTTTGGTTCTTAACATGATCATAACGAAGCGATGGGCTAATGGTAAAATCCCCAATCTTAATATCATCATTAATATACAAACTTGTCACCGTTTGTCGACCTGATGGCAGATATGGCGGTGTAAAATAACCATAATTAAACTCCGCAGTGCCATATTTGCCGCTATCATAAAGCATCAAACCATTTTGCTGTTTACGTAAATACTGTAATCCCACGGTTACGCTATGATCTGCCCAACTTGTGGAGATCTCGCTTGTATTTCGAATATGAATTGTGGTGTTTTTATAAGTTGTCCAATTCTCTTTACCGAAAGTCGATAAAGAGATGGAAGGCGCTTTTTGCCCTGGCATTGGCGCAACTTTCTCATCATGTTGCTTTGTTTCAGAATACGCTGCATCAGCTTTAAAATTAATCCAAGGATTATCAGCAGGAAGATATTCAAATTTTGCACTATAACTACGATCTTTTTGATCTCGGTAGAAAATACGGCGCTTCCAATCATACTCATTATTAGGATCTGTGGTGATAGTATTCCCACCCATTGCGGCAAATGGCATCCAGCCCTTAAAACGGGTATTAGCATGACTTAAGGTTAATTTACTCTCACTTGAAAAGTAAATATTACTCTTAATCAAATAGCTGTTTTGATCTAAAGAGGAACCTCTATATTTCTGTTTATCAGCAAGTTCTACATCTCTTGAGTCAGATCTAGAAAAATAGATTAAACCATCGACCATGCCATTTTTAGATTGACCAAATACCGCACCGGTATAATTTTTTTGCTCATTATTAGAGTGAAAACCATATTTTAAATAAGCGCCCACGTTTTGATCCGGCTTTAAGAAGTCTTGCGCATCTTTCGTCTCTAACTGCACATTTCCCCCAAAGCCACCATTCCCAACTTCAGGACTAAATGCCCCTTTATTGACCGTGACTTGCTTAATGAGATCAGGATCTACATAAAGAGAGCCTTGTCGATATTTATCAAACGTTTTAAGCGCACCATCAACGGTAATTGGCACATTTCGGCTCTCACTCATTCCCCAAATATTGATATTTTGTCCACCGGGTCTTGGGCTTCCAGACATACTCACCCCTGGAATCCTATCTAAAACAACGCCCATGTTACTTGCTTGGATAACATCTAATTGCTCTTGGTTTAAGGTATTTTTACCAATCTCCCCTTGGCTGACGCCTTCTGAGATCCCGACAAAATTTGTCACCTGCCCTAATACCGTCACGCTTCCTAAATTCAGCGCTTCAACCTTCTCTTCAGAAGCAACTTTTTCAGATTGTCCTTCTAAATCTTTAGATTGATCAGCATTTGCGATAGAGGCTGCAAATAAGAGCGCCACCGCCAATGCTAATGGCTTTAGTTGACACTTACCAAGTTGTAACATGAATTTTCCTTTTAGATACTTTTATCAAGCCAAATATCATGGCTACTAAATGAGGATAGCAATCATAATACGAATCAATTTCATTTACAATAGTTGGTAATTATTTTCATATAGAAGCATTTAGCAGTTCAAGGTAATTACCAACAACAAACTTAATAGAGTGATTTAAAAGAATATATTTTTTATAAAACAGACTAATAATGTTCTTAAAAATTTTAATATAATCTCTTTTATTCTGATTCATCCCCAATAACCCTGATGTTCCAAAAATTAATCTCCTCCTACAATTAAATGCGTATTAATGTTAAACATTCTTTAAAACGGATCAGTAACAAAAAAGACCATCCTTAAAGGAATGGTCTTTTGCATATATAGTGAAATAGGATTAAGAAAAGCTTTTAATTTAAATGATGAGCACAAGATAGTAAGAAGAATGCAAGCATTCCCTCCCGTCACAAAATAGACCTTTTTAAACCGAATAAACTATATTTAACAAGTCTTGAACTCATACCTAAAGCGTTAAAACTTCATATTAAACCCAATGCGTATGGTTCTTCCCGGCGCTGGGAAATGGGATCTTGTTAAAGGATCAAGATAGTATTGATTCGTCAGGTTTGTCGCCACAACTTCCATAGACATATCCTTATCAATAGCGTAATTCACCCAAGCATCCAATGTTGTCACTTTCCCCCAATGAATTGGCACATTCGTTTGCCATGGAGCGATATCCCCAAAGTTCTCTTTATCGGTATTTTTAGAGCCAGCATGATGCAAAATTCTTGTACCGACTTCTAATTTTTCATTAAAGAATCTGCCACCCATCGTCAAATTTAACGCATATTTAGGCGGCGTCATATTACGCAGATAACTATTATAAAATCCATCCTTTACACAGCTCTTAATACGCCCATGATAAGGATCTTGAGAAATTGCCGTTGATTCATCACACACTTCATTTTTTAAGAAATAAGAAGCACTAAAGTCTGCAAAAAAACGGCCGTTATCGTAACGACTTTGAAGCTCTAAACCACTAATTTTTTGTTTATCAATATTTCTAAGAGAAAATGCCTGGTCTCGATCAATCACATCTTTGATCTCATTATAGAAATAGGCTATTTTAAAATCTGCATAACGATCCGCCCCTAATAATTCACTTAAATCATGCAGATATCCAATCTCGATATTAGTTCCCTTTTCTGGTTTTAACCCAACACCTCGATAAACTGGCGATGCTGAAAATCCAACCGTTGTTTCAAACATACTTGGCATACGTTCTGTTTTTGCATAACGGGTATAGACTCTTGCGTTATCTGAAAGCCAAGCGGTTGCTGCAAGAACAGGTTGCCATCCACCGCTACTACTTTGCTTAGGAACAGGCGCAAAACGATCCCCGGTAGTTCCTTGACTCAATGCTGTATATTGATCTGGATTTCTAGGAAGCTGTGTTGCACCTCGCTCTGCTAAATAACCATTAAGATATGGGTTATCTTCCCGATAATATTTACCATCATCACGGACATACCAACCCACTTCACCCACATAAATCTTCTCATAAGGCCCATTAAAAGATTGAGGGCTAACCGTCAATCCTTTTGAGGTCGCATTTTCTTCAATAAACTTACTTTCAGCTGCCTGATACTTTTTCATAGATTGCATTGAAAGCTCTCGATATTCAGGTGAACCAAAAGCATAGTTTTTAAATATATAGTCAACCTCTTCCTTATAAGCTCTCTCAGCATCGATCATCTCTTGAGTCTTCTCTACCTGATAAGACATTCTAATGCCGGGTTTCCCAATATCACCAAAACTATTTTGTCTCTCTCTGCGCTGTCTATTTAACTGCTCATCATAGGAGGAATAGCCATTTTTACTAGCACCAGCACTTAACTCTAACCATGATAGAGGCTGCCAATCGAAGCTAAAGCTCATGCGCCACTCTTTGCGCCAGCCTTCTCTAGGTATTGCCCTAAAAGAAGATAATTTTCGTTGTTCTGGATCTAAATACCAATCATCACTAGAACTTAATGTCTCATATTGGTAACTTCCGCCAAGCGTTAAGTCTAGCTTTTCTGTAAGCTCCATTTTGTTGCTAATCGTTGCGCCCCAGCGTTTATTTTTTGAATTTGTTGCCGAAGTTGAATGCCATTTCACTTCTGAATCCCCAGTCCAAGAGGAGATAAATTGTCTTGGATACCCGCCGCTTGTATGAGTATCTAAAATCGTTCTGGTTCCCCAAATATTTGCTTCAAAATCAATATAAGGATTATCAGGGTTCCATTGATGATTCAAATAAATAGCGGTAGTTTTCACCTTACTTAAGGGCCATTGAGGAAATTTACCAATGACTTGTTGGCGCACATAATCCTTCATTGGATTTTCAGGGGCGGTATTAATCATATGATCTAAATCGAATAGATGATTTGCAACTCTTGATGGCATTATCTCGCCATATTTCCCCCAAGTATGACGAAGTCCTAGTTCAACAATATGATCTTCATTTGGTCTCCAAGTTCCTTTCACTAAGAGTGATTGCATCTCATTTGAAGTATTCGGTACTTCATCACCTGGCTTATAAATATCCGCTAAATGCCTTGTATAGTTATCCCAATAATCCTTACGTTCTGCGGCATTTTCTCGATTATATTCGCTACCAGAATAATAGTTTGCGCCATTTTTTCCTGAAAAATGATTCCCCTTTTTACGATAAACATAGACACCTAACAGATCAAAATCCTGCCATTTTTTACCAGCGGCAAGGCGAATAGCTTTATCATCCCCAAAACGATTTTGCCCGCTTTTTCTTGGCGTTACCATTACGGCATTATCATAGAAAGAGAACATATAAGGGATGCTTCCTGATCCTAATATATCTGGTAAAGGAGCATTAAGATCAGGCATATTCGGTTTTACCGAGTTATTACTACCCTCTATTTTAAAATCAATTCCCCAATCTTTATCTTCACGAACAATATCATTAATGCCAAGTGTCGTAATTGCAACTGCGCCACCTACGGAGCTATTAATGCCTCTTGTTAAACTTGGGCCTTTTTCAATGGTAATCCCGCCTATTAACATCGGATCAATATAGTTACGATTATTCGCCCCCGAATATCCTCGCCAAACGGTGATCGATTGCTCGGTTCCATCAATCGTTAAGGGAACACGTCCCTGCCCTTGAATCCCACGAATGTTCGGATCTAATGCACCGCTATTACGCGCATCACCGCTATTAACGCCGACCATTCCTTTAAAAACATCGGCAGGCGCTGCGCCTTTAAAGCGCTCTACTTCCGTTTTATCTCGGTAAACAGAAGAGATGCTTCTATCATAAACCTCATCATGCTTCTCTTGATGCCCCTTCCCTTCTAGCGCTTGAGCTTTGACAACAACTTGACCTAAACCCAAAGTATTTAAGGTATTTTGCGGCACATCAGCTTCGTCTAACTCTGAGATTTCCTCTGCTGATAACATTGATTGACTCAATAGATAAGTGATCGCAAACGCAAGTGGTTGCCAGCGATACCGATTTTTAATCGACATGAACATTTCTCTTTCCCTATAACATTTAATTTTAGTAACAATTATTTACTAATGAGAAACGTTATCATAAGAGATATATTTTTACTATTGCTTCTTATTTACAAATAAGAATTTATAATTTTAGAGAATTAATACTATTAACAAATCAATAATGTACAAAAAATTAACAATAAAATATTTTTAGTTTTTTATAAAACATTCAAAAATAATCTAAAAAAACTTTAATCACAAAGAGAAATAGTAACCATTAAATAACAAAAAGGCTTAATCTAGATGACTAAGCCTTTTTAATTCTACATACTTCATAGCTATTTATGATTGATATATCCTATCTCTAGAACTTCATATTAAACCCGATACGAATGGTTCTTCCCGGCGCAGGGAAGTGGGATCTTGTTAAAGGATCAAGATAATATTGGTTGGTGAGGTTTGTCGCTACGACTTCCATCGACATATTCTCATCAATCGCATAGTTAACCCATGCATCAAGCGTTGTCACTTTTCCCCAATGAATAGGCACACTAGAAGCCCAAGGTTTTACATCTCCAAAATTCTCTTTATCGGTATCTTTAGAGCCCGCATGATGCAAAATTCTTGTGCCGACTTCTAATTTTTCATTAAAGAATCTGCCGCCCATCGTCAAATTCAGCGCATATTTAGGCGGCGTCATATTACGCAGATAACTATTATAAAAACCATCCTTCACGCAATTGGCGATATTTCCTCTATAAGGGTCTTGCGAAATGGCTGTTGAGCTATCACAAACCTCATTCTTCAAGAAATAAGAAGCACTAAAGTCTGCAAAGAAACGACCATTGTCATAACGACTTTGAAGCTCAAGCCCACTAATCACCTGCTTATCAATATTTCTTAAAGCAAAGTTTTGATCTCGATCGATCACATCTTTAATACTATTATGAAAGTATGCAACCTTAATATCCGCATAGCGCTCTGCGCCTAAAAGCTCGCTTAAATCATGCATATACCCAAACTCAATATTGGTGCCTCTCTCGGGTTTTAAGCGAATATCACTATATTGTGGCGTTGCGGAAAAACCAACCGTAGATTCAAACATGCTCGGCATTCTTTGTGTTTTAGCATAACGCGCATAAACTCTCGCTTCATCCGTAATCCACGCCGTTGCTGAAAGAACAGGCTGCCATTTTCCACTATTTCCTTGCTTTGGAATCTCTGCAAACCTATTACCAACAAAGGGTTTCACAGTTGATTGATAAGCAGTATAACCTGCAATGGCTTTTGCATTTTTTGAAGCAAGAGACCCATTCATAAAAGGATTATCTTCTCGATAATATTTCCCATCATCACGTGCAAACCAGCTCACTTCACCTTGATAGGTTTCATCACCTTCCCCATTATTTGACTGATATTTTAGCCCTTGATCCGTGAATTTCTCTTGAATAAATGCTCTTTCAGCTTCTTGATAACGCATCATAGATTCAAAACTAAGTTGCATACCTTCAGGATCAAAGAAATCATAATTTTCAGAAATATAAGCCATTTCACGATCATAGGTTTCTTTAGCATCGATAATCTCTTGAGACTTCTCTACATAAAAGGAGAGCACTTGCCCCTCTCTCCCACTGCTTGCATATTTACTATTTTGTGCCCGTCTTTGTCTATTAAGCTGCTCATCATAAGATGAGTAACCCGTTTTTTGTGCGCCGGCACTAATCTCTAACCAAGAGAGCGGTCGCCAATCAAAGTTAAAATTCAAATGCCACTCTTTGCGCCATCCTTCCCTTGGAATCGCTCGGTAAGGAGATGCTCCAAAGGCCTCTTTTTCACTATCTTGTAGATACCAAATATCACTTGATTTTAAGGTTTCATGCTGATAACTTCCGCCTATTATTAAATCTAAATTATCCGTTAATTCCATCTTATTACTTGTTGTAAATCCCCAACGGCGATTCTTAGAGTTGGTTAAAGAGGTATTTCGAAGCGTCTCTTTTAAAGCTGGATTTTGCATATACCAAGGATATGCTTCACGGGGGTAACCCCCTGATGTATGGGTATCAAGCTTCGTATTTGTCATCCATAAATTACTCTCTAAATCAATATAAGGATTATCAGGATTCCATTGATGCTTTAAGTTTAAAGCCGTCATTTTAATCTTACTTAAGGGCCACTGTGGGAGCTTGCCGGCGATATGATTCTTTAAAAATTCCTTATATTCAGGGCCCACCATATGGCTCTCACTATCTAATACCATCTCTAGCCACGACGCGGTTCCTGCTAATCTTGAGGGCATAATCTCCCCATATTTTGCCCAAGTATGCCTAGCGCCAAACTCTAAAGTTTGATCCTCAGTCGGTCTCCACGTGGCTTTAAAGAGTAATGATTGCATCTCATTAGAAGTATTGGGAACTTCATCACCTGGTTTATAAAGCTCTGCTAAATGCCGAGTATAATTATTCCAATACTCCGCATCCCCTGCAGCATGAGCTTCCCCTTTATAGTAAGAAGCGCCATTTTTGCCGGCATAATGATTACCTTTCTTCCGATAGACATAAGCCCCTAAGATATCAAAATCATCCCATTTTTTACCCACGGCAAAACGAACAGCCTGATCATTTCCAAATTGATTTTGCCCGCCACTTTTCGCTCTAACCATCAAATTAGGATCCATAAAGTTAATAAAATTAAAATTAGGATTATTGGTTTGTGTATTCACTTTTATGCCTTGAGGCAAATTAGGTAACTGCGGCTTTGTGGAGTTATTACTTCCTTCAATTTTTAAATCAATTCCCCAATCTCGGTCTTCCCTTACAATATCATTAATGCCTAATGTTGTGATCGCAACCGCGCCACCAACAGAGCTATTAATCCCTCTTGTTAAACTAGGACCTTTTTCAACCGTCATGCCACCAATTAACATCGGATCAATATAGTTACGATTATTCGCCCCGGAATATCCTCGCCAAACAGTAATCGCTTGCTCGGTACCATCGACTGTAACCGGCACCCGCCCCTGTCCTTGAACACCGCGAATATTAGGGTCAAGTGCGCCACTATTTCGGGCATCCCCGCTATTAACCCCGACCATTCCTTTAAAAACATCTGCAGGCGCTGCACCTTTAAAGCGCTCTACTTCCGTTTTATCTCGATAAACAGAGGAGATACTTCGATCATAAACCTGATCATGTTGAACCTCATGACTTTGCGTATCGACTTTTCCCAGTACTGTAATACTGCCAAGCCCCACTGTATTAAGGGGGGATACAACCGTAGAATCTGCACTGCTTAAATCCTCTGAATCTTCGGGGTCAGTAGTCTCTTGTGCAAAAAGCATTTGATTTGATAATAAACAGACTAATACTAATGCAAGAGGCTGCCATTGGTAACGATGTTTAACCGCCATATACGATTTCCTTTAGAGTGGTTATTTTTTAAATAATCTTAAAAATGGTAAAAGCCTCTATTAATGATCATTGCAAGCAGCAGCTGTAGCTGTAGCAAAAGCAAAAGTGAGCTACCTTATTACAAAGTAGCTCACCTCTCATAAATGTGATTTTAAGCACACCCCTATAGAAGCATTACGAACTAAAATTTGATATTAAACCCAACACGAATGGTTCTTCCCGGCGCTGGGAAATGGGATCTTGTTAAAGGGTCGAGATAATATTGATTCGTGAGGTTTGTTGCCACAACTTCCATTGTGGTTGTTTCGTCAATCGCATAATTGACCCAAGCATCGAGCGTTGTTGCTTTACTCCAATGAACGGGCACATTTGTCTGCCAAGGTGCGATATCCCCAAAGTTCTCTTTATCGGTATTTTTAGAACCTGCATGATGCAAAATCCTTGTACCGACTTCTAATTTATTATCCATAAACCGCCCACCCATTGTGAGATTAAGGGCATATTTTGGCGGCGTCATATTACGTAGATAGCTATTGTAAAAACCATCTTTTACGCAAGAAGAGATCCTGCCGTAATAAGGATCCATTGAGATTGCTGTAGAGTTATCACAAACCTCATTTTTTAAGAAATAAGAAGCACTAAAGTCGGCAAAAAAGCGGCCATTATCATAGCGGCTCTGAATCTCTAATCCTTCAATCACCTGTTTATCAATATTTCTTAAAGAGAAGAACTGATCACGATCAATCACATCTTTAATGCTATTTCTAAACCAAGCAATCTTCACATCGGCAAAGCGATCAGCACCTAGTAACGCACTAAAATCATGTACATAACCAATCTCAATATTCGTTCCTTTTTCTGGCTTTAATCCTGTTCCTAGATAAATAGGATTTGCCGAGAAACCGACTGTAGATTCAAACATACTTGGCATTCTCTGTGTTTTAGCATAACGCGCATAAACTCTTGCTTCATCGGTAATCCAAGCGGTTGCAGAGATCACAGGTTGCCATGTACCGCTATTGCCTTGTTTTGGAACTTCAGCAAATGGATCCCCTACAAATGGACGGTTCGTATGGGTATAACCATTATTTTCTGGGGCTTTACCACCGATACTTGCAATCTCCCCATTCATAAAGGGATTATCTTCTGCATGGAATTTCCCGTCTTCACGGACATACCATGTTTTATTACCTGAGATCGTTGCCGTATTAGGGTCAAAGAACATCGGAACTTTCGCATCAATCCCTTTTGCCGCTAACTCATTATTATAGCTTTGTATAAAATCTCGGTAATCCATCATCGCCTGTCTTCTAAGCGCTGAATCATCACTATTTCTCCCTGCTTCAAATTTTGCATGTGCATCAAGAAGATCTTGTGTTGGCTCTAAAGCATAAGTTAAAAGCAAGCCTGGATCGCCTTTACTTGCATAAGCATTATTTCTCGCTCGGCGCTGCTTATTTAACTGCTCATCATAAGAAGAATAACCTTCTTTTTGCATTCCGGCGCTAATCTCTAACCAAGAAAGCGGACGCCAATCAAAGTTAAAGCGCATATTCCACTCTTTACGCCAGCCTTCACGGGGAATGGTCCTAAAGGAGTAGCCTTGAACTTCTTTCGGATCTAAGTACCAGATATCGTTTGATTTTAACGTTTCATATTGATAGCTTCCGCCAACCGTTAAATCAAGATTCTCTGTTAACTCCATGCGATTACTCGTGGTAATCCCCCAGCGGCGGTTATCTGAGTTGGTTAAAGAGGTATTGCGCCATTTACCGGCAAGCTCAGGGTGAAGCATACTGCTATAAAACTCACGAGGATATCCGCCTGAAGTATGAGTATCTAAAATAGTTTTTGTACCCCAAAGATTGGTTTCTAAATCAATATAAGGGTTGTCAGGATTCCATTTATGATTCAAATACACCGCCGTTGTCTTCACTTTGCTTAAAGGCCACTGCGGGAATTTACCAACGACTTGCTGACGTACATAATCCTTTAAAGGGTTCTCTGGGGAGGTATTTAAAAGATGGTCTAAATCTGAAAGGTGATTGGCAACCCTTGATGGCATAATCTCCCCATATTTCCCCCAAGTATGACGAAGTCCAAGCTCTAAAACCTGATCCTCTGTCGGGCGCCATGTCCCTTTCACTAAGATCGATTGCATCTCATTAGAGGTATTAGGCACTTCGCTTCCTGGCTTATAAACATCGGCAAGATGCTTAGTATAGTTATCCCAGAAATCTTTACGCTCATCGGCATTCTCTTTGTTATATTCGCCTCCGGAATATTTACTAGCGCCATTTTTCCCAGAGAAATGATTCCCTTTTTTCCGGTAAACATAGACTCCTAAAAGGTCAAAGTTATTCCATTTTTTACCAGCAGCAATACGAAAGGCATTATCATCCCCAAAGCTATTTTGCCCACTGGTTCTCGGCGTCACAGAGACTGCATTATCATAAAACGAGAAGAGATAAGGAACATAGCCAGTCCCTAAAACATCAGGCAGCGGTGCGTTAATATCGGGCATATTAGGCTTTTTAGAGTTATTGCTTCCTTCAACCTTAAGATCAATTCCCCAATCTTTATCTTCCCCGACAATATCGTTAATTCCTAATGTCGTAATTGCAACAGCGCCGCCCACTGAACTATTAATGCCTCGGCTTAATCCAGGGCCTTTCTCAACTGTCATCCCCCCAATTAACATCGGATCAATATAGTTACGGTTATTCGCACCGGCATAACCTCGCCATACAGTAATGGCTTGCTCAGTACCATCAATGGTTACCGGCACTCTTCCTTGCCCTTGAATCCCTCGAACGTTAGGATCTAGTGCACCACTATTACGAGCATCCCCACTATTAACACCCACCATTCCTTTAAAGACATCCGCCGGCACGGCGCCTTTAAAGCGCTCGACTTCCTCCTTATCTCGATAAACGGAGGAGATACTGCGATCATAAACCTGATCATGCTTGACCTCGTGGCTCTCACTCTCCACTTTCGCAACGACTGTGACTTTTCCTAATCCTACCGTATTTTTACTCTCTTGTAAGATCTCTGAATCATCCCAATCCTCATCCCCTACCTCTTGTGCAAAGACAGTTGAAGTCACTAATACACAAGCGATAGCAAACGCGAGTGGTGTTAAACGATATCGATCTTTTGTCGACATATTAATTCCCTTTTATATTTTTATTTAATTTGATCAATAAACCACTTATCATCAACCTGAGATTTGTGATAAGTGTGTAAAACAGGCTCTTTTCAAAAAAAGAGATTTAAGTTATCCAAAATGAGTCATCATTTAAGAAAAATAGTTACAGCTTGCCTTGTAGCCCAATACGGAAAGTTCTTCCCGGCGCCGGCATAAAGGAGCGCGTCAGCGGATCGATGTAATAGCGATTCGTTAAGTTCTGTGCTGAGAAAGTCATTGTCAGATTTCTATCAATCTTGTACTTCAAATTCGCATCAATAATTAAGGCTGAGTTCCAACGAATCGGATTATTATCCATCCCTTGTAACTTGCCACTTTGGAACATTGCTTCTTCCTGACCATTACGCGCCTTACTGTGATAATTAAAATCACTACTAACTTCTAACTGATCCCCAAAGAACTTCCCGCCTACTGATAAGTTCACGCTATATTTAGGCACCATGCTGGTTCTTAAAAAACCATTGGGGAATCCGCCATCGACACAAGTTGGGAATCCACCTGTGGGGTCAAGAGCCATCGCAGAAGATTCATCACAGGTTTTATTTTTAAGATTGTAATTAACGCCAATATTTGCAAAATATTTCTCATTAGCAAAACGCGCTTGAAGCTCTACCCCCTTAGAGCGCTGCTCATCAATTTGGGAAATAAACATATAAGCATCACGCTCAATCACATCATTGAGCTTCATATCGTAATAACTCAATTTCACATCTGCCGCTTGGACATTAGGAAGCCATGAGAGATCGTAGATATAACCCACTTCAAAGTTACGAGAACGCTCTGGCTTTAAATTGACATAATCACGAACGCCGGTGGTAAAACCTACCGTATCTTCAAACATGCTTGGGAATCTTTTATCTTCAGCATAACGGGCATAAACACGAGAATAATCGGTCATCTCCCAACCAATTGAAAATACCGGTGACCAAGCATGCCCTGATTTACGTTTCACAGGTGCAAAACGATTTTCCAGCCTTCCTAAATCAACTTTCTCATTAGTAAAATAAGTATAACGATCGACCTCTTCGCCGGTAACGGGGTTAATCACTTTTTCACTAGGAATCGTGCCGTTAAGGTGCGGGTTATCTGCAACATAATAACGTCCATCTTCGCGTTGGGAATAGAGATGCTTCTCGCGAATTTTTCCTTTATTGCCGGTAATTGCTTCCTTTAATTGATAATACTTTGTCCACTCATCTCGATGCGCCATAGACCACTCCATCTGTTCTTGGGGCGTCATATTTTGGTGCATATTCTCGGTTTTTTGGTAAAAATCGTACTCATCTTGGCTCACGACACGATCGTAAATCATATTAAAAGCATTCACATTTTTACGCTCAAACTCAGAATCTTGATTGCGACGCCCTTCTGCTAATCGATCATCAAATGAAGAGTAAGAATTTCGTTTAACGCCGGCATTAATCGTAACGCTTGGAATCGGTTTCCACTCAAAGTTAAACATCAAGCTCGTGGCTCTACGGCGCCCTTCTCGAGTTTTAGTATCTGAGCGTAGCTTCTCTTTTTGATAATCAATGCCGGCGGTGAATTTGAGATTATCCATTATCTGCATCGTATTATTGGCGGTAATACCCCAGCGAGTATCTCTAGCGTGCGCAAGTGAAGTATTTTTATAAAGATGCGTTTTATCATCCCATTCGCATTTAGAGACATCTTCTGTATTTAAGCGGCACCAATCCCACATCCAGTCAGTTGTTTCTAAATCAAAAACATAACCTGGACCTGTATAAGTATTACTATTAGTGATAGTCCGCCAAACATTAATATTAGTATCAATCCACTGATTATCTTCAGGGTTCCATTTATATTGCGCACTATAGGCTCTTTGATTAATCTTCCCAATCGGCCATTGCTGAATTCCCCCATCGGAATAACGCATAATACGAGATGGCATCAGTTCACCATGCTCTATTAAACTATGCCTTGCGGTAAATAAAAGGCGCTGATCTTCCGGAAGATACCACGTATTTTTAAGTAAAAAGGAGCGGTTTGTACTGGAAGTATTAAGCACTTCTGAGCCCGGAGCATAAGTATCTGCCACATTTGGCATATAGACATTGCCATCAGTACTCTCACTATAATAACCTGCGGCACCATGCTTTCCTGAGTAGTAGTTACCTTGTTTGCGATAACTCACCGCCGCTAAAAGGTCAAAAATCTCCCCACGATACCCAGCAGCAATACGCGCAGATCCATCTCTTAGATTAAACCAATCTGAATCACTGCCGCGCGTTTTAGGATCACGTAATAAATTAGGATGCGTTTCTACTCTACCCCCAATTTTATCTGGGTCATTTCGATAATCTTGCCCAATCGGTGAGAGATCTGGCAGTCTGGGTTTTGTCGTATTCGTGCTCGTATCAATCTGATAATCAATCCCAAACTTCTGATCGAATGGCACCACATCATCAATGCTGATGGTCTTCATCGCAACACCACCACCGACAGAGGTTTTCACATCAGTTGATAATGTGCCACCTTTTTCAACTGTAATACTACTAATCAGGCTTGGATCTAAATAGTTACGGTTACTAACACCCATATAACCGCGGTAAACAGAGATACTCTGCTCAGTTCCATCAATGGTTACAGGCACGCGCCCTTGCCCTTGAATCCCACGAATATTCACATCAATGGCCCCACTATTTCGGGAGTCGCCACTATAAACACCGGTCATCCCTTTTAAAATATCAGCAGCGGATTTGCCTTTATGACGCTCAATCTCTTCTCTTCCACGATAAACAGAAGACATATTGGCGTTATAAACCTCATCGTAACCTTGAGCATCATTAGCACCTTCTTCAGATTGGGCACGAACCAAAATGCGCCCTAACTCAATGGCTTCTATACTCTCCTTTTGGAGATTTTCAGAAGCTGAATCTATCGAATCATCTGCAAAAGCTGCTTGCACTGACAATAGACAAATAACCGCAATAGCCAATGGATGCAGTCGGCATTTCCCCATCGATGACATTTTATTCCCTTTTTAATGAACAATATTTTAGATATGAAATTTTGAATAAAAAAATATTATCATAAGAGAATCCCATTAGCTAACAATTCTCATTTAGATTTAACTTATATTTTCAATTGTTAATCTAACTCAATAAAAATCAACGATATATGGGAATATTTGTGATTCTTTATTCTAAAAAACTTTAGATTTAGAATAAAAAAATGTCATAAGTGCTTGTTAAAAAAAGTGCATAAAATAAAGGCTAGATCGCTAAAACAATAAACTTCAATTAACGGTTTAAAATAACTTAAAATTTATGGATCAAAGTCATTGTATTTAATGAAAAATAAAAAAAGGCCGCTAATAATAGCGACCTTTTAGGGAAACAAATATTCCTTTAGCATCTATACAAATGCCGATAACCCTATCAACGAGCGTTACCTCATTGTCATTTAAAATACTCTTTAATAAAATCACAAGCTTTGTGAATATAGTGTTCTCCCAATTTTATTGCTTTTGCCGATGTTAATATTCCATGCATCGTATCTGGCTGATGTTGATAAACCACATAATGCCCCTTCGTTATCAACTTTTGAGCATAATAAACCCCTTCATCACATAAAGGATCTAAACCAACAGTCATGATAAATGTAGCAACATCAGATTGTAGATCCTCATAGTAAAGTGGGGATATTTGCGGATTAGCTGGATCTGTCTCTTTTGTTACATAATGATTGATAAACCATTCCATCGTCTTCTTGGATAACGGATATCCTTCTGCAAATCTTTCATAAGAGGGGCTATCCATGATCGCAGTTGTCACTGGATAAAATAAGACCTCTGCTGCAATATGATAATCATTACTCTTATTAAATTGATGCGCTAATATTGTTGCTAAATTTCCTCCCGCACTATCTCCCATCACAATAATCGACGTTGTTTCTATCTGAAGCAGCTCTCCCTCTTGCCCAAGCCATAGCAAAGCATCGATACAATCATGTAAGGGATAAGGAAATGGGTACTCCGGCGCCAAGCGATAATCGACGGCAATCACTGAATACTGCGTCTCTTTAGCCACTCGCCGGCAGATAGAATCATGGGTTTCTAAATCCCCAATAACCCAACCACCACCATGCATAAAGAGTATTCCTGGACTCTTTTCATGAGCATTTTCCCTTGGCTCATAAATTCGTACCGTTATTTGATTTCCATCTCTTACTGTAATTTGCCGATCTTTCACCGAATGAATCTTATCAGGCTCTAAATCTCCAGTATTATTTTGAACGTAAACATCTCTAGCATCTTGAACAGATAAGATCTCTATCCCTTGCCCACCCGCTTCCTTAAAAGCTTGTAAGATAACTTGTGTATCTCGATCAACTCTCATCCTTTTCCCCTTAGATTTGTGAAAAATCGGCAATATTGAAGGAGGCGACAGCGGCTTCATAATCTCTTACAGATCCTGACCAGTTGTTAATAATTTTACCTTCGGAATTTTTATACCAGCTAGAACAAGAAGTTGAAAAAGCCGTTGTTTTTAAATCTTCCTGTAATTGCTCATTAAAGTCTTCATAAATTTTTTGATTAACGATAATACCCGCAATATTAGATTGCTCCATCTCCTCAATCGCTTGAATAATATATTGTTGCTGCGCTTCTAACATTAATAAAATCGAACTATGATTTAAGTTGGTATTAGGCCCATAAAGCAGAAACATATTAGGAAAATTAGGCACGGTTATCCCTAAATAAGCAGAAGCACCATCAACCCATAATTCAGATAAAGATGCGCCATTAAATCCCGTAATTTCTAAATTTCCATGGAAAGCGTGACTCTTAAAGCCTGTACCGAAAACTACCACATCTAAGGGATGTTTTTGACCATCTTTAGTGATAATTCCATCTTCATAAAAAGCTTGAATAGGCTCTGTCTCAACCGTGACATTAGATCTTTGCAGGGTCGGATAATAATCACTTGTAATTAAAATTCGTTTACAGCCATACTCATAAGCAGGAACTAACTTCTCTCTTAGCTTTGGATCTGTCACTGCGGTATTTAAATAATCCTTTGCTAATTGAATCGCTTTTTCTTGCGCCTTTGAGCCTTGTTTTAAAGAGAAAAAATTCTGTTCTTTAATATCATATAAGGCTTGTCTACTAGCTTTAAATAGCTCAGGATCATTAATAAACTCAGCAATATCCTCTTTTGAAAATGCAGTTTTCTCCCGAGGAATCACCCAGTTAGCTGAGCGCTGAAACACCGTTAGATGCTCAACTTTAGGCGCTATTTCCGGAATATATTGCACAGCACTTGCCGCTGCACCAATACTGCCAACTTTTTTATTTGTAAGATCTACAGAATGATCCCATCTTGCAGAATGAAAATATGTTCCTTTAAAAAGCTCAACCCCTTCAATATGAGGGAAATTAGGGATATTCAATTGCCCCCAAGCGGGAATAAAATAGTTCCCTGAAAAAGTTGTATCATTCTGTAAAGTAAAATCCCACTGTTTCTCTTTGTCATCCCAGTAAGCTTTTGAGATCTCGGCATTTAAAACAATATGTTCTCGAAGATCAAATTTATCAACTAATTCATTCATATAACGCATAAACTCAGCTTGACCCGCATAAGAGTTTGTTACGCGTAAATGAAGAAAAAAGGAGTAACAATAAAGATGGGATTCCACATCACACGCGGCGCCAGGATAGGTATTATCCCGCCAAACACCCCCAATATCTGACCCTTTTTCTAAAACAACAAAGTCATTGATTCCCGCCATTTTTAGCTGAGCAGCCATTCCAAGCCCACCAAATCCAGCGCCTAAAATGACAATTTTATGATGAGACTTATTCTTTAAATGATTCATAATCATCCCCCAAGGTTTTTATATTTGGATCATTTCAACATCTCAATAGCAATAGCAATAGCAATAGCAATAGATCTTAAAATAATCTTTTCTTTAAATATCATCTGGGAGTTTTAGATCACTCAACAATAAAACAATTCAAAACAAAATAGGAATCATAGAGATGTCATATATCAAACTAACAACAAGCATCCTTATCTTCCTTTCATCATTTTTATCATTTTCATTATTCGTCTATCCTTGCAATCAATATTACATCCATTACGGATAAACCTACTCCCCCAGCCCTTTACTTGCCATACATTCTTCTGTGTATTTTCAAGAATTTAAGTAGGTAAAATATTTATCTACTTCCCTCTATTGATACCTATGAAAAATAATTAGTCAATATTTTTAACCATAAAATCAAAATCTTACCTATAAGTACAATTGTTTCAATTTAGCTTTAAAAGCGGCTCTTTCTCCGCTTGTAACGACAAAAAAGCCCAAAATACTTTGGGCTTTTCGTATGATGATCATTGTTTAAAATATTTTTGTTTTCTTACTGAAAATTTTACTAGACTCTAAAAATTCCCCTTTAACCCAATTCTAAATGTTCGACCTGGTGCCGGCATATAAGATCGAGTAAGAGGATCGATATAATATTGATTCGTTAGATTATGCCCAGAGAAATACATAGAAAGACTATCATCTATTTTATAATTTAAAAAAGCATCTACTAAAAAGACACTATTCCAACGAATAGGGGCGTTATTTCCCACCATATCCCCATTTAATTTACCGCTAGCCACCATCATCTCTTCTTGACCATTACGTGCTTTAGCATGGTAATTTAGTGATGTCCCCACTTCTAACTTACTATCGAAGAATTTTCCGCCAACCGTAAGGTTCACGCTATATTTAGGAATCATATTGGTTCGTAAGAATCCATTAGGGAAGCCGCCATCAACACATACAGGAAAATCACCAGAAGGGTCCATCACCATGGAAGCGGAATCATCACAAGTTTTATTCTTTAAATTGTAGTTAATTCCCGCATTAGCAAAGAAACGTTGGCTCTCATAACGAGCTTGAAGCTCTATCCCTTTTGTTTTTTGTTTATCAATTTGAGTAATGTTAAATGATGGGTCACGCTCAATCACGTTTTTAAGCGTCATATCGTAATAACTGATTTTAATATCACTCGCTAATGTATTGGGTAACCACGATAGATCATAGACATACCCCACTTCAAAGGTGCGAGATTCTTCTGGTTTTAAATGTACAAAATCTCGGATATTTGTCGTAAACCCAATGGTATCTTCAAACATACTAGGGAAACGTTTTGACTCAGCATAGCGCGCATAGACTTTAGAATAATCGGTCATATCCCAACCAATGGATAATATAGGAGACCAAGCATGACCTGAGCGTTTTTGTACAGCGGCATACTTCTGGTCGCCGGCATCTTTTGTCTTGTGATTAATATTTTTAAAGACATAATTATCCACTTCCTTCCCTGTCCATGGATCTATCCGTTTTCCTTGTGGTACCTTTCCATTTGCAAGGGGATTATCTTCTCGATGATACTTACCATCTCCTCTTTGCGAAAACTCATAAGTCTCATTAACGCCACCATCAAATGTTTTTGATGTCCAAAGCTTATGATATTGCTGGAACTTTTCATTATTATTCTCACGCCAGATTTGAAACCCAGGACTGACGTAATCAACCGTTCCAGCCTCATTCATAGCCCCCGCTGCCCGCAATTCTGCCTCGACTGAATGATAAAAATCATACTCATCTTGGGTAAATGGGCGCGAAGTGTAGATCTCCATATAATCAACCCCATCTTGCGCATAACGAAGATCTTTACTAAGCCTTTTCTCCGCTAAAAGATCATCATGAGAGTTATAAGAATCTCGTCTTAAGCCGGCATTAATCGTTACTGACGGAATCGGCTGCCAAGTAAAATTAAAAAAGAGATTATATTCTTGGCGCCTACCTTCACGGGTTTTAGTGTCAGAACGTAACTTCTCCTTTTGAAAATCAATGCCGGCAGTAAATTTCAGATCATCCATTAACTCCATGGTATTACTTGCCGTAACGCCCCAACGCGTATTCTTCACATGGGCAAGCCCCTTATTGACATAAGGATGAAATAATCCATCACGTACACATTTGCTTTGATCTTTGTTATTGACGATCATGCACCAGTTCCACGCACCATCATAAGAATCACGTCCAAAAATAGAATCGCCGGTTGTATAGGTATTACTATCAGTGGTTGTTTTCCAAAGGCTAATATCAGCATCAATCCAACGATTATCTTCAGGATTCCACTGATAACGAATACTATAGGCTTTTTGCTTGATATCGCTTTCAGGCCATTGCAGTAATCCTGCATCTTCTGCATTTTCAGAACGAAGTAACCGTGAAGGCATTAACTCCCCATGATTAATATCACTATGGCGAGCCATCAATAATAGGCGTTGATCTTCTGGAAGATACCATGTGTTTTTAATTAAAAGGGATTTATTAGCGCTAGAGGTATTTAAAACTTCAGACCCTGGCTTATAAGTTAATGCCACAGGTGGGACAAAAGCATGCTCCTTTGCACTCTCCGCTGAATAGAATGAACTTCCCCGCTTCCCTGAAAAATAGTTCCCTTGCTTGCGGTAACTTACCGCTGCCATCAAATCAAAATATTCTGCGCGCATACCGGCAGCTAGTCGCATTGAATAATCCCGGAAATTAAAGAAATCTGTACTGCTACCACGTTGTTTATTACCAACAAATAAACTGGGATGATCAAGAGGGATCACGCTTGGGTCAAACATTGGGTCGTCACGATAATCTGTGCCTAATAGAGACATATTGGGCAAACGAGGTTTTGTTGTATTACTGCCCGTATCCATTTGGAAATCAACACCAAACTTCTGATCCTTAGCAACAACATCATCAATCCCAATCGTGGTCATCGCAACCCCACCACCTACTGATGTTTTTACACCAGAGCCTAACGTCGCCCCTTTTTCTACAGTAATACTGCTAATCATACTGGGATCAACATAATTTCGATTACTAACGCCAAAATAACCACGATAAACAGAGATCGCTTGCTCTGTTCCATCAATCGTTACCGGCACTCTTCCCTGCCCTTGAATCCCGCGGATATTTACATCAATAGCGCCACTATTACGCGCATCACCACTATAAACACCGGTCATACCTTTTAATAAATCTGCAGGAGATAAGCCTTTATTACGCTGAATCTCATCTTTACCACGATATACAGAGGACATATCCCGGCTATAAACATCATCATAGCCTTGCGCATCACCACTTTCCCCATCGAATTGAGCTCTTACTAAAATACGGCCGAGCTCTATTGCTTCATGAGTCTCTTTTGAAATACTTTCAGTATCTGAATCTATCGAATCATCTGCCAATACAACTTGTGCAGACAATAGACAAATTACCGCAATAGCTAATGGATGTAACCGGCATTTCCCCATCGATGACATTTTTTTCCCTTTTTTTTAAAATATTTTAGATATAAAATTTTGAATAAAAAATATTATCATAAGAGAATCTCATTAGCTAACAATTCTCATTTAGATTCACACTATATTTTCAATTGTTAATAAATAACATTTAATTTCATCAATATAGACTCTTTATTTTTAAAATTTTATGCTAAGGAATAGTAAAAATAGCCATTATTCATCTCCTAAAAACAAAAAGCCCGATAGATTAATATCGAGCTTTTTTAAAATATAAAAATTCCTAATAATTCACCTAAATTATAATTTCCCTTCAAATCCAATTCTAAACGTGCGCCCTGGTGCTGGCATAAATGAGCGAGTTAGAGGATCAATATAGTATTGATTCGTAAGGTTATGCCCAGAGAAGTTAATGGACATATCTTTATCAATCTTATACTTCATAAAGAGATCAACAACTAATGCAGAATCCCAACGAATAGGGTTATTATTCAACCCTTGAGCAGGAAATAGCCCGTCTTTCATCATCTGCTCTTCTTGTCCATTACGAGCTTTACTATGATAGTTAAAGTTCGCACTCACCTCTAATTGATTATTAAAGAACTTCCCGCCCATACCTAAGTTAATGCTATATTTAGGAATCATGTGCGTTCTTAAATAACCAATAGGAAATCCACCATCAACACAAGTAGGGAAATTCCCTGTATAATCTAGTCTCATCGAAGATGATTCATCGCAACTTTTATTTTTCAAATTGTAATTCATTCCTAAGGTTGCATAGTACTTCCCCGTAGAATATCTCGCTTGGACCTCTATCCCTTTTGTTTTCATGACATCAATTTGTGAAATATGCATTTCAGTATCTCGCTCGATGACATTATTAAGCTTTGTATCATAATAACTAATCTTAATATCACTTGCTTCCGTATTAGGTAACCAAGAGAGATCATAGACATAACCTACTTCAAAATTGCGAGATTTTTCAGGTTTTAAAGTTATCTGATCCCGCACACCTGAATTGAAAAATCCTACGGTTGATTCAAACATACTGGGGAAACGCGTATCTTTTGCAAAGCGCGCATATACTTTTGAATAATCTGTCATATCCCAACCAATAGAGACAATTGGAGACCATGCATGACCTGATTTTCTGGTAACAGGCGCAAACTTTTGTGCATCATTTTCAAATGCAGGGAAAACTGAATCTGTACCAGTAACTTTATAGAGAGGTTCAAGCTCTCCCGTTACAGGATTCATGACCATTTCTGATGAAATCGTACCATTTAAATAGGGATTATCCTCACGGTAATATTTCCCATCTGCTCTTTGAGAATAAATAAATCCCTCTTTTACACGACCTTTATCATATTCAAATGGTGTATTAACAGATTGCTTAAGTGTTACATACTCATCCCATCCATCAGGATTAGAGGCTATCCAATCTATACGCTCTTCTGTAGTAAAATTATTGAGCATATTGTCAGTATTTTGATAAAAATCATATTCATCTTGAGTGATGGCACGATTCGCCATAATCTTTTGCGAAGAGACATTCATACGTTGCAGGTTATGCTCTTTATTTCGGCGTGCTTGTGCTAAACGATCATCAAATGAAGAGTAAGAATTTCGTTTAACACCCGCATTAATTGTCACGCTTGGAATAGGTTGCCATTCAAAATTAAACATTAAACTTGTACTTCTTCGTCTCCCTTCACGAGTATTAGTTGCCGAACGTAACTTCTCTCTTTGATAATCAATGCCGGCAGTAAACTTCAAGTTTTCCATTAATAACATAGTATTATTAGCGGTAATTCCCCATCGAGTATCTCTTGAATGTGCCAAAGCTGTATTTTGATATAAGTGCTGTTGATCATCTCTTACACAGACGCTTGGATCATCAGGGTTTTGATCTCGGCAAGAGTTCCAGCCCCAATCTTGACTTTTCAGATCAAACACATAACCATCACCGGTATAGGTATCACTATTTGTCACCGTCTGCCATACATTAATATTTGTATCAATCCAAGGATTATCAGCAGGATTCCATTTATACTGCGCACTGTAAGCTCTTTGATTAATCTTACTAGTTGGCCACTGTTGGATTCCCCCATCAGCATAACGAATAATTCGTGATGGCATCAATTCACCATGCTCAATTAAGCTATGTCTAGCGGTTAGTAATAAGCGTTGCTCATCTGAAAGATACCAAGTATTTTTTAACAATAAGGAGCGATTAGTACTAGAGGTATTTAAAACTTCAGAGCCGGGCTTATAAATCTCAGCCACATTTGCCATAAATGCTTCATCATCTGCATTTTCAGAATAATACCCAGAAGCGCCTCTCTTACCAGAAAAATAATTTCCTTGTTTTCGATAACTTACGGCTGCCATTAAATCAAAAATTTCGCCCCTATATCCCCCGGCAATGCGCATTGAGCCATCTCTTAAATTAAACCAGTCTGATTGACTACCTCGACTTTTAGGATCCTTTAAAATATGAGTACTCGTCTCCCACCCTCCCCCTTTTTTACTAGGGTCATCTCGATAATCGGTTCCAATTAAAGATAGATCAGGCAAACGAGGTTTGGTGGTATTTGTACTGGTATCCATTTGAAAATCTATTCCAAACTTTTGATCTAAAGCGACTACATCATCAATTCCTAAGGTTTTCATCGCAACCCCACCACCTACAGATGTTTTCACATCTGTTGATAAAGTACCCCCTTTCTCAACAGTAATACTACTAATTAAACTAGGGTCTACATAATTACGATTACTCGCACCAAAATAACCACGATAAACAGTCACGCCCTGCTCTGTGCCATCAATTGTAACAGGTACTCGCCCTTGCCCTTGGATCCCACGAATATTAATATCTACAGAACCGCTATTTCTAGAATCTCCACTATAAACACCTGCCATTCCCTTAAAAATATCTGCCGGAGACTTTCCTTTAAAGCGCTCTATCTCTTCTCGACCACGATATACCGAAGACATATCTTGGTTATATACTTCATCATAGCCTTGTGCATCCCCACTTTCTCCTTCAGGCTGTGCTTTTACCAAAATACGCCCCAACCCTATCGCATCTTTAGCATCTAATTGTATTTGATCCTTGATTTCAGCTTGCTTTTCATCAGCATAAATAACTTGCACAGAACATAAACAAAAGACTGCAACCGCTAAAGGATGCAAGCGGAGCTTCCCACTATATGACATAAAATTCCCTTTATTGTATCGATGTATAGTATTTACAAAACAATGATAACAGTAGTACGAATCATTCCTATTTACAAATGATGTTTTGTCACATATAGAGAAGAGTTGAATTTAAGCTCTTTGAATAAAAAAATACTCCCCTGAAATTAAAATAGATATTAATTATTCGTTTATTAAAAAATAAAAAACAAAAAGCCCAATAAATAATTTTATTGGGCTTTACAGAATCAAAGATCGTAGGAATATTTACTTCCCACTTTCTCTAAAATCATTAAAGAGAGGCTAATACCTCATTAAAGGTTACACTTGGGCGCATCGCTTTTTCGGCTTTCGCATCAACAGGTCGGTAATAACCACCAATCTCTTGTGCTTTTCCTTGCGCACTAATTAGCTCTTCATTAATCTTTGCTTCATTTGCTGAAAGTGCTGTTGCGACCTTCGTAAAGATTGCTTTAAGATCTGCATCTTGGTCCTGATTTGCAAGCGCCTCTGCCCAATAAAGCGAAAGGTAGAAATGTGAACCTCGGTTATCAATCTGCCCGATTTTTCTCGCAGGTGAACGGTCTTCTTTTAAGAATTTTGTATTTGCTAAATCTAGCATTTCCCCAAGAAGAAGCGCTTTAGCATTATTTTGCGTACGGCCCAAATGCTTTAATGATTCAGCTAGTGCTAAGAACTCACCGAGTGAATCCCAACGCAGATAACCTTCTGCAATAAATTGTTCAATATGCTTAGGAGCCGAACCACCCGCCCCTGTTTCAAAGAGACCGCCTCCTTTCATTAAAGGGACAATTGAGAGCATTTTTGCAGAAGTGCCAAGCTCTAAAATGGGGAAGAGATCTGTTAAATAATCACGTAATACGTTTCCTGTTACAGAGATTGTATCTTTGCCTTCACGAATACGCTTTAACGTTGCTTTCGCGGCTGAAATTGGATCCATGATCTGAATATCCAAACCATCTGTATCATGATCTTTTAAGTAGATATCGACTTTTTTAATCATTTCACGGTCATGGGCACGATTTTCATCTAACCAAAAAATTGCCGGCGTATCTGATAAGCGTGAACGCATGACCGCAAGTTTAACCCAATCTTGAATCGGCGCATCTTTTGCCTGACACATTCTAAAGATATCACCCGCTTCTACAGCTTGACTCATGAGCACTTTGCCATCTTTTGTCACAACCTCAATCACCCCATTACCCGGTGCTTGGAAGGTTTTATCATGTGATCCATACTCTTCTGCTTTTTGCGCCATTAAGCCTACATTTGGCACTGTTCCCATTGTTTTAGGATCTAATGCACCATTAGCAATACAATCTTCAATAGTTGCCGCAAATACGCCTGAATAACAGCGATCAGGAATCAACGCAATGGTATCTTCCGTCTTATTATCTTTATTCCACATCTTCCCGCCCGCACGAATCATTGCCGGCATTGAAGCATCGACAATCACATCTGATGGGACATGAAGATTTGTAATACCTTTATCAGAATCAACCATTGCAAGGCGAGGACCCTTTGCAATCACAGCATCAATTGCCGCAATGACCTCTGCTTCTTTCGCATGACCTTTTACTTTTGCATAGATATCGCCCAAACCATTACGAGTATCGACCCCTATCTCTTTGAAAAGATCACCATATTTTGCAAAAAGATCCGCAAAGTAAACTTCAACAATCGCCCCAAACATAATGGGGTCAGAAACCTTCATCATCGTTGCTTTAAGATGGGCTGAAAGTAAAACATCTTGCGCTTTCGCTTCTGCGACGGCTTTTTCTACAAATGCTTTAAGCTTTGTGATACTCATCACTGAGCTATCGATAATCTCCCCTTTTAAAAGTGGTGCAAAGCCTTTTAATTCTTGCTCTTTACCTTCCCCTTTAAAAACGATCTTATATTCAGTGGCTTCTGGAATCGTCACTGATTGCTCAGAGCCATAAAAGTCCCCATCATTCATTGTGGCAACTTTTGTTTTCGAGTCTTTTTTCCACTCTCCCATTGAATGGGGATTATTACGAGCAAACTCTTTAATTGCCATCGGTGCACGGCGATCTGAGTTTCCTTCACGAAGAACAGGGTTTACAGCCGATCCTAAAACGCGTGAATAACGTTTTTTAATCTCAGCTTCTGCGTCATTTTTCGGCTCTTCAGGAAAATCAGGAATCGCAAACCCAGCGGCTTGCAACTCCGCAATGGCTCTTTTTAATTGTGGAATAGATGCGGAGATATTCGGGAGTTTAATGATATTTGTCGCAGGATCTTGCGTTAATTTACCAAGCTCAGCTAAAGCATCTTCAACACGCTGAGATTCCTCTAAAAGATCAGGAAAAAGCGCTAAAATACGTCCTGTTAATGAGATATCTTTCACTTCAATATCAATTGCCGCAGGTTTAGTAAAAGCCTCTACAATCGGTAAAAATGAGTATGTTGCCAACATTGGGGCTTCATCTGTTTTGGTGTAAAAAATCTTAGAATTTGCCATAAAGCTTATCCTTCTCTTATCGTTAGTGAATATGATTTATAAAATGAAAACTGTCGCTTTAAATGATTTTCATAACTTATTCGCTACGATAATCTCTAAAGCTTAAAATTTTTTGCTGATAAATGATTGATGCTCTGATTTTTTTACATTTTCTTCAGGATTTTTTGAAGGTTTTAATGCCATCACAACCCTTTTTTTAAAGCATCTCATTATCAATAACCTTTAGCAGTATATAAGAGATACTCAAAGAGAAGCAAATCAATGGGATTCTTCTATAGAAATTCGTTAATAACAATGATTTAGCACATATTCGCAGTATCAAGAAGATAGATTTTTACAGAGAGAGCTATCCTTAAATAATAAAGAATTTTATCTTCTAAAATCTCTGAGCCTTTATTAGGCAAGATCAGATTAAAGGGGAAATCTCCTCAATCACAATATCAATAGCGCCTTGATTTTCGGCCATTGTTAAACGTGCAGCTTCCCCTAAATGCAGGCGATAAGAAGAATCTGTGACTAACTGTTTAATCACTTTACTAAGCGTATCACCACTTACTTGCAAGATTGCCTTATTATCTAAAAACTGCGTCATAATCTCCCGATTTTCCTCCATGTGAGGTCCTACTGTAATCGGTTTTGAGAAAAATGCCGGCTCTAAAATATTATGCCCACCAATAGGGACAAAGCTACCACCCACCGTTGCAATATCAGCGAAAGCATAAAAGAGTAATAACTCCCCTAAAGTATCTACTAACCAGATATCTGCTTGAGGATTAAGATCAGTTAACTCCCCTTCACTACGAATTGAGAGGGTAAAATCGTGAGCATCAATATACTCATCTAGTAAAAGTTTCACCTCTTGGAATCTTTCAGGATGACGCGGCGCTAAAATCAGATGTAATTGGGGTAATCGTTTTTTAGCTCGAATAAAAGCTTCAATAATAATCTCTTCTTCCTCTTCATGCGTACTTGCCGCAATCCAATAGATCGAATCTTTTTGCCGGTGCTCATTTAAAATAGTTAAACGCTCAAAAACAATATCAGGCACCGTCAAATCATATTTTATATTTCCCATACGTTTTGCCGATTTAACGCCTAATACTTCAAAGCGTAATACATCTTCATCGGTTTGTGCAAGTACACTGACATCGCTTAATAATTGATGAATACTTTTAGAGATCTTTTGATAACGGCGATATGAGCGATCTGATAAACACGCACTAATAATATAAAGCGGAATCGCTCTTTTCTTTGCTTGTAAAATAAAGTTTGGCCAGATCTCTGTTTCCATAATTAAGATCACTTTAGGCGCAGCTTTCTTTAGAAAAAGCGCCATCGAAAGACCAAAATCTAATGGTAAATAGGTATGGGTTAATTGCCCATTTGCTAAAGCATCTTTAAAAGAGCGCTGGATTTGATCACTGCCTGTTAATGTTGTTGCGGTAAAGAGAATCTTTTTAGTGGGGTTTTCTGCTAATAACCGCTTTACTAATGGCGAAACAGCCCGCACTTCCCCCAAAGAAACAGCATGGATTAAAATATCAGCACGAGCAATTTTTTGAAATCCAAAACGTTGACCAAAATTTCTCACACCCAAAGGGGAGCGCCAATCACGAAAAAAACGCATCAAGATAATCCCCGGTAGCAAAACCCACCATAAAACTCGATAGAGTGTCAGAATTGTCATAATACGTTTATCTTTATCTAAAATGAATACGAAATAAAAAAGGAATTCAACAAATGAATGAGGTTTTGGAAACTCCAAATCTACCATTCATCTTCCATGAATTCCTTTAAGTATAGACCCATTTCTTTATAAGGAACAGATCAAATATTTCCAACAAAGTGAGAAGAAATTATCCTTCGCACTTATTCTTCAGTAATATCAACTTCTTCTACAATCGTATTAGGCGTATTTGCAAAACCAAATTCTGATAAACGCGCATCATACGGGAAGTTATGACGTAAGACTAAGATACTTTTTTGTGCAAGCTCTGGTAAATCGAGCGCTTGATAAGCTTTTGCTTGAATATAGAGCGCATTTGAAACGGATGTTGTTGCATCATAGTTATCTAACACGAACTGCGCTCGGTTAATTGCCCCTATATAAGCATGGCGCTCCATATAGAACTCCGCTTTATGGATCTCCGCTTCTGCTAAAAGGTTACGAAGATAGACGATTCTTTTTGCTGAATCCTCAGCATATTCCCCATCAGGGTAGCGGTTAACAACCGTTAAGAATGAAGCGAGTGACTCACGCATTTGGTTTTGGTCAACTTTAGAACGATCTGGCGGAAGAAGTTTATCCAAAATTGAACGCGCTCTATCAAAGTTGATTAATCCCTGCATATAGTAGAGATAATCGATACTCTCATGATTAGGATAGAGTCGAATAAACTCCCCGATTTCAGTGAGTGCTTTACCGTGTTGACGATCATGATAATAAGCATAGATCTTATTAAGTTTTGCTTGTTCTGCTAAACTTGTATGCGGAAATCTCGCCTCAATTGCTTCATAATGTTGGACAGCAACTTCATAACTTGCCCCATCAAGGTTCTTATCCCCTTCAGCTAAGAGGTCTTGACCTGTCATGGCAAAGTACTTATCTTCCTTCTTTGCTTGTGATCCACACGCAGTAATAATTCCCGCTGAGATCAGCACCATAAAAAATTTTAGTGTTTTCGCTTTCATTTTATTACTATAGAGTCCAACAAATTGAATTAATTCTTCGAGATTATACAGATAAATTATGAAACATTCAGAAACTTTTACAATTACCGTACCCGATCATTTAAATGGCCAACGTATTGATGCCATTCTCCCAATCCTACATCCAAACCTCTCTCGAAGCCAAGCACAAAAACTCATTAAAAGTGGTGACGTACTTCTAAATAGTGAAGTGCCTCGCCCAAGAGATAGCGTAACAACGGATGATGTTATCACCCTAACCATTGAAGAAACCGTTGAAGAAGCACCTATTCAAGCAGAAAGAATCGCACTTGATATCCTCTTTGAAGATGAAGATTTAATGATTATTAATAAACCTGCCGGCATGGTCGTCCATCCTGGTGCGGGCAATAATCAAAGCACGCTTGCAAATGCCCTTCTTCATCACTGCCCTGCACTTGCGGATTTAGAGCGAGCAGGGATTGTTCACCGTCTTGATAAAGAGACCTCAGGTTTACTTGTCATTGCTAAAAATGCCGAAACAGAAGAAGCGCTCATTGAACAATTTAAAGAGCGAACACCAACAAGAATCTATCATGCGCTTGTCATTGGGGAGCTTATTGCCGGTAGAACCATTGATGCTCCTATTGGCAGAAACCCATATCGCCGTAAACATATGTGGGTGACAGAAACGGATGAAGAAGGAAATAATGATGGCAAAGAAGCGATTACCCATATTCGCGTTCAAGATCGCTTTAGAGCCCATACGCTCATCGAAGCACGCTTAGAAACTGGCCGTACACATCAAATTCGTGTGCATATGCAACATATCAATTACCCGATTGTGGGGGATAGTGATTATGGCGCGCGCCTTAAGCTTCCTAAGAAATTTGGGCAACATGCAGAAAATGTTCTTCGCGGCTTTAAACGCCAAGCCCTTCATGCTTTTGCAATAGGTATTACCCATCCTCGTACCGGCGAAGAGCTCTATTTTGAACAAGCCTACCCCAATGACATGGCAACCTTAATTGATGCAATTCGCGAAGAGAGCATTGAGTATGAGCAAAATAATTAAAGATGACGCTTCAGGGCTTGAGCTTATTGCTCCTAACTGGCCACTTTCATCACGGATTAAAGCCTTTACGACCACTCGTAAAGGCGGTTCAAGCCAAGGGGACTTTGCCGGCTTGAACTTTGGTTTAAGCACTAATGATGATCCTCGATCTGTCATGGCAAATCGTGATCTTCTCTACAAAACCTTTAATATCCCTCCCAATGATTTTTTCTTAACGCAGATCCATTCCAATCTTTGCGTCCCCATTTTGCCAAAGTGGAATCATGCAGGCGCAGATGCTTCTTATACTGATAAAATCAATACGCCATCGGTGATTCTTACCGCTGATTGCTTACCGGTTTTGATCACTAATCGTCAAGAAAATATTGTAACGGGCATTCATGCCGGTTGGCGCTCTTTACTGATGGATGTGATTGAAAATAGTGTTGCAGCCCTCAAACAAGATCCTCAAGATCTTTTTGTTTGGTTGGGACCTGCTATTTCACAAAAGGCTTTTGAGATTGGCTTAGAGGTGAAATCAGCCTTTAGCTATCGCAATACACTATTACAAAATCTACCTGCAGCCGATAGAAATCCAGAAAATCTCTTTATCCCCACTAAAAATACCGGCAAATATTATGCCGATATCTATGGATTAGCAAAATTACGCTTACAAAATTTAGGTATTCCCCTCTCCCAAATTTATGGCGGAGATTTTTGTACCTACAGCGATCCTGATCGTTTTTATTCTTATCGCCGAGATGGCAATAAGTCTGGAAGATTAGCAAGCTTTATCTGGATAGATGCATAGAGTTTCCCTATCTAGTCCTACAAGTTGATTTGATTCAAACGCAACATTAGTTTTACTTTTAAAACCATGTTGCTTAAACCCAATATTCTATAAAACCCCCAGTATTTTATGGCTATCTGATTGAAATCCATCTTAATAGACCTCATATAAGAGAACATCTCCTCTTTAAATTTAAAAACGAGAAGAAAGTAACCTGAACTTCCTCGCAAAATAAGCTAAAATGAGGAATTGAAATTATCGACATTTAACCTACGAGATTCACAACCCATTATGTCTACTGCACAATATAAAAACTTTTATATTCAAACCCAAGGCTGCCAAATGAATGAGTACGACTCAAAGAAGATGGCAGATTCCTTAAAAGCATTCTGTAACCTTAATCAAACGCAAGAACTTGATTCTGCAGATGTGTTTATCTTAAATACCTGCTCTATCCGCGAAAAAGCGCAAGAAAAAGTGTTCTCAGAATTGGGGCGCTGGCGTAAATTGAAGGAAGAAAATCCGCATATTGTTATCGCTGTAGGTGGCTGCGTTGCCTCACAAGAAGGCGAAGCCATTAAAAAACGTGCGCCATTTGTTGATATTATCTTCGGACCACAAACACTTCACCGCTTACCGAAAATGCTCAATGATGTTTGGCAAGGTAATGGCACACAAGTGGATGTCTCTTTCCCGGAGATTGAAAAATTTGACCACTTACCAAAACCACGCGCTGAGGGCGTTACTGCCTTTGTTTCGATTATGGAAGGCTGTAATAAATACTGCTCTTTCTGCATCGTTCCTTACACTCGTGGTGAAGAGATCTCCCGTCCCTTTATTGATGTGATTGGTGAGATTGCAGCGCTTGCTGATCAAGGCGTTCGTGAAGTAACGCTTCTTGGGCAAAACGTAAATGATTACCAAGGGGAAATGCCGGATGGGAAAATTGGTGATCTTGCGCTCTTAATTGAATATGTGGCAGAAATTGCCGGCATTGAGCGTATTCGCTATACCACATCGCACCCTATCGCCTTCTCAGATCGCTTAATCGATGCTTATGCGCGAGTTCCTAAACTTGTATCGCATCTGCATCTTCCTGTGCAATCAGGTTCAGATCACATCTTAATGATGATGAAACGCAATCATACTGTTTTAGAGTACAAAGCAAAAATTAAAAAGCTTCGTGCTATTCGCCCTGATATTTCGATCTCCACAGATTTAATCGTCGGTTTCCCTGGTGAAACGGCAGCAGACTTTGAAGCAACCATGAAACTTGTAGAAGATATTCACTACGATCACTCATTTAGCTTTATCTACTCAGCACGCCCAGGCACGCCGGCGGCAAATCTTCCTGACGATGTCTCTATGGAAGAGAAAAAGGAACGTCTTGCCCGTTTACAAGCAAAACTCACGGAGCAAGCTAATGCGATTTCTCAAGGAATGGTAGGCACTATTCAACGAATTTTAGTAGATCGCCCTTCTCGCAATAACCCTAAAGAGTTATCGGGAAGAACGGAAAATAACCGCGTTGTGAACTTTGAAGCACCACAAGAGCTAATTGGTCACTTCTGCGATGTACTCATTACCGATGCGCAAGCATTTTCACTTCGTGGGCGCTTAGCTCTCGAACAATAGACTTTAATAAAGAGATCAACCCATGTTGATCTCTTCTTGTTTCACCAAAGTGATAATAATCCAAAGTATTGAATACTTGATAAACTCATCAAAACCATTCAACCGATTATTACCAACGTTACAAAATCACAGAATTTTTAATTCAAGATATCGTAAAAAGGAATAAATGATGAATATTAACAAAATGATGTTCCAAGTATCGCAAGATGCTCTTGACCAACACGCAACAGATTGCCTTGTTATCGGCGCATTTGAAGAGCAGTTAAGTGATGATGCAAAAAGCCTTGATAAAGCTTTAAATGGCAAGCTTACAAAGCTACTTGAAAGCGGAGATATTAGCGGTAAAGCGGGTGAAATCTTATCACTTATTGATCTTGATGGGATTCAAGCAAAACGCCTTGTAATCGTCGGTCTTGGTAAGAAAGAGAAATTCTCCCTCGATGGTCTACGCAAAGCGGTTCTCGCGGTGACAAGATGGGCAAAAGCAACGCCAGTAAAAACATTAACCTTCTCCCTTCTTCAACAGTGCAAAATTAAAGAGACCTCTATCGCAACGCTTATTCAAGCTGCGGGCGATGCACTCTATCAATTTGCCGCACCTAAAAAAGAAGCCGTAAAAGCACTTGACCTTCAAAGCATTACTGTTTTAGATGCAAATGCTGATCAAACTGTGAAAAACGCCGTTGCTTACGGGCAAGCGCTTGTTAATGGTATGAGTCTTACTAAAGATCTTGCCAATATGCCGGCGAACATGATGACGCCAACAGATCTTGGTGAAGCAGCTTTAGCGCTTGCTAAAGAGTTCCCAAATGTGAAAGCAACCGTGCTTGATAAAGCACAAATTGAAGCGCTTAAAATGGGCTCATTCTTATCAGTTGCGCAAGGCTCGGTTGAAGAACCACGCTTTATCGTGCTTGAATATAAACACGCAGACAACAAAGATGAAGCACCGATTGCGCTCGTTGGTAAAGGTGTAACATTTGATACAGGCGGTATTTCTCTTAAGCCAGGCGCTGCGATGGATGAGATGAAATACGATATGGGCGGTGCTGCTTCTGTTCTTGGAACATTCCGTGCACTTGCTGAGCTTAACATCAAAACAAATGTGATGGGCTTTATTCCGGCAACAGAAAATATGCCATCTGGCACAGCTGTAAAGCCTGGTGATGTTGTCACTTCAATGTCGGGGCAAACGATTGAAATCCTCAACACCGATGCCGAAGGCCGCTTAATCCTTTGTGATGCGTTAACCTACGCAACACAACACAAACCTAAAGCAATCGTGGATATCGCAACGTTAACAGGCGCAATCATCATCGCTCTTGGTCATGAAGTATCAGGTCTTTTCGGTAACAATGAGGCGCTTACTGCAAAAATTAAAGCATCAGCAGATAGCACTCGAGATCATGTTTGGGAGTTTCCTATCTGGAATGAGATCTATCAGCCAATGCTTGATTCAAACTTTGCAGATATGGGAAATATCAGCACAGGTGGCAGAGGCGCAGGTTCAATCACGGCAGCATGCTTCCTTGAGCGCTTTGTAGAAGAATACCCTTGGGTACATTTAGATGTAGCAGGTACAGCATGGACTTCAGGTAAAGAGAAAGGTTCAACCGCTCGCCCTGTTCCATTACTTTTAGATTTCATCAAAAATTATCAAGCATAATTTTTAATATCACTATTTATTCAATCTTTGAGTTGAAGCAACGCTTTATTTTACAGTTGCGTTACACTCAAAGGGATATTTTTTAATTTAACTTTTAAGAGTTTTCATTCTCAAGTTCTACTCTCGAAAAGGAGATGTCAAAATGGCAATTCGTGTAGGTATCAATGGTTTTGGCCGTATCGGTCGCTTTGTTTTCCGTGCAGCTTGTGAGCGTAATGACATTGAAGTTGTAGGAATCAACGATTTGATCGATGTTGATTACATGGCTTACATGCTCAAATATGATTCAACTCATGGTCGTTTTAACGGCACTGTTGAAGTTAAAGATGGTCATTTAGTTGTAAATGGTAAAACCATCCGTGTTACTGCTGAAAGAGATCCTGCAAACCTTAAATGGGATGAGATCAATGTTGATGTTGTGGTAGAAGGTACAGGCCTCTTCTTAACGGATGAAACTGCACGTAAACACATCACAGCTGGTGCTAAAAAAGTTGTAATGACAGGTCCTTCAAAAGATAAAACACCGATGTTTGTAATCGGCGTTAACGAAAACACCTACAAAGGTGAAGATATCGTGTCAAACGCATCATGCACCACAAACTGCTTAGCACCCATTGCTAAAGTATTAAATGATACCTGGGGCATTGAGTCAGGCTTAATGACAACAGTTCACGCAACAACAGCAACACAAAAAACTGTTGACGGTCCTTCAGCAAAAGATTGGAGAGGCGGACGCGGCGCTGCGCAAAACATCATTCCTTCATCAACAGGTGCAGCAAAAGCTGTTGGTGTTGTTATCCCTGAGTTAAACGGTAAATTAACTGGAATGTCATTCCGCGTTCCTACACCAAACGTCTCTGTTGTTGACTTAACGGTGAACCTTAAAAAGCCAGCAACTTATGCAGAAATCTGTGCAAAAATGAAAGAGATGGCAGAAGGCGAACTTAAAGGTGTTTTAGGCTATACAGAAGACCAAGTTGTTTCAACAGACTTCTTAGGCGAAGTATGCACATCAGTATTTGATGCTAAAGCAGGTATTGCGTTAACTGATAACTTCGTAAAAGTTGTATCTTGGTATGACAACGAAATCGGTTACTCAAACAAAGTACTTGATTTAGTAGCGCATATCTCTAAATAAGCACTATTTGAAAAGAAGATTAATCTTTCAAAAGCATTAATCCAGGCTTCATAAAAAAACGCTCTAGATCTTTTAGATTTTGAGCGTTTTTTATAGGCTTTTGAGAAAGTAAAATCACTTTAAAAATCTATTGCCATGGAGAAAGTGAAACGACTGCTTGTAAACGGCTCACTCTCTTACACAATAAGAATTATCATCTTTCTTAAACCACTTTCTTCGAGGCTTTCTTCAATACTTTCTTCAATGCTTTATAAATTCACATATTCAACCAGATCTCTAGCTACTACCACTGATTTTCGGCAAGGAGCTGCTTCATACGTTTCACGCTCTCTTCATTTAATTCACGAACATGGCGCTCTGATCTTTTCACTTCTCGGCTTAACGTTTGCAATAACGCTTTAGCCTCTTCTAAATCCCCCCAAGCAAGCAGATCTTCTGCATAACTAACCCTAGCATCAAAGCCAGGATAATACTTGATAATCGCTTGATACTCATGCTTAGAGGCAACTTTATCCCCTTTTAAAGCTAACGCTTTGGCATAATATAAGCGCCCTATTGCCGTATGAAAATCAGGATTATGCATTTTTAACTGCGTTAATGTATTTAAGCATTCATCGGCATTTCCAAGGTGATAATAGCACTTTGCGATTTGTAATAGTAACTCTGGATCGGTAGCGTAAAGCCCTTTTAAAATTCTTAAATAGACCATCAATGCTTGCTGATACTCTTTCACTCCCAAATAAGCATCCCCTAACCGCTTTTGATTAGCGTAAGTCTCTGCCGTCTCATTAGCTTTAAGCGCCTCTTTCAACTCCGCTTGAGGGTTTAATATCTTCTTAATCTTATTAGTCACTTTATAACCTTGACGACTATTTAATAGCCCCGGCAGTACAACCATTAATAGATATGCTAAAAAACCAGCTACCGGCAAAATAATGACGATATAGATCCAATACCGATCTTGCCCTGTTTTAAAGACATGAATAACGCAGCAAAATGCAATAATTAAATCAAGAATATAAAAGGGCATAAAATTATAACCTACTTGAATAAATACCAATGTAACAGAGAAGGTTCATTATAAAAAAGCATCCGAAAAGATATTATCACCGATCTTTACCTCAATAAAAACCCATAATAATATAATTCATTATCAAAAGCGGATAATTATAAGCCCGTAATTAATAGCAGTATTTCATTGTATTAAATAGTATTTACATTCGATCTAAATACTATTTTATTAAACTCGCATGGCTTATTAGATAAACAGCTAGGCTCCGTTACGGTAGATCGCAAATATCTTCCTCGCTTGTATCCTAGGATTCAATGATCATTAAAAATGCATCTTAAAATCATTACTTTTAAACCTAGTGGGAGTTCAAAGGTTTAATAAGGGAGATTATTATCATCTCTTTTATCTAAATCTCTTTTATCTAAAAGTCGTGATCTTATTACGACTATTTTTCTATAGAAGCTCTCACTTCTCGCCACGGCTGATAAAGACCGGCATAAGCAATCACAGCTAAAATTCCTGAAATCCCCATTACTGGTACTAATAATTCTTGATGATGCGTCACAAGGAGACTCGCAATAGCCCCGACAAAAAATTGCGTTGAAGAGTTTAATGCCATAGCGGCCCCTGCTCTATCGTAATTGAGCTCAATAATTTGCGAGACGATATTGTTACCGATAAAACCAGACACACACATTAAAAGAAATGTCGAAAGGAAAAAGCCAATTAGGGATTGCCCACCGATTAAGAGCATTACAATGCCGGAGATACTCATCCAACATAAGCCAAAAATAATCAGTGTTAAAACATTAAAACGGCGCAGACAAACAATATTAAGCAGCGCACTGACAATCACGCCCACGATATTTAAACCAAAGAGAATACTAAATTCAAACTCTGTTAAACCATATTTAGCCTGATAAAGATAAGAGGAACCTGTGACATACGCAAAAGTAATACCAGATGGAAGCGCGCACCCGAGCATCGCCCCTAAAGAACGGCGGTCTTTTAGAATTAAGAAGTAGTTATAAAAAGTATCCCCAATGGTGATCTTCGGTCTCTCCTCCTTCTTATAAGTTTCTGGCAAGAAGAAAAAAGTTAAGAAAAATGCCATAGAGCCAAAGAAGGTCAATGCCCAAAAGAGCGCTCGCCAGCTATCAAATACATAAAGCAGCATCACGCCCACAAGCGGCGCTAGAAGAGGCGCTATCATCATAATTACTTGCACCACAGACATCATGACAGCAACTTGCTTACCTTTAAATACATCACGAATCACCGCCCTACCCACAACCATACAAGCCCCAGCGCCAATCGCTTGAATTAAGCGTAGTGCTTGTAGCCCTTCGATATTTGCAATAAAGGTACTTGCTATACTTGTGAGTGAATAAATAGTTGCCCCAATTAAGATAATATTACGGCGCCCATACTTGTCTGAAAGCGGGCCGTAAAACATCATGCCAATACATAATCCTACTAAAAAGAGTGTTAAAGTCTTTTTCACTTCAGAATCTGTTGTAGCTAGACCTTCTTGAATTTGTAAAAATGCCGGTAAATAAAGATCTATCGACATCGGCGCAAATGCACCCATTAAGGTAATAATGACCACTAACAAGGGGGCTTTAGGAAGTTTTTTAGGCGTAAAAAAGGTCATGAGATTCAGTAAATACTCTTATTGGGTAATCATTCGAATATTGATGTTTTCTTGAGCTACATCAAATGAGAATGAGAATTATAGCATAACTCTTTCGAGGCATGATCTTTGCGATAACGATTTACATCAATCGAGCTTTTGATCGAATAAACTATGCTTCTATCATTGTCCTTAGAGATACGTTAAAATAGCCCATTCACTTATCCGTTAATAGCTAGAGAGTCGAGAATAGAGATGATTCAGGTATACAATAGCCTAACTAGAAAAAAAGAACCCTTTGTTCCTATCAATCCCCATCATATTAATATGTATGTTTGTGGAATGACGGTTTATGATTACTGTCATATCGGTCACGCTCGCTCTTTAGTTGCATTTGATATGATCAATCGTTACTTCCGCCATCGTGGATTTAACATGAAATTTGTGCGTAATATCACCGATATTGATGACAAAATTATTGCAAGAGCAAATGAACGCGGCATTACCATTCAAGAACTTACTGCTGAATTTATCGATAAGATGAATGAAGATTGTGAGGCGCTTAATATCTTAAAGCCTGACCAAGAGCCTCGTGCAACCGAGCATATTGCCGGCATGTTAGAGATGATTGGGAAGCTGATTGAAAAAGGCCTAGCTTATCCTGCTGAAAATGGTGATGTATATTACCGAGTGCGTGAATTTAAAGAGTATGGCAAGCTCTCTAATCAATCTATAGATGAACTTCGCTCAGGCGAGCGAGTCGCAGTAGATCAATTTAAAGAAGATCCATTAGATTTCGTGCTTTGGAAACATGCCAAAGAGGGAGAACCTTATTGGGATTCACCTTTTGGAAAAGGTCGCCCAGGTTGGCATATTGAATGTTCTGTAATGAGCGCTGAAGAACTTGGCACTCATTTTGATATTCACGGCGGCGGTATGGATTTAAAATTCCCGCACCATGAATGTGAGATTGCGCAATCAGAAGGTTGTCATGATCACCCAATGGCAAATTACTGGATGCATAATGGCTTTATCAATATTGATAATGAGAAAATGAGTAAATCTCTTGGAAATTTCTTCACTATTCGTGAAATTTTAGAGATCTATCCCGCAGAAGTGCTTCGCTTCTTTATCTTAAATGCCCATTATCGCAGCCATATTAACTATTCTGATGAAACCATTACCCAAGCAGGCAACGGGCTTCGTAGACTCTATACAGCGCTTAGCCAAGCGCCGGAAACGATTCCTACACTTCCAGAGTCGCACCCATTAATGGATAAATTCTACGCAGCGATGGATGATGACTTTAATTCTCCCCTTGCCATCTCCATATTATATGAAGCAGCAACGGCGTATAATAAAACGGGAGAGGCAATCTACTACACGCTCCTTAAAGAGTTAGGAGGTGTTCTTGGCTTACTTCAGCAAGCGCCGGAAGCATTCCTTCAAGGGGATAGCAATGATCTTGGAATTGATATTGATGCCATGATTCTTGCTAGAAATGAAGCACGCGCCAATAAAGAGTGGGCAGAATCTGATCGTATTCGTGATGAACTCACCGCTCTTGGCATTGCCCTTGAAGATAAAGATGGTAAAACAACTTGGAGAAAAATATCATGATTAATCCAGAAACAGGGGAAGCACTTGTTGAATTCCCAACACACTTTTCTTTTAAAGTCACTGGCGCTAATACCGATGATTTTGAAGAGACAATTATTACATTAATGACGGAAGTAGATCCTAAGCTCGATCACGACCGTATTAAGAGAAACTTGAGCAAAACCGGTAAGTATCTCTCTTTAACAATTGATGTTTATGTGACAGAGCAAGGCCATATTGATAAGGTCTATGAGCTTTTAAAAGATGAGAAAAAGGTTTTATTTGCAATCTAACGATGCCTTAAAAACCAAAACTACAAAAAAGCGGCGCTTTATAGCCGCTTTTTTCTTCTCTATCTCTCTTTTCTCACTATTCGCATCCTTAAAGAGAGAACAATATAGCAATAACCTCATTACTAGAGATTATTTTCCAGCTTTTGGGATGAGAGATTTAAATAATTACTAGATTACGAGATATATCTCATGACAATAGTATTTTCACTCACATCATTCTCGATTTTTTCAAACCCAATCTTTTTATAAAGGGCAATCGCGCTCTTATTGTCAATGGCAACGACCAATGTCATATTAATTCCCGGAAAACGCCGAAAAGCTTCTTGTATTGTTGCTTGAATTAATCCTTCTCCAATCGACTTTCCCTGCAATTGTCTTTGAACATACATCTGATAAATATTACCGGTGCCTTGCTCATCTTTGACAAAAAAGCAGATCCCCACTAAACGATCTTGCCAAAATGCCCCCATCACAAACCGCTCAAAGCATTGCTGAATAATATCTTGCTCTGTTTTTAACTCAGGAATATTTACTAGATCTTCATACTTATCATGAAAAAATGAAGGATATCGCTTCAAAGATTCTAACCGAAGTGCTCTATAATCACGGCTCTCCTCTGGTTTTAATAAACGATAGTCCATTATCATCATTAATCTAGCTCTCTCTTATCAAAAAGCGGCGTTAACTCAAAACCTTCCTCTCTTAAAAGTTCGACCATCCCTTCATCACTTAAAAGATGAAAAGCACCTACCGCAATAAAATGGAAATTCTCTGTTTTCGCATTCTCTTTTAAAAGCGGGGAAAGGGTTTTGAGCCATGCTTTATTACGATTAAAGAGCAAAACATCATAATAATGTGCAATATCTGCCTCATTTTCATCAGCATGGAGAGAGATTCCTTCCATTTGATTCATCACTTGCGTGAACTCTTCAATATCATTTTTTTCATAACTCTGAATAAGATCTTTATTAAGTCCTTGCAGTAATGCTTGATTATCAAGCCATGCCTCAATCATTATTTTAGACAGTGGCTTTGAAGCTTCTACATAATACTCTAAAGACTCTCCGATCTCTTCTAATCCGACATTTTCAATCGTTTTACCTGAAATGTAGGTTCTTAGGAGCTTTTCCATGCCAAAATCAGCGTGATATTCTTTACCAATATCGAGCATCATCATCATTAAAATAAATTCATTTGATAACTGATCTTGCTGCGCTAATAAGACAATACGCTGTTTACGAAGAGCATCACGAACACCTTCTGCATATTGTGGTGTAAAGCGCTCCTCTATCGTTCTCGTTTCTGGTTTAAATGCCGAAAAAATCGCTTGAGAATAGATTCTCTGCTCATCTTGAATCGATGGGAATACAATTTGTATCTCTGTCACAAGATGCGTACTTTGATCAATCAGCAAAGCCGCTTGATCTGATATCGCACTCTCTTTAGTACCAATATGCACAGTTCCTAAAAGTGCTCCGACATCTTTTCCCTCATAACTGATCTTCCAAAGAAAAGAAGCGTCAGGATTAGATATCGGCGTTTTCTCTGCATAAGTTGGCATGATTATCGCCATCACTAATAATAATCCCGCCATGAATAATGATCGAAATCTTGCTTGAATTTTTCTTATTACACTCACAAATAATATTCCCACTGTCTTAGATGGTGATCTTTAAATCACAAATTTCTTAACCCATGCTTCAAATGCTGCTACCCATTTTTCAAGATGCGCTTTAGTGCCCGCTTCAAGGATCTTACCATCTTCCGATAAAAGCGCATGATGATAACGCACATAAGCTTCTGGCTGAGACATTGCCGGCATATTTAAAAAGCTTACGATGAGCCGTAAATGCTGCTGTGCTAAAGCTGTTCCAATCGCCCCTTCACTTGCGCCTAAAATCCCCACAGGCTTACCGTCCCAAACACTTTGCCCACCAGGTCTTGAACCAATATCGAGCGCATTTTTTAAAACACCCGGCACAGAGCGATTATATTCAGGGGTAACAATAATCACGGCATCACACGCTTTTATCTGCTCTTTAAAAGCTATAACTTCTGAAGGTTCTTTCCCATCAAAATCTTGATTGTAGAGTGGCAAATTTTTAATCTCAGCAAAGATAGGGGTAAAGTCTGCACTTAATAATTTAGAAATAGCCAGCGCAACTTTGCGATTAATAGATTCTTGGCGAATTGAACCGACGATAAATAGAACTTTTTTCATAAATACTCTCCACGGTCATTAAAATGATGCGCATTACAACGATCAGTAAACTACTGATAACACTGTAACTCCTCTCACTACAATAACGGATAATTAGATATCTGAGAAGTGTAAATATCAAAGCTTGTCGAGTTTTGATGGCTATGAGCAATATTTTTAATATCTCAATATTACAAGTAAAGTCCAAGAGCATTTCATCTTTATCTAAAAGATTATTAACATTGGAAAACACCCAAATTTCCTAATGTTAATAATCTTCTTTATCTGTCTTAAATATTAATTTTAATACTCACCGCAACGTTTCGCCCAGGTTGTGTCCAACGATCTATATGGTTATACCAATCTGCCCACATCCCATGCGCTTTCTCATCTTGAAGATCAATACCATCCCAATACTTCTCATTTGTTAAGTTATAGATCCCGGCATTAATCTCAATATTACGATCCACTTTCCACCATGTGGTTAAATCCACCACATTATATTTTGGTGAATCAACAAAATGGAAGTATTTATTATCGGTCTTATACTCACGAGTTTTAGCGTTAACATGCTTCCAATCTAAAGATGCACCCCAATTCTCGGCCTCATACGCAAGCCCGAGCGTATAGGTAAAAGGATCAACTCCTAAACGATCTTTATCAAAGGGATTACTTTCAAGCTCCTTTCCTGTCGCCCTATTTTTACTCTTTGCGTATGCCAAAGAACCATTTAAAATCCAATTCTCAGTAAGATGCTGTTTAAAACTCAATTCCACACCGTAAACATTAATACGCTTTACATTGACCGGCATGGTATAACGCTGCCCACGGCTATCGGCAAAATCTTCTGTACGAATAAAGTTATGATACTGACTTAAATAGGTATTCACTCCCCATCTTGACCAACCATCATCGTAAAGCAGTCCTGCCATATAGTTACGAGAAGTCTCTTTTTTAAGATCCAGATTAGGGACTAAATGCGTTCCACCGTGATTATATGTCCCTAAATTGTCAAATGATGGATGACGAACTCCTTCACTATAACCAATAAATGCTTCTGCTTTTTGATTCCAGAAGGACTTACTTAAATTTAATTTAGGCGTGATGCTGGTATCACTATATCGCTGCGAAGCTAGATAACGGCTATCGATCCTCCCCCCATTGGTATCAACTTTCCCCTCTTGTAAAAATACCGCATCAGGGGTACTTTTCATCGTATGGTGATCAATATTGACCCCAGCACTTAAGCGCCAACCATCGCCCCATGTAATATTATCTTGTAAGTAAAAACCAAGATCACGCATTTTTGCATCGGGAAAGTCTTTACGCTGCTTATCAGCGCTTGCGTTCGCTTTTTCTAATCGAGATGTTTTTGTCTCTCTAAAATCAACACCCCAAGAGAGAGCATGAGATGTTGAGCCAATCACTAACGCTTTGTCAAAATCGAGCTTTAACCCTTTAATATCTACTTTAAAATCACTCACACTATGTGAAGTTGGAACACTATCGCTCACACTAAAACGGCTTCTAACACCATCACGATTTGTCAGTTTATTTTGATAAAGGCGAATATTGGCCTGATCTATCCAATTATTATTAAGATCAAGGCGATAATCAGCCGCATAGCGTTGACGTTTAATATCTAGAGTATTTTCATAAATATGCGCTCGATTACTCTTCATATGCAGCATATCTACATCAATTTTATTCTTATACTCTTCTGCCATAATTTCTAAGCGTTGATTTTCCGCAGTCCAGGCAACTTTTCCTAAAAGGTTATGGCCTTTGGCATCAAGAGGATTTGGGGTTGTACGTTTATTCCCAAGCTCATCATTTTCCCCACGATTTTTTGTTTCGTGATAGCGCTTATCGGTTCCGATAAAAAGCCAAGAGAACTGATCCTTCATTCCGGCACCTGTAAAAGTACTGCGATGACCTTTATTCGCACTTGTATAGTGATGTTGTAATCCTAAGTAATATGTTTTTTCAAGGTTCACAAAATCTTCAGGGTCAAATGTTCTAAAATTAACCGAGCCCGCTAAGGTATCTGCCCCATTTTTAGCAGAATTAGGCTCTTTTAGAATATCCACTCGCTTTAAAGTATCAAACTCAACAAAATCTCGTCCGGCATTATAAGCCGAGCTATGTCCCCACGCCTGTCCTTCTGGTAATCGATCCCCATCAATACTCATCGTAATTCTATTAAAATCAATACCACGAATTCGGATACCTTGGCTCACTCCTTTTTGAGCATCTTTAGCCACACTAACACCTGGCATATAACGCGTTAATTTTTTTAAATCTGCCGCAGCTGCTTTATTAAGAGCTTGCCGATTGAGCACTTCCACAGAATTAACACCCTCATCAAAATCCTGCTCTATCGCTTTTCCTCTTATTTGAACTGGCGATAATCTAATAGCTTCATCCTCAAAAGTATCAGCTTTACCGATCTCCTCATTAGCAATCGCAATTGAAAATGAAAATCCTAAAGCAGCCATCACTGCAAGATTTAAATATGAACGCTTCATACACTTCCCTATGTTTAATTTAATGTCCTTATTATTTTATAAATAAGAATAATAACAATAATGAGAATTATTACTATTCTTATCGGGATGAAAGTATATTCCCTACACTTTAAATGTCAATTGCTAAGCCATCTCCTCTTCCCAAGCCATTATTTAGTCGGGATTTTATTTTTAAGAAGAAATTAAAAAATCACTTTTAAAGAGAATAAATGCTTTATAAATCGAGGATGCGATAAAGGGAAAAAGGTGCTATTCTGCATGACGAATAAAAACATCATTAAATCATGTATGCAAGGGAGAATTCGCGCATGTCAGGGAATAGCATTGGTCAACTATTTTGTGTCAGCACAGCAGGAGAAAGTCACGGTAAGGCACTTGTTGCAATCGTCGATGGCTGCCCTCCCGGTATTGAGATTAATGAAGAGATGTTACAGATAGATCTTGATCGCCGCAAACCTGGGCAATCTCGCCATACCACACAGCGCCGTGAAGCGGATAAAGTCACTATTCTCTCTGGGGTATTTGAAGGAAAAACCACCGGAACCTCCATTGCGTTAATCATTGAAAACGAAGATCAACGCTCTAAAGATTATAACGATATTAAAGATCTCTTTAGACCAGGACATGCCGATTTTACCTACCATCATAAATATGGATTTCGTGATTATCGAGGTGGCGGCCGCTCTAGCGCCCGTGAAACAGCGATTCGCGTTGCCGCAGGCGCTATTGCTAAAGCGGCTTTAAAAGCGCTTTATAATACAGAAATTTATGGCTATCTCTCCCAGCTTGGCCCTATTAAGCCCTCTGGATTTCAAAAAGAGGCCATTGAAGCTGAAGGCAATCCTTTCTTCTGGCCAAGCATTAAGGATATTGAAAAACTTGAAAACTATATGGATGAGCTTCGAAAATCGGGAGATTCTATTGGGGCAAAAGTCACCGTTATTGCTGATAATCCCCCGATTGGTCTAGGCGAACCTGTATTTGATCGATTAGATGCTGATATTGCGCATGCGATGATGGGCATCAATGCCGTAAAAGGCGTAGAGATCGGCGATGGTTTTGACTGTATTGAAGCGCTCGGCACGCAGTTTCGAGATGAAATCACTAAAGAAGGTTTTCTCTCCAATCATGCCGGAGGCATTTTAGGTGGCATCTCCTCTGGGCAACCGATTATTACCCATATTGCCCTCAAACCAACCTCAAGTCTTCGCTTAGAGGGGAGAACGGTCAATACATCAGGGGATGAAACCACCGTGATTACAAAGGGACGCCATGATCCTTGTGTGGGCATTCGCGCAACCCCTATTGCTGAAGCAATGCTTGCCATTGTTTTACTTGATCATGCATTACGCCATCGTGGCCAAAATGGTCAATAATCACTATCAATCAAGATCTTGACTGATAGCAGCTAATAGAATCTAACGAGCTTAAAGATTTAATCGTCTTTAAGCTTTTTTATGTGCTGAAAATCAGCAAAAATAGAATGAATACGGCATAATTAATAGAATAATAATCTGTTTTAACATCTTCTCTCATTACAACATAAGGTGGATGTATGTCCTATTATCGCACTACTCGCTTGCTCATGGTGAATGCTATCTTGGCACTATGCCTCTCTTTATCACTTCATATCCCCACTTTTGCAGAAGAGATTACCTCAGAGGAGCGCATCGAAAAACTCAATGATATCGAGCTTAAAATTGCCGATATTAGCCAAAGACGAACAGAACTCCAAAAAGCCATTGCTCAAAAAAACCTTCCAGAAGAAGAAAAAGAGGATCTTACACAGCGATTACAGACCTTGAGTACTCAAAATCGGGAGTTTATTTCTCTTTTTGAACAGACAGTTCTTGGCGGCATTGATATCTCTCTTTTTAATGAGGTAAAAACAGACCCTAATGCCAGCAATCTTGCTAATTATAACTGGCAGCAAGAGATCTTAGTAATCTTACAACCCTACTTTGCAGAGATGCAACGAGCGACGGAGAAAACGCGCCAAATCGATCTTCTCCATGAAGAACAAAAAGAGCTAGCACGAAAAATAGAGCTGGCTAAAACAGGGCTTGAAACCTTAAAAAGTATTGATCCTAAAGCGCTAAATCCCGCATCACAAAAACTATTAAGTAAAATCCAAGATGAATGGAATGATCGCCTTAAATCCCTAGAACATCAGGAAAACATTGTAGATCTTAAGCTGTTAGATCTCACGGATACTCGTCACTTTTTCAAAAAATTCACTGATAATCTTTGGCTCTTTATACGTAATGAAGGTGTTGCGTTACTGTTAGCTTTCACCTTCTCTATTGGTGCTTACTATATCTTTAGTCAGCTCATCATGCTTTTTACTCGCTATCAAAAGCGAGATAAAATGCGTGTACTAAACTTTAAATGGCGCTTAACATTACTGATCTTGCAAGCGGTTAATATTATTTTATCCATCTGTATATTTTTAGTTATCTTGCATACTTCTGGCAATATTATGCTCTTTGGCTTAGCAGCGCTATTACTGTTCTTTATTGTGATTAGCCTGCGTAATACCATTCCCAATTATATTCACCGCTTACGAGTATTTCTGAATTTAGGGCAAGCCCGTGAAGGCGAAAGAGTCATTTATAATGAGATTCCTTGGGAGATCTCTAAAATTAATCTCTACAGTGTTTATCTCACAAATCCTTTACTAGATAATGGAGAGCTACGAGTCATAATTGATCTCCTTGATAAAATATACTCCCGCCATACCAATACTGATGAACTCTGGTTTCCTAGTCGAAAAGGGGATTTTCTGCTTCTTCCCGATAAACGAATTGTGAATGTCCTGCGTCAAACACCAGAATCTGTCTATCTAGATCACAATGGCTCAACAATTGTGATGCCGACAGCTGAGTTTTATAAACTTAAATTTAGTAACCTCTCTCGTGGCTATAATCTCACATTAAACTTTACCCTAGAAGATACACCTGATGATCGCCTTCCATTTAAGGATGTGGAACAAAAAATTTCTAAAGGGATTCTCACAGAGATGGCAAGGATGCATGAATCGCTACCTGAGTCTGTTAAAAAAATCTCTCTAACCGTTAGGCAGCTGATCACTAGTAATACAACAAGCTATCAACTCATTGTCGATATGACCGCTAATTCTGCCAAATACTACCTACAAGCTAAAGGCGCCTTAAATAGCGCCGTGATCTCCTCGGCTCGCGAGCAATCTTGGAATATTCTATTAACGGAAAACCTCTAAATTCTATTATGAAAAGGGCAGATTATCTCTGCCCTTTTTAATAACCTTAAGAAATTATTCCCAAGTAAGATTCATTTAAAGCCACAACACCTTTACAACTAAGCCTTACCGCCTAAAATAGCGAGATAATAGCCATATATGTTTCGCTTCTAAAGCACTACTTCTCTTTTTATTATCAGTAAAAGTGAGTACGATCATCATCATATTTGATGGCTTAATTTTAAATTTCTCTACCCCGTCAGACCCGTTTTGATCTTTTTTGACATAGCATGCAACTTAAGACTATTCGCTATCTCTTTCGATTATTACGAATGTTTGTCTAAAATAAATACCATAAATGTCTATAAAAAATTCAAATTTATAAATTTTTTTCAATGAAAAAATCGTTAAAAAGCATTTATTTCACTTTTGATCAAAAATTGAGCAAAATAGCTTTTAGCACCGTTTCAAAATCAAAATGACGGTTGAAATAAATTTTTACTACAAATTCACTACACACGATATTCGCTTTTTTAAAGATTATGTTAAATGGTACTGTTTTACTTAGCTACTCAGCTATTTCTCAAAAAAGAGAAATCTACCATACGAAAGGAGCATTAATGCATCTTTTCACGGTTTTCTCGCGATTATCAATCCCCTGACTTTTGAAGAAAAAGCACCAACCACTTATCACACATGATTACATCCGTCAATATTGAGAGAAGAATTATTTTTAGCTAGGGTATAAAGGTGTTCAATAACAACCAGAAAGGATTTTATGAGTAAGCATCAAACTAGAATTGCAATATTAGGCGCAGGTCCAAGTGGTCTTGCACAATTAAGAGCTTTCCAAACATTACGTGATAAAGGTCAGGAAATACCAGAAGTTGTCTGCTTTGAAAAACAAGAAGACTGGGGCGGCATGTGGCGCTACAGTTGGGAAACATGCACAGACAATAATGGCGAACCTATTCATGGAAGTATGTATCGATTCTTATGGATCAATGCCCCTAAAGAAGCATTAGAGTTCGGTGATTACACATTTGATGAGCATTTTAAAGAACCTATCCCTTCTTATGTGCCACGTGCGGTATTAAAAGATTACATCACCAGCCGTGTTGAAAAAAATAACATCCGCCAATATATTCGCTTTAACCATGCGGTAAGATGGGTGGAATACCACGAAGATCGTGATATATTCACTGTTTGTGTCATGGATCACAATACAGATCAGCTCATCACAGAAGAGTTTGATTATGTTGTGTGTGCAACAGGTCATTTCTCAACACCAAACTTACCAGAAGTTGAAGGTTTATCTGAATTCCCTGGCCGCATCCTTCATTCCCATGAATTTAGAGATGCTCGTGAATTTAAGGATCAAGATATCTTAATTATCGGCAGCAGCTACTCTGCTGAAGATATCGGTACGCAATGCTTTAAGTACGGCGCAAAATCGATCACCTTTAGCTACCGTAGTAGCCCTATCGGTCATGATTGGCCAAAAGGCTTTGACGAGCGCCCGTTAGTCACAAAAGTTGTAGGGACAACAGCGCACTTTAAAGATGGGACTACCAAAGAGTTTGATACCATCATGTTCTGTACGGGCTTTAAGTTTAACTTTAGCTTCTTGCATGACAATGTTCGCCTTAAAGCGAAAAGTAGTATCTACCCTGCTGATCTTTATAAAGGAATCTTCTTAATTGATAATCCAAAGATGATGTATGTTGGTATGCAAGATCAGTACTACACCTTTAACATGTTTGATACACAAGCATGGTATGCTCGTGATGTCATTATGGGGAAAATCAAACTCCCATCTCCTAATGAGATGACCGAAGATAGCAAAAAGTGGATGGAGAAACTTGCAAAATGCTCAACTGATGAAGAGTATATCGATTATCAAGCAAGTTATATCCAAGATATCTTACAAGCAACCGACTACCCAGATTTTAATGTCTATGAACAAGGCTTAATCTTAAAATCATGGCAAGGCGACAAACAAGAAGATATTATGGGCTTTCGTAATAAAAGCTATAGCTCAACCATTACCGGCACACTAGCATCATGCTTACCAAAGCCATGGATTGAGATTATGGATGACTCTTATCGCGGATTTATGAAACAAGAATTTGTTCCGGCGACAGAAGATGCATTAGAGGATAAATCTGCATAATCTTCTACCTCATTACTTATCATGATGAGATGATACAATAAATTAATCTTAAAAGCGTATGAGCAGATGTTCATACGCTTTTTTGTAATCCTTTCATACTATAGCTATTACGCATTAAATTCCGATACGAGCCGAAAAAGACTTAAAACTACTGGCACGTAATTTCAAAAAAGATGCAAGCATTCGACCTAGTTGCTCATCAACCTATTTTAGGAAGATAACTAACTAATCAATTTTGACCTCTGATTTTATTTGGAAATCACTATACTAAAAAGCACTCACGCTAGGTTTAATACACACTCTGTGCCCTTAATACTTTTAAAACAGTATTTCTTAAACCAAAGCCAACTATAAAAGCCTAGTGCAATAAAAAAATGCAATAAAAAAAACCTACCAAAATAATTTGATAGGTTTTTATAAAGCTTCAATCAACTGAAATAAAGCTAATAGCTACTGATATTAGCACTTTGAGCTCAACGCCTTAAACCAATTGTAGATTTGCAATAACCCCGCAATTAGCCGACTTGCACCTTCGCTTCAGCTTTATCAACACAAGTATCATCATTTAGTGCAACATGAGGATTATGTCCTGGTTTATATGGGTCGTGTGTGGCAGTTAAATCTAGCTTCTCAAATAGTTCTTTATCAGTCACTTGATCTGCATTTGGCGTTGTTAACAGCTTATCACCATAAAAAATAGAGTTTGCGCCAGACATAAAGCAAAGCGCTTGCAGCTCTTCACTCATCGTTTCACGACCTGCCGACAATCTCACCATTGATTTTGGCATCATGATTCTTGCCACGGCAATCGTTCTTAAAAAATCAAAATCATCAACGATTTTATTACCTTCAAATGGCGTTCCTTGAATCGGCACCAAACGATTAATAGGGACACTTTCTGGTGGCGTTCCCATATTTGCAAGCTGCGCTAAGAGCGATGCTCTATCACGTACAGATTCCCCTAAACCAATAATTCCGCCAGAGCAGACTTTAATTCCCGCTTCACGCACATAATCAAGCGTATCTAAACGATGCTGATAATTATGTGTTGTTACCACACTTGCATAAAACTCAGGTGAGGTATCTAGGTTATGGTTATAATAATCAAGCCCTGCTTCTGCGAGCTCAGCTGCTTGCTCGCCATTTAAATGGCCTAACGTCATACAGGTTTCTAAACCAAGTGATTTAACGCCTTCGATCATCATCTTAATCATCGGCATATCACGCGCTTTAGGATTACGCCAAGCAGCGCCCATACAAAAGCGGCTCGCACCAGTATCTTTAGCAGCTTTCGCTTCTTGAATGACCTTTTCAACCTCTAATAATTTCTCCGGTTCTAAGCCTGTATCATAGCGAACACTTTGCGCACAATATTTGCAGTCCTCAGAGCACTTCCCCGTCTTAATTGAGAGGAGCGTACTAACTTGTACTTTTGTAGGATCAAAGTTCTGACGATGAACCGTTTGTGCCTCATAAAGTAGCTCAAAAAGTGGTTTTTCAAATAATGCTAATGCCTTATCAATTGACCACTTATTTGTATAGTATTCCATTATTGTTATTCCTCTAGCATACAAAAATGCTTTTATTAAAGTTTTAACACATACCGAGCTATCATAGGGGAAATAAACATTTAATGTGAATTAATTTAAGCGTCAATTTCAATTAATTCAAAAAAAGAACAATAAAATTAAGGAGATACTTTGCCCCAGTGGTTAAATTTACAACAATCCGCTATAGAAACCCTTACAAAGATGATGATAAGCTATTGAAGTGATGACTATAAATGGAAGATCTCTCCTCTAAAATCCTAATAAAAAATCATAATATATCTCTATAAACAAATCCTCAAAACCCCTCATAAGCACTCACTAAAGAATAAATCCACTTAGTTAGCATGGCTTAAATCTAACTATAGTAAAATCACTTTAAAAACAGCTAGATTAGATTGCCGGCACCTCAATCATGAGAAACGTAAGGGCTATTATATCCATCATTATACAAGCTCATTCAAAACCCATACTGTGCGGTTTTATTTTTAAAGTAGCGTTTATTAAACCGAATCGACGATATTTCGATTTTGTTATTTCAATCACGCTAGCTCAATACAAAAAATAGAGTAAAATTGGCTTAAGAAAAGCTTTAGGTTTAAATTGCAGACACAAGATAACAAGAAGAATGCCGGCATTCTTGGACATATCGCGGCAAGATAGACCTTTTCAACAAAAGATATCACACTATGTCCTTCTTTAGTGATCTAGAGTGATTGAAGCGTTCCTATAAATTTTATTAATAAAGCATTTTTGTATTTTATTTGTATGAGTTTATCTTATTAATATTTATTTAATAATAAATGAACATTGCTATTTACTGATAGATTAGATATATTGAAAAATCTGCCTTAAATAAAGGCGGATTGTTTACCAATATTATTAATTTTATCAATGGGCGATTTCCTAATTGCGGCCCATTTATTTTTTTCAGCTAATAAGGAGTCAGTTTATGACAACAATGCAGCCACAAAAAACGTATCCACTCTCAAATAGTGCTTATCAACTCTTTTTTGAATTTATGCCAGGCTCTGAGGTCTTAGGGCTCTGTTTATTAAAAAAAGGTGCAGATTCGTCAATAAGATTGGGAAATTATTCTGTCGAGCAAGCAGTCTGGCTTACTAAAAATAAGGATCTCCAATTACCTGAGCAATTATTAGAAGAGATTTTAACAATTACAAAAGGCGTTGCGTACGCAAGATCTAGCGAGTATTCGAGAGTGAGCCGTTTAACAAGCTAAATTTAAAGAACAACCTCTAATAAATAGGGAGTTAACGGTTAAAAACACGCCCCTTTTAGTAGAGACTATTGATAGCAGAGATCATTAAATCCCTTATGGGGCTTTAAATTTTGTTGAAAAAGATCCTTACACAAGGATCTTTTTAGACTTTAGGTATTTAAACTTATAAGATTAATGATTTTTGTTATCGATCATTATATTAACTGTTTTAATAGCATCTTCGATTTAAAATGATCTACCTTATGGCAAAAATGCTATCACCCTTCTTACTCCACCGTGCTCGCAATATAAAAAGTCGGTTTAAAAGTTACTGAACTAGACTGCCGGCACATCGGCTATAAGAAGTGCAATAATCCTTCTATCCGGCATCTTGCAAGCAGGTTTGATGAGCTTGCTATACAGTTTTACTTTTCGATTCAAAATCGGCTGAAGCAGATTGCCAGCGCGTCAGCTATATATAGTGAAATCGGTTTAAGAGTGATTGAATCAGATTGCCGGCGTATCGGCTATAAGAAGTGCAATAATAGTTCTATCCGGCATCGTACAAGCGAATTTGATACATAATCGGTACCCTTAATATTTTTAAAGTAGTGTTTCTTAAACCGAATCTACTATAACTCTGAAATCTCTGCCTTATAACAATAAAAAAAGCAGCTCTATATAAAGCTGCTTAAATTTATTACGTTAACCTATTTAAAAAAAGGTCTATCTTCTAACGCTAAATAGGGTATTAGATATCGAAGATCTCATCTTCTGCATCATCTGTAACGCTATTGAGGCGATAGTTTGTATTATCCATCTCTTGGTTTGCGTTTTGGGTTTTGTTTAAGTCAAACCAGTTATCCATCCAAGAGAGCGGGTTTTTCTCAATACGAGGATTAGGGTTTTGTAATCCTAAGAATTGATAGAGGTCTTGTGCGTTCCAAAGTACCCACTCATCTAACAATGTCTTATTTAATCCCACGATTGAACGCCCTTCACTAAAGAGGTAACGGTTCCAATCAAGTTCTTGATCAATCACTGTTTTGATAATGTCATAAACCGCAATTCTATTTTCATGAAGGAGCATTTTCCACTCATCATCTTTAAAAAGAATCTCAAGAACGGCTTCATCCATCATGACGTGAACTTGCTCATCTTGAGCGATCTTTTGCACTAATTTTGCGATACCTTGGAAGATATTTTGCTCAGCAAGGGCAAATGTACACGCAAATGAACTCATAAACTCGATTTTTTCTAAGCAATAAAGCGCAATAAAAGCTCTTAATACAACAGATTTAAGCTCTTTTGAATCACGATCAATTTGCCCAAGCTTATACATCGCACCATAACGATCTAATGTATCAAAGCAATCTAAAACTGTCGTTGAGCGGTTTAAAACCTCATCATTACGCATCACTTCTTTAAAGACTTCTTGCGGATCTGAGATACATTGTCGGATGATCTCAGAATAAGTAAGTGCGTGAAGATTCTCCATCTCTGATTGCTTTGAAAGCATTACCCAAAGCTCTGAGTTAGTCACAAATGGCGCAAAAAGTGGCGCAATTGTACGTGATGCAACAGAATCAAGCTCCCATTGGAATGCGAGCGTTTTCACCATGATGTCATAGTTATTTTTTGAACAATTTAAAAGATCCATTCTTGATTGCTCAAGATTCACTTCATCTTCTGTCCAGTCCATTGATTTCTGTAATTTATAGAGATCAAAAAGACGGGGATATGGCGTATTAATTGAATCATAGAGCGCAAGCGGCTCTCCTAAGAATAACGGATATTGGCCTGTTTGCCAGTTGTCATTCTTCTGATTAAAAATAGATGTATCTTGCATGAACTTTCTCCTATAAAACGACGAAGTTTGCAGAACTTCGCCGATTAATTAATTAAAGTGTACAAGCACCGCCGGCACAGCTTTGATCTTCTACTTTCTCATATCCTTCATGGACAATACCAGAAGCACTATTTAAGTAGTAACGTGTTTTACAACCTAACTTCATCATATAAATAAAGTCTGATAGAAGTTGGCGGCTTGAGATTGTCTGTTGATTTTGCATATTCAAATAAAGGTCTGCACTAATAGCTTGTCCTGTAAATTTCTGAATAATGGCATACATCTCAATGAGATCTTTAGAATCTAAATTCCAAGCAATATCATAATATGGCGCGAGCTCATCCATATCTGGTGCTAATAAGAGATTCTTCCCTGTACCAGATGTCTTCATCACTTTAAGGTTACGAATCGGATAGAGACCATTAGTTGTATTCGTCAATTGTGAACTCGATTCAACAGGCATCATCGCTTCTAATACAGAGTGACGAATTCCGCCTTGTGCAATAATCTCTTGGCGAAGCGCTTCCCAATCATAGACTAATGCTTGGCTATGAACCGTATCCACATTCTTATTATAAGTGTCAATTGGGAGCCATCCTTCTGGATATTTCGTACGCTCAATCCACGGCGCATTGCCTTTCTCTTTCGCAAGTTTTAAACTCGCTTTATGCAAGAAGTAAGAATGTCGCTCTGCAATAAAGTGAATATAATTCTTCCCTTCTGGTGATGCATAGCTTAATTTTTGTAGCGCCATCTCATGCGCTAGATTGGTAATACCAACACCAATAGAGCGGCGAGCTTGCGCAGTTGTTTTAAGTGAAGCAAATGGGTATTCCATAATCTCAATCACGTTATCGATCATGAGCGCACAGTAATAAGCCACATCTTCGTACTCTTCTTCAGATACGCGGCCTACGACAATTGACGCAAGCGAACAAAGTCCAATCTCTCCCACAGGATCTTCAGAATAAAGATCTGGCATACCGGTATAAGCTTTCGTCGGTAAGGCGATCTCTAAACAGAGGTTTGAGGAATAAATGGTATCTTTAAATGGCGTGTGACGATTCATCTCATCAATATAGGTGAGATAGATACGCCCAGTTTCCGCAGCTTCCGTTAATGATTTAAGGGCAATATCACGCGCTTTTACTAATGTTTTCTTAATCGAATCATCAGCAAGTACACGCTCATACTCCACTTTAAATGCTTCATAATCTTCATGATATAAAAGCTCATAAAGTTTTGGTGCATGAAGTAAACTGACTAACATCCAGTCTTCATTGCGTGCCACTTTCTCCACAAAGTAACGATTCACAATCATCGCATAATCAATATCACGAATACGTTTTTGCGTGACCGTTGTTGGGTTTTTAAGCACTAAAAGATCAAGGATCTCAGGATCTAAAACGTTAAAATAAACCGTCGCAGATCCACCTCGTGATGCTTGCATATTGGCATGAACCGCTGATTGGATCATACGGTAATAAGGAAGCTTTCCTTGATGGACAACGCGCCCTTCTTTAACCGGATCACCTTTTGAGCGAGTTAAAAGGTGCGAGCCAATCCCTGCTGATGCACAAGTCATCATATACGCAATATGATCGCCCACAGCTAAACTTGGCACATTATCATCAACGGTATAAACACAGCATGATGCATAACCTTTATGAGGCGTGCGCATATTAATCAACATCGGCGTTGGCGTATTGATTTTAAGCTCATTAAGATAACGATAGAGCTTAGCAATATCTTGCATACGACGTTCACGAGGCTGGTTTTGCATATTTTGCATCGCCATTCCCATAAACATAAACTGTGGAGACTCAAGGCAATGCCCTGTTACACGGTTATTAATTAAATAACGATCCTTCATTTGATGAAGGGTTGTGTAGTTATAGTTAATATCGATTTCATGGTCGATAATATTTTCAAGCTCTGCTAACTCTTCACGAGTATAATCCATCACTTCCCAGTGATTGAGTTTCACCATGTGATCATAGAACTCAGCAAGTGTTGGAATCTGACGATACCCCCCAAATGCTTCTTTATAAATCGTACCAATTAATAGACGGCCTGCCATCTTTAAATGCTGATGATCTTCTCTCTCTACACAAGCATCAATCATCGCTTTGTGTAACTCTAACGTAGTACAGCCGTCGTAGCATTTACGGTATGCTTCAAGCGCAATGGCACTCCAATCCACTTCATAATGTGAGGCAAACTCTGCCCATTTATTCAGTTTCTCAGCCTCAAACTTTTCTCGTTCACCATTACTCTTTACTACGTAATTAATCATTCTCAGCACCCTTTATCAGTCTAAATCAAAACGAATTATCTAATGACTTATACAAACACATCCTCTAACTTTAAATACTTCAAAATATTTAAAGTTAGAGAATATATTTAAATATTTCTACTTTCATATATCTATATTTTTAATTTCTAAATATAGCATTTAGAAACTCAAAAATAATGACATTTAAAATAAATTTAAAAATAATATTAAAGCCAAATAAAATAATAGTAGATAAAATCATTATCACGCTATATTCAGGGCTTCAACATTCTTTCAGCATATTTGCGAATTAAAATCTCAAAAGAGATCTCTTTTTTTAGATAGAAATCGTAAAATCCGTCATCAAAATACCTGAGCTACTATAACACTTATACCCCACCAAAGTAAGGCTGATAAATCGTGTGATTATCACGCAAAGACCAGTAAAGACAGTTACTATGCTCCCTTACAACCTTTTCCACAGGCGATAATTTTTATAAATTAAATTGCTTGAATTTTTCATTTTTTTTTGTACCCAAGCCATCTCAATGGCTTAAGCTTTTTCTCTCAAAGCTCAAACTAAAATATCCCGTTTTTGATGTGATTTTGCGTGAAAAAATTGATAGCCCAGATAATGCGCGGATATATCCAAAATTAAATAGCTCGGATCAGATGATCCTCTTGGATAAGCAATACTTCCAGAATTAAAACGGGCAATATTATCTTCAATATATACTTCAGGTATATGTAAATGTCCGTAGAGTGCAATAGAAGCCTCTGCTAATAACGCACGGCGTAATACTTCCTGCTTAACTAATGCATAAGTGGCAATATGCCCATGGGTCACATAGATTTTACGCCCAAATAGCACAAGCTCATTTTCTAAAGGAAAGTTCACTCTAGAATTAGGCGCTTGCATTCGATCATTATTCCCCGTCACTGCATAAAAGGAGAGATCTTTAAAGATAAATGCAGCTTCCACCAAATCCTCTGCTCCATCACCCGTAAAAATGACCGCATCAAGCTCATTCTCCCAATGCCCAATGATATCTAGCATCGTTTCGACATCACCATGAGAATCTGATAAGACTAAAACCTTCCCTTGAGTTTCTAAAATCATCTTCTCCATCCATTAAAAATAAATCTAAAATTCCACTCTATACTTATAGATCCCAAATCGTTTCCGGATAAGGAAACTGTGAAAGCGCTAATGCCGGGGTTTTATAAAACTTGTGAAAAGCCATAATCAGCTTTTCCCCTCTTGGCGGAATTCCTTCATTCAACATTTTGACCACTTCTTGCTGCACTCTTTGCTGAAATTTTAAACGATCTGGCTCAAAATCACCGGCAAGATTATCACAGCTGACGCCAAACTTTCTGCCTATAGCTTCAGAAAAGAGCCACTCTAAGGCTTGAGGTCTTACTTCGTGATTTTCAAACTCACCTTGCGTCTTTTCATCCCGGCCATCCGGGCAATACCAATAGCCAAAATCCACTAACTGCCGGCGCTCTTTACCGGCAATACACCAGTGGGCAATTTCATGTAATCCGCTTTGAAAAAAGCCATGCGCAAAGACAATTCGATGATGAGGATGATCTTTATCTGCAGGTAAATAGATCGGCTCATCATCCCCTTTGACCAAGATTGTATTCTCACTTTGTAAAAAAGTGTCATTAAAGATTGTGATTAGATCTTCATAACGATGTAACATACAATATCTCCAAGCCGCTCATTGAAAAGCAAAGTTGTTTAACAAAATCAAAACATGCCGGCAATTCTACCACAAAAAGAATAGTGCCTAATTTAGCGTTGCTGAGATTCGAATAAAATTTGAAAACTCTCTTGATAAACATCAAACTATCCTCAACTTAGAGGAATAATGACAATAATAAATTGCGCCTAATTGGGGCGCAAACAACCTAAAAAAGAGTTTTATCAATATGCAAACTAGTCTTACACCTGTGCTCAATAACCGCACTGCACTTACTAAAATGTCTATCGCCATGATCCTTTTTGGCTCTGTTGGCTTTTTCTCCCAAAGAAGTGGCGTTCCGGCTTTAGAATTAGTCTTTATTCGCTGCCTATGCGCCGCTATTTTCCTCGGTTTTTTCTGGTGGCAATCAGGACAGCTTCGCCGTGAAAAATGGGTACGACCCGAAGTGATTCGAATATTAATATGTGGCGTATTTCTCATCCTTAACTGGGTCTATTTCTTTAAAGCGATTGAAGAATCGGGCGTTACTGTGGCGATTTCTATCTACCATTTAGCCCCTGTAATTGTGATGATCTTTGGTGCCTTTATCTATAAAGAGAAGTTAACACTCATTCCAATGCTCGCTATTGCTGCTTGTTTTATTGGTACTTTAGCTATTGCCGAGGTAAATCGAAGTGCATCCTTTGCCGATTTTCTCTCACAAGGGTTAATTTTTGGGCTTCTCTCGGCGCTCTTTTATGCTCTTTTAACATTAGTGGGAAAAGGCTTTAAATACGCAAGCTCTTACGCAATTACCACGATTCAAGTGGCTTTTGGCGTGTTATTACTTCTTCCTTTTGTGGATCTATCTCTCTTTAATAATTTAACGCCTCTTAATTGGTTTTATATTCTGATTACAGGGTTTGTCCATACCGGGATTGTGTTCTATCTCTTTTTTGATTCTATCCGTAATCTCAGCACACAAGTGATCGCGATATTGGTCTTCTTAGATCCCCTTGTGGCGATTGTAATGGATATCTTTATTACAGGATTTATGCCATCTATCGAGCAGTGGCTCGGAATTATCCTCATCTTTGGAGGTATGGCTTTAACCTTAATGCCAAAGAAAAAAGACCACAAAAAAGAATCTGAAGCAGTGATTTAAAATAATTGTATAAAAGCACTACAAAAGCGATGGTAGATCATGCTATCATCGCTACTATTTAGTGGTTCACAAACTAAGACGCAGTGCCTACAGCTGTATCATCATAAAAAAGCTAGAACAATCTGTTCTACAATAAAAACCAATACTTACCCCTAAAATGTAGAGCTTTACTTCTCTCGTTTTAACTAAATTCCTTCTCGATACGTTTACTATCGGGATTTTTTGTACCTTTTAATTTCAAGACACTAATTATATGATTCACTCAAGTCGTAGCATGCTATTGCCATTAATTTATCTCTTTGCGGCAATGATCTCTATTCAAGGTGGCGCCACCTTAGCTAAACAGCTTTTCCCCATTGTCGGTGTGGAAGCCGTCACAGCTTATCGCTTAGGATTTAGTGCACTCATATTATTGCTGGTCTTTAAACCTTGGAAACGAAAACTCCAAGTTGGATATCGTCGTTACCTTGTACTTTATGGAATTGCCCTTGGGACAATGAATTTTCTCTTTTACCAATCCATTAAAACGATTCCTTTAGGGATTGCTGTTGGCCTTGAATTTACTGGCCCCCTTGCGGTTGCGCTCTTTTCTTCACGCCGTAAAATCGACTTTCTTTGGATCTTCTTAGTAGTTGCCGGCTTATTAGCACTTGTCCCGTTAACGGGAAATAGTGATCTAGACATTACTGGTGTTCTCTACGCTTTAGGTGCCGGCGTTTGTTGGGCTTTTTATATTATCTTTGGGCAAAAAGCGGGAAATTACTATGGCACAGCCACCGTTGCTATTGGCGCTGCCGTTGCCGCTGTGATCTACGTCCCAATTGGTGTTGCAAGCGGTGGGATTGGAATTTTTGCCCCTGAATATATTCCGATGGCAATTACCGTTGCTGTCTTAACATCTGCCATGCCTTATGCTCTTGAAATGATGGCTTTAACTAGAATGCCAGCAAAAACCTTTGGAACACTCACAAGCCTTGAGCCTGCTATTGGCGCCGTTTTTGGCTTTATTATCTTGAGCGAAGTTTTATCCATTGTGCAAATTGCCGGTATTATTGCGATTATTTTAGCATCACTTGGCGCTTCCCTCTCTTCCCAAAAACAGATCGAAACTGTCAAAACAATCGATTAATATTAATAAAAAGATTATGAAACTTCATCAAGATCGCCCTAATTCATCGACTAATCAATCGCCCAAAAGATTGGTGTCATCCCTTTTTATCAAATTATTGTTGGGCGGCGCACTCCTATTTTTATTACTATTTATTATGAATAATGTTGTTAAAAATGAGGTTTCCACCCTCATTGAGCAAAAAAATATTTCCCCATCGCATCAATCTATGGAGTCTGCTCGTAATCCCTAGATTTATAAAGAAAATTCGCCAGAAGCCTCACTATTTTATGCTCCCAAAGCCCCCTATTTTTCGGTAACTTTCTGATATTAAACTCAAAAAAAAGTTGACAAAAAAGAGCGCCGAGATAACAATAGCAGGCATTATTAACAACCAAAACTTTTATATGTGTTCTCGTAACAAACAGCAGTACAATTTCTCTTCCGATTTTATCGCACGTTTTTGCATTCTCTGCTATCGGCGTTCCCGCCTCTAAAGTGGTAAGTCTCTAACAACTTATCAATTAGAATCTACTTGTTCTTACACAATTTTCTAGATTCTCATTTCAAAAACTTTTCAGAAAATTTCAATCTAAGTTAGCGTTTTAGATGCCCTTTTTGGCACCCTAAATTTGCAACTTATCAAAAATTAGCAGTTAAATAAAAACGGATATATTATGAATAAAGCATGGATATATGTTGCGCTCACCTCAATTTTTGAGCTGATATGGCTCTATGGATTTAATGTTGCAAGCGCATGGTGGCACTGGGCCATTATCGGTGTTTTCGTACTTCTTGATCTCAATTTCTTAGCCAAAGCTTGTGAAGGACTTCCTACAGGCACGGTTTACGCAATTTTTGCCGCCAGCGGAACAGTCGGCGCTGCATTAATGGATTATTTCCTCTTTAATGAGACGATTACTGCTCAAATGTTATTCTTTATGGGCATTATCCTCATTGGCGTGATTGGCTTAAATCTATTCGATGTAAATATTAGAGACGAGGAGAATGCATAATGGGTGCTGTTGTTATAGGTTGGGTATTTGTGGCTTTAGCGGCAAGTGCAGAATTAGTGGGTGTTTTTGGTTTAAGCCTTTATAGTCGTAACCATACCCTTATTAACCGAGTGCTCTACTACGGTGGGATCTTCCTTTCGTTTGCGCTCCTCTACTTCTCTTTTAGATATTTACCATTGAGTATTGCTTACACGGTCTTTACCGGTGCAGGAACGGCCGGCGCGGTTCTTCTTAATATTGTTTTCTTTAAAGAATCAAAAAATATTAAGCGTTTACTAAGCTTAGCGGCAATCATTATTGGCGTTGTCGGATTACAATATGTTTCTTCAGTAAACTAATCTAATCTTTAATAAAGTAGATCAATAACATTTAAAAAGCCGTTTCTCAATAAACGGCTTTTTTATTACTAAATCTACTAAATCTCTATAAAGTTTTAGAAAGAAGACGAAACATTCCCTCAAGCCTTGTATCAATCTATAAAGAGACGTATTAAACCGTGCTTGCACAACGCCAGATAGAACGACTCTTGCGATTCTCATAACTGATGTGCCGGCAATCTGATTCAGTAACTTTTAAACCAATTTCACTATAAATTCCTATAAAACCGATCAAGAAACTTGGCATCTTTATCAATATTTCCTCGCTGAAGCGAATATTGGTAAACAATCAGAAAAGTCTTAAGTTAAACTTTCGAAGATAAATAATCCCAATTGATAGGCAATAAATAGCATCATTAAGCCAATGAGGAAGTTTAAAATCTGCCATGTTAAAGGCTTTCTAAAAATCGGCGCTAGTTTACGCGCGCCATAAGCAAGCCCATAAAACCAGATGGCAGATGATGTCAAAACACCTAATAGAAATAGGGGTTTATGCTCCGCTTCTAAAGTCCCGGCAATACCGCCAATAATCACTACTGTATCTAAATAAACATGAGGATTAAGTAGCGTAATCGCGAGTGCCCCAATCACAGCCGCTTTAACTGTCCCCGGCGCATCTGCTCGTCTTAGCTCCATACTCTGCGTTTGACGAATACTTAAAAATGATTGTAACGCAAACCACAGAATATAGAGCATTCCACCGCCCGCAAGTAGTAATTGAAGCACCTGATTTTGCGCAACAAAAGTACCCACCCCTAAAATCCCTAAAGACATTAAAACAAAATCACATAAAAAGCAGACCGTTGCGACAAAAAATACATGATTATTTTGCACGCCCTGCTTTAAAACATAAGCATTTTGGGCGCCGATCGCAATAATAAGTCCGGCAGATAATAAAACTCCCTCAAAATATACTTCTAACAATTTCTCCCCCTTAAATTTTATAATATCTGCAAGTGATCAAAGTAGCGCATAAGCACCAAAACATTTATAAGAATACTACGATTTCCCATGCTTTACTGCTTTAAAAATTATCTTTAAAACTGTTTTGTAGTCGATGTGATATACAACACCGGATAAAACGGCCCATAGACTTCTTGCAACCGATACACCGGCAATCTGATTCAGTAACGTTTATAGTCGATTAGGTTTAAGAAATACTATTTTAGAAGTATTTAAGGATACAGAGTGTGTATCAAATTAGCTTGCAGGCTGCCGGATAGAAGGGCTCTTGCGCTTCTCATAACTGATGCGCCGGCAATCTGGTTCAGTATTTTTTAAACCGATTTCACTATAAACCAAAATTACTAAAAAAATTAATCGTTTATCTTATAGGATTTATAAATATAGAATTCATAAAATAAGCCATTAAAAAAACCCTATAACAATAATCTTGTTATAGGGTTTTAAGCAATAAAGCGGTAATGATTAGAAAAGAATTAGATCTCTTTTGCTAACTTTTCAGCAAAGCCAACATAAGTTGCCGGTGTTAATGCTTTTAACTGTGCTTTTACTGCCTCATCAAGCTCAAGCGTATCGATAAATTGACGCATCTCATCGATATTAATACGTTTACCACGCGTGAAGTCTTTTAACTTTTCGTATGGGTTTGCAATACCATCACGGCGCATCACCATTTGTACAGCCTCCCCTAATACTTCAACGTTAGCATCAAGATCTTTTAATAGTGTTTCACTACTCACTTCAAGCTTGCCATGACCTTTAAGAAGGCTACTAAAACCAATTAATGTATACCCAAAAGCAGAGCCAACACTACGAAGTACCGTTGAATCGCTTAGATCACGCTGCATTCTTGAAATTGGTAATTTTTCTGCAAAGTGGATAAAGAGCGCATTAGCAATCCCGAAGTTTCCTTCTGCATTTTCAAAGTCAATCGGGTTAACTTTATGCGGCATTGTAGAGGAACCGACTTCACCGGCAATCGTGCGTTGCTTAAAGAAGTTATGGCTAATATAGTTCCAGATATCACGTGACCAATCAATAAAGATAGTATTTACACGCGTCATGGTATGTGAAAACTCTGCGATATAATCATGACACTCAATTTGCGTTGAGTATGGCGTGAATGTTAAGCCTAAATCATTTTCAATAAAGTCTTTTGCAAATGATGGCCAATCAAAATCAGGATAAACCACTAAATGGGCATTATAGTTACCGACTGCGCCATTAATTTTTCCTAAATATTCTGTATTTTGAAGTTGTTTTACTTGGCGCTCTAAACGGAAAATCACGTTTGCGATCTCTTTACCAAGCGTTGTCGGCGTTGCAGGTTGCCCATGAGTTCTTGAGAGCATTGGCGTTGCCGCAAATTCAGACGCCATCTCACGCATTGAAGCGATAACATCTGTTAATTGTGGTAACACGACATCATTAATTGTGCTTTTAAACATTAAACCATAAGAGAGGTTATTAATATCTTCAGACGTACAAGTAAAGTGCGTAAACTCTGAAGATGCTGATAATTCAGGGTGATCTTTAACTTGGTTTTTAATCCAATACTCAACGGCCTTCACATCATGGTTTGTAGATTTTTCAATCTCTTTTACCGCCATAGCATCTTCTGCTGAGAAGTTCTCATAAAGAGAGATTAAGAAGGCTTTTGCTTCTTCACCAAATGAAGGAATTTCTTTGAAATGTGGCTCTGATGCCAATTTAATTAGCCATTTCACCTCTACCATTACACGATATTTGATAAGCCCAAATTCGCTCACTTCAGTGGTTAAAGATTTTACACGGCTAGCATAACGGCCATCTAAAGGAGAAATGGATAATACGGAATGAACGCTCATAAAATTTCCTTTACTAAATACGAATACGAGTTGAAAGCATTGCAGCGCTAATTAGCAACAACCAACCCACAACAAAAAAGAGACCGCCAAGAGGCGTAATTAAACCTAGATTTTTAATTGTCAAAAGTGCAATTAAATAGAGGCTGCCTGAGAAAAGAATCGTCCCAATTAAAAATGCAAAACCTGCATATTTTAGGAGTTTTTTTGAATTTAAGATGAGAAGCAAAATACCAATGACAATCATCGCAACGGAATGAAACATTTGATATTGTACGCCAGTTCCCCATATAGCAGCGCCGCGCTCTGTTAAATGAGCACTGAGCGCATGTGCGCCAAAAGCCCCAATAACTACAGATAATCCCGCTAAAATTGCGCCTACTACAATAAAAAATCGACTAAGCCCCAGACTACTTTCAACATTTTGTGTCATATTTATCCTCGTTTTTTACGAATATACAATGTTACAAAGCAGGAAGTGTTCTAAAGCCGATAGAGAGATATTACAAATCGTTTCTAAACGCTTCCCTGTTTAATAAGGTGTTCGTTTAGAACCGATCCACCTTATTATCATTAAATAGGTGTTATTTCCAAGCTCTTGCTAAAAGATGATCAATGGGAGCAACATCTGGTCTAGCAATGACTGCATGATCATCATAAACCACAACAGGTCTTTCAATAACAATCGGATTTTCTATAACAAAGGCGATTTTTTCATCATCAGACCAAGTGAACCACTCTAGCGCAATAGCTTTAAATGCCTCTTCTTTAACTCTAACTAAACCATCAATACCAATTCCTAGTTTACCGAGCAATGTTTTAATCATTTCAGGCGTTAAAGGCGCTTCTAAATAATTAATAATGTCATAAGCAATCTGTTTTTCATCTAAATATGCCTTTGCTGCACGTGCTTTTGAACAATTACCATTGTAATAAATTTGCCACATAATGCTTTCCTTAAACGTTTCCTGTAAGGTTATTCATATCACTTTGATGATCTCATCTCATAGATTCTGGCATTAATAAGAAAGGCCATTGAATATAAAGAAAAAATTACCCGCTCAAAGTTTTACGCAATTAAATTTGCGTATAGCGTACCATTTTTAAGTGCTTTTGGGTACTTAGAAAAACCGCTTTCTCTTAAAAAGTCGGTGCCCCAAATAGTTCCCCCTTATCATGAGAGATGATTTTAAAATTATTGAAAAAAAAGAGATTAATGCTCAATAAACATCACTATCGTGGCAAGAATATCATTTTAAAAAGTATGCAAAATCTAGCTCCCACTCATAGGTTCTAACTGATAAGTTCCATCATTTAAAGTAACGTTGATAGCGGTATTAAGGGGATTATCTCACCAAAAAGTCACGCTTAAATCAGAAAAAGAATCAGAATCTGAATCACACGCACTTAAAATAAGGGCTCTTATCAAAAATAGATATTTAAATGGCTTCATATCACCCTTATTAATTTGTCATTAAAATAAAAGGAAGGCTTAAAGCGTAAAGTCTATGTTGTTATGAACACTATAATGTTTTGATATTAATATCGAATTTATCAAAAAAGATTCTGCAATAAGAGATTCCGATATTTAGCCAATCACTTAAAAAGAGCTATAACGACTCATCGATTTCCGGCATGACATTATAGAGCCAAGCATGACCTTGCGTGATCTCGACCAATACCTCATCACCCAGTGCGCGATTAGAATAAGTTAAGCCTCGCCCTAAGGGGAGCGTAAAATTATCTAAGGGCCACTTGACCTTTTGCAAGGTTAAACCTGAGAGCTTTGTTAATGCAATTACACTAACAAGTCCCCCTTTTTGCGTTGGAATTGTATATTCTTGATTCTCTTGTAAATAAGTTAAAGTCTGCTCACCATTACTATGGGTAAAGGCGATATTGGGGTATTGAAAAGGCAGGAAAAGAAGCGCCGTTTGGTGATCTAAACGCCCACCAATACCGCCTAAAAGCAAAATCTCTTGAACCCCTTTTTCAAGCGCAATCCCAATAGCAAGCTCCGTATCGATCTCATCTTTATCTTCTGGATAAGGGATTTTTTCGCCATAACATGCCAAATCCACTTCTAAATGCCGGCTAGAATCAAAATCCCCTACCCAAAGATCTGCCCCTTGAGCAAAAAAAGAGGCTTTTTCAATCCCTTTATCAACAGCAATAATTAAGCTATCTTCGAGCCATTGAGCATATTGCATGCGGACTAAATCAAAATTAACAGCTCCCGGCAGTAGTAATACCGCGCGCTTAAATTGCTCTGTTTGATTTAATGCCATGCTCGCTCTCTTTTTTAACGATGATTATAATCTTCCTGATACTATCGTAACAGCGGTTACCCCTTTTTCGGGTTTTCTGGTAGATTTTCTATCACTCTTGATGCCGGAATATCCGCAATAACGTCTGCTCTTTTGGGCGTAAAAATAAGGGTCGTTAATTCACTATTTAATGGCACCCACTCAAGTGTTTTAATTCGCATTAACGCAATAACCGGCACATGGACGGCATTTGCAAGATGCATCACAGCTGTTTCTACAGATATGATTAAATCACTCTCTTTAAGCATTGCCGGCAATTCAAAGAAATTATCAAGCGCACTAAATGGCTTGGTATTTTTAAGCTGATGCGTTTTAATTAAATTTTCAATCTCAGGGAAGATCTCTGGAATTCCATTAATAATAAAGAACGTATCTTGCCATTTTGGGAGCGCTTGCATTAACTCAATAAGTTCACGTACCTGATCGAGCTTCCATGAACGGCGAGGATTTTTCGCAATATGATTAATAAAAACAATCGGCTGATCTGCTTTAACGCCAAAGCTTTCTAATTGTGCTTTAGCATGAACTTGCCATTTTTCGGGGATATTTACAAAAGGATACTGATCCTCCTTAAACATCTGAACGCCCCCTATTTGGGCAAACCAATAACTATAATCATCACTAATATGACGCGCTTTACCTTGATACGGCTTCACGACTTCAATCAGCGCATCGAGATTTTTAAGATCTCTTTTTTGCGCTAATTGATACCACTTATAACGAATATCCATCCCTGCGGCAAAACCTTTATCGCCGGCAATCTCTCTTGCTAGTCCTGCTCCATTTAAAGATGCTAAAGTCTCAATTGAAACGACAATAGGGTAGTTCTCGAGCTTTGCTTCTTGAATACTCGCCGCTCTTAATGCAGGTGAATAGTTTTCCCGGTAAACCTTATTAAAAAAGTCACAGGTTTCAGCCCAATCATAGAGGGAATATTTTTTTAAAAATGGCCATTTTTTCGCATCACTGGTGCATCTTACCTCTTCAATAAAGAGATCCATCTTTAAATGGGGATACGCTTCTTTAAAGGCTTTAAAACAATTTTGTAAATAAGTAAAATCGCCAATCGCAAGATGAGCGATAAAGAGGATTTTTTTAGATCGATCTAATAATTCTGCGGGGATTTTTCCTAACACAAGTGATCGCTTCATCAAAATATGTGGCTCACCCTCTTCTAAAAAGGTCTCCCCCACACATTTAAAATCAAATGCCTCATAAAGGCCTTTTGCCGCAATTTGCGCATGTAAAATCACGGTATCGCTCTTTGCTAAAACCCCACATTTCTTTAAGGCTTCTTTTAGCAGTAATTTACCGAGTTTTTGCCCCCGATAATCTTTTAAAACTGCGACTCGCCCAATCTGATATTCTCCGGCTTCGTTGAGAAAAAAACGTAATGTTCCAATTGCCTTCGAAGATTCTTGCCTCTCGCTCTTTTCATCATAAAGAACAAGCTGCCAAGCGGTTTGATCCATCTCATCGTAATCGATCTCTGCCGGAAAGCCCTGCTCTTTGGTAAAGACTTCCTCACGAACCCATAATGCATCTTTGAAAACTGGAGATTTATCCCCTTGAACCCAGGTAATTTTCATCTTGATAACCCTTTCACAATAACCGTTTAATGCTACCAAAAATGCGCACTTTTTGCAGTTAAAATACGAAGCACGCCGAAAATCTGTATAATTAAGTCCATGAGAAAACTTCTCACATTCATTTGAATTTTGTTACCAAAATTACGTCTGTCATCCATACAGCATAATTTTGCGATTATTTTAATAAACATAGACTGTTATAAGAGGCTAAGAATATGAGTTTTGCCAAAGTTCCAGCTGCTAATGATTTAGCGAAAATTACAGAAGACTTTAACTGCGTGATTGAGATTCCAGCGGAATCTGATCCTGTAAAATATGAAGTAGATCACGATACAGATCTCATCTGGGTTGACCGCTTTGTAGGAACGAATATGCGTTACCCTGCAAACTATGGCTTTATCCCCAATACCCTTTGTGATGATGGCGACCCACTTGATGTATTAGTTGTGACACCATTTCCATTGATCCATGGTTCTGTCGTTCGTTGCCGCCCGCTTGGGGTTCTTAATATGACTGACGAATCAGGTGGCGATGCGAAATTGATCGCTGTACCGGTTAGCAAGCTCTGCCCAATGTACGATGACATCAAAGATCTCAATGATCTTCCAAAATTACTTGTTGACCAAATTGAGTTCTTCTTCCAAAACTATAAAGGTTTAGAGAAAGGAAAATGGGTAAAACTTGATGGTTATGGCGATAAAGCAGCAGCTGAGCAAGAGATCATTAATTCTCTTGAACTCTTTAACCGTAAGCATATTTAATATCGAACTTATATCGTTTAAAGAGATGACTAACCGATATTAGCAATATTTATCCATTAAATAATCAGAAAAACCATAAAAAGGAGGCTTTATAAAAAGCCTCCTTTTTGTATACCTAGTGGGTATTATCAATTCTTTTTCTAATGAATACTTCAATATTCAATAAAAGAACAAAACAAAATTTATTATTCTAGAGCTTTAATTCTAATATTACGGGAAATAGATCTCATATTTCATCGTTGCATTCCAGCGCCCACTTTTAACTGTTTGTCCATCCGCTTTACTCCAAATAACACGAATATACCTATCTACATCTAATGGATCCCACTGATTTTTGCCACCAATTTTCCCCATGTCATACCCTTGATTATAATTCATAGGCTTATCACCTTTATCATCAAGATATACCAAAGATAACATTGTGCCATTTTTTAGAATTGACTTATCCTCTGAAGTACTAAGAACATCCTCACCAAAAGGCGCTTCAATCTTAACTTTAGGTGTAATCTCTATTTCATCACAATTAGGATCTTGCTTTCTCACCAATCGAAAATGAATATCTTCCTGTTTTCTATTTCCACCATCAAAAAAAGTACTTGGGACTGTCCCAAAATCAATGTTTGTTTTATCAACATAATAGAAATATTCAGGGACACAGACTTCTGGATCAGGTAAATTAGGGTCTCTTCTAAAATTAACGGCAAACGTAGTTAAAACACCTCCCATTTCAACAACTGGTTTAATATCTGAATAATCCAAAGTATAGATTGAAGACTTATTACTTATAACGGAAGCATAACCAAAGACATTGAGGGTGTAGAAACCTTTGTAAGGCGTCTTAGACATCTGATTCCCAGCTTGAACTACAATATTCTTCAAACCATAATCTAACTGCATATGATCAAGGTTTTCATTCTCTGTATCACCAAAGTTTTTTCTATATTGTAAATGAACCGTTACTCCCAGCATCCGATCCGCATCATTTGTAATCCCGAGGTCATCAAGTAATCGATCTATTTTAGGTTGCGTACCATAAGTATCTTCTCGCTGTTGATACCATGTAATTCTTGCACCAACTTCACACTCAAAAGTGACACTGACCAGTTGGTTTATAGACGTATTCTGAGTAATATCAAATCTCATATTTGAATCTGGAAAAAGACTCGAACTATGGAATCTACAAGTATTTGCATAGGCCTTTGTTCCTAACAATAAAATTAAGAAAAAATGGGGTAAAACAATACTTTTCTCATCTTCTTCTCCTTTATTATTTCTTCACTCGAGTACCTGAGCAAACGCCACCATTACAGTTGTAATTCATCTTTAAAACGCCACCATAATCATCGATCAACAACATGGTAAATTTATTACCTACATGCGTTGTAAGTGACTCAGTACTAAAAGGTTTTAAATTAATCTCTTTTTCTAATGTCTTTTGGTAATTATCCGTTAAAGCATAAATAACATTATAGTAAGGCGTTGGATTTTCTATCGTTAAGGTATTTCCAGACTTTTTAACAACCAATTCTTCTACCCAACCATTATGTTTATAAGCTGTAGGATTTTATCGCGTTGTTTACAGTATTAGGAGAAAATACTGTTATGAATATCCATCGAAAAACAAAATTAACGCCGTTTCATCGAGAAGAGATTTGGCGATTACATCATCAAGAAAAATTTACCGTAACCTATCTAGCTGAGCGTTTTATGGTAAGCAGACCTACGATCTATAAAGTACTAAAACAAGGTAGATTGAACTTGTTTGTGCCATTAGCTAGTAAAAATGAACGTTATAGAACAATTAAGTATGGCATTAAACGTCTTGCTAAGATTGAAAAATCTATTGAAGAGAAACTTAAAAAGAGGGCTAAACGTTATAACAAAAACTATCCTGGCGAGATGGTCCATGTGGATACTAAACGGCTCCCTCTTTTAAAAGGGGATCTTAAAAATCGCACTAGAGAGTATTTATTTGTAGGAATTGATGATTTTTCAAGAGAACTTTATGCCGGTATTTATCCTGATAAATCACAGTTTAGTGCTGCTGAATTTCTTCGATGGGATCTGTTAGAACAGTGTCCCTATACTGTAGAATGCACCTATTCGGATAATGGGCGTGAGTATAAAGGTACATCAGAACATGCCTTTGTCGAAATGTGTCTAACACATAAGATTAATCAAAAGTTTACAAAGCCAGCTTGCCCTCAAACGAATGGAAAAGCAGAAAGAGTCATTCGAACACTCATGGAAATGTGGCATAATCAGGAAGAGTTTATCAGTTCAGATGATCGGAAAAAGAAGCTAAAACGATTTTTGAACTATTACAACACAGTAAAACCTCATAAGGGTATTAATGGTTTAACGCCTTATGAAGTTTTAGAAAATTATTTTAACACTGAAGTGTAAACAACCCGCCGATTTCTAACATATAAGCAGGTAATCCTTTAGGGCGATAAAACACTTTAATTTTTGATTGAATCACAATACTCACCGTACTTTGACTCTCTTTCCCTTTAGGAGGAAGCCCTAATATATTGATAAAAAACAGCGATTCACGATCAGGTGCTAACTCAGCGCCTGACCCTATAAAACTGATCTTAATTTGCTTTTCTTGTTTAGGGTTAATTCTTTGCAAAATAGGCAAAGCAGCAAGGGGAGTAATCACTTTTTCTCCTCGATCATTTTCAATCCAGGTCTGTGCAAGATAAGGCGTATCGGCACTAATATTACTCACCACTAATGATTGTGAGTTTTTTTGCCCGGCATCAAAAATAATACGTGAGCGCTCAAAGTTGAGCTGGCCATAAGCATCATTTAATAATAATCCTGCTAAGAATAGTACTGTTTTTTTCATCATCATTTTTTACATCCTAGTAACAAATTAAGTTGTTAAGCTCATTGGCATCAATTGAGTTTATTTTTAACTGACATGATTTTGATCCATTCCATTTGATCAGGAACTCAGCATGATTATTAAGTCCCGTAAGGTATGTTAAACCTTCTTCTGCCACAATAGCAATTTCTTGTTCATTGCCATTTTTACGATAAACAATAGCACCAAAAGGAGGATAAGAGCCATCAGCTAATGAGATTCTTGCAACCGCCTTTCCGCCACTGACACCATTTAAAGAGCGGTAAGCAATTGCGCCATCACTCATCGCAACTTCAATAATTCCATCTTGAATCTCAACATCTTCCGGCAGGTTATCGTTATCAACCGCATAACTTCCACGATAATAACTGGAAGTATTCCCTAAACCAATCAGACCGAAAGTATTACTAACGCTTCGTCCCCCTTGCACCGGAATGCCAGGTGCATCGGCATCTAATATCAAGCGACTTCCATCGCCATAAACTCGCTCATGCGTTGCAATACCATGTTGTGTAAGCGTTAATGAGCTATCAAAACTTGTACGAAGACCTTTACGATAATCTGAGTAGTCTGCCATCATCATAAACTGACCATAGCCCGTATTCGCGTTATAGGTCGCATTTAGCCTATGATCCATCGATCCGCTTAAATCTCGTTGATGATTTAATGATCCCCCGATAGAATAGTTTCCTCCTAAGCCTTGTCCACGATAGGTGACTTGGTGATCAACCTGCTTATAACGGCTACCATACAGCATGCTATAAGATGTTAGAAATCGGCGGGTTGTTTACACTTCAGTGTTAAAATAATTTTCTAAAACTTCATAAGGCGTTAAACCATTAATACCCTTATGAGGTTTTACTGTGTTGTAATAGTTCAAAAATCGTTTTAGCTTCTTTTTCCGATCATCTGAACTGATAAACTCTTCCTGATTATGCCACATTTCCATGAGTGTTCGAATGACTCTTTCTGCTTTTCCATTCGTTTGAGGGCAAGCTGGCTTTGTAAACTTTTGATTAATCTTATGTGTTAGACACATTTCGACAAAGGCGTGTTCTGATGTACCTTTATACTCACGACCATTATCCGAATAGGTGCATTCTACAGTATAGGGACACTGTTCTAACAGATCCCATCGAAGAAATTCAGCAGCACTAAACTGTGATTTATCAGGATAAATACCGGCATAAAGTTCTCTTGAAAAATCATCAATTCCTACAAATAAATACTCTCTAGTGCGATTTTTAAGATCCCCTTTTAAAAGAGGGAGCCGTTTAGTATCCACATGGACCATCTCGCCAGGATAGTTTTTGTTATAACGTTTAGCCCTCTTTTTAAGTTTCTCTTCAATAGATTTTTCAATCTTTGCAAGACGTTTAATGCCATACTTAATTGTTCTATAACGTTCATTTTTACTAGCTAATGGCACAAACAAGTTCAATCTACCTTGTTTTAGTACTTTATAGATCGTAGGTCTGCTTACCATAAAACGCTCAGCTAGATAGGTTACGGTAAATTTTTCTTGATGATGTAATCGCCAAATCTCTTCTCGATGAAACGGCGTTAATTTTGTTTTTCGATGGATATTCATAACAGTATTTTCTCCTAATACTGTAAACAACGCGATAAAATCCTACAAATTATTAAATAACTAATACCAAATCTACTAAAGGAATGAAGCTACGAAGTTTACTCTCGTATTTACACTACCTGCAGTTGAAGCATCAGCACCAACTTTTACAGTACGACCACGAACTTCTACTTTCGCACCAGCTTCAGTAAGGTCAGCAGTAATGCCTGTTCCGATGTTTCCAGCTGGAGTAATTTTAGTGTTTGCCATTTCAACTTCAACACCAACGTTTTTAGCTGTACCTAAGTTTTTCCAAAGTGCATCGTTAGTGTCATCTGGAGCGCCTGGTGTTACTTCAATTTTCACACTTTTAAGATCGCCACCACCTTCTGCTTTACCTTCTAATTCACAACCATAGAAGTCGATATATGCTGTGCCCCATGGACCTGCATCTCCATCATCTTTTAATGCTCTTGTTGTTAAAGAGTTAAGGTTTACAGTACCTGCAGTTACGCTACATGCAGCTTCAGTTACTTCACCTGAAAACTCAATAAAGTTAGAAGCTGTATTGCTTTGTGCAAATGCTGCTGAAGATAATAATGCTGATGCCGCTAAAGCCAATGTTAATTTTTTCATAATTCATTATTCCTATAATAAAATATTAAAATATCCAAACATAAATCCACGCTTCTTAATTAAGTACTTTATTCAATATCATCAAACATAAAATATTTATTGAAGAAGTCATTAAATACAGCTATAAAATTAGTATATAAGGATAATAAATATAATCGATAATATTATTGAATAACAACTACAATAAACAACTAAAATATACAAAACGCCATTTGAGTCAAATAGATAAAAAACTAACATTTACAATTTTTATTATTAATAAGCCAAATATTTTAAAAAAACTGTAGAAACATTTAATAAAATAAATACGTTATATTTAATGATTGTTTGTTTTAGGATTTTCCGACCTTATAACGATTCATAATCGCCCTCATTTTTGATTCCTTATCTATCACCGCTCTACTTTAAATAGATAGCTATCTATGATTAAACGCGCAACAAAAAAGGAAGCATTCAATCATGCTTCCTTTAAAACAAGAAAAGATTGGGAACCTATCTCACAGCGATCAAAATACCACAAATTTTAGCGTTTAAAATAAGCGACGACCTTCATCCCTACAATCATCGCTAAGATGAAAATAGCCCCTTCCCACATCCCTCTTCCTAATAATACCAAAGCAGGTGCTGGGCAAATCCCGACTAACCCCCAACCTGCTCCAAAAAGTAAGCCACCCAGAACCAGTTCTTTATTAATCTTACTATTGACAGGAAAAAGTAAAGGCTCTCCTAATAATGTTTTACGGCGAATACGCGCGATGATAACCCCTATCACAGAAACAGACAACGCACCGACCATCACCCATAAAAGTGCAGGATTAAAATCCCCAAAAGGATCTAAAAATCCTTGAACAATCTGCGGATCTGCCATCCCTGAATAGAGTAAACCCACGCCAAATAACAATCCTGAAATAAAGGGGATGATTAAACGCATCTTATCCTCCTATCAGGTGTTTTAAAATAAAGACAGCAATACCACCAGAGAGCATAAAAAGTCCTGTGATGATCAATGAGCTGGGTGCTAAACGAGAAATACCACAAATGCTGTGTCCACTAGTACATCCAGAGCCTAATGCCGAGCCAATCCCGACCAATAATCCGGCAATAATCAGTAGTGGTACTGATTGTGTGACTTCTACTGATGGTAACGATCCTATAACGACATCATAGATCCATGGTGAGATTAAAAGCCCCACCACAAAGAGTAATCGCCAATCTGTCATTCCTTTTTTTGAAAGTAAGTTATTTAATATCCCACTTACCCCCATTATGCGGCCAACTCCTATCAATAGTAGTAACCCCGAAAACCCAATTACGATACCGCCTAACAAAGCTGGTAACGAAAACCATGTCATGATGATGCTTTCCCCTTAGGACAAAATAGTTGATAAACACATTGTAATAATGTTAAGACTTTGGGGTCATCCACAGAGTAGTAGATCCATTTACCATCGCGTCTAGTTTTTACTAAATTATCTTCGCGTAAAACACCCAGTTGTTGTGATAAAGTTGGCTGCTGTATTCCAGTAATCTCTTCTAAAACAGAGACCGAATACTCGCCTTGACTTAAATGACAAAGAAGAAGCAGACGATCCTCATTTCCAAAACGCTTTAAAAATGTTGTCGCTTCAAGAGCTCCCGCTCTCATCTCTTCAATATTAAGCATGATTATCTAATACCCTTTTTGTAAGTTCCCCACTGCTTATTCATAAACAGTAGAATCATTATATATAAAAACAATCTATTTAAAAACATTTTATTGAAAGTTTATTCCTCCAAAGGAATACCCACTTTCAACAATAATCGATGTCCCTGAATTTTTATATAAGTCACTCAGGTAGTATTGATGCTAAAAAAGCACTACTATCCCGATCCTTAATGCACCTTATTTTGTATAGTTACTTCTCATATATGAATTATTGTAAAAATTCTTAGGATTAGCATTAATAACATTTTTTACCACTACAAGACAAGAAAAGTTCTAAATATTTATGCTAAGTCCCTCAGGACAAGGAATCTTGCCTTATAACTAAGCGTTTTCTTATAAAAAGAGGGAGAGATACTCTCCATAGCCCTCTTTTTCTAAATCTTCTTTTGCAATAAAGCGTAATGCTGCTGAGTTAATACAATAACGCAGTCCCCCTAACGCTTGAGGTCCATCTTCAAAAACATGACCTAAATGGGAATCTGCGCTTTGACTTCTCACCTCTGTTCGGTGATAGCCATAAGAGTGATCATCGTGTTCTGTCACTTCTTCTGCTTGTAAGGGTTTAGAAAATGCAGGCCAACCACAACCTGCATCAAATTTATCTAATGAGGAAAAAAGCGGCTCTCCTGAAACAATATCCACATAAATACCTGGAGAAAAATGTTGATCGTATTCATTACGAAATGGTGGCTCTGTGCCATTTTCTTGGGTCACATGATATTGCATTGCGGTTAAACGCTGCTTTAGATCATCTTTATGATTGCTCATTATTGTAATATCCTCTATTTATCACTACTTTCTTATCAAAGCTTCAAACTACGCGACAAGTTACACCATCATATCCTATATGAAATATCACACATAGATCATTGATATTAAATATAACTAATTATAAATTATATCAACAAATACCAAATAGATGGGTATAAATCCTCTTTTAATTGGTCATCACTTACTTATTATTATGGCAATATATTTTTACTGCGCTTTAAGGTTAGATGATTCTTCACAAATGCGTACTCTGCAAGCTTAAATAGAAGCTATTGCAATGCAACTAAAACCATCCCTCATTAACTTACCATAAGTTTTACAAGATCTGAAAGAATCTTTATAAAATCGTCAATAAATGACTGTAAATGCTTATATGACAACCCTTATAAGCATGATAAAATGCCTATTTTACCTATTACGGAAAATCATTATGTTAATCATAGATGTTAGAACTCCCGAAGAATTTGCTCAAGGGCATTTAAAGGGCGCTATTTTGATTGAATATCAAAATATTTTACAAGAGATTTTCAAACATGTTTCCTCTAAAGATCAGGAGATTGGCCTTTATTGCGCAGCTGGCGTTCGTTCTGGATTTGCCACTTACGCCTTAGAGCAACAAGGTTTTAGTAATGCCACCAATCTGGGAGGTTATCATGATATTTTGTACCATCACCCTGAACTTGCTAACTCATAAGCTTTTTTAAAATTTCTTTCATTTTAGAGTGAGATCATTCCTCTTCTTTTAATTTATATTCCCTAAAACGGCGAGCCATTTTATGAGTATCTTTATCACGATTTTTGTCATCATTTTGCTAATCGCATTATCGAGCACCGTCCATAAGCTTCTCCCATTTAAGTTCCCGCTCCCCTTTATCCAGATTATTTTAGGAGCGATTGTCTCTTGGCCACATAATGGTTTTCATGTCACTTTTGATCCTGAACTATTTATGCTGCTCTTTATTCCGCCATTACTATTTGAAGATGGCCGAAAAATGCCGCTGCAAGATTTTATCCACTCAGGCCGGGAAATTATTAGTTTAGCGCTAGTCCTTGTCTTTGTGACTGTCGTGGGACTTGGTTATGTGATTTACTTCTTTATGCCAGAAATGTCGCTTCCTGTCGCCTTTGCACTTGCCGCTGTTTTATCCCCTACCGATGCCGTAGCCCTTTCTAGTATTGTAGGGAAAGGTCGCCTATCGCATAAATTAATGCAAGTATTAGAAGGCGAAGCGCTGATGAATGATGCCTCAGCACTGGTCTCTTTAAAATTTGCAATTGCCGTGGCCTTAGGCGTTACCGCACTAACAACCGCAAACGATTATGTCATTTTAAGTGTCTCTTTCTTAAAAATGGCCGTGGGCGGCATTATTGTAGGGATCACCTTTGCATGGCTCTATATTAAATTTATTTTATTAATTACCAAATCTCAAAATGATGAGATGGGCTCCCAGATGATCCTACTCTTACTACTTCCTTTTGGGGCTTATGCCATTGCCGAGATTTTAGAATTCTCCGGCATTTTATCAGCGGTTGTTGCCGGGATGACCGTCAATTACTCAAAGTTCTTCCAAACAACGCCGGTTCAAATGAGGTTACGGGCAAATACCACTTGGGGATTATTAGAATACCTCTTAAATGGGGCTGTCTTTTTAATGCTAGGCTTACAAATCCCGGCCATTTTTAAAGAGACATACTCTGATGCGCTCATCGACCCCTCTACAACCTTTACAACGCTTCTTGGCGATATTTTACTAATCTACCTTGCGTTGATGTTATTACGTTTTCTCTGGATCTTCTTACTCAAAGTCCTCAGCCCTTATACCCCGTTTAAAAAGCCCATGATGTTTGCTAGTCTTACGATTAAAGAGATTGTCATTATGACCTTATCCGGCGTTCGCGGTACGGTAACATTAGCAGCGGCACTCTCTATTCCCCTGCTGATCTCTACAAACCCCGATATTCCTTTTCCTGCACGTTACCAAGTGATCTTTTTAGCAGCCGGCATTATTATTCTTTCGCTAATAAGCGCGGCGTTAATTCTTCCCGTATTACTACGGAAGAAAAAAGCAGAGAATGAAGCGCCTAAAATTGCCTTAGAAACCAATGCAGAAGAGCAAACGGTGAGAACTGAGATTGCAACAGCGGCAATTGAAGCTGCTCGTAAAACAGCGGCGACTCTACAGAGCAATAAAGAGGGGGAGGCTGAGTTAGATGATGAACAAGATACGGTTACTCAGATCATGAATCAGGTGATTGGAGAAATTCAACAAGTTAATCATATGATTCAAAATACCAAAGAGAATGATGCAATAGAAATTCATATTAGGCTTGCGGCAGTACGCGCCGAAAGAAGAAAGCTCTATGAACTCAACTCTCATAATAAACTCAGTACTGAGCTCTACGCTAAAATACTCTATGAACTAGATTTAGCAGAAACGCTTCTCTTAGGTCGATCCCCAATTCATCCTAATTAACGGTAATTAACCGATTACTTAAAGTGATTCTTAAAGTCACTATTTCCCCAAGCCCTTCATTAAAAGGCTTGGGGTTTTCTTTATCTAAAAGAAAACCCTAATATGAACTCCCATAAAAAAAGCACCCCGGGGACAAAGTCTTTATCGGAGTGCTTGGCTAGGAATGCATCTATAATATGACGGGATTAGATCAATACCTCAAGTATGATATTTACATATATTGACACCAATCATACATTTCATTAACTATTTTAAATCCGTCTTATTAGCTACTAGATAACTCCTTATTTTAGGGTTAATAACGAGCATCTTTTGGCTTTTTACCATTAGGCCAGTCATTGACTTTCCCTTCAAAATCAGGTCTTGGTAGATGGGTAAAGTACTCAGAAACATCAATGGCTTCTTGATCTGTTAAAACACCGCCCTGTCCCCAAGCGCCCTCTTTACTAACCGCCATAGGCATATTGAATTTTACAAAGCTTGCAGCTTTATAAGTTCTTGCCATACCAGCGCCAATATTGAAGGATTCAGGCCCCCAAAGTGGTGGGAAGATGAGATTTCCACGTTTATCTTTTAAACCTTCCCCTTGATCCCCATGACAGGTTGCACATTGCGCCTCATAGACTAATTGACCATTAACAGGATCAGGAACTAAGCTCTCATCCACGAGCGGCGCATTGATAATATCCACCTTTGCGCCTTCTGGTTGTGATTGACTTAACCAATCCATATAAGCGAGCATCGCCTTCATTTCTGGTGATTCAGGATGAAGCGGTTTTCCATTCATTGAACGCTGGAAACAACCATTAATACGCCCTGTTAAATCCACCATTTTCCCAGCTCTTGGCATTACTTTTGGATATTGATGAGATGTTGTGAGGTAAGGCGCGCCAAAGTTTGCCTTTCCTTCAGCAACGTGACAGCTATTACAGTTCATCGTTGCCCCGACATTATCAGGGAGCATTCTCTTTGTTTCATTTAAAAGAAGTTTTCCGTACATAATCTCATCAGAATTAGGCTCTTTTAAGATCTCAAGATCTGATGGTACGGTATACCAACCTAGATCATTCCCCTCTTTATCTACCATCGCAAAACGATCAGGATCAGCCTCTGTTAATTCATTTGCCGTTACTGTAGAACCAACAAACATCACGCTAGCAATCAAAGAACATAGTAATCCTCTTTTTAATTGAGACAGCGAGGTTGCCATATTCGAACGGTATTTCATATTTTTATTCGCTTTCATATTTCTGCTCTCCCTTAATTCAATGTGATATTCGGTGCTTTATGACGAAGGAACTGACGAATTTCAGCAACATCTTCTGCCGATACTTCAGGAGAAGTGTTATTCCAGCTATTTCGAATAAAGTTAATAATAATCGCCACCTCATCATCACTTAAGTGATTAAATGCCGGCATAGTAAATGCCATTCTATCCGCTGGTGTTTCCGGCATTTTACCGCCCTCTAAAGTCACCTGAATTACAGATTGCGCATTATTAGCTAATACGGCACTATTTAAATTAAGTGCCGGGAAAATTCTTGACACCCCTTCACCATCTGCGCGGTGACAGGTATAACAATGCTCGACATATAAAATCGCACCGGGATCTTTATACTTCCCAGAAAGAAGCAGATCTGTTGTTGTATCTTCTTTTTTCGGTAATTCTAAAATCTTATTAGGCGCTGGTGTTAACTGTTTTAAATAAGCCGCCGTTGCATTTAAATCTCTCTCACTCCAATATTGCGAACTATGCTCGACAACATCGGTCATTGCACCAAAAGCGATCACTTTATCGGTTCGTCCTGTTTTTAAGAACTCTACAATGTCGCCATCGCTCCAGAGTTTTAAACCTTGTACTTCCCCACGAAGGCTTTTTGCTCTCCAGCCATCAATTAAAGCACCAGATAAATAAAGGTCTGAATCATTTGAGAGCGCTTTCTCCTGATAAGCAATCCCGCGCGGCGTATGACATGCACCACAATGTCCCGGTCCTTCAACTAAATATGCCCCATGATTTTCAAGCTCTGTTAAAGCAGGATTGGGTTCAAAGTCTCTAATCGGCGAGAATAAGAACTGCCAATAAGCAACCGGCCAACGCATGCTCATCACCCAAGGAAAAGTGCTTGGTGCGTTAGCTTTTTTAACTGCCGGCACTTTTTCCATAAAGTAAGCATACATCGCCTGCATATCATCATCAGACATAATCGTATATGAGGTATATGGCATTGCCGGATAAAGCGGTGCATTATCTTTTCTAACACCATGTTTCACCGCATTGGTGAATTCCGTTAAACTATAATTACCAATCCCAGTTTCTGCATCTGGTGTGATATTGGTTGAATAAATAGCGCCAAAAGGCGTCTGCATTGCAAGTCCTCCGGCATATTCTGCATCGCCAGGAACACTATGACATGCAGCACAATCTGATAATCTTGCGAGATATTCTCCTTTTTTTATTAATGCTTCGTCATATTTTAATGCCGCAACCTCAGATTCAGGTGCTTTTCGTGATTTCATAATGAATGATGAACCGGCATACGCTGCCAAAAATCCAATCACTCCTATGGCGACTAACCAACTGATGATTTTCTTCATATTTTCTTCCCCTTTAAACCAGCTTAATAATGCTTAAAATTTCGTTAAACCCTATAAACTTGATGGTTTTCAGTCTACCTGAAAGTAAGAAATCACAGAATGCTATCCCAATGGGGGATTGACAAACAGACTATAAAGGTATGTTTAAAAATAGACATTGTTTATCAATCACTTGAAATATTTTTTGCATAAAATGACATTTCATCAAATAAAATTTAATCTACTTTTATCAGAAAAATCGCATAAACCTATGACTTTCATCAAATTAAAATCATGAGTATTAACAATGTGCAATAAAGTGATCGTAAAGGGCAAAAAAGCAGATAAAGATCAAAGCTAAGTCTATGCTTTAAATATCCTTTTTAATAAAAAGGATGAAAATTTCTTTTAAGTTTCTGGATAAATAAAAAATTATTTTGAAAACAGAATATTAAAGCCTAAGTTTTATGGGATATAAAAAGTGACTACTTCATAAAACACTATCTTTCTGCCATATAATCATCAATACTGAAATAACCAATAAAAAAAATATTAATATATTCCCCGCTAATGGGGATTATTGATTATTAATCTATCATATCTGGAGGATAATTATCTATGAAGACGACTTTATCTCAAGCGACCCTTAATTTTTTACAACAGCCATTAGGTTCATTCATTAATGGCAAAGTCATTACCACAAAAACACAGGAATCCCTAGAGATTTTTAATCCGGCAACAGGTCTTGCCATTGCTAGCGTTCCTATCTGCAGTAAGCAGGATTTAGAAGAAGCTGTGCAATGTGCCCATGAATCATTTATTGATGGCAGATGGGCGAATATGCGCCCTGCGGAAAGAGAAAGAGTTTTATATAAACTCTCTGAACTACTTATCGAGCATCAAGAGACATTGGCACAACTAGAAACCTTAAACCAAGGAAAATGTATTCGTATGGCAAGAGCCATAGAAGTGGGATCTACCGCAGAATATATCCGCTATATTGCAGGCTGGTGTACGAAAATTACCGGTGATACCTTCGATATCTCTATCCCTTCCTCCTCTACAGATTTTACCTCTTATACTAAAAGATCGCCTATCGGTGTTGTCGGCGCTATCGCTCCTTGGAATTTTCCGCTCTCAATTGCCGCATGGAAAAGTGTTCCCGCCCTTGCCGCAGGTTGCTCTGTAGTCTTAAAACCGGCTCAAGAGACACCTCTTACAGCTCTATTTTTAGCAAAGCTTGCAATCGAAGCTGGCGTTCCTAAAGGGGTATTTAATGTATTGGTCGGCGCTGATGGCGATATTGGGCAGCAATTAGTTGAGCATCCCACCATTCGTAAAGTCACCTTTACAGGTTCTACCGCTGTAGGGAAAAAGGTAGGCAAAGCCGCTGTTGAACATATGGCGCACTTCTCCTTAGAATTAGGGGGGAAAAACCCGATGATTATCATGGATGATATCCCTATAAAGCAAGCTGTTGATGGCATTATGATCGGTGCATTTTTAAACTCAGGCCAAGTTTGCGCTGCTGCATCTCGCATTTATCTTCATGAAAATATTTATGAGGAAGTTAAAACTGAGCTTTCTAAAGTGATTAAAAATCTCGTGGTAGGAGATGGGCTTGATGAAAAAACACAAATCTCCCCTGTGGTCTCTGCCAAGCAGCAAGCAAGCATTAAAGCCCATATCGCAAAAGCTAAAGCAGAAGGCGCAACCATTTTAAGCGGAGCTATTCCAGAAGATTCTACTGGTTTCTATATTCCGCCGACCATCATTACCGATATCAAACCATCGGCACGAATTTTAGTAGATGAAGTATTTGGCCCTGTTGTAGCGCTTATCCCCTTTAAAGAAACTCAAGAAGTTATCAAACTTGCTAATGAGACGGAATATGGCTTAGCGGCGAGTATTTGGACCCACAATCTTAATGAGGCAATGCAGATTGTTCCTAAAATAGAAGCTGGAACGGTTTGGGTTAATGCCCATGTTTTAATAGATCCTGCCATGCCATTTGGAGGCGTGAAGCAATCAGGTATCGGGAGAGAATTTGGGAAAACCGCCGTAGAGAGCTTTACAGAATTAAAGTCTGTCTGTATTGCTTACCCTAAACTTCCACAATAATCGTTTTGTATTTAACCTCCCTTTATAGAAAAGGGTATATTAATAAAAAAAGCCCTGATGACCATCCATCAGGGCTCTTCTTTTTAGATATATAAATGAGCGATTTCTTTCTTTTTAACTAATAAATATATCCATCTCTTAACGTTATTCTTAAAATATCAACAGGATCTTCTCGATTACTCGTAGAAGTGACCACGTTGACGGAGAAGCTCACGGTTTAAGTTAGGGTTTTTCTCAAATGCAGCACGTCCATGCATCCAGAACTCATTATTTAATACCACTAAATTACCGACATTTAATTTAAGCTCAATAACGCTCTTATCAGACTCAATTGAATGAGAAAGTGCTTTTAAGAATTTCGCTTCTTCGATTGTTTCAGGATATGCAAACTGATCAATAAAGCAGATACATGGCTTATTATTTTTTAAGAAGAATAATTTACGGAAAACAACTTCTTGAACATTTTTACTAGGAGGCGCGATATATTGGAACTTATGCTCCCCTAATGGGCTCTTATAGAACTTGTCGAGCTCTGACCAATCATCTAAGTGAAGTAAACGGCTCTCTCCACCTACGGCATTTTCTTCAACCATCTTCATCATAAGCAACCAGTCTGTTGCTTCGTTAACGAATGTTCCATCTGTATGCATTGTGAAAAGACGATATGCTTGACGTAAATATGAGTCACTTGCATCTGTATCTTTCACCACAAAACGTGCATAGTATTTACCTGTCATTGAGTCAAAGTTAGAGATTCCCACTAAATGCGCAATTGCCGTTGAGAAAATCACATACTCATCTGTATCTTTTGATACGCCTTCAAGACCAATTGTAAAACCACCTGTTTCACGATCATTAACGATATCACGAAGCATATTACCAAATTCATTACCAACTTCTTCATCAAGATAGCTTGCGATCACTTGGCGCTCATAAGGGGTATATTCTAGATGCTGTACACTGATATCTTCTTTGCGGATACGATCGAGGAAATTTTTCACAACTTCTTGCGATAATTTAATATCTAACAAACGCTTTGATTGCGCATTGTAACTAATTTCTAACTTACTATTTTTTTGAACAAATCTAGACATAATATTCTCCATTTTTTTATCAAGCTTACTTGGGATATTCCCTCATTCGCTCTTTTAATATTCTAAAATTTCACTAAACTTATAATTTTTTTACACCCTGTTAACTGTAACGACTTATTTTTGATCAAAAAAAACCAGAGAACAGACACAAATAGTAATAAATATCTTACTACATTGTTTCTATTCACTGGTTGATCCATCCTTATTTGTCGCGGCTAAGCGATCTACGAATGGTTTTGCAGTTACTATTAACAGCATTTTAAATTCTTTGTATCAAGTTTAGAGAGTGGGAAAGGTCATGGATGTAACCCGGCACTGCTCTTTTCGATACTTCAACCTGAATGTAGCATGCAACTAAACCGATTGCCAATCTTTTTTTACTTTTTTCACAAAACAATCACAATTTTGTCACAAATAGCTGATAAAATCTCACCTACAAACATTGTGCTAGCCCTATTATAAGGGATTTCGTAGAATTTATCGAATGTTGGGAAAATCCCCTACTTTCTTTTCGCATTTTGATATTGATGCTCTAAATCACGAAGCGCTGCAATTAAAGCACTGGTTGCTTTTCCTCGATAACTATCCTCAATCGCCTCAATAATCGTCTCTATGCCATCATTTAGGCTATATCCTCGAAGCAGTGTTCCTATAAAGTTTCTTCCAAGCTCTGTAATCAATGTACAATCTGCCGCTAAAATCACCCCATATTTTGGCTCTATCTCCACAGTAATGGTCATGGATTCAAAAACTGTTTTCGCCGCCATCCCCTGCGGTAAACGCGCATAACCTGCTAAAAAAAGTGTTTTACTATTCACTTTATAACTCCAATTTGTATAAAATTATTTTGATATCTCTCATCACATTCATAAAGGCGACGTTAATCTACCTTCCCTCATTCTTACTCTATTGACGTTATAACGAATCGGATAAAATATTACAATGGAGAAATGATTAATTTAAAATCTTAAAATATTATTTCACTTTAAAACCGATAGCTAATCCCAATCATCGGCCCTTTTTGTGTGACATCATAAACAACCCCTTTACGGCGATAATCAACGCCCGTAGCACGATAGCCAGCTGCAATTGTAAAATCCTTTGTCATAGACCAATTCAGTAACAATGCCACATCCCAATCTGATTTAGCCCCACCTTTGCCGGCTAATCCCCATGCTGTCATTGAAAATTGATCATTAATTTTATAATAACCCCGAAGCCCCGCAGTGACATCTAACCATGATTTATTAATGCCGGCAGATCGACCTGTAAAAGGGCCACCACTGAGCGATAAATCCACATCAGTATGCCAAGCACGAACGCCGCCGACTAAATCTAAACGCGTAAATTGATTACTCCAGATCGTATATCCCATCCCCGCAAATCCTGTAATCACTCGCCCACTTGCATCAATCTCGTTTGCCGGCACTTGTGGGGGCAATCTATATTGAAGACTACTATCGATATACATAAAATCAAAAAGGAAACTATAGGAACCTTTCCTCGCTTCCCCCATCACCATTGCGGAAAGATCCACATTACTGACAATATCTGAAAACCTAGACTTCACATAATGCGTCCCGATATAGCGATGTCCTAAATCTCCATGAACGCTCGCAGCCCAAATATAAGGAGCAATCCTAAAAGACCATTCCTCTTGTAATTGAGGCTCTTTCGCATACGATACTCCGCAACTAAAGGTGAGAATGAAACCTCCTAACACCCAATTATTAAATGCATTTAGTATGTTATTTTTAGTCGCCGGCATTCGCATTAATGTACTCCTTCATTCTTAAGGCTATTTTTAAAATCAATAAGATTAGATCATTACAAGCAATATACTTTATATTTCAAAAATCTAAAAAGTATAAATATAATAATCTTGAAGTATTTTTAAGATAAAAGGAGATGAAGCCTTTGTCGTAATAAAAGACTGATATGACCAATTGATATATAGGTGTTACCACTTCAAGGTTTGCAATAACCCCAATAATTGACGATATTTTCGTACTGGCCACGTGGTTTTTAATTTAGATGGGCCTTGCTGCTTTGCTCGCTCTTGCGATAACGCTTCTAATGTTACCTTTGCATTAGTTAACTTCCCTGTTTGAATATTTAAATATTCTGGGTACAAAAGTAATGTGCCGGCAATAAGCTCTAATAATGATAAACGTCGTTTTCGGCGCCCTTCTAACTGATAGAGATCTGTAGTTAAGCCCCATCCTGCATAAAATGGAATCCCATAGCAAAATACTTTTTTATCTCGCAATAGCGCTTCAAATCCTGCGAGAGATGTCATCGTATGGACTTCTTTACACTGTTCGATCAGCACCATAATATCCGTCTCTGGCATAACACTATCGGCAAATTGTAATGCAATATTATCAGGAATATTCCCTATTCGATTACCGCTTACCACATCAGGATGTGGTTTATAAATAATATACGCTTGAGGGTTATTTTCCCGAACATGCTTTAACAATCCTAAATTAGTACAAATCTCTCGTGTTCCTGTTTGAATCGAGGCATCATCTTCTACTTGCCCTGGCACTAATAAAACCGGTTTATCTACTGGCAATTGTTGAGTTATCTTACTGTTACCGACGTTATATTTACCTATTTTTTCCGCTATCAGCTGAGTCTGCAGGCTTTTGGCCTCGGCAAGTACTTTGAGGTTAAAATCACTCTTTTCTAAAATCATCTCTAACCGAGAAGGTTTACTCGCATCAAAATAGATTCCTAAATCATCTATCACTAATGATCTTGGTGCAACAAGATTTGAGCCCAAACCAACAGAACGAATAAACCCATCTTCCATGCGTAATACGGTGATATGATTGTCACTTGCCCACGCTTCTAATGATAAGAATTTTTTTCCCCACAACAACAACCGCATATGACAGGTAGACTTCTCTGCAAATGCTTTTTTTAAGACTTCTTCACTCTTAAAAAAACGTAGCTGATTAGCTGTTGTTTTTAAAAAAGGCGTCATAATCTGCCGCTTCCACCAAGAGAGCCCCACAATCCAGATCTCCCCTTGTAAAAGCTTCTCTCGCTCTTTCATCATGATGAGATAATCAATCACATCAAAAATGGTTCCACGTTCATTGGTAAAGGGGTTAATATATCGGCAATATTGAAGATAACTTGCAGTAAAGAGTTCTAATAATGTTCTGTGCTGGCGGCGGGATTTGAACTCAGGCGCGGAGACTTGCAAATTTCGGTCATCTGTTAATCCCCATCCGGCATACCAAGGAATTCCAAATGTGATCACCTCTTTACCATAGAGAAGTGCTTCAAACCCCATTTGCGAGGTAACAGCATAAACTTTATCCATCCTCTCAAGAAGAGAATGCGGATGAATATCCTCCGCTAAAAACTCAATATTTGGGTGCTTATCTCTATTTTTCTGATACCGAGCCAGAAAATCACTATAGTGCCCCTGCCTTTTCCCCACTAACACATCAGGATGAATCTTAATCCAGATTTTAGCGGTTGGGTTTTCAACAATAGCGCTTTCAAGCATTTCTTGAAAAGTCTGTGCCGTTGCGCTGCCATAAACCAGCGACATATCCCCAAAAGTCTGATCAATGACTAAAACGTGCTTCTTCGTTTTAGGAAAAGAGAGATGTGCCGGCAATCCCTCTAAAATGTGATTATATTTAGTGAGCTTATTCTCAAAAATAAGCGACATCGCCCCAGCCGCATCTGCTAGATCCTCAACAAGGTTTTCCTTATCTAAAATCAACTGCTCCAAGCTAGAAGGTTTCGTTGTATCGTAATAAATCCCTAAATCATCAACTACAAGAGATAATGGATCATCGCCATTAACGCCAAGATCCATAGAGCGTAAAAATCCATCTTCAATTAAAAGTGCTGAATTAACTGACGACATCTCTGCAATTCTTATAGCTCTTTTACCACTAGGCTTATATCCCCATCCTAAGATGCTACTCTCTTCAGCTCGATTCCCAACGGAGATTTTATAATCGGCAAAGAAAGAACGCCACCTAGAAAGGCGGCGCCAGAGACCATGGCTTAGGTAGGGGATTTTAATCTGCTTCATAGAACCTTTATAAACCTATTTGCTATTTTAGCCCAATGATTTTAGCCATATCATCTAACCGATGCTCCCAAGTATGATATTGAGCTACATATTCAGCACCGGCACGTGCACGCTCTAAATCATCTTTGTTGGGTCCATATTTTAATCTTGCAAATAGCTCCTGCATCTCTTCCTCATTATTCACTACATGGCAATACTCCGCAAACATCTTATCAACAGATTCTGCTGGCGTTGTAACCGCGATACCACCACAGGCTAATATCTCAACTAACCGGCGAGAAAACATCGTTGGTGAATCTGTAATAGTATTCACATTAAGAGATACTAAGTAATCCTTATAAATCTGCCCAGTTTTAGGATATTTTACAGCCTTTTTAATATCCATATTAGGATAAACAGGATAACGATAATTTTGAGATTTTCGCTTAGAATTACGATCAAACACCGTTAATCCCAGTCCTGTATCGGTTGCAGACTCAAATAACTGATCTTGCCACTGCCGGCGAATATCATGAATATGATGACTATAACTTCCTACAAAATTGGCACGATGATGCTTAAAATTAAACCCATCAAAATAATGAAACTTTGGCTGCACGGCAAACATCATCGTATGAATCGATGCATCTTGCCCCATTACAGCTTTGTAACGAGGGATACACGTCTCATCCACTGTAAAGACATGATCAAAAAGTTTTGCACTATCAATAAAGCGATCGAAATGAACGCCATCTTCTTTATTCCAAAAGACCGTAGGAATCCCACGATCTTTCGCTTTTTGTACTAACTTCTTGAGCTTATCATTATTACGCTCAGGGTGATCAGGGTAAGAAGCAATCTTATACTTCCAACGATTCCAGCGTCCTTGCCAGGCTGATTCTACGAACAAAAAATCACAATTAACCCTAAAAAAAATATATGATTTTCTATAACTCATTAGTGCTAGCTCACTAATATTGTCAGCAATAAGATTAAAACATTTTACCATCGTTCACTGCCAACTTTTTGTAAAAAAAACAAAAAATATTGATAAACATCTTCAATATAATGAAATGGCGCTAATCCCCACTTATGATTACAGCTTCCTACAAAAATATTTTCAGGATAATTTACAAATTGTTTTTCAGGTAAATATTTTCTCGCTATTTCATAAAGAGAATTCAAAAAATCATTACAATACTCTATACGGCTAGGAGAACTATTAGGAAATCCGAGCCCTTGATCTGTTTCTTTTGAAAAAAAGACATTGTTTATAATAATCTTATTTTCGCCAGCAACCTCTATTATTTTTTTAAGACCCTCCTCCCAATGGAGTAAAAAAATATCTTCATCGGGCATAATTTTTTTTGCATCACGAATATTTATTAACCTACTTTTATGAAATTCATCTGAATTAGTAACATAGAGTTCCGGAGTTAACTCAATTAAACCAAATCTCTCATCTATACAATCAATTACAAGATAATCAAAATCAGAATTTAGAATTAAATCTAATAAAGAATTTCCCCATTCTCGTAATAATGTCTTTCGTTGAAAAGGCGATGGTACATTTTCAATAAATTGTTTATTGTCAGCATCTATTTGCGAAAATGCAGGATAAGCCAATCTTGCTAATGAATATCTTGCGACATATTCAACATTTTCAAATAAATCTATATTGTTCGGTGTGAAAGCATCCCTTGAAACACAAGAACCCGATATAAAAACTTTCATTTCCTCTCCTAATTAATAGCAAGATCTTCTAACTCAGGAAGTCTCTCATTTATTATTTTCAAAAAAACTAAATTATTAAAACGATCTTTCAACGGGACAGATAACATTTTTTTTAAGATGTCTCTACAATTGTATAAGTTTATAGTTTCAAAGGCAGGATCCCCTTCAATTAACACCTGAGACATCCATATTCCCATTCTATGCTCCCAATAAAACATGTCAAAAACATCATAATTTTTTAAACTTAAAAAATTATGAGTCTCAATAAACTCAATAAATGCATTTTTTACCTCTTCCTCATTCTGTGCATATGGATGGTATGCTCTCAACACTTTATCTAAAACAGTTGCATTATTTGCTGTCATCTCCCAGTAATAGGCAAAAATCCCATAATAAAGTCGACCTATTTCAGCTAAATTACTTCTTATATGCAAAGAATTATTTGGTCGATAAAAAGATGACAATTTATTTTTATAAAAAAACGCTATTTTCTTTCCATGATTATAGATAGTATTTCTATTTAAAATATTACAAAATTCTAGGAAATCGGTACTTTCACAGTTTTTTGAGGTTAGTATTAATTCATTATAATTTTTTATACCCAATCTTTGAACTATATCCTTAGAAACTATTATATCTTTCTCATGTTTCCCATCAAGATTATAAGTAAAAAAAGATATATCATCCCAAAAAGGTCTCAAACTAGCCAAAGTACACCTACTGTCCTGTCCTGCAGTAACAGATAATAATATTTGCTCATAATTTTTTTCCTGCAATAACTTAAATTGCTTTTGTAATTGGACAACTAAACTTTCAGCAATATCTTCGATGCAATTATTAACAATCAAATCCTTTCTTGGAAAATAACGAATGATTTTATTTTTTCTAACATCAAGATATACATTAGGTAATAATTGCCTAATGTCTTTATACTTTGTTGTTATCCCTGGGTAACCATATTCATAACTAATATGCTTAGGTTTATTCCTATATATATCTGATAATTCTCTTTTTATACCAGAAAAATCTAAAATCATTTCTAAATGTGATGAAATCACTAAGGGATATACACTAATATCTGTATAAAAAACTGACTTCATAGCACAAGCATCAGTATATATTTTCATATTACTATTATGTGATGTAATTAATATATAAGTACCACTTAAATGATCTATATAATCATGAAAAGCATCTTCTCCATTATAAATTAATTCTGATAAAAGCCGAGAAGCAATCAAATAGTTATCAGAATTCTCAGATAATAAGTCTAAACATAATCCAGCAACAACTACAAAATCCTTCTGATTTCTACAAATAGCTACATCTAACCAATTGTGGTAATAAAAAACAAACTCGTTATCAAGAACTAGCTTATTAAAGCTATCGGGCAGAACTTCCACATTTCTATTAGTTAAATAGTAACCTCTACAATACAATATATTACTCAAATTATTCACCACATAAAATTAAATCTAATACATATTCTCTTCGTAATTCTCGTTATACTTCATAAACATTTTAGCGCGGCTATTGACCGATTGACTCTGTAGTTTTTTCAAATTTTGCACTATATCTAACAAAAATAATCCTCTAGAAATAGCTGAAAAACTTTTTTGAAATCTTGAATATATATTATATGACTCGCTAACTGCATAATCATAATCCTCACATATATTTTTAATATAACCTTGAAGAGACTTTATGTCACTCGCCACATATATTTCAGGGAATGCTTCTTTCATTCTATAATCTCCAACAGCAGCGATGGGCAACCCACTTGAAGCATATTGAATTACTCTACTTGGAAACTGAAAATAGCCTAAGTTAGCTAACTCTTCAAAATTATAATCAAGCCCATCATATTCTTTAAAAAACTGAGGAATACTAACCCCAATTTTAGCTTTAGATAATACTTCTGATACCTTATATGTATGCAAATACCCTTCCCGAATAAATCCCCCATGCATTCCTAAAGGATCCGAATCTAATAATCCAAAAATTTTCTTCTCAAAAGGCAAAGAAGCCAACTCCATATACCTTTTTCTTCTTACCTGCCCATTCATATTACCTAAAAAAATAATGTCATAATCAGCAAGTTTTGGCTGATAAACATTTGGAAAACTTATATGATCTGTCCAGAAAGGAAAATTGAACCCCCTTGGATGCCCCTGATTTTCATAAAATTGCATTACATCACTATAACCGCAATGTAATACTATATCGTAACTATTCACTACCAGAGAATAACAAGTCTTATATAAAACGGGATCATCAGAAAGCCAAATAGCTGTTAGCATTTTGCTAGAAACATAGTCAACCATTTCAGGCAACAAATTCATAGGGCGGAAAGATATAAATAAATCGCCTCCCGCCTCACAAACCTTCTTGATTTCCGTCCACATAAAATCAATATCTTTCTGACTACTAACCATAGAATGCCCATGCAATATCAAATCAGTAAAAATGACTTCGTGACCTAAAAACTCTAAAGCTCTTTTTAGGCTTTCACCTAAATGTCTTTCCAAGATTGAATCAAAAATTATTACCTTCATCCTATATTCCTATTTTTGAATTGGATTTATAAACCATATTCTCTATATCTTTCACTGATGCTTTCCTGTCATCTAGATGCAAAATATTAAATGGATCTATCAAAAATAAATCTCTATTTGGAGCTTTTACTTTGCCATTTATTAGATCTATAGCAATACTATCGATTGCTATATCTTTTATTAACAATGTATTCAAATCAGCTGATTCTATGACACTGTACCAATTAGGATTATTTACAGAAAAATCAAAGTCTACCAATAACTTGGAATATTTGAAATAAGGGCTTCTAACAATCGCTTTTGATCCACTATATTTAAAAGATAACAACATTCCCAAGAGATTTTTCTGATAATTATAAATTGTATCTTGTGTTAGATAAGTGTAAGAAATATCTACGTTAGTATTGATATATTGCTCAAGAACAAATTCAGACAAATTAACGATCTTAACTATTTCATTATCAATAATTAAATCTAGCTTGCTAGACTTAACAATTATAATTTCTACTACCTTCACACCTTCTTGATTCAAAAGAGTATCAATATAACTATCTATATTTTGATAACCATGATATTTAGCTATGACCCTAATACTTTCAACTTTTCTAGCATGCCCAGCTTGATCATTAATTACGCTTTTCATACTCGCCCATCTATCTTCATAAGTATGGTTAGCTAAAACCTCTCTAATTCCTAAAACTGATTGTTTATGCCAAAAATATGAGTCAGTAAGTAATTTATTTACTGCTAATTTAGCTTCTTCTTCAGTTCGTACCGTTAAAACTATTCCTGGAAACTGTTCCGTAACTGCTTTTGATGGCGTAGATACAATTGGAGTACCGCTTGCTAGCAGTTCATAAACTCTCCTAGACATCATAGTTGTAGACTGAGTAATTGTATTAACATTCAAGAAAACCTGAAAATTTTTATAAAGCTCGGTCATTTTTTCAAAATTCACACTATCCCTGATAATATTTTTATATTTATCTGGATAAGCATACCTACCACTAGTATCTTTTGAAGCTCTATCATAAATAACTCCTTCACTCTCCAGTAAAGCCGGAAGTAGCATATCCATTTGCTTTTTACGATCCGGATGATTTTCAGAGTAATAAGTACCAGCAAAACAAACTGTTTCCTTCGGTAATGAAAATCTATTAATAGGATTAGTTTTCTTTATTGGAGCAGCAAAGGGCAACGCCCATACTTTATCTGTATTTAATTCATTTTTATATCTTCCTATTATTTGCTCATCTGTAGTAAAAACATAATCTGCCAATGCGGCTATTGGCTTAAACATCTCATAATGCATAGGATCTTCTTTATTCCAAAAAATAATAGGTATCCCTTTTTTCTTCAATAAACTTATAGCATCTAATAGCGCTTGTGCATTAGAATGCTGTAGCTTTGGTGAGGTAAATGCATAAATCCAACTACCTTTATTTGCATTCCATGCACTTTCAAAAAAAGCAAATTGGCTTTTTGTAGTTGAAATTTGTTTCTGATAATCTTTACGTACTAAAGCAAAACCATTAAAAGCATCTTTCCAGCAAATTTCTGATATCGGATCAAATAAAGTAAGCCCTTGAAAAAGACCATCAGAATCCACATTGCTTGTCTTAATATTCCCTTCAAAAGTTATCGGTTTAGGCTGAGCTAATAATTCTTTATTTTTTCGCCTTTTACTTTCTTGATACAACAAAAATAAGTTCTTAGGCATAAAAATAAAACCTGACAGACTACCAAAGCTATCAATAATTATCTTTCCTAATTGGAAAGATATTGTGTTTTCTTCATTTATTGCATTCTCTGACTTTTTAACACTTTTCTCTAACTGCAATATTTGGTTCTGCATTAATCTATTAGTTTCCTGCAGTGCTAATAGTTGCTGTTCTATTTTTTTATTTTTTTTCATAATATTTACTTCACAAAACTAATTAAGTATTCATTAGTGGCGATTTCTGAAAATTCCTTGTGCCCCACCAACATTACTCCAATGTCCATAGATTTAATCCCCCTCTCTAAGTCTATAAGATTAAATGAAAGATCATTACGCTGTAGTGTATTAATATTTGGCTCTACAGCATCGACTTGATTAGGATAAAGTTTAGCAAGTTTTTCAGTAATCAAAAGAGCAGGACTTTCACGAAGATCGTCAATATTTGGTTTAAATGCAAGACCATAACAAACAATTTTCACATCTGATTTTGATTTTCCTGATTTCACTACAAATGCATCTACTGCTTCATTAACCTTATTAATCACCCACTCAGGCTTACCTTCGTTCACTTCGCGCGCTAGACGAGTAATTTTTGCAAGCTCTGGGGTTTTATCGACGATAAACCAAGGATCAACTGCAATACAATGCCCACCTACACCAGGGCCTGGCTGAAGGATGTTCACGCGAGGATGGCGGTTTGCAAGCGAAATGAGCTCCCAAACGTTAATATCGAGCTGATCTGAAATTAGTGATAACTCATTCGCAAAAGCGATATTGACATCACGGAAAGCATTTTCTGTTAACTTACTCATCTCTGCTGTACGAGCATTGGTTTTAATGAGGTCTGCTTTTACAAAGATACGATAAACCTCAATTGCTTTATCTGCACAATCTTCGGTAATGCCGCCAATAATACGGTCATTCTCTACAAGTTCCTTGACGACTTGCCCAGGTAATACTCGCTCTGGGCAGTATGCTACATAAATATCATGGCCTTCTTGCCCTTCATGCGGGAATTTAAGATCAGGTCTTGCAGCTTCTAACCAACCAATCATCGCTTCTGTCGTGCCTACTGGTGAGGTTGATTCTAAGATAATTGTATTTCCCTTTTCTAATACTGGGGCAATACTTTTTGCAACAGCTTCAATATAACTTGTATCTGGTACGTGATCCCCTTTGAAAGGGGTTGGCACAGCAATCACAAATGCATCTGCCTTTTCCGGCGTATTTGTTGCACGAAGTGTCCCTTTTGTGACAGCACCACGAACAATTTCTTCTAAAAAAGGCTCAACAATATGGATTTTACCTTGATTGATCGTATCAATCGCGTGCTGATTAACATCCACACCAATGACATTTGCGCCATTTGCCGCAAACATTGCTGCCGCTGGTAACCCAATATAACCAAGTCCTAATACCGAAACTGTTTTCATTCTTTTATCCTTAAATTTGAAGGTCGTTACCCTGAATACTTTAACTATATTTTACTTTAGTCTACTAACGCAGTAGACCATAAGCAGTTCAGACTATTTATAAATAATATTTTTTTAAATACACCTTATAAATAAACTAAACTGCCTATTTTAACTAACTTAAATTACTGCCGTTAACAACCGAGCGACTATTTTTTGTGAGGCAGTCCCATCCCCATAGGGGTTTTTCGCACCAGCCATAGTGGCGTAATAAGCCTCATCATCAAGAAGCTTAATACATTCTGCAAGGATATTATCCTTACATGATCCTACTAATTTAACCGTTCCTGCGGCTACCGCTTCTGGTCTCTCCGTTGTATCACGCATGACTAATACCGGCTTCCCAAGTGATGGAGCCTCTTCTTGAATACCGCCAGAATCACTTAAGATAATACGTGCATGCTTCATTAGATAGACAAATGGGAGATAATCCTGTGGCTCAATTAAGTTCACATTCGGCACATCCCCTAAGATCTCCATAATTGGTAAACGTACCTTAGGATTCATATGCATGGGTAATACAAAATTAAGATGCGGATATCTCTCTGCTAGTGCTTTAACAGCATTAGAGATATTGATGATACCTTCCCCGTGATTTTCTCGTCTGTGTGCTGTTACGAGTACAGACGATCCTTCCTCTTTTAAAAATGGAAAGCGGGCCTGCATCTCTTTTGCTAATTCAGCTTCTTCCAGTTTTTTAACAACAGAGAGAAGTGCATCAATTACCGTATTTCCTGTAACTTCGATTTTATGATCGTGAATTGATTCTTTAAGAAGATTTTGTCTTGCTTCTTCTGTTGGAGAAAAGTGTAGCCCTGTTAATACGCCTGTTAAACAGCGGTTACCCTCTTCCGGCCATGGAGAATATAGATTATAAGTTCGAAGCCCTGCTTCCACATGCCCAATTTTAATCTGCTGATAAAAAGCCGCCAAACTTGCCGCAAAAGTCGTTGAAGTATCCCCATGAACCAGAATATAATCAGGCTTAAACTCTTTAAGAATTGGCGTCAAATTCATTAAAATATCAGTTGTGATGCCTTCTAAAGTTTGCCCTTGCTTCATGATATTGAGATCATAATGTGGAGTAATCTCAAATAACGCTAAAACCTGATCTAACATTTCACGATGCTGCGCAGTTACACAAACTCGTGACTCAATCGCAGGATGCTTCTCTAGCTCCTTCACCAGTGGAGCCATTTTTATTGCTTCTGGCCGCGTTCCAAATATGGTTAATACTCTCACTATTTCTTCCTTTTCAACTTCAATAACCCATCTAATAAATCATTTTTGCATCTATTTATAATTATAAATTTTGATAAATTTTAATGCCTTCTTCCACATCATCATAAATAGTTGCTTTCCCTTTATCCAATACAATGACCAAATCACACATTGTACGTACCTGTGTCATTCCATGTGTAACCAAAATAATATTCGCCTTACCTACTTTAGCTTCAAAAGCATCGCTCGCCTTCTTTTTAAAATGAGCATCTCCAACAGACATTGCTTCATCAACAATGTAGTAATCAAAATCAAAGGCAAGACTTAAGCCAAAGGCAACTCGCCCTCTCATCCCTGAAGAATATGTTTTAACAGGCAAATCAAAATAATCATCAATCTCCGCAAACTCTTCTACATATTTTACTTTTTCAAGCATGGAAGAGCCCCGAAACCCCTGTGTTCGAGCTATAAATTTGACATTTTCACGAGCCGATAAGGACCCTTGAAAACCACCAGATAGACCAACTGGCCAAGAAATAGATTGCTCTGTTATTATATGCCCACTATCAGGACTATCCACTTTTGCAAGCAGATTCATGAGCGTTGATTTACCAGCACCATTTTTACCAATAATGGCTACATTTTGTCCTGACGGGATCTCAAATGAAAGATCCTTAAAGACGTATTTACGCCCTGCTTTATGGTGGAGATATGACTTAGTGAGATTTTCGATCTTAATCATTTAACTAATAGCCTCTCACGACGAAGTCGATAAAGCCCTAAAGCAACACATAAAGTAATAATTGTAATAATAAAAGGGTACTCCCAACTAACACCATTAATACCTGGGTAATGAGAAAATACACCCTCCCTAATATTACTAATAAGATGTGCAAAAGGATTCCATAAGAGCCATGGCAAATATTTATCTGGCACAATCCAAAGAGGGAACACAATACCCGACATCAGATAAAGGGGTAAAAATAGAATTCGAATAATCGACTTCAGATTAGGCATCATCAATGTAATTATTGAAAAAATAACCCCTAAACTGAAGGCAAACAATATTCCTACCAACAGAGCTATTAACCATTCAATGGGATATGACACTAAACTATCATAACCAAACCAAAATCCAAAAATAAAGCTAAAAACTAAATATACTATTGATGAGATGGATATTTCAACTAAGACTCTAGCTAAATAGGTGTCAAAAACTTTAATATTAGGATAAGAAAATAGCGCCTGATTCGCCCCTATTGAATCCATTAGCTTAAAAATAATATTACGCATTAAGAAAAAAGGAATCATGCCTGTGAGAAGGAACATTGGCATCTCTATACCTGGCATTGAACGAGCACGAAGAACTGTAAAAATAAACATCATAAAGGCAATATTTGCCATAGGCTCAAATATTTCCCAAAAAGCGCCCATTCGACGACTTCCAAACCTAGTCAAATACTCACGCAAAACAAGCGCAAAAAGCACATCTTGCATGATTCTAAATGGGGTTCTTTTCGTATTTACGTCCATGTATATTTTAAACTCTAATATTTTCCTATAAATTATATCTGCAAATTAATTAGATCAGATTTTACAAGCCAGATTTATTAAAACAACTGCATTTATAATAATTTACCCATTAATATAAAATAACTACTAACAACAGACTCCTGATTATTAGTAGTTATCTAGCAATTATTACTTATCTATTGTATTACCCAATACTAATACCTGAACAATTGGGGCAATTAACTTTTGGAACTCATACGTTGCGGCATTTGTGACGTAAACCGCATCATCTGGATGCATTAAAAACTGTCTTGCAACAAACATCGATGTTGGATCTTTAAGGTTTAATTGAAACACAACAGGTTTCTCTTTAGAGGTAATTGTATTAGACACTGCATCATACTCAATCCCATCTGATAATCTAAAGACAAATACACCACTGGCATTTGCTTTTGATTCACTTAATCCCCCAATCGTGCCTAGCACATCTAAAAGAGAAGCATTTTTAGCAGGGAAATCATGGAGTCCAGGATTTTGGACTGCACCCATCGCTACAAAACGTTGCTTCGCACGCTCTACCACAACCTCTGTATTTGCCGGGATCGGATGGTTCATCCCATTAAGAAGATCTTCATAGTTATACTTTGTGACACTTGAACCATTACGTACGACAACGTCTACTAAATATGGCTCTAATTTTGGACCACCGGCAAGGTTTACTGCATCAAGAAGGGTCAATGGACCTTCTAATGTAGAAAAGCGTCCTGGTTTATTCACATCACCAGCTACTAATACTGATCCACCTAAGTCTCCGACAATATTAATCACAACTTGTGGGTCAGTTACATATCTTTTAAGTTGTTCGCGGACTTTTTGCTCAGCCTCAATCGTCGTTAATCCACGAAGATTTATCACCCCAGCATAAGGCAATGAAATTTCACCACGACTATTTAAACGGACCTTTTCAAACACCGTACCGCCTGTCGCGAGTGGGGCAAAGAGTGCGCCATCTTCAGCGCTATCGGCAACCATAATAGAGATGACATCCCCAGAGATCATACGAAGTTCTGGCATTGATGGCTTACTCACCGAGGAGTTAAGCTTTGTCGTCTTAGGACGCATATAATCTTTAATAGTACTTGGCGATAATTCAACAAACTGGTAACCATTTACTAACGTTGCTTCACCACTATTTGTTTTATTTTGTTGATTCACGATGGATGCTTTACCAGGCCCAGCAGCAGATATAATGCCAGAGCAAGCAGAAACGGCAAAGGGTAAAGCAATAATTAATGAATACTTCGCTATATTTTTAATAGATACAAATGAATGCTTTTTCATATAATTCCTATTCACCTTTAAAACGAACTATTCACGATGATCGCGGATAGAAGCAAGTAAAAATTGAGTAATACCGTATAGTAACAATAAAACAATAAAGATGGTTATTAAGTTATAGATCGTCCGTGGATAAGATGCTTTTTCTGGCAAATTAGGCTGTACCACAGCAATAAGGCTACGTATATTTTTAATCGTTTCAAGCTTTGCATTTTCCACAATAGCTAAGCTAGTTTTATAAAATTCTTCGGCAACTAATAAATCTACCTGTAAACGGCGATATTCAAATGCAATGGTATTTAAGTTTAAGATATCTTCAGCCGCCTTAAAATCGCCCGAAGTAATTTTACGTTGCTCAGCCTCAAGTTGCTTGATTAGAGCATTAATCTTATTTTCCTGAGAGCGTATTTGCGGTGCATTATCAGCAAGTCTTGTTTTAAGCGCATTTAATCTTGCCTTTTCTTTTACAATCTCCGCCTCTAGATTTGACACAATTTGTGACATCGACTCTGCGGTTACTTCCGCATTAAAGAGATTATGCTCATTTTGAAACGCCAGTAGCTCTGCTTGTTTTTCTTCATACCTTTCAGTGGACGCTAAAAGCTCTCGTCTTGCAAAAGCAAGCTGCTCATCTGCCATAGAACGGGTGATATTATTTACGAAGATCTCACTTTGCACTAAGATTTCTTTTAATACTGCCTGCGCATACTCACTTGAAAAGGCTTGAACATCAACTTGTAAAAGTCCTGTTGTCTCATCATAGTTAGTCGTCACCATACGCTGATAAAACTTTAATTTTTCTTCACTCGGCGCACTACTAGAAAGATAAAAAAGAGGATCGTTCCACTTCCCTGAGTAATTATCTGTCCAATTAAGCTTTTTTTCTAAGACTTGGAGCATATCGTGAGAAACAATATACTCTTTAAGGTAGAGGGTATCTTCGCGTGAAACAGGGTCAACAGCGCCCATTAAAAGCGCAAGCCCCGGCATACCTGCTTGTTGCCCACTCTCCTGCTGCCTGACGACGACTTGCGAGGAGCTAACATAACGATTTGACGCAAAAACAAAGAGATAAATAGCAGCGATCACGAAAGGGATAATCACAATTCCCAAAATATATCGGTTTTTGAATAAAGATCTTATTTTATGATTCATATATGCCTATTTACCGCCACTCTAAGAGTATTAAAAACACCCTAACCACAATTTTTTTACCATTACTGACGATATATAAATCATTAGATAATGGCTTATTAAAGCCAGAGTAAATCTTAACAGAAAAATGTTATCGCTAACATAATTGCTGAAAGATAATATCAGCATCAAAGAGTATTGTAAAATAACCAACAGACTCAAAAAACTACAATAAATCTCTAACCTTCAAAATTTTAAATTAAAAATTAGCTATTTAAACTCTTTTACACGCAACTGGTCTAAATAATAAAATGAGCCATTCAATTGTGTTTTATAGCGAAGCAGTGATAAATAACAATTCACATTAGCAATACTTGGCGCCTCTGCCTTTTGCCAAAACTCTCTTAATGATAAAGAACTTGTTAATCCGGGAATATCATAATGTGCATTACCAATCACCTTCACCGGTAAATGATGAATTAAAGCAGAGATTCCACTGGTGCTATTAACCACTACCATTCCCTCTGCCGAGCGAAGTAGATCCGGCATTGAGATCTCATGCATGTAAAAGATCCTGTCTTGCACCCCCTTACGAGTTGCAAGCCTTGTAATGAGTTTTTGATAATTGCTAAATCCCCGATCCATCGGATGATGCTTTATGACCAACTTACAATCCTGAGGAGCATAGAGCGCAAAAGAGTGAACAACCTTTCGAATATAAGCAGACATCGACAACCCACGCCCATGACGAATGATCTGATTATCATTATGCACCTGCAAAGGAAAAATAAAAAACTTACCAAAGGTATTACTTCGAATCTTATTGGCAATATGACGATCTTTATATTGGTAATATTTTTTTAAAATCGCAGCCTTAATCCAAGCACCCGCATAAATACGCAGCCGACGCTCACGGTGATGAATATAGTCAGGAAAAGTACATTTTTTACGAGCCATTTGCCAATAGTAGCGCATTGCCATTTTTGCTCGCGAAAAAAAATTAGCAGCTAAAGGCAAAATATCTTCATGCTTGGCTCTTTGTGCTTTACGAACTAAATCACAATAGAGCTCAGCTTCGTAGCGCTCTTTTTCCCTACAAAGAGAGCTATTATAATTTACGCCCCATTTTTCAAATGTAATGTAGTGCGGTCTTAAGTACCCTTCTTCAAAAGCCCAAAATGTCATCCCATCATTTTTTAAACAAAATGATTTTGCGAGCTTATGATAAATACGCCCATCACCAAAACAGACAATCGTATCAATTTTATGAATCGCCACAAATTGCGCTAAATACTCAGGAAAGCCACCCACATCACCTGTATAATTAAAAACTTGCGAAGATAATGGCGCATAAAACTCATCACCACCATTAAAATTAATTTTAAAGACTGTTTTTTGATGCCGATCAATAAGATAATCTTGTAGATGAGTAAAAAATGGGCCAATAGGTCCCTGCAATAGCAAAATTCTCTGGCTATTTTTTAAAAACTCATCCCAGAAACTTTCCATTCGGGGCTTCTCTCCTACACTATAAAACGACATATCATCATCTTATAATGAAGGATATATCTAGATTCTGCACTCATTAAAAATTATTGTAAATAACCATAACCGCCCTAAAGAGGGAGGTAATTATCTCATATTATTTACTTTTTTGGCTTTTAAATTCTACCTGATCAGCAAAAAAACTAATACCTTGCCATCAAAATAGCTATAAACCTCTTATTATTAAGTAATGAATCATATATAAAAAAAACTTTATTTACAATACAGTTACACATTTTATTATTTTATATCTTAAATTTAAATTAAATTATCCTAACTTGTACTATGAGAAATTGGATTATGATTTACCAAAATTTCATGTTGTACCTGCATTCCCCCTTCCCCTTTTATGGTATCATTCCCCTCTTCACTAAGACTTCTTTCCCTCTAACTTCTAAGCAGATTATTAATTACTGATTTATGACTTTTACACACTTTAATCTTCATACTGAATTCTCCCTTGTGGATGGGATTATTCGCATTAAGCCTCTCTTTGCTAAACTAAAAGAGATGGGAATGAACGCTATTGCTTTAACAGATTTAGGTAATGAATTTGGCGCAATTAAATTTTACGAGACAGCAATAAAATCAGGCATCAAGCCAATATTTGGTGCCGACTGCTTAGTGATTAATGAAGAGGAAGAAGTTGGCAGAATTACTTTAATTGCCCAAAATTATGCAGGGTACCTTAATCTTTCTGAGCTCTTAAGCTATGGTTATCGCTACCATCAGGTTCGCGGTATTCCTTATATTACACATGAGAAACTTCTAGAATACTCCGAAGGTTTAATAGTCATACTCTCCAAAGAGAGTCATTTTGGGCAAACACTCCTTAGCCAAGGAAGTGATAAGGCTATAGAGGTTCTACGAACCTTTTACACACCTTTTCTAGAAGATAGGCTCTATATTGGTATCAAAAGAGTGGGCCAAGAAAATGATGAGCGTTTTATTCAAGAGAGCCTCCCAATTGCAGAATTACTCAATTTACCGCTTATTGCGCATAATGATGTTCGCTTTACAGAAGAAGCAGAGTTTGAAGCGCATGAGGTGAGAACCTGCATTCAATCTGGGCATACAATGCTTGACCCAAATCGCCCTAAAAACTACTCTCCACAACAATATCTTCGCTCGCCACAAGAGATGGTAGAGCTTTTCAAAGATCTTCCTGAAGCAATTGAAAATAGTAAAGAGCTAGCAAAGCGTTGTACCGTCACATTAACGCTCCATAAACCACAATTGCCGGCCTTCCCAATTCCTGAAGGCATGACGATTGAAGAATTCTTTAAATCAGAATCTTATAAAGGGCTTGAAGATAGAATCGGGAAGCGAACCCCCGAAAATGATCATCCCACCTATTGGGATCGCCTTGAAACAGAGCTTAATGTTATTAATAACATGGGCTTTCCCGGCTACTTCCTAATTGTTGCGGACTTTATTCAATGGGCAAAAGATAATGGGATTCCGGTAGGACCTGGCCGAGGTTCTGGTGCTGGCTCTCTTGTGGCTTGGGCACTTAAAATCACCGATCTAGATCCACTACCTTACGATCTACTCTTTGAACGCTTCTTAAACCCTGAACGTGTATCAATGCCGGACTTCGATGTTGACTTCTGCATGGAAGGACGAGATCGCGTTATTGAATATGTTGCCAATACTTACGGGCGTGAAGCAGTATCACAAATTGCAACCCATGGTACCATGGCGGCAAAAGCGGTTATTCGAGATGTAGGCCGTGCGCTTGGTCATCCTTATGGATTTGTCGATCGCATTGCAAAACTCATCCCCATGGATTTAGGAATCACGCTGGAAAAAGCGATGATGCAAGAACCTGAGCTCCATGACCTTTATCATCAAGATGAAGAGGTCAAAATCCTCATGGATTATGCCCTACAGCTTGAAGGACTCTCTAAATCAGTCGGACGGCATGCCGGCGGCGTTGTCATTGCCCCAACAAAACTGACAGATTTTTCCCCGCTTTATTGTGAGGAAGGCTCTAGCGCGCTTGTTACCCAATATGATAAAGACGATATTGAAGCCGCTGGCCTTGTAAAGTTTGACTTCTTAGGCTTAAGAACACTCACGATCATTGATTGGGCACTTAAAAATATCGCTTATAATCGTGATTTAACGATCGATATTCAGAGCTTACCACTTGATGATAAGCCTACCTTTGATCTTCTAAAAGCCTGCCAAACAACTTCTGTTTTCCAGCTAGAATCACGCGGGATGAAAGATCTTCTTCGCCGCATGCAGCCTGATAACTTTGAAGATATTGTCGCGCTTGTGGCACTCTTTAGACCTGGGCCGCTTGAGTCTGGCATGGTTGAGGACTTTATCAACCGTAAACACGGACGTGAAGAAGTGATCTACCCATTTGATGAGCTAGAACCTGTTCTTAAACCCACTTATGGGGTTATTGTTTATCAAGAACAAGTTATGCAGATCTCCCAGATCATTGGGAATTATAGCCTTGGTGGCGCTGACTTACTGCGCCGAGCAATGGGTAAAAAGCTCCCCGAAGAGATGGAAAAGCAGCGTGGCCTCTTTATGGCAGGAGCTGAAACATTAGGCTTTGACTCTGAAAAAGCAGGTAACCTTTTTGACCTTATGGAGAAGTTTGCAGGCTATGGATTTAACAAATCTCACTCGGCAGCTTATGCCCTTCTCTCTTATCAAACCGCCTATTTAAAGCATCATTATCCACCAGAATTTATGGCTGCAGTACTCTCTGCTGATCTTGATCACACTGATAAAATTATCATTATCATTGATGAAGTCAAAGAGATGAAGATTCCTATTATTCGCCCGAGTATCAATGAATCTTTCTATAAGTTTACTGTTAACCGAGATGGCGCGATTATCTATGGCTTAGGAGCGCTAAAAGGTTATGGGCAAGCAGCGGCAATGCAGCTTATTGATGAGCGAGAGGCAAATGGTCCTTATCTTGACCTCTTTGATTTCTGCCGCAGAATTGATTTATCTAAAACCTCAAAACGTGCGATTGATATCCTCATTCGTGCCGGCGCTTTAGACTGCTTAGATGATAGCATACAAACGGTTGCAGAGCGTGCTCATTATCGTGCAAAACTTCTTGCGACAATGACAGAAGCCATTCGTTTAGCAGATCAGCACCATAAAAATGAAACTTCTGGTCAAGGCGATATTTTTGGTCTTTTTGATGATACACCGCAAGATGAGCCGCAATATACCTTACAAGACTCACTGCCAATGACAGAAAATGAGTTACTGCATGCAGAAAAAGCGATGCTTGGCTTCTTCTTTACGGCGCACCCTGTCGATCAGTATCGTAAAGAGATTGAATCAGTTGTCACAACTTCTCTGACCACTTTAAAAGAGATGCCAGAGCCTCAATATCATTCACGAGGACATGATGATAGCGTTTTAATTGGTGGCTTAGTCACCTCCTTTTATACTCGCATCAGTAAAGCTGGTAACAAAATGTACTTTGTTGTTATTGATGATGGCAGATCACGCGCAGAACTTCGTCTTTTTGAAGATACGATAGAAGCCTTTGGTCAGCAGATTGAAACAGATACAATTCTCTTTATCCGTGGTGGCTATAACTGGGATTCCTTTAATAATAGTATGACCTTGCGTGTTAGCTCACTTCATTCACTTGAAGAGATTCGAGAAACTCATGCAAAATATATCTACCTTGAAAACCATCAATCTATTACCAAAAAGATAGTGCAAGATATCTTCAATAAGATGAAAAAGCACCAAAGCTCTGAGAAAGGACTACAGATTATCTTTAAATATAATGGAGAGAAAAGCTCTGGCGTAATGCAGATGGAAAATCTTCGTATTATTCCTGATGAAGTGCTGTTAACTGCCTTAAAACAGCAATATCATGATTATATTCAAATCGGTGTCGGATATAATCAATAATTTTTTATAGGCTTAAGGTACCCATTAAAGTAATCTTAAGCCACTTTTTCAAAGGTCATTCCTTTATGAAATTTAATCCCCCTTTGCAGCAAGGTAAGCTCATTAAGCGTTATCGCCGGTTTCTCACCGATATTGAAACAACAACGGGGGAGACAATGACCATTCATTGCCCGAATACGGGTTCGATGCTAAATTGCCTACTCCCAGAGAGTGATCTTTGGTATGAAGCCTCACAATATCCTCATCGAAAAACAAAAGGAACTTGGGTAATTGCAACTACACCTTTTGTGCGCCTTGCAAATGTGAATACACATTTAGCTAATCGCCTTATTGAAGAAGCGCTTGAAAATGGAACGATCAATCTAGGCTTGCCTTATAACAAACTACAAAGAGAAGTAAAATATGGTAATGAAAATTCCCGTATTGATATCCGTCTTACCCATTTAACACCCGATAGTGAAAGCTTTACTTATATTGAAGTGAAAAGCGTCACACTCGGATTTAAAGATTCCGATATTGCAGCTTTTCCAGATGCTGTCACGACTCGCGGCACAAAACATCTTCGAGAGCTTACAGAGCTTGCTAAAAATGGTACTAACGCCGTTCTTATTTACTGCGTTAACCTTGAAGGAATTACAGGCGTTCGTCCTGCTGATGAAATTGATGCTGAATATGGCAAGGCCCTAAGAGTCGCTGCAAAAAATGGTGTCAAAATCCTAGCTTTTGCAACATCCATTACGCCGAATGAAATTAAAATCACCCACGAAATTCCGGTACTTTTATAAATTTTAGACACAAAAAAGCCAGCATCGCTCCATACTTTGCTGGCTTTTCCACGATAATCCCTTATCGTTTTTGGTCTTCATGCCCGAGCTTCCCTATCTTCGAGTATCCTACTCTTTCCTGTAAAGGCGTTCCCTTCCTAACCTCCTGTACAAGATTTCCTTGCTATGTGTATCCCTACTACATCCATGTGAATCTGTTAAATAATAGCTCGTTCTATAAAACAAAGGTGAAGAATATAAGATCTCTATAAGTTAGCTGTCTTCTCACTATAAACTATAGTTTATAAAAACAATAGCTTAAACAATCATTAATAGAGAAAATATTTCAAATATATTTAAAACATATTTAGAGTATATTAATTTTTTACGATCGTGATCGCCCATGCAGCGTCCCCAATCTGCTCATAATTTGTAACTTCATGCCCAGCCTCTGCGGCCCATCTTGGGATTGCCTCTGTTCCTTGTGTGCAATCAAACTCTATCTTTAAAGCATCACCTACTTCTAAAGTTGCCATCTTCTCTTTTGCTTCAATAAGCGGGAAAGGACAAACTAACCCCAAAGACTTTAATTCATAAACTGCCATATTTCATTCCCTTCTTTTACAAAGATTATTTAATTTTTAATAATGTCGTTAACTAAAACGCCCCATTCATTGGTTCTTGATGTTTGATGTTTGATTTAGTCATCATGCTTTATAGTGAATTCGGTTTAATAAAGACGCCTGTATTTCTCATAACCGATGCGCCGGCAATTAGATTCAGCCACTTTTAAACTAACTTAACTAGAAATTCTCTTCTCACTCTTTAATAGTCAAAAGAGAATCCCCTTAAAACTAAGCCATAAAGCTAAATCACAAAGCTAAATCACAACGAGGCAACAGCTACTGATGTTTTAGTAACTCGGCGAGGTCTTACATAGATAAAGTAAGAAGCGATCCAAACTCCTATAATTGTAAATGAGAGCCCAATCCAACCTTTCCAAGCCATAATGGAAGTATTCGTTAAGCCATTTCCAATCGTACAACCACCTGCTAAACTTGCGCCAACCCCCATAATTACGCCACCAATCACGCTTGAAATAATAATATTATGACTTGGTACACGCCATTTGAACTCCCTACTACCTTTTGCCGCAATAAAAGAGCCAATAAAGATTCCAAGCACTAAAAAGACGCCCCAATCAATCAGCCCTAAATCCCCTGTGGCTAAAAACTGAATAATATTTGCGGAAGGCGTTGTAATACCTAGTCCACTATTTCTACCTGTCATCGAGCTTAAAGGCCAAGCGGCTAATGCAATAACGCCAATCACCGCACCTGCAACAAAAGGATGCCAACGCTTTTCAAATAAAAGATGCAAAATGCCGGTACGCTTTGCAGGCAATGAAGGAATTACCACTTTAGGTTTACGAAGATGCTTCCATACTAAAAATGCCGTAATAATCACTAACAAAAGCACTAAGATACCTTGCTCAACTCCTAAAGTTTGCGCCATAGAATCATTAATAACACCTATTTGAGCCACCTCATTTTGCAGCCCTGATAACGCCCCATATTTTGTAACGGCTGCAAAAATCATATAAAAAATTAAGGCAATCCAACTACCGATTAATCCTTCCGCTGCGCGGTACCATGTTCCAGTTGCGCATCCTCCCGCTAATACGATGCCAATACCGAATAAAAGACTGCCGCCAATAGATCCTAATAAAGAGATTGATCCTGTTGAGATTGTTAAATAATCGCCTTTTACTAATAAAAATACGCCAACAGCCTGCACTGATATAGCAATCAAAAAGGCATAAAGCATCGTAAAGCTCTTAGCAAGGTAAATATCCCGAAAACCGCCGGTCATACAAAATCTTGCACGTTGCAAAATAAACCCCAGTAAAGCCCCTACCAACAATCCTGTAATCATCTTATCCCTGCCATTTCCTTATAAAGAACGACCTATATATCTAGAGGTCTCTAGATTTCCCCACCTATTTTTTACACTTAAAACATACTTAAATTATATGTCTAATATAATTTGTATCTCTATTATTAACATAGTCTCTCAAAAAGGCAACCAAATTTGCCATGAGGTTCTTTCAATCAAAAATTAATCAATAGCTTAAAAAATATTTACACATATCCCAAAAGCCCAGATTACTTAGCTTTATTAAAAACTTACGAGGGTAATTTTTTAAAATGTAATTTTAAAGCAACAAAAAAAGGAGCTAATAAGCTCCTTTTATAAAATCCTTTTTCAAGATCAATAACTATTCCATAGAAGAGTCTACGCTTTATCTGTTTATCTTAATCCTCATACGTTAATAAGGATTCTACTTTATACTGATCTAACACTTGAGGCTCATGCAGATAAAGAAGATCTGCTAAGAAACAGATACCTTCGACACTTGCATTCTCTTTTTCTACCATCTGAATAATAGCTTTAATAGTGCCCCCCGTTGCTAAAACATCATCAAGGATTACAACCTTATCATCGGGATGTACATCGCCTTTATGCATCTCTTGGAAGTTATTACCATACTCTAATGAGTAAGCTACTTTATGACACTCACGAGGGAGCTTTCCTGGTTTACGGACTAACACTAAACGGATCCCTGTATTAAAAGCAACCGGCGCTGCAAAAATAAAGCCACGAGCTTCAGGCGCGACAATCACGGTTGCTCCGCAAGATTTTACAAATTCACTCATCTTCTCAATGGTATAGCGATAAGCTGCAACATCATTGAGTAGGGGCGTGACATCTTTAAAATCAACACCTTCTGCCGGAAAATCTTTAATACGTGCAATATAATCTTTTAAATCCATGTCAGTTCCTAACGAATTCATTAAAACGAAAATTATACCACTCTTCCCTCATTTCGTCCTTTCTTCCTTATTTTCTCCATTTAAAAATTAAAGCGCTTTTTCCTACCTTTACCCTCATTTCTGCTCTACACTTTTAGCTTAAAGTCGAAATCAACTTCACTTTTCAAAGAGTAAAATCTCCATCACCTCCTATAATCTGTTTTAATAAGGGAGATTATTGTTCGGGCTAATTTCAGGAAAAGGATCAAAATAACAATGAAGAAAAGACATCAAATCCTCTGCTTTGGTGAAATCTTGTGGGATATCTTTCATGAAAAGGATCAGACATGGCAAGTTTTAGGCGGTGCACCTAGCAATCTTTGTTATTTTTTCAATGCACTAGGGGAATCTGCGCAGCTGATCTCACAAGTGGGAAATGATGAATTAGGAGATAAAGCACTAATGCAACTTGAGAAACTCAATATCCCCTATCATATTATTCAAAGTGATCTGCCTACCGGCAAGGTTGATATCACGATAGAAAATCAAGAACCACAGTATCAATTTAATGAACCGGCTGCTTGGGATTCTATTCCCTATACTGAAAATACAAGCCATATTGGGAAATCTGCAGATATTATTGCCTTTGGCTCATTAGCACAGCGTTATGAAGGCAATAATAGTAGTTTTGCGACTTTAAAGCAGATTTTAGCAAGTAATACTGATGCAATACGCTTTCTTGATTTAAATCTTAGAGCACCCCATTTTACGGAGAAACGTATTTTAGAACTTCTCTCGCTTGCGGACATTCTTAAAATCAATGAAGAGGAGTTTAAATATCTCAAACAACTCTTTTCGCTAGAAAAGCTCTCAACTCGCGATGCGCTTTATCAACTTATCATCATGCTTAAGCTCAATTTTATCATTCTCACATTAGGAGCGAATGGCAGTATCGTCATGAGCGAAACAGATTATTCGGCAAAAAGTATTCAAAAAGCAGAAATCAAAGATACTGTTGGTGCCGGGGATAGCTTCTCTGCAGCATTTTTAACAGCGCTCAATCATGGCGCTAATTTTGCCACATCGCACCATTTTGCCAATCAATTTAGTAGTTATATCTGTACGCAAAAAGGGGCTTTTGTTCCCATCCCAAGTAAATTTAAAGCACAGCTGACAACATTTTCTGCCTGGTAACTAATGATCTTGTTAAATAACTGATGGGCTAAACTAACTCAATATACTTTAGCTCATCTGCCGTTAAACTCTCATACCAATCATCACCAAATAATTCAGCAGGATGTTGGGAACGCTCAGAACCATTACCGCACATCATCTTATTCCACGCACAAAGACGATCACAACCCCAACAGATTCTCTCTGGGTGCTTAGGATTTTTAGGAATTCGCTGCTTTTTTGTTAAATCACGCATAAACAACACCTCCATTTGATTTTAAGCGTTAATCATTCTAGCCTTTCATCATGCCATAATTTACCGTCTCTAAAAGTTTTGAATAGAGAGAAAATGATGTTTATCAAGATTTCTAGGCGATTTCGTTTAAGAAGTCCTGTTTTAAAAGTACAGTATCAAACCTGCTTGCACGATGCCAGATAGAACGACTTTTATGGTGAATGATGCGATGACAATGACAGATATTCCAACCTATATTGAAGCTTATAAGTTGCATTTAAGTAGGGCTACCTCCCTAAAAGATCGGCTTAAAACTCCAATTTTTATTTACTATCAATATTCTACATCAACATTGCTACCCTATTTAAATTTTCTGTATAAAAAGCGAACGCTGATCTAAGGATCTTCTCTTAACATGTGGGCGTTCCCTGTTATACTGTCTATTCTATAAAAATTTAACCATTCCAGATTTTGAGTAGTAATTATGACAGCAAGAGTAGAACAAGGTGAAAAGCTTCGTGGTGCGGCTAAAACTGCGCGCATTCCCATTAAAGTTGTCGCGGTTCCCAAGGAAGAGCGAATCCCAAAACCGGATTGGATTCGCGCAAAAATCCCTACAGGAAAACGCTTCAATGAGATTACAACGATCTTAAGAGAGAACAAACTGCACTCTGTTTGTGAGGAAGCGGCGTGCCCCAATATTGGTGAATGTTTTAACCAAGGCACGGCAACATTTATGATTATGGGAGACATCTGTACCCGCCGTTGCCCATTTTGTGATGTTGCCCACGGTCGCCCAAATGAGCTTGATAGCGAAGAACCTAAACGCTTAGCAGAAACAGTAAAACTTCTTGGCCTTGATTATGTTGTGATTACATCTGTGGATCGTGATGATCTTCGTGATGGTGGAGCGCAGCATTTTGCTGACTGTATTACGGAAATCCGTAAAGTCTCTCCACATACTAAAATTGAGATTCTCGTGCCTGATTTTAGAGGTCGAATGGATATTGCCGTAGATATCCTCACACAAACACCGCCTGATGTCCTAAATCATAATATGGAAACCGTACCAAGACTCTATAAGCAAGTCCGCCCTGGCGCTGATTACCATCACTCTTTAATGTTATTGAAAAACTTTAAAGCTAAAAATCCAGATGTCCCAACAAAATCAGGATTAATGGTAGGTATTGGTGAATCTGATGATGAGATGATGGAAGTGATGAAAATTATGCGTGATCATGACATTGAAATGATTACAATTGGTCAATACTTACAACCTTCAGGCGGGCACTTAGCTGTTGACCGTTATGTAACGCCACAAACCTTTAAAGATTATGAAAAAGAAGCTTATCGTTTAGGTTTTAAACTCGCGCATATCGGCCCTATGGTTCGTTCAAGCTACCATGCAGGGGATAATACCTTAGCGTAAAACCTATCAACTGAAGATTTAAAGCCTGATTTTCCTTTTTTAGGAATATATACGAAATCAGGCTTATCAGCTTCAATCTACTAACTATAGTAAAATCGGTTCAATTGCCTCTAAGCCAGATTGCCGGCGCATCAGTTATGAAAAGCGCAAGAATCGTTCTATCCGGCATCATACAAGCTATTTTGATACGCATACTGTACTTTTAAAATAGGGCTTCTTAAACCAGAGCTTCTTAAACCAAATCAACAATAACCTAATACGTTTAATGCTCGCATATTATCTGTAATCACGCTATCAACACCTAGATTTAATAATTGATTAATCTTATCTAAATCATTAACGGTATAGACCATTACAAATCGCTCTGCTTCATGGCAGCATTTTAAAAATTCCGGCGTTAAAATCTGATAATTGATAATAATCCCTTGGCATTCTAAAAGCTCTAGCTGCTGCCAAATCAGATCCTCTCCTTTCGAGAAATCATCTATCAGTAGCGCTCTTGGAATCTTTGAAACAGTGTCCTTCGCCCCTCTTAATGCTTCTGGTTCAAAGGAAGAGATTAAAAACTGATTCTGCAAACAATAGGGTTCTAGCTGATCTAAAAGTGCATCATGTAACTTTGTAAAAAAATTGACCGGTTCATGAGTAAAAAAGTATTCGACATATTGATCAATTTTTTGTCTCATACGCTGCTGTAAAAATCGTGCTACCGCAGCGCCCGTTTCATAAGCTTGCCCTTCATTTGGCTTAACTTCAACATCTAAGCGAAAATGATTTTTAATTATAAAATCTACTAAATCTGTAAATTTTAAGAGCTTTTCTCCCTTATATTGCTTTGAATGCCACGCGCCAGCATCCGCCATTATTAATTCGTGCCAATCATATACTTTTGCTAATCCTTGAAGATTGGTCGTTCTATCTAATGTAGCATCATGTAAGAGAAATAATTCCTGATCTTTTGATAACTTCACATCACATTCAAACATGTTACAACCACTATCAGCACCTAACTGAAAAGCAGCTAAAGTATTTTCTGGCGCATCTTTCCCAGCACCACGATGCGCAATAAGTTTTGGGTAATTCCATTTACCCTTTAAAAATGATGACATACCCTTCCTAATAACTATTAGAGATAATAGCAACCTTTAAATTAACATTGAAATATAATATAAACATAAAATTAAAAAATAAAATCTTTACCTTACCCATTAATATTACTACTTTAAAATATTAATAAAGATAATATTTTTTAATATATTTTTACTCTAGCATCAACTATTAACTATCAAATTACCTTAAGCTTTTTTACACAGCTCGCCTTTGAGTCTCAATATCAAACCAATGTAACCTATTTAAATCAAAAGAGAGATTAACGGATTGTAAAGAATGTTGCCCATCTACCTCTCCTATATCTGCAGTTTTTATGATGACTGATCACTTAGTTTCACAATAATATAAGTACGAAAAAACTAATGTTTCAACCAATAATGAAGAAGAGAGTCAAAAACTCTCCCCCCCCTCAATAGGATCACGCATCTTAATCATAATTGCTCACGCCTACCCCTTAAAACCAAAGCTTTCTAGCCTTACTACGAGATATAATCTGACGGTAAAATCTCTATACTTTTTTTAATTCGTCATTAAATTGTCATAAAAAGGGATTAAAATTCATCTTAGCTATAGAGGATTTATAGCTAAGTCACGATCAGATGCAGCTATTCTCTACTTCAAAAGAGGTGTTGATGATGAAAGTAATTTTAATAATTTTAGATGGATTAAATTATCAAGTTGCAGAGAAAACGATGGGATATCTTTTAGCACAATGTAAAGCACAAAAAGGTCATCTTAGAGCTATCGAATCTGTTCCTCCTGCCCTTTCTAGACCGCTGTATGAAACAATCCTCACCGGAAAAACCGCAAAAGAGAGTGGGATTATCAGTAATGAAACCACTCAACGATCTAAAGAACAGAGTATCTTCCACTACACAAAATCTCTTGGAAAAATAGGCGCAGCGGCAGCATCCCATTGGTTTTCAGAACTCTATAATCACACACCTTTTGAACCTATTGATTGGAGATTTGTTGCTAACCCAAATCTCACAATTCCCTATGGAATCTTCTATTTTGATTGGCACTATCCCGATTCTCATACCTTTTCTGATGCCGAGTATTTAAGAGTTAATTACAATCCTGATTTTCTGCTGATCCACCCTATGGGAATAGATTATTCTGGGAATCTTTATGGGGGGAATTCCATTGAATATCACAATAGCACTCGCTTAATTGACGAAGTCTTTGCCCACTATCTCCCTATTTGGCTTGAGGAAGAGTACCAAATTTTTATTACCTCAGATCACGGAATAAACAACAAAAACCAGCGATATTCACATACTAAAGAGATTGAGATCCAAACAAAGATCCCTCTTTTTATCTTTGGTTCTACTCACAAACAATTACAACCTAAAATGATAGAACAGACTGATCTTTGTTCTACCATTTGCCAATTATTGGAGAATAACTATGATTGCAATCTTTGATCTAGATGAAACCCTTATCCATGGAGATTGTACTGCTCTTTGGGGGCAATGGCTCTGTGAACAAGGATATGTCACGGATATCCCTACTTTTATTCATCAAAGCAACGCCTTAACAAAAGCCTATGAAGCGCAGATTCTAGATCAACAAGCTTGTATAGATCTGATGTTTTCCCCAATTAAGCACCTTCAAGCAGATGAAATTGCACTTTTAACAAAACAGTTCGTCAGCGAAAAGATCATGCCCATTGTCTACCGTGAAGGTTTAAAAAAGATCGAACATTACAAACAAAAAGGGATCGAAACCATCATCATCTCTGCCTCACCAAATCTACTGGTCAAACCCATTGCCGAGCTCTGCTTTAATGTATCTGCAGCTTTTGGGATTGAAGTGGAGATAATCAATGGTTTTTATACCGGTAAAATCCTCGGAACCATTCCCTATCAAGCAGGAAAAATCACGGTTTATGAGCAATATATCACACAAAAACTGCAAAAAATGGGCGCTGAAAGCCACCGCGCGGCCATTGATGCGATTCTTGCTACTACCTATTTTTATAGTGATTCTATCAATGATCTGCCGCTGCTCTCAAAAGTGCGCTATCCCAATACCGTCAATCCCGATCATTCGCTATATCACATAGCTACAACTAAAGAGTGGCCTATTTACCGCTTTGCCAAAGTCGCTTAATCATTAAGTGCTATTTTCAACAATTGAGCATTGACGTTTTATCATCACTTTATTGCTTACCAAACCCTCCAAGCTTCGATTCAAAGTAATATTTGAAGCTTTTTTTACCCCTATTTTTTATCACTAATATTAACGCTTCCCGCTTAAAAAAATGCCTTATTGACAAAAACTATCTCTTATTTAAATAAGATCTAAAAAAAACATCAAGATCAATATCTCTCATAACAGGCTTTCATATTGGGCCGACAATCTTTAAAAACCCTCCATTTATGAGCTTTATCAAAGATAAAGTATACAATGCATCAGTTTTACTAATAGATAAAATTAATATTTATTATTTGCTTAAAAAAGTATCATCCTCTAGTTTGAAGTAACGTGCATTTATTCAACTAAAGTGCGATAACACTATAATAAATAACATAATAAACTAACCAAAAATGAGGAAATCTATGACTACTTTGCAACTTTTAAAAAGGATATTACCTATCTCTTTTTAATCACGATGCTCACTATTTCAAGTTCATCTTAAATTAAACTTTTCTCACATATTTTAAGCTCCACAAAATGATTTTAAGGGTGAGAGATAAGCTTTTTAAAATAATGATTATTGAAGATCAATCAGGAATAAAGATGGTTTTGTATTAAAAATGCCATCTCATTTAACACATCTTAATAAAAATAATAAACAGATGTGATATCCAATAAATTAATACCCATGGAGGGGACATATGGAACATCAATCACCTGCAATATTTAGAGTTTTAGCTTATGCCGGCGTTTATGTCGGCGCTGTTATTGGCGCAGGATATGCAAGCGGCCAAGAGATCTTACAATTTTTTGCCGGTTATGGATTTATCGGTATTGCAGGCGCTATTATCACCACTATTTTACTAGCTTGGTATGGCGCTGTATTTATGGAGTTAGGCTATCGCTTAAAAACCAATAGCCATAAAGTGGTCTGCCGTTATCTCTGTGGCAATCTACTAGGCGGCCTTGCTGATTATGTCTTACTATTTTTTATGTTTGGCATGATCACCATTATGATCTCAGGGGGCGGCGCGGCGATGGAGCAATATTATGGCTGGAATCCGATGATCGGAAAACTCATTATTGCCTTTGTCACTTTTATCACCGTCTTTTTAGGTTTTTCCTCTGCCATTAGAACGCTTGGGTTTGTCACACCTGTCATGGTGATTGGCGTGCTGATTATCTCGATGATCACCATTGGTCAAAATTATGGAAGACTCACAAATCTTGATGAAGCTCTAGCCATTGTTCAACCGGCAACGGCTTCTAAATTCTGGTGGTTTGCAGCCATTATTTATGTCTCTTATAATGTGGTTCCTGGCGTCTCTACATTTGCATCATTAGGCAATGCGGAAAAAAATGTAAAAGTTGCAAGAACAGCGGGGATTGTCGGTGGACTGACTTTAGGAATCTGTATCCTCTTTATTACTGTCGCAATTTTCTCAAACCTTGAAGCCATTGCCAGTTATCAAATTCCCTTCTTAGAAGTCGCAAAACAGATTAACTATACCTCAGGGCTACTCTTTAGCATTTTACTACTAGCTGCTGTTTATACCACGGCTGTTTCTAATCTCTATGGTATGGGAATTCGCTTTTTTAATGCTGGAAGCACGAAATTTCGTTTAATGATTTTCATTGTCATTATTGCAGCAATATTTGCTTCTATGTTTCCTTTCAGTCAGTTAGTTGGAACGGTCTATCCCGCATTAGGAATTTTAGGGTTAGTGGTGATGGTATGCGCACTTTACAAAACACTTACAGGGGAAGTTTTTAGTGATAAAGTGGAAAAGAAACGCTTAGCATCTCTCGCTAACAAACCATAAATGACAATATTAATCATTAAACGATGAGGATCGACTAGATCCTCTCTTTTCAATACATCATCTTCGAGAATAATATGAAACAAGAAGCTATCGTCATTGGTGCCGGCATGGTTGGAATCTCCATCGCTTGGCATCTACAACAAAAAAACTTTCAAGTCACCGTATTAGACCGTAAAGCGCCTGGAGAAGAGACATCTTATGGTAATGCCGGTCTTATCCAACGTGAAGCTATTTACCCACATCCCTTTCCAAGAGAGATAAAAGAAATGCTTCGGGTTTTGCCGAATACTAGCCTTGATATCCGTTTTCGCCCAAAAGCCTTAATGCATTATGCAAAACCACTGTGGCAATACTTTCAATTTTCTGCCAAACAACCTTATGATAAAATTGTCGAAGAGTGGGCAACCTTAATTGAGCATGCGACAAAAGAGCATGAGGTGATGTTTACCGCAAGTGATGCTGAATACTTAGTGCGTCAAAAAGGTTGGTTACAACTTCACCGTGATCAAAAAAGCCTAGATGCCATTATTGCTAAATCTACAAAACTCACCGCTCACGGTGTTGAGTTTAAAATATTAACGCCTAAAGAGATCGCTCTACTTGAGCCTGATCTTGATGTTAGCCACTTTGTCGGCGGTATTCATTGGTTAAATGCTTGGCAAGTAACAAGCCCAGGTGATCTGACGAAAGCCTATGCAGAAAACTTTAAAAAATTAGGCGGTATTATTAAAGAAACTACAGTCACCAATCTTCATGAGCTATCAGATGGTTCATGGGATATCACAACAACAAAAGAACAACTAAAAACACAAAATCTCATTATCGCAACAGGCCCTTGGTCTCATGAAATCTTAAAACTCCTTGGCTATAACTTCCCTCTTTTCCCGATGCGCGGCTATCATACTCATTATCAAGCTGCCGAAGGCAAGATGCTTAATCACAGCATTGTTGATGAAGATAATGGTTATGTTCTAAGCCCACAAAAACTGGGAATTCGACTAACAACTGGCGCTGAATTTACCTTTATCGATGCACCCATTAAAGATGAGCAGCTGCAAGCTGATATTAAAGTGGCTCGCGAGCTATTTCCGCTTGAATCCCCCGTAGAAAAAACACCATGGTTTGGTCATCGCCCTTGTCTTCCGGATATGAAACCCATTATTGATAAAGCCCCTAAACATCAAAACCTCTGGCTTGCATTTGGGCATGCGCATCAAGGCTTTACACTTGGGCCTGCAACGGGAAGATTAATGAGCGAAATGATCAGTGGTGAAACCCCTTACATTGATCCTGCGCCCTTTAAGGCAACCCGATTTTAATTCCAACATTTAACAAAGCGGCCATGCTATTAACAAGTTCATTAATACTTGGCAAGCTAATACCCCTTCCCCCAATATTAGGAGATCATTTATGAGCATTATCAAAAAACAAACAGGTCCAAGAATGAGCCAAATCGTGATTCATGGAGATACGGTTTATCTCTCAGGTCAAGTCGGTGATGTTAATACAGATATCACAACACAGACAAAAACGGTTCTTACTAAAATTGAGAACTTACTACAAGAAGCAGGGAGTAGCAAAGAACATCTCTTATCTGCAACCATTTGGCTTAAAGATATGAATGATTTTGCTGCGATGAATAGCGTTTGGGATGATTGGGTGAAAGATATTATCCCGCCGGCTCGCGCTTGTGGTGAATCAAAACTCGCTCACGAATCACTCTTAGTTGAGATCACAATTACTGCGGCGATTGCTTAATACAGCTAAATATCGTTACAAAGTAAGCCTTCTAAAACGTAAATGGCGATTCATTTATCGATTTATATCTTGATAATCGTCCTTTTAAGCCTCCTTATTGGAGGCTTTCCTTTAATCAAAAAATCATGGTTGCTCTTTATTACGACGTCTTTGACGACGGTTTTGCTCCACAGCGGCAAAATTGGTTTTCATCTGAAACTTTGCCATCAATCCACGAAGCGCTTCCTGCATTAAACGATCTTCACGTAAACCTTCAATTCTCATGTTTTTCTCCTTATTTCATAGATAGCACTTATTATGAATCGCTAACATGAAGAGAAAATGTATCCATTGTGTTTTTTATGTGAAGTTTAAATTTATAGTAAATTCGGTTTAAGAAAAACTGCTGGCATGCAATTTCAAAAAATCATGCAAGCATTCGACCCAGCCGCTCATCAGCCTATTTTATGAGGATGATCAATAAATAAATTTTGACCTCTGATTTTATTTGAAAATCACTATAATGCCGATGTGCCTGCATTTAAATTAGCTTATTTTGAACCGATTTCACTATAATATTCAGGTTAATGAGGCTTTATAGAAGAATCCCCTAAAGGAATCTCAATAGTGACATTTACGCCTTTCATTCTATTTTCAATTCGCATTTTTCCATGATGAAGGGCAATAACCTCTTTGACAAAATTTAGCCCTAATCCGGTGCTTTTTTCCCCAGAGTCAGGCCTTGGTAATGAATAAAACCGCTCATAAAGACGAGATAACGCATAATCTGGAATTTGAGGTCCTTCATTATTAATCTGTAAAATAATCGCATTATCAATCACTTCAGCAGTAATAGAGAGTAAGCCATTTGCCGGCATAAAATCAACAGCATTATGAATCACATTAGAGAGCGCTTGCGTCATTAAAAAATGATCTCCTAAAAAGCGCAAATCAGGCGCAATATCGATCTCTACTTGCAGCGATTTCTGCGTAATAATTACAGAGTAACTACTTAACACTTCATCAATAAGCTTACTGAGATGCAAGGGTTCCCTAACTTCTAACGTCTGTTTCTTTTCCACCATACTTAAGTGTAAGACTCGATCAATCAGATTTTGTAATCTTGCGCCTTCGCGATCAATATTGTGTAAAAATCGCTGCGCTGTCTTTGGATCGAGATCATTTTGTAATAATTCACTAGCGCCACGAATTGCCGCAAGCGGGCTTTTTAGCTCATGGGTTAAGGTATTAATATAATTTTCGATATATTCCTTACCATCTAACTCTGCCCTTAAATTAGAGAGCGTAGAGGTGAGAACATTGAGATCTTTCCCATAAAACTTCGGCGGCACTTCTCGCTCCCCTTTCCCTAATTTACTCGCGTAATCAATGAGTTTTCGATAAGAAACGCCAAGCCACCAAGATAAAATCGCCCCTAATAATAAGCTTGTGCCCAATAATATAATGGCAAAAAAGGTTAATTCTGCTTTTGCACTTGCGATATAAGCATCTGTCGTATGACTAGGCTTTGAAACCGTTAAAACGCCGATAATTTCCCCATTTTGATAAATCGGTGCGCCCACATACATCGTCGATGACATAACAGTAGGATCACTACTTAACGCTTCTGTGGTACTTCTTGCCCCATATTGCCCTCTTAATGTGAGATAAACATCGCGCCATTTAGAATAATCTTTACCAACCGCTTGGTTACGAGAATCAAAGACAACAATCCCCTCGCTATCTGTAATATAGATATGAAGGCTCACATCATTTTTCTCAATCCCCCAGATATTCGCCCGAGGATCCCGCGCCTGATAAGATTCCATACGTTTTTGTAGATATTCAGGCGTTATTTTGTCATCTTGAAGATCAAACGACACAACTTCCGCCAAGAAGTTTGCAGTATCTACCAAAGTCTCTTCGGTTGTTTGCCGAACACTTGGATACACCTGTTCTGAAAAGAGATGCACCATAAAATAGCCACAAAGTGCGACAAAGAAAAAATAGAAAATAAAGATTCGTTTTGAGAGCGCCATAAAATTATTGTGATTCCTCTAAATCAAAGCTATATCCAAAGCCGCGATGGGTTTTAATCACATCTAAATCAGCGCTTATCTCTCGTAACTTTGCCCGAATCGACTTAATATGAGTATCAATTGTGCGATCATATCCGGCATCAGCTGATACGCCAACGGCATTGAGTAACTGATCTCGGCTTAGAATCTGCTTTGGATGCGTTAAAAGATGGGCAAAGATTTGATATTCATGGCGCGTAAAAGGAAGGCGCTCTCCGGCATAAAAGATCGATGCATTCTCCGCTTCCCACATAAATGCACCAATTTCAGCGTCGCTATTATCTAAAGTCTCCTCTCTATAGGATTGGGTTCTTTTTAAAATAGCTTTCACTCTTGCCACTAATTCTCTTGGGCTAAAAGGCTTTCCGACATAATCATCAGCGCCTATTTCAAGCCCGACAATTCGATCAATTTCACTATCTCTAGCGGTTAGAAAGATCACGGGAATTTCTGAAAATTTTCGTAACTGCTTACAGATCTCAAAACCATTTAAATCAGGTAAGCCTACATCTAAAATCCATAAATCATAGCCCATTTGTTGCTGATCAATTAATGCATCGCTGCCTAATGTCACCCAATCACACTGAAAGCCTTCTTGGCTTAAGGCAAATAGAACGGTCTCTGCGATACTTTTCTCATCTTCCACAACTAAAATTTTGGTCATAATGATCTCTTCATCCACCTTGAGAATTTGATAAATTGGGTATATTACTCGAAAAGCTCTATAATAATCCCATTTATATATACATTAATGCGATGATTATAAGCCTATTGATCCCCATCATTTGCAAATCATGGCGCTAAATTTTCTATAAAAGAGTGCTAAAGGCCATCAATCTTTAGCACACTTTATGAGTAATTCGATAGCTATCTAACAAAAAAGAGAGACAACCTTATGAATGATGATAAAGCATTACAACCCTTTGATCCATCTGAGATTGCTGTGTTTGATCAAGGTAATGAGCCTTTAGAAACGGAAGATGATCTCGTGCGTATCGATGAAATTAGTAAAACAATTAATATTCATCAACCGGCTGAGGTTTTAGCTTATGGCGTCAAACCGATGTCTGAAATTGCAAAGTTTTCAGATACCTTATTACAAGGGGTGAAGGGTAAAGATTCTGGGGTTGTCGGAGATCAACTCTCATCACTGATTATGAAAATTCGGGAATATGACCCACTCTCAGCTGAAGAAAAAAGTGGTAATTTCCTCTCAAACCTCCCCTTAGTTGGCGGATTATTTAAAAAAGGGGTTGAGAAAAAAATTGATCATATGACGCTAACTTCACAAGTCGATACCATCGCGAGCCATTTAGATAACTCAATGGTTAATTTACTTCGTGATAATGAGCGCCTTGAACAATTATATCTTAAAAACTTTGAGTATTATAAAGAGGTGAATCTTTTTGTAGAAGCAGGCAAAAGAAAGTTAATCGAGATTAGATCAGCAGAATTACCGGCATTACAAGCACATGCAGAAGAGACAAAAGATCTCCTTGATGCTCAAAAAGTAAAAGATCTCATGGAAAATCTTAACCGCTTTGAGCGCCGTATTCATGATCTTGAACTCTCTAAAACCATCTCTATGCAGACAGCGCCGCAGATTCGTATTATTCAAAATAATAATCAGCAACTGGCAGAAAAGATCCAAGGATCGATTCTCTCAACACTTCCTGTTTGGAAGAGCCAAATTGTACTTTCTCTCTCATTAGATGAGCAAGGAAAAGCGGCAAAACTACAAAAAGATGTCTCAGATACCACCAATGAGTTACTGCGTAAAAATGCCGAGATATTACAGCAAAATAGTATTGCAACAGCAGAAGAAGTTGAGCGCTCCATCGTGGATATTGAAACGGTACGAGAAGTACAAACACGCCTTGTTGATACCATTGAAGAGACCATGCGTATTGCCACAGAAGCTCGCCATCGCCGTGCTGAAGTAGAAAAAGAGCTAGGAGAGATGGAAGATAATCTTCGCGAACGCATTACCTCTGTGGTTGAAAAGTATCAATAATTATTTTACCTCCACTCTAAAGCCTAAGCCTTAACATGATTTGTAGGTTAGACTTAGGCTTTAGATGCGTTTAACTTGTCAATATTGTAGCGATTTCCTAAAGCGCCTTATCGTTATATTTATATCGTATTTGATTAGAGATTTTTAGATGAACAGATCAACACAAGACCCTAAACTTCCTTTTGAAGCTCAAAGAGAGAGAAAAGCTCATCATCAAGAGCAAGAGGAAACCTCTAATAATCAATCACTAGCATCGAAACCCTATCAAAGCCGTTATATTGAAGATGAGATTTTTATCAATTTAAGTGGTGCATTTAGTCGCGGCGTTGCCGGCGTTAAAGCGACTTTTGATCGTATGGTGGATCATGCTAAAGCCTTTTTGACAGGCGTTGGTACACAAATTGCCACATTCTTTATCCCTTCCAAAATTGATCTCACTTTAGGTTTTACCTTCTTAACAACTTATCTAGGGATGATTATGCTCTTTCCTTCTCGGCCTAATCGCTTTGCATTAGGCGTTGGAATTATTGCCGGCATATTAATGATTGTAAGTGGTTTATGGCCCTTAGCACCGATTATCGGCGGCTTAGTTGCGGCAATTACAGGGATTCGAGATCGCCATATTGATAATAGAACATTTTGGTTCACAATCCCTTTTTCGCTTCTCCTAATAGTCGGAAGTGTTGCTACTCAATCTGAAACGATTTGGGGAATTATTCCGCTTATCACCTTAATCGGATTAGCCCTTACAACACTATTTGGAATTTTTGCCCCTAATAATATTCGCCGTAAATTTAGTTATTACTTTATGAGTGAAGCTGAGAAAAAAGCCTACCTTAAAGAGGAGAAAGAAATTCAAGAAGCCCTGAGAGCTCTTGAAGAAGCTAACCGCTTAAAAGCAGAAAAAGCACAGAAATATGCCCTATTTGGCCGTCATATTGAGATTCTTGAAACCATTGAGCTTCAAGTGACAAAACTCCCGACCGATCTCTCGGAGCAAGTGACAGAAATTGGAATCATCTCTATTAAAATTATTAAAGCGATGGAACGAGATCCTCGTGATGTGCTTGTGGGGGGGCGCTTTTTAAATCGTTACCTTCCACTCATTCAAGAAAATCTTACGAAATATATTACGGTTCAAGAGTATGCACCAGATCATAAAATTCAAGAACTGCATCAGGACGTCTTAAAGTCTATGACAACCTTACAGCAAGCATTCACGCAGCTTTCTCTAGAGCTTGTGGAAAATGAATTACATGACTTAAAGATCGATATGAATGTCATCGATACCCTTATTAAAAGCCAAGGTTTTGAGATTCGTTAAAAGCTAACGCTTACATATAGTGATGATCTCTTTTTAATGCTAAAACTTCATCATGAAATATTTCCTTCGACCTTTAAGGAGTAATATCATGATTTAACAAGAAAGAAGTCAGATTAAAGGTTTCTATATTTTGAGGATTAAGGCATAATCTCTCATATTTAGATATTAGATAATAAATATCATTTTTTAATGGGCATTAATCTAAAAAAACCACCTTCAATTTAGGGCACTTTATGAGAATCTTCACTTTTGGCAATATTCTGATATTGCTGATTATTACCTTTTTATACATGGGTTTTCTCTATTTCCAAGGGAAACAAAATAATACTGATTATTTCTCATTAGGAGAGATCAATGAGTATTATAGTCTCTCTAGTAAAGGTGTCTCTTATGAAGGAAAATTGATTCCAAGAGCTGATAAAAGTAGTTTTGAAGCACTCAATATCCCCTATTATGGTAAAGATAAAGATCACGTATTTTGGAGCGCGACAGAAATTTATCATGCAGATCCTAAATCATTTGTGATGATCAACTATCTCTATTCTAAAGATCATGATCGTGTCTTTTTTAGAGGAAAACCACTCCTTCAAGCAGATCCCAACACCTTTTCCATCATTGAGCATCAATATCAATTTACAGATGGTGACTATAGTAAAGACCAATCACGTGTCTACCTTGATCACTATATAATTCCTCATGCAGATCCTGAAACCTTTGAGCTATTTAATTGGGATTGGGCGAAAGATAAAAATTATGTCTATTATAAAGGGCGTCTGCTTCCTGAGATCGATAGTCAATCTTTTGTCCCCATTCACTATATGGCAAAAGATAAAGATCACCCTTATAACAAGGGAGACTTTATTGCCGGCATTGATGGATCAACCTTTGAAAAGCTCCCTTCAGGGCGCTACTATCGTGATAAAAACTATGTCTATGTCTCTGGGTCTGTTGATACCATTTTTTATGGTGAAAACGAGATGCCAATCGCCCCAAAAGACTTCATCTATGTTGAAAATTATGATGAAGAGACAGGCCGAGATTACAGTTATTACAAGGCCCCTGGCGATTTCTGCTTTGATGAATCAAATGGCATGAGAATTAGATGTGAATAGGAGCGAACCCATGAAATATAACAGAACAAAAAAAACAAAATCCCTATTCAATCGCTATACCCCTTTTTTAGTGATTGCACTATTAACGCTCCTTTACGCGCATTATCATTTTCAATATCAGCCTCTCATTGAGAAGCACTACCCGCAAATCATACAGCAACAAAAAATGGATTCAGCGGAGTCTAAAGATCTATACCTTGCAGAAAAAGCATATATCGAAAACTTCGAGCTAGACAATGTGTTACCAGAAAATCTGACACTTTTAAGTGAAGGGCATGCAAAAGATCAAGATAATAATGTCTATTTTACCAATATTATTTTAGAAGAAGCAGATCCTGATACTTTCGCGCAGTTTCTTGCCCCAGGGCTCCCCTATGATAGCTCGCTTGGTATTGATAAAAACCATCTCTATTTCCGAGAAAATATTGTAGAACATGCAGATCCCCATTCTTTTGTCTATTTAGGCGCTAAAAAAATTGCCTTCTTTGAAGTCAATACGCAAATGAGAAGCACGGGACAAGAGTATCAAGATGGGCTTTATGCGCTCGATAAAAACTATGTCTACTTCGATTTTGAACCGATTATCGATGCTGATCCTGCTTCTTTTGAATTGCTTGATACCTATTATGATCGAGATAAAAACTTTATCTTCTACAAGGGTAAAAAACTTGAAGGAAGTGATGCCGATAGCTTTATTTTTTATCCACTCTCTCATCAAACTTACACAAGATATGAGGATTACTTACCAGGATATGCGATAGATAATAATCAGGCCTATTATAACTTTGAACCCATCGATAATGTAGATATCAAAAGCTTTAAAATCGTCAAAGGCTATTATGCGCTTGATAAAAACCATGTCTATTTCCAAGGGGCTATTGTGCCATTTATGGATGCTGCTTCATTTCATTATGTGAATCAACCGGTGTTTGATCATGATCCTACTTTTCCTAAAGGGGCTAAAATACAAGGTTATATGATGAATAATATGAATAATCGGACACATACCTACCCAAAGGAGTATCAACATGGCTACTTCCGCGATCAAAATGCCTGCTATAACTATCATAGTACGCAGCAAGTAATTAATAAAACTTGGAACTGCGAAGAGATAATCCAAGAAGAAACGATGCCCACTTCCGAAATAGCATCTGAGCTTGAAGCTGCGATAGAGCCAGAAGTGACTAAAGAGATGATCATCTTAAATGAGTCTATGGACGCAAATCCTGTAGATCAAATGGAGCAATAAATGATGACGCAATATTATTTATCAACAAAATCACATAGCGCCAAAAGCACCATTGGTATGAAACTTGAGAATATTATTATTCTCTTTATAACGGCAACTTTACTCTTTCTACTACTGATCAATAGCTATTTAAGACTTGCTGCATTTACCAATGCCACGCTGATCACCACACAATACATCTATCTTATTTTACTTGCATCATCGCTTATTATGCTCGTTCAACTCTATTATATGAAGGATCGAGATCAAGATAAAATCGCTAGCTTTGTGATCATATTACTTCTCATCATTGTTGTTGCAAGCATGATGCTCAACTATTACTGGAATCTCTTTACAAATCCCGGCAAAGGCGCACCAACTGTAGGGATTACATTAGTGACATTAGCTTCATCTATCTTTGGAATCATTCCCTTTGTTGTACTTTACCCTCAGAAAATCGCCATGATTCACAAATTTGTCCTCTCCTTTATTCTAATTCCAAGTGCGGTTGTCTGCTTAAGTGCGCTCACATTTAATCATATCGATAGCTTACTACCTGTTTTTGATTTTAATATTGAGAAGTTCCCCCATCAAATGAGGTTAGCGCTACTTCTTGCAGCGCTCAGTATTATTGCCGGCACTTTACTCATAATTATTTATTGTTTTCTTCTTAGCACGATTGGTATCATGCGATTTTTACTACCGATTCTCTCAGCAGCGCTGCTTGCCACAATTATTGGGTATAGCGTGGTGAAATCTATCGATATCCAATTACTTGTTGCGTTTTCTTTATGGTAATGGGGGAGATAAAATCTATTAAAGCCTAATCACTTTCAATAAATGAAGGGCTGTATCTTCAACTTATAGTCGATTCGGTTTAATAAATGCTGTTTTAAAAGGAAAATAGGACTGTCAGTAAATCAAATTAGCTTGCACGACGCTAAATAGAACAACTCTTGAGAACGCCTCTTGAGAACAATTCTGCGCTACTCATAACCGATGCGCTGGCAATCAGATTCAGTCACTTTTAAACCGATCTCACTATCAATACTTCATAAAAAAGGGCGCATTACTCCCTTTTCATCATTTAAATTTTAAAGCGATTAATCCTCAAAGCGAACTAATCGCACTAGATCTTCAGTATAAAAGAGATAAATAGAAGGATCACTTGGCAGGATCTTCACCTTTGCCGAAGCGCCCACGAGTTTGTTTAAATCAACATCCTCCACGGCAATTCTCCCTGAAACATAGTAATAAATAGCATTCGATAATACCGGATGATACTCAGCTTCCGCCAAAAGATAATCCCCTTGATTGATAAGCCGCGTCACTTTAACTGTTATCAGCCTTCCTTCTTTTTCCAGCCGAGCTTCCCCTCTTTCCCGTCTATATCCCTGATAAACTCTCACAATAAAAAATATCGCAAATGACGATACCGCTAATCCATAGAAATAGAGAAAGGCGATCACGCCGTAAGCACCCTTATTATTTAATGTCGCACTCTTAACAGGATTCTCTGACTGATAATAGACAGGAAGCGCTTCCCCAATATCAAAATGGGTGCCATTATAATTCGCCCGATATAAAAACTCGTGCATAAGTCCTTCTTGATCCTCAAATCTCACCAATGCTTCAGACATATTCTTACTATTATCTGCATCAATAATTTTTCCTGTGACTTTAATGCTCGTACTCTGCCAAGAGATCTGATCAATTAAATAATCTGTTCCTTTATAGAGCGTATAAAACCCTGAAGAAAAGCCCACAAGTAATCCTAGACAGTAAATTAATGCAAAACCTGAACCGATGATCGTTTTAATAATCGTTAATGTTTTAGGAATGATATTAAATGTATAGCGATTAATGAACTCTATAAGCGTCACATTATCGCCAACAACTTTACGCCAAAGCCATAAAATCAAAAGGGAAAGGGCAACAATCCCCAACATTTTCAGTACCATTATTTATCCCATCACAAAGAGTTCATCTTCAGTTTCATAACAAGCTAATAGCTCGTTACCCTTTCCCGTTATCAAACAATCTTAACCTTGCAACCAATTTTTCTCTGGCGTAAGATCTGCCAAATTATTACCACTACTTAGAGCAGCTTCCTTACCGCCTTTGACTTCAAAACGATTAAAGTCAAACAGTGAAGTATCGGCTAATTGCGAGGGCTTTACATTACGCATTGCTCTAAAGATTGAATCCATTCTACCGGGATATTTAGCTTCCCACTCAGCGAGCATTGATTTAGTGGTTTGTCTTTGCAAACCATCTTGAGAGCCACAAAGATTACAAGGAATAATCGGAAACTCCCGCATTTCTGCATACTTAATAAGATCCTTCTCTTCACAATAAGCAAGAGGACGGATGAGAATATTATCCCCATCATCACTGCGTAATTTCGGCGGCATTGCTTTCATCGTGCCACCAAAAAACATATTCATAAAAAGCGTCTCTACCATATCATCACGATGATGCCCAAGCGCAATCTTATTAAATCCATGATCTTTCGCATATTGGTATAAAACTCCTCGGCGAAGGCGCGAGCAGAGACTACAAGTTGTTTTTCCCTCAGGAATGACCCTTTTTACAACGGAGTAAGTATCTTGTTCAATAATCTCAAAAGGAACACCAATAGATGTTAAATAATTTGGTAAGATCTCTTCTGGAAATCCTGGTTGCTTTTGATCTAAATTAACGGCAAAAACTTCAAAATTAACAGGCGCCTTTTCTTGTAGCTTTAAAAGAAGATCTAAAAGTGCATAAGAGTCCTTTCCACCAGAAAGGCAGACCATTACCCGATCGCCCTCTTCGATCATCTCATAATCCATGATCGCACACCCTACTTGCCGGCGTAGTCGTTTTTCTAGTTTTTTTTCAGAAACGGATAATGCCACTTTTGACTCCTCAATCAAGCATTCTTAAAGTGTGCGTATTGTACCATTCTTCTTCTTAATCATAGATCTCAAATATTTTTTCTCCTTTAAAATATTTAAGACTATGCTTCTTTCAAAAGAGGTGTTTTTTAATAGAGCAACATTAAAAAAGCCTCATCAAAGCAGACCTTTTAGCGCTTTAATGAGGCTATTATTTTAATAAAGTAATTATATTTAACACTATTACTTACATGTTATTGCTTATACGTTATTGCTTATACGTTATTGCTTATACGTTATTGCTTATACGTTATTACTCATAGTGAAATCGGTTTAAAAGTGACTGCGCTAGATTGCTACACATCGGTTATGGGCAGCGTAAGATTTGTTCTATCTGGCTACGTGCAAGCTGATTTGACTCCTACACTGTACTGTTTTGCTTTTAAATGACGTTTCTTAAACCAAATTGAGAGATATTCTATAACTTAAATCTTTTCCTTAAACACCGTGTTTAACGCATATTCAAGATAACCCGAGCCGCAACTGTTGAAATCACACTGACAAAGGCACCGGCAATCACGTAAAAAGTCACCGCGAGATTATTGCCGGTAACATCAATCAGCCAAGTGATTGTAACGCCGGCAAATCCCCCAAAGATCATCACAGCGATATTATAACTTAATGACATCCCTGTTCCCCTAACTTGTACTGGGAAAATCTCTGAGATTAATGCCGGCATTGATGCAAAATAAACTGTCATTAATAGACCCACAAAACCTTGTATCACCAGTAATTTTAAGAAACCAGGACCAATTGAGAGCCATGCAAATAAAGGATAGGTACAAAGTACGAAAAGTACACTACTGACAAACATAAAAGGAATTCTGCCATATTTATCTGAGTAGTGACCAATTATGGGTGAGAGCAATAACATTATGCCGCCAGATAAAATAGTCGCCACAAAAGAAGTGGTAGAGCTCATGCCTAACTGTCTTACCGCATAGGTTGGCATATAAACAACTAAATAAACGGAAACTGTGGCCATCACCACACAGCCAGTACCAATAACTAATGCCATTTTATGATGCATCATTAAATCACGAAAGGGGTGCTTACTTGGCAGTACTTCAGCAAATTCTGGTGATTCATCTAAAGTGCGGCGAATATAGTAACCAATTGGCCCAATTAAAAGTCCAAAGATAAAAGGTAAACGCCAGCCCCAAGAGTAGAGCTGCTCTTCTGTTAAAAAGGCATAGATAGAAGCCCCTGCAATAGCCGCTAACGCAATACTTAAACCTTGACTTGCCACCTGCCAACTTGAGAAAAATCCTCGACGATGCGGCGCATGCTCTACTAAAAATGTCGTAGAACTTCCAAACTCTCCACCGGCAGAAAAACCTTGAATCAATCTTGCTAAGACGATTCCAACAGATGCCCAAATACCAATTTGCGAATAAGTTGGCATAATCGCTATTAAAAGCGTCCCGATCATCATCAAAAAGATCGAAAGTGTTAATGCAGCCTTACGCCCAACCTTATCTGAATAGATTCCAATAACAATAGCGCCTAGAGGGCGCATAAAAAATGAGACCCCAAAAGTGGCAAAAGTAATTAGTAAGGAGAGGGTTTGATTTTCAACCGGAAAGAAGAGCTTCGCAATAATCACCGCCATTGTGCCGTAAATCAGTACGTCATACCATTCAAGCGCATTACCAATCGAGGAAGATATCACCGCTTTCCATGTTTGGGGATGTTGTTCATATTTTCCCTGAGCCTCTAAATTTGTCGCATGATGCGCCATATAATCTCCTTTAATATCGTTATTATTATTGTGGCTACGAAATGATGACAGATACTTCCATCATTATTAATGATGCTATCTATCACTCCATTTTGTATAATGAAGGATTAACGATACGCTGTCAATTTGCTGATTTAGAAATAAAAATTAAAAAAAACAACAATTACGAGAAGAGAGGATTCATCGCTTTAATACGGATAGTGCTACTTAATTAGCCCCTTATCACTCTCTTCTTTCTAATGATTCCCCACAATGCTTACAAAAATAACGCGCCTTTCTCGCCTGCACACGATTATGCCGAATCGCGGTTAGTTCATGTGATTGGCATAAACAGTAATAAGTAAAACGCTCATATTGACGAACTTGGCTATTTTTTGTATTAAATCGGTGCGTTCTTTCTGCTGGCAACTTCATTATCTGTGTCATCATCATCTGCCACTCTTTACCATGTGGTTGAACTCGCCCATAAAGGGCAAATGTTAACAGATGCGCATATTCATACGGAATCACTTCATTGATAAATACATCACTATTTTCTGCCAGCAAAATCGGATTTAAACGGATTTCCCAACGCTCAAGATAAGCACTACCTGCTGTTTTCCCTCGCTGTTTAAAGCTTAATGTTGGGTAAAAATCATGGGAAAGATGCGCTTTTGAGGCTTGAATCCCCAAAAAAGCCTTTGCTCGAGAAAAAAGAGAAGGCTTTAAATAATGGGGAGAATGATCTAAAGATTCCCCCACATTCCTCAGCTCAGGATTCTGACCTGATTGAAAAGAGACAGGTTGTGAATGATCGTCCCCTTCCTTCTGATCCGCTGTAAACAATGGATCAGAAGGAGGCTGACTTTGATGAATTGGCAAACTTGCAGATACTAACTCTTCTTTTAGATAATATTTCGCGGCATTTTCTTTCAAAATTAAAATGCGCTCTTGTAGGCTTTGCATCGTTTCTATGGGGAGCTTTTCTGCTAAACGCGCCATCGCCTTGGCTTCAACATCCATGATCTTTTCAATCACCCGATATAAAAGCGCCTCTTTCATAGAAGAGGCTTTTTTTAATTGATCTATGGCGATGATATCAATGGCTTTCATCCCAAGCAAAATCCTTTCATTTAAGCATCTGTAAACTCTTTTGTAAGATCAAAAACGGTTAAAGATGCCTTTTCTTCTCTGCTATAGGATTTTCTAAATTGCCCATCTTTTAAGACAATCGTGCGATCCCCATAACGAATAGCATGCTCCATATTGTGCGTGATCATTACACAAGTCAGTTTCTGTTCTCGCACAAGCTTATCAGCTAATGCCATCACATGCTCTGCAATTTTAGGATCAAGGGCTGCGGTAATCTCATCAAGGAGTAAGATTTTGGACTCTGCAATAATCGACATCACAAGGCTCAAGGCCTGACGCTGCCCACCTGAAAGGTTTGTTACCATCTCATTTAAACGATTTTCTAACCCCATTTCTAAGAGAGAAATTTTCTCTTTAAAAAGTGATCTACGTCCTTCATTATTAAAGAGTCTAAAACCACGCTTTTGTCCACGCTTAAAAGAAAATGCCATATTTTCTAAAATGGTCATATTCTCCATCGTCCCAACTCGTGGGTCTTGCATCACAATAGAGACGAGCTTTGCCCGCTCTTGCTGAGATTTTTTAGTAACATCGACCCCATCAATAATCACTCGACCATTTTCGGGCTTCATAAATCCAGAAATTGTATTAAAAACGGTAGATTTACCCGCACCATTACCACCGATAATGACTAAAAACTCTCCCTTTTCAACCTCAAGGTTAAGACCCTCTAGGATAGTTCTCTCTAATTGCGTGCCTTTACCAACAACAAGCTTAATATCTTCTAATTTTAACATAGGGTTTAGCATTTACGTCTCCCCCCTGGCATCGCCATTATGATGATAATTAAGAGACCGGCAATTAAGTTAAAATCATAACTCTTTAAATTTAAAAACTCTGCATGTAGCGCTAAACTTGTCACAATACGGTAGATAATGGAACCGACAATACAGCTCAGTAACTTAATCCAGATAGATCTAAAGGGAAGCACTCTCTCACCAATAATCACGGCGGCAAACCCCGCGATAATGGTACCAATACCTGCTGAGATATCTGTAAATCCTTGTTGCTGACTAAAGAGTGCACCGCCCATTGCGATAAGCGCATTCCCCATCGCAACTCCTAAAATCACCATCCATTTAACATTCACACCACCATTCATGCAAAGACGCTTATTTTGCCCAACAGCGCGAATTGAGAGTCCGATATCTGTATTGAGTAAAAAACTAAATGCCGCAATCAAAATCACAGTAATCGCGCCTAACACTATAAGGTTATTAGTCACAAAAATAGTAGGTGACATTAAAAGAGAGATATTAGGAGTTCCTTGCATCACATGCAGGTTAATGGAGTAGAGCATAAAAGCCACTAAAATGCCGGCTAAAAGATCTGTCACTTTAAAAAAGCTATTTAAAATCCCTGTTAATGCACCGGCAAGCGCTCCCCCAATAAGCGCGAAGATCAGCGATAAAAAAGGATCTACGCCAGCTTTGATTAAAATAGAAGAGATGGCAGCCCCTAAAACGAAGCTGCCATCACAGGTTAAATCTGGAAAGTCGATAATTCTAAATGTGAGGTAGATCCCCATACCAACAATTCCATAAATGAGCCCGAGTTCCAGGCTCATTACTAATTCACTTAAACTCATCCTAACCCTTAATCTTTCTGAACCGCTTCTGCCTTACCATCCTTAATAAAGACAGCAGCTTCCTCGATCACCTCATTTGGAAGGGTTAATCCGAGTTTATTGGCGGTATCCATGTTAATAACGAGCTCCATTTTATCAGGAAAACCAACAGGGATCGCGTTAATATCTTCACCGTTCAAAATACGTGCAATCATCTCTGCCGTATCAATGCCTAATTGATATTGATTAGGGCCTAACGCTGCAAGCGGACCAAACTCTACCGCATCGGTATCTGCGACAAATACTGGTTTTTTCTCTTTTGTAGCAGCCGTTACAATACTCTCTAATGCTGCAAGGGCTGTATTATCACCATAGATAAAAATTGCATCTGTTTGGTTTGCAAGGCGTGTTGCTGCTTGTGGTACGTCAGCTGTGCGATTAACGGATTGAGTCACAACTTCTAAACCAAAGTTTGGCGCAGCTTTTTCTAGATCTTTAAGTTGAGTGATAGAGTTTGCATCACCGGGGTTATAGATAAAGCCAATTTTCTTAAGCTCTGGTAAAACCTTTTTGAACATCTCAAGCTGCGGCGAAACATCTACATAGTTCGACATTCCTGTCACGTTCGTATTCGAACCTTCAAGAGATTTTACTAAGCTTGCGCCCATAGGATCTGTGATAGAACTAAAGACCATCTTTGTTTTGCCTTCCATCGCCGCTTTCACTAAGCTTTGCGCTGAAGGTGTACCAATACCAACGGTAACATCGGCATTTTGTGCCACAAATTTTGTGGAAATTTGCGCGGCTAATGCGACGTTAGCTTGTGCTGATTCCACCACAAAATCAAGGTTCTCCCCTTCTACAAATCCGCGATCTTTAAGCCCATCACGAATCCCTTTTGCAGTCATATCAAGTGCCGGGTGCTCTACGATCTGATTGATATAAACTTTTTTAACATCTGCCGCGAGCGATACGCTACTTGCAAGCGCTGCACTTAATACTACTGCTAATAACTTTTTCATGAATGCTCCTAAAGAATTTAGTAGTGATTTGTTTTAAATTGATAGGTACAGTTTTATATTTACATCAATCTGTACTACTGTGGTGATACAGTATTACACTCCTACATTCTTGTCAACATTCATTGGGTAAATTTCTTTATGCCCAATTATTAAATATCGTGAAATAGATTTAAGAAAAGCCTTTAATTTAAATTGCGAGCGTGAGGTCAGCAAGAAGAATGCAAGCATTCCCGCCGCAAAACAGGCATTAGTAAATGATATCGTCGATTCAGTTTAAGAAAAGCTAGCCTTAAACAGCTGGCACGGGATTTTAAAAAGAACACAAAACATTCCCAAAATCCCTGCATAAATCTATAAAGATCCGTATTAAACAGTGCTTGCAAACTGCCGGATAGAACATATTGCTTATTGTTAATAGCTGATACGCCGGCATTTAAATCACTCTGTCTTGAACCTACTTCACTACAATGCTTATTTCTTCTTAAATAGAAATATCTTCAAAAAATAAAAAAGCCCGCTAAAAGCGAGCTATTTAAAAACTTAGGGGATTTAACGAATTGACTATTTTGTTCAATGAGCATTGATCTATTTAAACATTTTTACGATCAATTTTTTGTTCTCCCCAAAAAAGATGATCTGCATCTGTTTTAGCAAAGGCCAATGGTAACACCTCATCTGGCGCTTCTTCCCATATCTTATCTGCTAAAACCTCATCCCCTTTTGCCAACTCAAAAATGGCTAATGCAATTTCTAAAGAGGTTGATTCGCGAGCGGCAGCCCAGGATTTAATTTCATGAATCTCTTTTTTATGTGCATTCATTTTTTATCTCCTTCCTTATTAATATGTGCGCTATGAATCTTGGATTTTATCGTTGATTTTCTGAGAGATCTCTTTTGCCTTATCTTTAGTTTTTTGCAAAATCTCCCCTGTTTTGTGAGCAACCTTCTGAGCATCTTCATTAAGCTCATGCTTTAAATGATCTTTTGTTTCTTTTGATCTGTCGATTACTGAGTCAGTAATTTTTCCTGCTTTATCAGCCCCTGTCGTCAGCGTATCTCTTACTTTATCTCCGGTACTTTTTGTCATAAGCGGTCACTCCAATATCATTGATATGTATATGAATAATCACTATATATCCATCTATAAACACTGTAAATTAAAAAATATATTAAGAACATTAAAATCTATTTTAAATAATAAATAGCGAGAATCCCATGCGGCACCACTTAAAGGGTGCCAAATTTTATATCAGGGAATATCTCTCTTCCCCATATCAAGTAATATGAGGAAGATTTATAGTGATATTGATGACTACAAGAAGAAAGGCTGGTGAGATTAGATCTTCTCTTTAGGGTCCATTCGATCAAGCACTAAGCGGTAACCGTGATTTTGCTCTTCATTAATAAAACGAGAAACTCGACCAATCGTTGTTAAACTTGCAGAAGTTAAGGCGTGAATCTCCCGATAAGAGAGATCTCCACGTTCTAATAACTGACAAACTTTCCAGCGTTCTACCATTGAACTTAACTCTTTAGGTGTTAAAAGATCCTTTAAAAAGAGAATCATCTCTTTCTCATTTTCGATCTTCAAAAATGCATTACAGAGTGATTTTTCAAAATCAATCTGCTCTAATCGTTCTTCTAAAGCTGAAAGATGCTCTTTATTACTCATTGTTATCCTTCTCTTCTCGCTAAATTAATTTACTTAATATAAAAGCATATTTCGAGAAAAAAAGCGCTCAAATCTTATTGAACGCTCTCTTTTCACTATTAAATCATTGATTAAGGAATATCTCCTACACCTAAATCAGCTGATACCACCTGACTTTACAAGGCTTACAATACCTCATTGTTCTTAGAAGGCGCCTCTATCAAAGCTTCTGTTTTTTGGGTTAATTTTACCACTCTCTCATCTTCAACAGCATGCGTTGCATGGTAGAGCGCTTGTTCAAGAGCAGTATTATATTGTTTGACCTGATCGACCGTCCAGCTGAAATATCGCGCCATAAATCTTACTACAGCCACTTGGTGCGCTTTTACCCATTGAATATTGAAATAGAGTGCGCTGGTGCGTCTTACAAAAAAATCTGAAGGAGTCATCACGCTTTCATACAATAAACCATACATTAAGCGGACATACACCATTAATGGTAACCCTAACATCTCATCCGGGCTTGCCTTAGCGGCGATCTCAAAAAGAAGATCTACGTTAGAGCCATAAATACGGGCTAACTCTCTTGCTTCTTCGGGCGCTAAATTAGCTGCAACGCCTCTTTCAATTGAGGCCTCAATAAAAGATTCAAAAGCTTCGCTGCCTCCCACATCTCCCCCAGAAAATGGGAGCATCATCGTCTGACATTGTGCAAATTCTTGATTTTTCTTAGTCTTTAAATGACTAGCAATCTCATCGACTACCGCTTGTGCTAACTCCCTGTATCCCGTTAGTTTACCTGTTGTTACAGAGATTAAACCATTTTTAGCAGTTTCTAAGAGTGGCTTTTTAGCTTTTGAGGAGGACTTATCCTTCACAACAGGCGATATCCCTGCCCAAGAAGATTCAATCATCTCAGCTGTAATATTAAGCTTTGGAAACATCTCATTAATGGCAGAAATTAGATAATGCTGATCGGTGATTGAAACAGTGGGATAAATGGGATCTCCCTCATACACCGCGCTACTAACGCCCACATAAGTCTTACCATCACGCGGTACTGCAAATACCATTTTTTTATCTTCACCCGTATCAAAATAGAGGGCATCTTGAAGAGGAAACTGCGCTTGATCAAAGACTAAATGTGCGCCCTTAATCAACATCAATGAGTGACCATCTGTCTCTTGCGCTAAATCACTTACCTCAAAACGCCAACCGCCTGCTGCATTTAAAATCACAGTGCCTTCAACAATATGCATATTATTAGTGGCACTATCTCTAATCACAGCAGCCTCTACAAAGCCTTGATTATCCTGATTAAATCCTATTACTTCACTATAATTGAGACAATCTGCACCTAACTCTACCGCTTTTTTAATCATCTCTAATGTCATTCTGGCATCATCAGCGCGATATTCAACATATTCCCCTGCGCCTCGAAGCCCCTCTTTTTTTAAAGCCGGCACTTTAGCTAAGGTCTCTTTAACACTTAACATCTTCCGGCGCTCATCACTCTTTACATCTGCAAGATAATCATAAAACTTAAGGCCAATTGAGGTTGTAAAGCGCCCTAATGAACCTCCTTTATGAATAGGCAGTATCATCCTTTCACGATGAATAACGTGAGGCGCATTCTCATAAACCATAGCTCGCTCTTTACCGGTTCGAGTCACATTTTTGAGCTGAAATTTCTGCAAATAGCGCAGACCACCATGAATCATCTTTGTAGAACGGCTACTTGCGCCAAAGGCAAAATCACGCTTTTCTAACAGTGCAACCTTCATTCCACGGCTCACAGCATCTAATGCAATCCCAGCGCCTGTAATACCGCCCCCGATAATCACTAAATCATAATGATTTTTTTTAAAAGATTGAAAAATTTCTCGGCGATACAATGATGCAAGACTCATCTGTGACTCCTTAGATACTATCTAGTATGAGATTTCAGGTTTGATAATCGCCACTATTTTAGAAGATTGAATCCTATCTGTCCTGTACCGATATCAAGTCTTAGGGATATTTCCTAAAATTTAGTCAATAAAACAGTCCTATTGATCAATTATCACTAAGACTTACTAAAGATGTTTAAGATTTATCAGCCATATAAGCAACAAAATCTCCAGTAAAACTAGTTGTCACTTCACTACCCACAACCACTTCTGTTTGAATTTCTAGGCGACCTTTACCAAATTTATTAAACATCTTTTCAAATTTTACCCAAGCTTTTTCATCCACACCGCGGCAAATTGCGATTCCATCTTCCTTCATCGGTTTAGGATATTGGATATTTGCTTGTTGAATCACTATATGAAGATTCTTCTCATGACCAAGTGCTTTTAGCTGAAGATGCAACCAGCTCCAACCCACTAAAAGTGCTGAAGTATAAAGGCTTCCTCCAAATCCTGTGTACATATGATTACGATTATTTTCAAGAGGAACATGGAGCTTTAATGTCTTCTCTTTCCATTCAATAGGGATGACACCTAAAGATGCGCTAATAGGGATCTCTCTTGGTAACCACTGACTTAAGTATTCACATACCGCGCTTGAATCCTGATGATTAAGTTCCATCTCTTCTCCTCTTTATGATGTAAAACCTCTGGGTTATTTTATGGCTCATTGATCGCTAGGATGGGTTACCCCTAAGCAATCATTCCATCTTATAGATAGAGATGGAATATGGGTTTCCCACCACGAATCTTCAAGGGATAATAGAGCTTTATAAAAGCTTTTAATAAAGACCTTTTTAGCTTTACTTATCACTCTTATTAATAAATACCATAAGATTTATCGCCTCAACTGTGGTTAAATTAACTCATCGAAAGTCCGCAAAGAAACGAAAGGCATACGCTTAGAACTTTGCGATATGACTTTCTCATAGTATTCAAAATATGCAACAATTCACCCATTGCCTGATTATGATACAGTCTAATTTCATTGATCATGCAGTTTGGTAATTTAAAATTTAAATTCAAAATCATACTTGCCGCGAACCTCTCGTTCAAGGCAGATATCAGTAAGGAGATATTATAATGGCTATTGATACAATCAAAGATATGTTACCGGCTTATGCAAAAGATATGCGTCTTAACTTCTCAACAGTATTAACGGAAGCAGGCGCGCCGGGCCTTACAGAGAAACAAATTGCAGCAATTGCTGTATCTGTTGCACTTAGCACAAAATGCAAAGTACTCGTTGAGCAGATGGAAAAATTTGCACAAGACTTCTTAACAGAAGAAGAGTATCAAGGTGCTCAAATTGCAACGAGCATCATGAGCATGAATAACATCTACTATCGTTTTACACACTTAGTATCTAACGATGAATATACAAAATTACCAGCACGCCTTCGTATGAACCAAATGGCAAATCCTGGGATTGATAAAGTAACTTTCGAACTTGCTTCAATCGCTGTATCTGCTGTTAACGGTTGTGGTATGTGTGTTGACTCACATGAGAAGAACCTTCGTGAACTAGGAGTTTCTTCACAAGGCATTCAATCAGCTGTACGTATTGCGGCGGTACTCTTCTCAGTAAGTGTTTCTTTAGCAAACTAATGTAGGTGCATTACCTATTTAACAGCTCCATCTACTTAAAGAGTGTAATGCGCAAACTATTGAAATTATGATGATTTCATAACTGTGTCCTTAAGCACTAGAAACTCTTTCCCCTTTATGAGTTTCTAAGTACTTTTTTACTCCCTTAAGAAATTAATTCTTAAGGGAGTTTTTTTATGAGCAATAGTTATCGAGCTAAAACTTCCCTATCCAATACTCTATTACTTAAACAATATTGCTTAAATACTATTTCCTTGACTCTCTCTATTTCTATCTATTTCTTTAAATCTAATTTAGAGATTTAATTTAGAGGACTCGTTTTAAAGTATCCTTCATTAAGCATCCTTGAGATAATTCCAATGCGTCCCATTAAAATCTCAGGGAGAAACCACGTCACAATATTCTTTCTTCTTTTATCACTAAGAGATATGAGCCTCTTTTAAGCTTTAGAAAATAAATACAAAGTAATATTTTAGGACCTTGAAGATTTCTGAATAAAGCCCCTAAATTCGCTATACTGACCATCTATAAAGACGCAATAAATCTCCATTTAGGATTCAAATAAAATTAGCCTTCACCGCACCGCTAAATTGACCTAAATTTAACAAGGAGATCAATAAAATATGAAGAGGATTGAAGATGTTAAATTATTGGCAAACTGTCGGAGAGAATGCACGTTGTGCCTCTGAGAAATTACGCCTTGCTGATTCTGGGAAGAAAAACGCACTCCTTGAAGCGCTCTATCAAGAAATTTTAGATCATCGAGATGCTATTAAAACAGAAAATACTAAAGATCTTGAAAATGCGAAATCTAAAAACTTTGATGCGGCATTTATTGACCGCTTAACTCTCAATGATGCTCGCATTACAGATATGGCAAATGGCGTCAAAGAGATGGTTTTACTCCCCGACCCTATCGGTGAAATCACCGATCTTAAAACCCGCCCTTCAGGCATTCAAGTCGGAAAAATGCGCGTACCGCTTGGGGTTATTGCCATTATTTATGAATCACGCCCTAATGTCACGATTGATGCCGCAGCGCTCTGCTTAAAATCTGGAAATGCCGCCGTTTTACGAGGCGGAAGTGAAGCTTTTTATACCAATCAATATTTAGCAACACTACTTGCTAATGCGCTAAAAAAAGTGGATCTGCCGGCAGAAGCTGTCCAAATTATTAATACGACAGATCGTGAGATTGTTGATCTCATGGTGACATCACCACAATATATCGATGTGGTCATTCCTCGTGGTGGGAAATCTCTTGTGGAGAGAATTAATAATCAGGCAACTGTGCCCGTCATTAAACATCTCGATGGCGTTTGTCACACTTATGTGGATATTGATGCCGATCTTACCAAAGCATATCATGTTGTAGATAATGCCAAAACACAGCGTTACGCACCTTGTAACACTATGGAAACATTACTTCTTAATGAGAAGATTCTTAAAAAATTCCTACCTGAAATGGCAACTATTTTAGTAGAAAAAGGGGTTGAGATTCGGGCTTGTGAGAAATCCTTAGCGATTTTAAAAACTGAAAATATCCCCGCGATTATTGCCACAGAAGAAGATTGGCATGCAGAATATTTAGCACCAATATTAGCGGTTAAAGCCGTGAAAGATATGGATGAAGCAATCAATCATATCAATCACTACGGATCGCATCATACCGATGTGATTTTAACGGAGAACTATTCTAAAGCCATGCATTTCTTAAGAGCTGTTGACTCAGCTTGTGTCATGATCAATGCTTCATCGCGTTTTTGTGATGGCTTTGAATTTGGCTTAGGGGCAGAGATTGGCATCTCAACAGATAAGATCCATGTTCGGGGGCCTGTTGGGCTTGAAGGATTAACTTCACAAAAATATATCGTTCTTGGCCATGGAGAAGGACGACAATAAATTTTGAACAGCGTCGCAAAAAGAGCGTATTACTACTCTATAATAGAGCGATCAGAGAAACATTACGGCATGTTGCCATTTTTATGGGTATAATATGCCACTTTTTTAAATAACTGATAAAATAGCATGGTATTTTGACTAGGAGTGAATAACATGACAGAAAAAGCAACACTTGAGAAGATCCATAGCCAAGTAACCGAGAATCCTGTAGTAATTTACATGAAAGGAAGCCCACAATTTCCTATGTGTGGATTCTCAAGCAGAGCTGCTCAAGCGCTTGCCGATACAGGCCTACCTTTCTCATTTGTAAACGTGATGGATGATTCTCAAATTTTTGAACATCTTCCAAAATATGCAGATTGGCCAACATTCCCACAAATCTACATCGGTGGGGAATTAATCGGCGGCTGTGACATTGTTTTAGAATTAGCAGAGCGCAATAGCCTAAAACAGATGATGAATGATGCAATTGAAAACCAAGCATAATCTGCCATAAAACCTTCATTTATCATTCATTACAAAAGGCCCATTCACTATGGGTCTTTTGCTAACAAGGAGTCTAATTATGAATGTCTTTGAGATAAAACACCCACTCGTTGCCCATAAAATCGGTAAAATGAGAAAAGCTGAAATCTCAACAAAAGATTTTAGAGAGCTTGCATCTGAGCTTGCACAACTACTTGCTTATGAAGCAACTAAAGATCTAGAAACTGAAACACGAACCATTCAAGGATGGGCGGGCGATGTTGAAGTAGAACAGATTAAAGGTAAAAAAGTCACGATCGTCCCTATTTTAAGAGCCGGTATCGGTATGCAACAAGGGGTTTTAGAGTTAATCCCTGGTGCTCGTGTTTCTGTCGTGGGTTTTGAAAGAGATCCTGAGACTTTAGAAGCAGTACCTTACTATCAAAAACTCACAACTCACATGGAAGATCGCACCGCATTAATTATCGATCCCATGCTTGCAACTGGTGGCACAGCAATTGCAGCAATCGATCTTTTAAAACAAGCGGGCTGTAAAAAAATTAAAGCCCTCTTTTTAGTGGCTGCGCCAGAAGGGATTGCAAAATTACATGCAAAACACCCTGATGTTGATATCTACACTGCCTCCGTTGATAACTGCCTAAATGAAGATGCTTATATTCTTCCAGGCCTTGGCGATGCCGGCGATAAAATTTTTGGAACTGTTGAAGAAGCATAATGTAACTTCATCATCATAATTGACATTGAGCTCCTTGCAATGATTTTTTATTAAAATCATTTCTAGGGCTCTTTTGTTTTTACACTTTTAAGAAATTTTTAATGATTTATTGCAAAAAGTGTACAGAAACAACTCATTTTATAGATTAGTATTTCAATAGAGATTTAGCGCATTACCATTCATCAAGTGAAAAAAAATGACTAAAAAATCTTTAGGATTGTGACTATATCTTTCCAATTTAATCTATTTAAAAGATAATAGATTATCAATAAATATGATACGGTATTTATAATTAAGTACCTATATTTAAAAACAAGTTATTACAATAAACTTCTACTTTCAGATTTGCATTGTAAAGAGACCCTATTATGATTCTTTTTTTGAATAAAATGCCTCTAAAGCCCCTTTCGATACTATTGGGCACACTTCTTACACTATCGCAGATAACGATTGCGTCTGAAGCCAATGAACAACAATGGTTTCAAATCGGAAAACAAGCAATTATCAAAAAAGATTGGGAAACCTATCAATCTTCACGAGAAAAACTCCTTGATTCAAGCCTTCTACCCTACCTTGAGTTTTACTACTATCAAGAACGTATTGAAGAGAGTGATCCACAAGAGGTTTTAGAGTTTGCTGATAAATATGCCAATGAGCCCTTTGCCAACACCTTAAAGATTGTACTTTTTAAAGATCGAGAGCGTAAAAAGAATTTTCAATTCATCCTTGATAATGCTCAGTTTGCCAACACCCTTGGCTTAAAATGTTATCTCTATAATGCTCAATATCAACAATCAACGCTCGATCTTGCTGAATTTCAAAAATCTTGGGAAAATAACCTACAACTCCCTTCAGGTTGCAGCACTGTGGAAGAGTTTTGGCTAGCTAATAATAAAGATCTCTCCTTAATTATTAAAAAGATTGATGAACTACTACTGATAGGTAGAACCGCAAGAGCCAAGCAATTAATAACCTCTTTGCCGCAAGAGCAACAAACCTATTATAACTACTTTATCGACCTACTGAATAACCCTAGCAATTTGTTAGAAGTGTCGACCTTTTATCCAGAAGGCAAAGCACTTTATGCAAAAGTATTGCAAAAATGGTCAAGCCAAAACTCTTTACAAGCCGGCAAAGGCCTTAATTTTGCAAAGCAGAAAGATCTTTTAACAAAAGAAGATTACATCACACTTCGAAATCGTATTGCCGTTTTTCAAGCAGGGAGAAATGATGTTGTTGCACCGCTTGAAAAAATCCTCGCCATTCCTGCTGATGAAAGAGATGATCAAGTCATTCAATGGGGCTTTAGGCTTGCGGCAAAACGGGGAGATTATCCTGTTGCGCTAGCGCTTTTATCGGGACTCTCAGAAAGTGCATTACAAGAAGATGTCTGGCGTTATTGGTTAGGCAGAACTTATGCAGAAGTAGGCGATCAGGAGCAAGCTAAACACTATTATGAGCTTATTCAAAATGAGCCCTCTTTTTACGGCTTCTTAGCCGCTGATGCGCTGCAACACAATTACGATGGCATCACCAATATTGCCAATGAACAGGGAAATTTATTTACCAATGGCCTTAATGCTAGATTCTCCATGGGATTATTATTAGCAAAAGTCAATGAAGAGTACTTTAGCCGCGTTAAATGGCGTGAAGCACTCAACAATAGTAGTAAAGCCGATCAGGAGGCTGGGAGTATCGCCGCATTTGATGAAGGCTTTTATAACTTAAGCTTACAAGCAGCCGCAAGAGCAAGAGCGGCGGGTGGCTTACCTTACCGTTACCCTAGTGCATACGTTCCTATCATCGAGCAATATAGCGATGATTTCATTACAAAACCGATTGTTTTAGGCTTAATTCGCCAAGAGAGCCTATTTCATGAAAAAGCTAAATCTCCTGCTAGCGCCCATGGTTTAATGCAATTACTGATTCCCACTGCTGAAAAAATGTCCTCAACCCTCAATGAGAGTGAGCGAGAATCGCTTTATGAGCCAGATGCCAATATTCGCTATGGCGTCACTTATCTTCGTTATTTACAAGAGAGTGTTGGCAGCTGTATTCCTTATATTTTAGCAAGCTATAATGCCGGTCCTCACAATGTGAAGAAATGGCTTCCTAGCGAAGCTGATAGTGATATTGATATTGCGCTTTGGATCGAAACAATTCCCTTTTATGAAACTCGAGGCTATGTCAAAAATGTGCTTAGTAATGCGGTGATCTATCACACATTAAATAAAGAGCCTAAACGCTTATCAGAGTACCTCAATTGTAGAGTGCCTCAAGATAATATTGCTCAGCAATAAAAGCCTCTATCTTCACGCTATAGATAATAGATAACGCTTAAATCTGTCATCGTATTAATGATATAATGCGATGACTTTTTTATGAAAGTATTATCCATTACTACTTTCCAACATAGATCATCAAAGAGCTTCCCTCTTTGATGAGGAACTTGAGCTTATACTATGCTTTTTAAACTGCTTTTTATTGTCCTTATTTTTTTAGGTTTTTTTCTCTTCCTTCGTTGGAAATTTATGCCTAAAAAAACCATTATTGAAGATAGGCCAACGCCGGCTTCTTGGTATCAATCTGTATCAGGGCTCTTTACTCCAGCCGAACAGTTATTTCTCTCAAGCTTAGAGATTGCACTTGATGGCGTACCTGTAAAGATCTATGGAAAAGTGCGCATTGCCGATATTATTAAAGTAAGACCGGGGCTTGAAAGAGGCGATTATTCCGGCGCTTTTAGTAAAATCCGCTCTAAACATGTGGATTTTGTCCTTGCTCATCCTTTAACAACCGCCCCCCTTTTAGTGATTGAGCTTGATGATAGCACCCATGATCAACATGAACGAAAAGTTCGTGATGCCTTTGTCGATGAAGCAATGTACCAAGCGAAAATTCCCATTTTGCATGTTCCCCTTCGTAAACGCTATCATGAACAAAATCTTCGAGCGCAGATTGTCGATATCTTAAGAGAGAATCATGATTATCGCTTCCAAGATATGTAATCTTATTCTTAATGACTGATCTAACTGCTGAAAAACACTTTTTCTATGTCCTTCAATGCCAAGATAATACCTTTTATGCAGGTTATACCATTGATCTTGAAAGAAGACTTCTAGAGCATAATGAAGGCAATGGCGCTAAATACACAAAGCCTCAAAAACGCCGTCCTGTTATCATGATTCATACAGAATCTTTTGTGACAAGAAGTGAAGCAATGAAGCAAGAGTATGCTTTTAAACAACTCACACGAAAACAAAAAGAGCAATATTTACAAGATCACTCTATTCCTTAGTCTATTTTCCCCTTTTCCATTCCCTGCTTTCCATTTCTTGAGCTTATAAAAAACACGAGGGATATCTCGTGCTTTTGTAATATAACTCATACTTGTAATCACCTAAAGTCCGGTACTCATCACACAACAATAAGACTTTAAAACCAAAACTAAATAATCTGCGCTTCTATCTTTTCTGTAAAATAGACTCGATTTCCCACCGCAGATAATACTTCCCTTGCCACTCTTTCTGCTTGGTTAATGGCAATCTCTGGTGGAATTAAGCCTTTTGCCGTAATCTTCCCATTTAATGCTTCACTAATTGCAGCAGCCGCTGCATAAGGTGTTGGGTCTCCGGCATCATTAGTACCATGATATTCAATAATCACCGTACAGGATTGTCCTAACTTCTCTCCTTTAGCAATTACTTGAAACATCGTCTTATTACTCATCGCTTCATCTTGCAAAGAGAGCGATGCGATTCCAATATTGCTTCCCATAAATCGCGCTAAATATTGTCGTGGCGCTAAAGGAAGAGACTCTGAAACTTCAAAAGCGCTCAAACCTAAGCGGTTGAATGATTGCCAAATCTCATTCCCCTCATCTTGTCGCCAGCGAAAACGGATTGAGGCATTCTTCACATCTTCTAAAAAAATGCCTAAAGTCACTCCTTCAGGATGCCCCATATAACCAATCTGATAACGACCATTTTCTTCTTTAAAGGTAAACTCTTTCTGACCTGACCATGCAGGAAAATATTGCACCTTGCCTCCCACATATTGGGGTACATCACCAGACATTGAGTGAAGCATGTGATCATTAACGGTCATTCCCATTGTCGGCACATAAGCAATAACGCTCGCAATCTCAATATCATAGGTGGTATCTAGCAGATCATATGCCCATTTAGCAACTAAATTAGAGATTCCTGGCGAAAACCCCATGCCAAATAATGCAAAAACCTCTGCATCTTTAGCCGCTTGATTTAGCGCCATATCTTGTGCAAGCGAAACGGTCACATCATACTCATCACAGACATCAATATAGTTGATCCCGCATTCTATCACCGTTTTTATGATCCTTAAGCCATAGCGATAAAAAGGACCTACCGCATTAAAGACTAAATCAGCCCCTTTGATCGCTGTTTTAATGCTCTCTTTATCACTAGCATCAAAAGCTATTGCGCTTCCCTTTAATGCATCTGCTACTATTTTTGCCCGCTCCAAATTAATATCTGCAATAACGATCTTTATATCGGCAAACTTCGCCCTTACTAATTGCGCTGTTTCTGTTGCGATATTTCCCGCCCCTAAAATAACCAACTTCATAACCCCTCCCATTAACCAGACAATTAAGCTACTGATTTAATAACAAAATAAGGAATAATCATCTATTACCCCTTATCTCATGCTCAAAGGATTAGCACAATGGCAAATCAAAAACCGCTTGATTTCCATCAAGATAATACGCTTAATACCGATCAATAGGCATCATAACCCCTGCTTTACTAATGAATTTAAATAAATAAAGCGAATCTTAGAAACACCATTTAATCTATGCTATTTACTACAGTTTTTTCTTGCGTCAAATATTATTACAAGAACCTTCGTAGTAACTTTAAAGCACTCAAATATCAAAAGATGAAGGAATCGATAAAGCAACGGGGCTGAATATCTGTAATTCAGAGAATCTTGTTGTAGAATAAATAAGGTTAAATATTCAATCTTCATATCATAAAGAGGATTTCCAGATGAAAGCAGAAATTATCGTCAGTGGCTCAGAGCTTCTTTTAGGACAATCAATTGATACCAATGGTCCTTGGATTGCTCGTAAACTCAGTGAGATTGGGATTGATTGCCACTTTAAATCAACGGTCGGCGATAATCTCAACAACATGGCAGAGACCTTTTCAAAAGCGATGACCCGTGCCGATATTATCCTTTGCACCGGTGGACTTGGCCCAACACAAGATGATATTACCCGAGATGCGCTCGCTAAAGCGCTCAATCTTCCTCTTATTTACGATGAAGCGCTTGCCGAAAAGATCCGTGAAAAATTTAAAGCACGGAATCGTGCGATGTCAGATAATAATCTAAGACAAGCTTATTACCCTGAAAATGCCACTATCTTAGATGCATTTCCCGGTACAGCGCCCGGTATTTACCTTCAGCATCAAGGAAAACATCTCTTTTTAATGCCGGGGGTTCCCTCTGAAATGAAGGTGATGATGGAGGAAGATATTATTCCGCTTCTTACCTCCCTACTGCCTAATATTGAGCGAATTTACACTAAAACGCTTCGCTGCTGGGGAAAAGGCGAATCAGATATCTCAGCACTTCTTGCGGAAATTAATGATGAACTGGATCATCTTCCTAACCCGAAACTCTCTTTTTTAGCTTCTGGAATTGAAGGTATTCAAGTACGTTTTTCTGCAAAAACAGCAACCGAATCAGAGGCAATGACGCTCATTGAGCCTTTTGCAACTCGGGCAAAAGCGCTACTTGGCAATCTCTTTTTTGGGGAAGATGATGTCAGTATGGAAGCTACCGTTGCAAAAATGCTCGATCAGAAAACGTTAACACTTGGACTTTATGAATCCTTTAGCGAAGGCATGATTGCAACGCGCCTGAATGAAAAGAGCCAAACCCAATACTTTTTTAAAGGTGCTTGGGTTGAAAGCCGGGAACGTGATCTCTCTGTTGAGGCTTATAAAACAAAGCTTTACTATATTCAAACACTAAGTCATGCAGATATTGTGACAACCGTTCATGGTGAAGAGATCTCAAAAAATAACCTTCAACTCACCCTTTTATTACAACACCACGATCAGCTTTATGAAAAATCAATGATTATTCCTTACTTTAATCATCAAGCTGCGGTAAGCTTCTCAGTGATTAATCTTCTAAATATGGTAAGACTCTATCTAGTTGGCGCTCTTGAATCTGACGACTCAACCATTTCCCCATAATAGATCCTCTTTACTAACGACAATTATAGTGAAATTGGTTTAAAAGTGACTAAATCAGATTGCCGGCACATCGATTATGAGAAGCTCAAGAATCGTTCTATCCGGTAACATGCAAACTAATTTGACATACTCTGTACCTCAATACTTTTAAAATAATGTTTCTTAAACCGAATCTGCTATAGCATCTCAATTACTATACTGAACCTATTACAAATAACTTTATAAAAAGATCAAAAGAATAAACATGACTCAAATACCTAAAAAAATTCGTGTCGTTGCCGGCATTATTTGGAATGAAGACCAAACACAAATTCTGCTTAGCCAACGTAAATTAACGCAAGACTTTAGTGGCTTATGGGAGTTTCCTGGCGGTAAAGTTGAAGAGGGAGAAGATGATGCTTTAGCCCTTATTCGTGAACTGCAAGAAGAGCTTAATATTACAATCACAACACAAGAAAAAGCCCTCTCATTCCAATATGAATATCCGGCAAAAACTATTGATTTTGTAATTTTTGATGTCTTTAAATTTAAAGGAACCCCAAAAGGTGCTGAATCTCAAACCATCGCTTGGGTTGATAAAGATGAGATCAGAAAACTCAAATTCCCAGAAGCGAATTATAAGATGTTAGAATATATTACAAAGTTTTCATAAATATCTTATTCAATAGCACTAAAGGCCAGAAAAACAAGGATGTTGTCCTGATACTTTAATAGAGGTTTATCATGATGTATCCCAATCATGCTTTTTTCACGAAAAAGCTGATAACTATTTATCTCATCATCCTTATGGGATTTTGTCATAACATTATTTATGCAGAAACTATTGCGAATTACATCCCTAAAAACCACTATCTGCAAGATTTTATCAAAACGGATCTTAACCAAGATGGGAAAACAGATTATCTCCTTCTCACTAAATCAATGTCTTTAGAGGCAATTGAAGAAAACCGATTTGAACAAGTGGTGGATCGAAATCGTCGTGGCATTATCGTCCTTTTAAAGCAAGACATTGGCTATCAGAAAATTGCCGAAAATCTCACCCTTTTCGATTCAGAATTTGAAGATGGCGGCGTCTATTTCCCGCCAGATCTTTCGATTAATATCATCCAAGATAAAATTACCTTCCATTATGCGCATGGTCGCTATGGCTATTGGTTTTATACCTTTAGATTACAAGATAACGCCCTTAAACTCATTGGCTTTGAAGCGCATAGTAACCGTGGCCCTGACCCGATTTCTATCATCAGCGTCAATTACCTTACACAAAAAGTAAAATACGCAAGAAACATCACTGAAAGCCAATTTAACGAGAAATGGGTCGAAAAATGGAAAACTATCCCGAATCTCCCTTTATTAGATATTAACGATATCCCTACCATCCATGATGATAAGTTGTTTGATATTACGCATGGGATTGATCTTGATTTTCTAGATTAAATTTACACAATAAAAATGCCGGTATCCTTAAAGATTACCGGCATTTTCAAATCTAGCTTATTCAATAATGTTTATAGTTTAAGCGCAAGCGGAATAATTGCTTCCAGTGTAAGCCCTGGTTTTGCGACTTTATTAACACGTTTTTTCGCCTCTGCTTGGCTATAACCAAGACTTACTAATGCTTCGATCGCTTCTTCTACAATCACATCGCCATCACTTAAGAGAGAACCTGTGCTTGAAGCTATTAAATCTTCTGTAATATCGAGTGGCGCTAAGGCTTTTATCTTATCTCTTAACTCTATAATTAAGCGCTCTGCAGTCTTTTTACCAACGCCGGGGACCTTCATTAAGCTTGTTAAATCTTCCGTTTGAATCACGCGATAAAGCTCTTCTGCGGATAATCCTGAAAGAATAAGCACAGCACTTTTAGGACCAATGCCGGAAACCCGGATTAAAAGGCGAAATGCTTCACGCTCTTTAGGACTACAAAAACCATAAAGCAGGCTCGCATCTTCTCGTACCACATGATGAATCGTGAGCTGAACGTTCTCCCCTTCACTTGGGAGCTTTGCAAAACTACTCATCGGTAATTCTACTTCATAACCTACGCCACCCACATCGACTAATGCCTGATTCGGTAAACGCTTCTCCGCTAAAACACCTGTTAAACGACCAATCATAATAATCCTTCTAATCTACAATGAAATGCGTGAGTTAATGCTGCTGCAAGCGCATCTGCGGCATCTGCTTGAGGCTTTTTATTAAGCTTTAAGAGCGATTGCACCATATGTTGCACTTGCTCTTTTTGCGCATGCCCTTGCCCTACAATTGTCTGTTTAATACGAGTCGCCGCATATTCATGCACCACAAGGTTCGACATTGCGGCTGCGCACATCGCAACGCCTCTCGCTTGCCCAAGCTTTAAGGCTGATTGAGGGTTTTTATGTAAAAAGACCTCTTCAATAGAGAGGACTTTAGGGCGATAAAGCCCAATCAGTTGATCAACACCTTGAAAAATTGTTAACAACCGATTCGCCATTGGTTCATCTGTCTTCATACGAATACAGCCTGAATCCACATATTGTGGCTTTCGACCACTGATATCGATCACACCATAACCGGTAATTCTCGAACCAGGGTCGATTCCTAAAATGATCATTTAAAGAGTTGCTCTAAAATCTCATCTGAGATATCTGCGTTTGAATAGACTTTTTGTACATCATCTAAGTTTTCAAGTGCTTCAACCATCGCCATCACTTTTTCAGCAGCTTCTGCATCAATTGAGACATTATTATCCGCGTATTGTGTCACTTCTGAATCTTCTGGCTCAAATCCTGCCTCAACCATCGCATTATGGACTTCCACGTAGCTTTGCGGCATTGTTAAGACTTCGATTGAACCATCTTCATCAACGATCACATCTTCAGCACCTGCCATAATCGCCGCTTCTGTAATACCATCTTCATCTGAGTTCTCTGGATAAGAGAGCACACCAAGTTCTCTAAATTGGAATGCAACAGAACCATCAGTCCCAAGGTTACCACCATATTTTGTAAAAGCATGACGCACTTCTCCAGCGGTACGGTTACGGTTATTAGATAAGCAATCCACCATAACAGCAACACCGCCAGCGCCATAACCTTCATAACGGATCTCTTCATCTGGAGGACCATCAGTAATTCCAAGACCACGATTGACCGCACGCTCAATCGTATCTTTTGGCATATTTGCCGCAATCGCGCGATCCACTGCTAGACGAAGACGAGGGTTGGTATCAGCATCCCCATTCCCGCTTGAACGAACAGCAATAGTGATCTCACGGATTAATTTGGTAAAGATTTTACCGCGTTTTTTATCCTGCGCACCTTTACGGTGTTGGATATTTGCCCATTTACTATGACCTGCCATATGTATCTACCTTATTTTTGACAAGATGATAAAAGAGAACATTTTAGCATAAAACTTCTAAAACAAATTGTGATTAATTATCCGACTCTTATTCAAGATTCTTGGCATGACTGATTTTGCTTTTTTTAATAGCAGTTCCTTAAAAAGGTTTTAAGAATATATCTTCTTAAAAATCCAGAAAACGCTCTCTTAGCCTACTATTATCTGGTAGACTATCTGTCGCTCATTTAACCCTTCAATAGTCGTTAAATATGGCACTATTCCATTGCTTTATAAATCATTACCCCTATCACTTTTCATTGGTAAAAATATCATTTTATGCTCCAAACGCTGACTTGGGTTTTGCTACCACTTTTAATTGGTTTTGCAATTCCCCTTAAAAATAGAAGTTTGATTAAAACCGTCGATTATCTATTAATTGCGCTGATTTATATCATTCTCTTTATTATGGGGCTCAATCTCTCAGCTATTCCAGATCTTTGGTCTCAATTACAATCTATTTTTGGAAAGACGATTGTTTTTATCATTGCCATTTTAGGATTAAATATGGTTGCACTTCTCTTTCTAGATAAGCAGCTCCCCTTCCCGTTAAAACAATCATCCCTCAAACAAGAATCTACCTGGCATGCATTACTTGGCTCTTTTAAACTTATTGGTAGTATTTTATTAGGGTTAATCGTTGGATTATTTGCACACGAATATTTCACAGTTCCAGAGCATCTCACAGAAACAGCTCTTGTCTTTTTACTTGCCTGCGTTGGCTTGCAACTAAGAGCTGGCGGCATCAAGCTTAAAGCCGTTTTACTCAATCGTTATGGCTTGATTTTAAGTTTCTTCTTTATCATTTCATCATTTCTGGGCGGTATTATTGCGGCGCTCATTTTAAAGATGCCAATCACTCAAGGCTTAGCCATTAGCTCAGGCTTTGGCTGGTATTCACTCTCTACGATTATCTTGCAAGATGCTCATGGCCCAATCATCGGCTCTATTGCCTTTTTTAATGATCTTTTTAGAGAGTTTTTCGCCTTTATGGTTATCCCTCTTTTAATGGCAAAATATCCACTTTCAGCAGTAGGCTCTGGCGGCGCAACCTCTCTTGATTTCACCTTACCTGTCATTCAACGAACAGGCGGCGCACAAGTTGTGCCAATTGCTATTAGCTTTGGCTTTATCACCAATATCTTAGCGCCAATATTTTTAGTCTTTTTCGCAAACCTTTAAATATCTACCTGCGACTTCTTTAATGGCGAAACTTGGCCCCAAAAACCATTAATAAAATCATCTTATTTTCTAAATCAAGTATCTACTATTTATTGAAACTAAAACACATGCCGTCATATGAGATCACATAGTTATTCGGTAGTATTGCTTGATGACGGGGATTTTGTAACCATGCTTCTAATTCATGGCCAATATGAGTTAAGACAACTTGATTACAATTAAGTTTTTTCGTTGTTTCGATAAGGGTATTAATATCATTATGATTTCTAGGTGTTATTATTTGTGGTGGAAAATTGCAATCAATAATAAGATTATCAATTTCATGATTTTGTAAAAAATCTATCGTTTCCTTTGGCAAACCTACAGTATCGGTTAAATAGGCTATTTTATGATGATTCCCTTCAATAAAATACCCCATTGTTAGCTTTGAATGATTGAGTTTTAATGCAGTAATTGCTAGCCCAATAATCTCTCGTTGCTCCCCATGTCGCCATGGTTTTTGAAAATCTAAAATGCCGGGATTTTTATAAAGATCCGCAAATCCTAATGGATCATCAGGACCATAAATAGGTATTTGCTGACTCTTGCCCCACCGTAATGCTAATAACCCTTGGGCATGATCTGCATGATAATGCGTTTGCAAAATCCCCTTAATCTCATCACGCGAAAATCGGCGGTGAAGATCCGTTAAACCGGCATCAATCAATAATATTTGATCTTGATAACGAATCATTGCCGAGCAAGGTTTTCGCTCTAAGTAAAGATCATTTCTAGCGGCAAGACAAACAGCACAATCACAGCCAAATACGGGAATTTCGGCAACATCACCTGTGCCTAATAATATCAGTTCAAACATCGCTATCTCCGTATTTCTCTCATCATAATCTCACCTTTTATCTACTTAAAGCATACGATTATCAGATAACTAAAGGTCGATGTGATAAAAGTAATGCAATAAAATCATTAACAACCGATTCTAAAGGCTGATCAGCATTGATTTGCACAATCTCACGATCTTCGCCAATATGGCTTAATTGAGTGCTTCTCGCAATTCTCTTTTCAATCTGTTCATGAGTTTCCCTACCTCTTCCGATTAATCTTTCTGTTTGGCTTTCAGGACTTAACTCCAAATAGACAGGGCATAATTTCTCCCCATAACGCAATTTTGCCTCTGCCCAATAAGAGCGTGAACCATTAAGTAAAACGATTTTTCCCTCAGCGAGATCCTCAAGCCACTGCTTATCATAACCATAAAAAAAGCCATTCGCTTCCCAATAGAGAGAAAAACAGGACTTATCAGCAAACTCTTTAAAGGTTTCTGAACTCATAACATTATGTAGCTCGGCATCACTGCGTACAATTTTACGAGTAATGTAACGTGGCGGCCGACTAATCTCAGCTCCGAAATGCTCCGAAACTTCCTCAATAACACTATCTTTGCCAGCGCCAGATGGTCCCATAATGTAATACGCTCGTTGATTCATTGGATCTATTCCTTTTTCCTTTATAGATAGAAGCCATTTATCCAGCTTTAGGATCTTATGATAATCTATCAATCGAATTCAATGCCGGCGATAATCTTTAAAGATTATCTTTAAAAATCATCTAATTCCTCAAGATTACCGCCAACACCTCTCTCTTAAATCACTCGCTTTCCGCTCTTCCAAACACTTTGTATGAGCGGTTGATTTCCATGAAGAGATACTTGCAGTAAGTCTGCTTTCTTACCTAAAGCAATTTCCCCACGATCTCTTAAATTAACTGCTTCTGCTGGATTCTTAGAAACACAACGAATCGCTTTAGGCAGATCAAAACCAATCTCTTCTTGTGTTAAGATAAATGCTGCCTGAATCAAACTTCCTGGATAGTAATCACTCGATAGAATATGAAGTAAATCCTGCTTTGCTAAAGCGCTTGCCGCAACATTCCCAGAATGAGACCCCCCACGAACAATATTCGGCGCCCCCATTAACACAGAAAGATCTCGGCGAGTAGAGTGAATCGCCGCTTCAACCGTTGTCGGAAACTCCGCAATTTTCATGCCTAAAGTCGCTGATTCAGCCACATGATCTTCTGTTGCGTCATCATGACTTGCCATCACGATTTGATGATTGCGACAGTAATCAGCAATATCTAACCGATATTTTTGACTATATCGCTTCGCATTCGCAATCTGCTGTACTTCAAATGCCGCCATCTCGTCTAAGGTTAGACCATATTTCTGCCGATAATAGACACGATAATGGCTAATCTCCTCAAACTGCCTTTGTCCTGGCGTATGATCCATTAAAGAGACTAATCCTACATGTTCATTGCCCACATTTTCTGAAAAAATCCCCCAAGTTTCAGGATGTGCCACTTCACAGCGCAGATGCAATTTATGCTCTGAGCGTGTTAAACCATGCTTTTGCGAATAATTAAGCGCCTCAATCATTGGCGTTAAACTATCTAAGCGCACACTTTTCGGATGAATATCTCCAATTGAGATAGCATCAAAAACAGTTGTAATACCGGCACTTGCAATCTGATTATCGTGGCTGATCATCGCTGAAGTTGTAGGCCACGATACTGTTGGACGTGGCATCATATGCTTTTCTAAATTATCCGTGTGCAGTTCCACTAATCCTGGAATGAGATAATTCCCTTCAAAATTAACCGCTGAAGGGTGCGTGATATTTCCCGCTGAAATATCTGTAATGACCCCATCTTTCACGACAACGGTTCCATGTAAGACTTCATCAGCAAGAACAACATTCGCATTTGTAAAAATTTGCTCAGCAGACATGATTTGTTACCTCATTATTTAAGACACTAAACTGACGATCACCTACTTTTTCACGCACATAAGCATCATGAAAAATACCGATAATTGCACTTCCCTGTTTTTTTGCTTCTTCGATTAACTGTAAAACAACATCACGGTTTTTCTCATCTAAAGAGGCTGTTGGCTCATCGAGCAGTAAAATCGGCCAATCCACCATAAATCCTCTCGCAATATTAACCCGCTGCTGCTCACCGCCTGAAAAAGTACTGGGTGCTAAATTCCATAATCTTTCTGGAATATTTAACCGAGTTAAAAGATCTTTCGCTCGCATTAATGCCTTCTCTCGATCAATCCCACGTTCTAACGCCGGCTGAAGCACTACATTTAAGGTCGTAACTCTTGGTATTGTCTTTAAAAACTGGCTAACATAACCGATATTATTTTTGCGTAATGCCACCACTTCTCGCGGCGCTGCATTCACCATATCGACCCAAGTATCCCCTTTTCTCACTTTTAAAGCGCCACTATTGGAAAGGTAGTTACCATACATCATCCGAAGCAATGTCGATTTACCAGATCCAGATTGCCCTGATAAAATAAGACAAGAGCCAGCATAAGCATCAAAATTAAGCCCGTTAAAAACATTTAACTCAGCGCTATCTTGATGATGGAGCACAAAGGTTTTAGAAATATTTCGTGCAGAAATCATTATCTCAGACACAGTAAAGCTCCTTAAACTTGTAAAATAGAAGAGACCAACAACTGGGTATAAGCATGTTGCGGATCATCTAAGATTTGATCGGTTAATCCTGTTTCAATCACGCGCGATTTTTGCATCACGACCAAGCGATCGGCTAATAAACGCGCAACCGCAAGATCATGCGTGACTAAAATAATAGAAAGGTTATATTGGCGAACAAGAGAGCGAATGAGATCAAGCAGCTTTGCTTGCACCGATACATCTAAACTCGAAGTAGGCTCATCCATAAAGACTAAACGGGGGTTTGACACAAGATTTCGCGCAATTTGCAAACGCTGCTGCATTCCGCCAGAGAATGTTTTCGGGTAATCATTCACACGATCCACAGAAATCTCCACCTCTTCCAGCCACTTTTTCGCAGTTTCATGGAGTTTTCCATAATGACGGACACCTTGTGCCATCAAGCGCTCACTGATATTCGCTCCGGCTGAAACGCCCATTCGTAAACCATCACGCGCATTTTGCTCAACAAATCCCCATTCAGTACGCAATACCTTACGGCGATCGGCTTCTGATTGACGATAAAGGTCTTGTGCTTCTCCTTTTTCAGAGATGTAATTAACCGTTCCAAAATCCGGCATTAATCTGCCAGAAATTGCCGATAATAACGTTGATTTTCCAGATCCTGATTCCCCAACAATTCCCACAACCTCACCTGGATAGATCTCGAAAGAGACATCTTGGCAACCTTTCTCTGGGCCATATAATTTTGTAAGGTTTTCAATCTTTAATAGCGGGATTTCTACCATTTCCATCTTCATTTCTGATCTCTCTTTGCTAATACATCTTGGCAATAATCTGTATCGGAACAGACAAAAATATGCCCACCTTTATCATCGATCACCACTTCATCTAAGAAGGAATCGCCGCTACCACAAATCTCACAATTTTGTGACCATTTTTGAATCTCAAAAGGATAATCTTCAAAATCTAAGCTCACCACATCCGTAAAAGGTGGCAAGGCATATAATCGTTTTTCACGCCCAGCACCAAAGAGCATTAACGCTTCACTTTGATTCATCTTAGGATTATCAAATTTTGGAATTGGCGAAGGATCCATAATGTAATGATCATTCACTAATACAGGATAAGCATAAGCGGTTGAGATATTGCCAAAGCGCGAAATATCTTCATAGAGCTTCACATTAATCACGCCATAATCTTGTAAAGCATGCATTGTGCGCGTTTCCACTTCTGAAGGTTCGATAAAACGTAACGGCTCTGGAATAGGTACCTGAAATACCATAATTTGCCCTGATTTTAACGTTGCCTCTGGGATTCTATGGCGCGTTTGAATAATGTCTGCATCTAACGTATTCGTGGTTGTTGCGACATGTGCTGTCTTTTCAAAGAATTTACGAATAGAGATCGCATTCGTTGTGTCATCTGCCCCTTGATCAATCACTTTTAAGATATCATCTTGACCAATAATACTTGCCGTCACTTGGATTCCACCAGTTCCCCAACCATAAGGAAGCGGCATTTCTCGCCCGCCAAATGGTACTTGATAACCGGGAATAGCGACTGCTTTTAATAAACCTCGGCGTAGCATTCTTTTGGTTTGCTCATCTAAATAAGCAAAGTTATAAAGACTCTCTTCCGGCATTTTTGTGCATATTGAATCTTGCATTTTTTATTCTCCTTGCGCCATTTCAGCCTGCATTTGCGAGCGTTCAGCCCGAATCTTACGAAGTAGTTCCAATTCAGATTGGAAATCAACGTAATGTGGTAATTTAAGATGAGAAACAAAGCCAGAACTCTCGACGTTATCACAATGAGCGAGCACAAATTCATCATCTTGTGCCGGTGAAATACGCTCTTCATCCCATTCATCTGCTCGAAGCGCTCTTTCTACTAATGCCATCGCCATCGCTTTTCGCTCACAATACCCAAATGCAAAACCATAACCGCGCGTAAATTGCACATCATCGGCACTTTCTACAAACTGATTGACCATTTCACACTCTGTCACTTCAATCATGCCAATCGGAATCTCTATCCCGATCTCTTCCGGCGCTAGCCAAACTTCCACATCGCCTAAACGCATTTCTCCCATAAATGGATGTGTTCTGCCCCAGCCTCTTTGCGTTGAGTAACCAAGCGCTAATAAGAACCCTTCATCACCGCGCACTAAGAGTTGTAATCTCTCGGCTCGATTGCTCGGAAATTGCATAGGCTCACGAGTAATATCGCTCTCTTGCGATAAATTTTTCTCATTCGGTGCATACATTAAACCTTCGTTGACTAAAAGGTCTAAGATATGGGGATATTGAGTAGATTCATCCTCTTTTACTGGCAATGATTCTACTTCTAACGGCGTTAAAGGAGATTCTGTTTCTGCCGCTAAGGCAAAATCTAATAAACGGTGTGTATAATCAAAAGTTGGTCCTAATAATTGTCCTCCAGGAACATCTTTATATACTGCAGAGACTCGGCGTTTTAAGAAAATATTCGCAGTATCAAGCGGTAAACTATCGCCAAATCGAGAGAGCGTTGTTCGGTAAGCTCGCAGCAGAAAAATCGCTTCCACTAAATCACCCGCACTCTGCTTAATGGCTAATGCCGCCAGATCTAGATCATATAAAGATCCCTCACTCATCACGCGCGAAACAGCAAGCGGCAGCTGCGCTTTAATCTGCTCTACTGATAATTCAGGGATACTCAGATCCCCGCGGCGATATTCATCTAAATAATGGTGGGCATTTTCAATCGCCTTTTCGCCACCTTTCACAGCTACATACATAAAGAGCCTCTTATAAGGATATTTGAGTTGTTCGAGGAAGCGCTAAAATCTGATCGCCTCTAGTGAAAATAAAATCAATACCACATGGAAATGCAATGAGCTTTTGACGGAGATTCCAAAATTCTGCCTGCAAAGGAAGTTCACATAATCGATGATTTTGAATGCCGGGACCTTGCCATTTGCTCTGATGGTTCGCCGCATTTTCTGGCAATTGAATAATGATTGTCGTGGATTGATCGGGATAACGCTCATCTCCTAACGAAAAGTCAAATGACGTTTCTGCGAGAAAGTCTGCTAAATCATAAATTGCAAATTGCGCTTTTTCCTGTATTGAGGTGATCTTACAACCTGAGTGAAACGTTAAATTTGCGCTCACCGCAATGCTCTGCCACGCTTTTGGCAACCATAAATAGGTATCTGCATCTAAGAGTGATAAAACAAGGGAAATAGTGCCAGGATTGAGTGATTCGATCGCTTCTACAGCTGAAGTTTGTTGCCATTTTCCCGGTTCGCTCATTGCGAGCAATGCTTGACGAAATGTCTTTTGGGAATCATGAATAGGATCTTTAAATCCTGTAATATACGGCGTTGTCATTAGTCTTCTCCTCGCACCATCGTAAAAAAGTCTACTTTCGTGGTTTGTACCTTTGCCGCGAGGGCTTCTTTTTCGGCCAGTAATTTAAGGCGTAGCGGTTCAATCACTGTTTTTTGCCAATTTTCCGCATTTTCACTCTGTAAATAGGCATCTGCTAATGCTATTAATTCTGAAGCTTTCTTATCTCGACCAATAAGATAACCGAACCCTACTTCTCCACTCTTTAAGCGAACTGCGCTACGAGTAATTGTCACTTCTCCCACATTAAATATTTGCCCTTCTCCTGCTGTTTTCCCTTTCACCATTGCCATCCCAATTTCTGGCGTTCGCAGTAGATCATAACTTTCTGCTTTCAATTGCGATTCATATTGTAAAAGAGCGGAGGATTGTTGCGTTAAAACTGATAGCCAAGCTTGCCGCTTTTGGGCGGCTTCATACTCTTTCGAGAATGAAAATTGTGTCTCTTGCATGAATATTTCTTCCATTGATTCAAACGTTAATAGATAAAACTTCGGGGAAAAATTGTGCACTTCACAAAAAATGAGGCGCACCGTTAATATTAGTAATGCTCTAACAATGTATTCATCACGTATTTATCACATCCTCATCATTCGTTTATGGATAATACCGATCTAATGAGGATCTACTCTTTCTACCCACTAAAGTGAGCTATAAAGTAATCTACAGAGTGATTTTCCAGCGTTTCCAGAGCCTATTTTGAGATTATTTTGATTTCGCTTTAAAGCTCTCTAACTCTCTAGTAGGAATCAGATGATCATTATTTGATTCTTTAAAGCTCGACCAACTTAAGTTATTTAAAATCTTTGTCTCTTCAGGGTTATCACGACCATAACTCATGAAAAATTCCTTAATATTCTTTTTAAGATCTTCTGGTAAATCAGTATGCCAAACTAAAGGATCCGATGAGATTTCAGGAGATTCCCAAATCACTTTTACCTGCTGTAATAAAGGAGAGTTCTTGCCCTCTAATGCGCTCCAATGTGTACTATTAAAGGTTGCAACATCTACATGCTTATTCGCTACCGCCATGAAGTTACTCTCATGATTGGCATTTAAAGTTCTCTTAAAGACCTCATTGGGATCGACATTATTCACCCCAAAGACATAATAAGAAGGTACTAAGTTACCGGATGTTGAATTAGGATCACCGTTGCCAAAGGTTAGCTCAGAGGCTTGCGTTAAGACATCTTTCACATTATTGATATCTTTATTATCTTGATGCGTAATGAGGTAACTTTTATAACCGGTTGTGCCATCATCATAGACAACTTGTGCAAAGATCTCACCAGAAGCTCGATCTACCGCTTCCATCGCAGATTTATTGCCATACCATGCAAGATCTACCTTGCCAAAACGCATGCCTTGAATCACACCGGCATAATCACTAGCAAAAAATGGTTTCACTTCTATTCCAATTTTTTCGCTCATATCATCAAGCATGGGTTGCCAATTAGCACGTAAGTTTTGGGAGGATTCTGTACTGATAATGCCAAAGTTAATTACCTCTTTTTCAGAAGCTTGGCTCACAGAGAGTAAGCCAATTACTGTTAAGGATACTGCTGAAAGTTTACGAATGTTTCTAACCACTGAACGAATCATGTTTTACCTTTAAATGTATCTTGAATCTCGTTAAAAAATACCCCTTAAAGGAACCTAAAAGGCTGGCTCTATGTTCCTTTAAGGAACTGCTACTTCGATTTGAAACTAAACTTTTGCATCAAGCGGATGCTTGTTTTAAATAAACTTCTTACGAAGATGTTGTGAAAGCATATCGATCAGAGAGACTGTCACAATAATGATGAGGATAATGGCTGTTGTCTGAGGGAAACTAAAACCTCGGATACTCTCCCAAAGTAGTACACCTATTCCACCAGCACCCACCATTCCAACAACTGTTGCAGAACGAACATTCGATTCAAAGCGGTAAAGCGCATACGAAATCCAAAGGGGTAGTACTTGCGGAATAACGCCGTACTGAATCTCTTGCAACTTGCTTGAACCTGTTGATCTTACGCCTTCTACAGGACCTTCATCAATCGCTTCAACAGCTTCTGCAAAAAGTTTTGCCAGCGAACCTGTTGTATGAAGAAAGAGTGCCAGAATGCCGGGGAAAGGGCCTAATCCTACTGCGGCAACAAAGATCATGGCGAAAACCATCTCATTAATGGAGCGAAGGGCATCCATCAAGCGTCTAACGATCTGCTGCACCCAAACCGGTGCAATGTTGGAAGCACTTAATAATCCAAGAGGAACGGCAAAGATAATCCCTAATAATGTCCCCCAAATCGCGATATAGAGCGTTACTAACATCTCATCGAGATAAAGACGCCAGTGGGAAAAATCAGGCGGGAAAAATTCCTTCGCCATAATCCACATATTGCCAGAATCTTTGACCAATTGAAGCGGCGCCATTTCACCACCTTTCCAAGAGATCGCGAGGATCATAAAGATCCCCACAATTAAGATCCAGTTAAACCATTTTTTATAAAGGCTGATAGGTTTTGCTGTAACAGTCATCTGATTACTCACTTATTATCTCTTCCTATTGGCTGTTAGAAGCTTTAAACTTCTCTAATTCACGGGTTGGAATAAGCTGATCGTTACTAGATTCTTTAAACTTTGACCACGTTAAATTTTTTAATATCTCTTGCTCTTTTGGACTATCACCATATGTCATAAAAAAGTTTTTGATATTCCCTTTCAGCTCTTGGGATAAATCAGTACGCCATACTAAAGGATCTGAAGATATTTCAGGGGATTCCCAAATCACCTTCACTTTTTCAATCAATGGCGATTGTTTTGCTACTAAACTATCCCAGTTATTACTATTAAATGTCGCAACATCGATATGTTTATTCGCCACTGCCATGAAATTACTCTCATGATTTGCGTTTAATGTTCTTTTGAAGATCTTATTAGCATCAAGATTATTCACCCCAAAGACATAATATGCCGGTACTAAATAACCAGAAGTTGAGTTGGGATCGCCATTACCAAATGTTAAATTGCTTGCCTTGGCAAACATATCTTCGATACTATTAATAGTGTCATTATCTTTATGCGTAATAATGTAGCTCTTATAACCTGTTGAACCATCGTCATATACCACTTGAGCAAAGACTTCACCAGAAGCACGATCGACCGCTTCCATCGCAGATTTATTTCCGTACCAAGCGATATCAACCTTGCCAAAACGCATTCCCTGAATGACGCCAGCATAATCACTAGCAAAGAAAGGTTTTACTTCTATCCCCAGCTCTTCACTCATATCATCTAGCATCGGTTGCCAGTTTGATCTTAAGTTTTGTGAAGACTCTGTACTGATAATTCCGAAATTTAAAACATCTTTTTCTGCAGCATTACCAAATGAGAGAAACCCCATAACAGCAAAGGATACAGCAGATATTTTGCGAATATTTTTAACCATTGAATGAATCATATTTTCACCTTTATTCAAATATCAAACTAACTTAATTGAAGATCTAAAATAGAAGCACAAGGAATTTCTTTTCTTTGCGTTTTCTGAGGAACTGATGCGTATAAATTTTCTAAAAACTCATCACTTAAAAGCTCCATTTCCCCGTAATAACGGACATGTCCTGATTTCAGGGCAGCCACATATTGACAATATTGACGGGCATAATCGACTTGATGAAGCGTAACGATCACTGTTTTACCATCTTTCTCATTAATATCTCTAAGCGCTTGCATGACAGAACGTGCAGATTCAGGATCTAACGATGCAATGGGTTCATCTGCTAAAATAATATCGGCCTCTTGCATCAATACCTTAGCAATTGCCACTCGTTGCTGCTGCCCCCCAGATAATGTGGAAGCTCTTTGATAGGCAAGGTCTTTTAACCCTACTCGCTCAAGGCAAGAGAGTGCTTTTTCTTTCTCTTCTTTTGTAAAAAACTTACAGACACTGCGCCAAAAAGGAACTCGAGATAAATTACCAATCAGGACATTATCAAGCACTGATAATCGTGTTACTAAGTTAAATTGTTGAAAAATAAAACCAATCTTAGAGCGTTGCACTCTTGCTGATTTAACAATAGCACCATAATTTTGAATAGTGCTACCAAATATTTCGATATTACCAGATGATGCTACTGTCAATGCATTAATATGGCGAAGTAGAGTTGATTTTCCTGACCCTGAAGGACCAAGGAGCGCCGTCATCTGCCCTTTAGGAAACTCTAATTCGATATCAAAAAGCACCTGCTTTTTACCAAAAAACTTGTTGAGTAATTCTATTTTAATTGCATTCATCTTTATTCCTCCTTACTAGGATGAATGCAGTATAGACATCAAATATGACTAATTAATGACCGATCAATAGCTAATTTATATGTCGAACTATTAAAAAAACTATTATCATCTCAAAAAATAACACGAAACAAATACTTATAACTTTTTATAAAAACTTAAATTATGTTTGGTCTTTATAATTTCAACAGCCTCCCAAAATCCTCCTGCTTACTTCCCTACCTTTTTTAAATCAATGAATAGTTCATGATTAAATATCAGAAATACATCAGGAAAATAATTTTGATAACAACAGTGCAGGTCATCATTTTATAATGAAGTGAATTCAAAATAAGGAAGATTAAATGCCGGCATATCAGCCATTATAAGCAAGGAATTTATTCTATCGGGCAGATTGCAATTATTATTTGAGATGCATCTTTATTAGGTTTATACAGGATAGAGGCTGTTCTCAACCCTCCCTACCATTGTAAATAGAATTACATCTTTTAAAGATGAGAAAATATTTAACTAACATTAAAGTGGCAACATATGCCACTTTTTTTATAACATTCCGGCAATTTACTAACCTCGTCGGATTAGTGAATCAAAATCCATTGTTTTTTGTACAGGGCTCTGTGGCTGCGGTTCTGGCGTTATTTTTTGTACCTTTTGTTGGCGTTCCTTCTCCGTTTTTTCTGTTCGTCTGATCGTTTCTGCTTGTTGCTCTACCACTTTTGCTGTACGAACAGGTCTGAAAATCGTCAGTAAAATAACGGTGGCAAATTCCACAACTAAGATCATCACTGCATAAATAACCGCGATCAAAAGTGCAAAGTTATAATCATCTCTAAAGAAGCCATAATTTAATAAGACTCCTCCAAGCCCCCCCATTCCGATCATCCCCAATACCGCACTTGCAGAAATCATCCCAATAACTAAAATCCGTAAGCTTTTAACCACTTTGATCGCCGCATTTTCACCATCAGCTGTATTATTAAAAGCACGATATAAGTGAGTTGCGAAATAGAAAGCTCCCCAAACCATCAAAATAGGTTGTGCTGCTTCAATACCGATAATCGTACCAACTTCCCTACGAATAAAAGGAGTCATGAGAATCGCTACCACAATGACAGGGTAACCACCCAACACAAACATCACTATTCTTAATGGCAAAATAATTAAACGCATTACAGCATTGACCTTGACTAAATTATTGAGCGTCATGCCAATAAAAAAGCCGGCAATAACTGCGATAAAGATAGATCCTGTGAGCATCTCTATCGTTGCATCTAACTCATCAAAAATCATTGTTTCATGGGTATTTAAAACTTCTATAAGTTTATTGATCACAGTATTTTCCTATTAAGAGATCATTGATGGCCTGGTAATTGAATTATCAAATCATACTATTAAAACGGAAATCAGAATATCCTTATTTCTAAATAAATGCTTTAAATCTTTACCCTGAAAATTACCTAAATCTAGGGAGCTCCTTCTTTGGGATTAGGTAAAATTAGATGCCTATTACCCTTAATATTTATTATTAATAGGTTAAAGGACTCAATTGCCTGCATATCGCTTTTGTTAAACCATCTAGTTCCATCTAAACTTATAAAATCATCTCGAAATCCCTCAAAGGGGTACTTAATTTTTAAAGGAATACCATTAATGGTTAACGTGGCATAAACTTTACCATAATGTCCTCGTCTATTATTAAAGCCTAACTGCCCCTTTATAAACCCTTGAAACTCAACCCAATCAATGGCAACTTGATAATCTAAAGGCTCTTCTACTTCATCAATTTTCAGCTGAACATTGTGATCTGCATCTATAATATCTTGCGTACAATCACTTCGTTTACGCATTAAAGATAAACTATTAACATTGGGATGTTCTGCACTTGCATACCTTAATTGAGTTAGCTGATTCTCATAGAGATATGTAAGAGTGAAAATTTTATCATCATAATTATCTGAGGCATTATCCCTTTGACTGTGAACATCTATCAAAGTACCTTTTTGATCCAGAACTTTTTTTTCTGCTACTAACGCTTCATTGGAAAGAGGTAAGTCTATATTGACCGTTTGATAAGGTTTAATCGTTTCATCACCATCTATCAACCAACTTAAATAACCATGAGGAGATAAAATATAATCATCAGCGATACTGATTTCATAAGATCTTCCTAGATCATCGCCCCAATAATTAATATGACCTGTAATATGTCCTTCTTGATCAATCTTATGAAACTTAGCATCAAAACGTTTATCATAAAGCACTAATTGTGGTTGATGCGCATTATCACATGTCACAACCATCTCAGTGACACCAAAGCTCTCAATGTAGAGTTTTTGAGAGTATTTTAACTTTTCATCATTACGAATATATTTATCTGATAGATCTATATAATTTTTTTTATTAAATCCAGCGATAGGGGTCATTTGAAATCTATTAGGCGTCACGTACCCTTTTTCTGATGTGAAAAACATAAAAACAAAGGGAAACAGCGTCACTAAACAGATAATACTTATCAGACTAATAAAAATAATCGTCCATCTTTTCATAACCATACGCCTCTTTGATCAAAGCTTCTTATACCAAGAATACCACTGATTAATCATATTCTTAAATAGATCAACAGCAAGATCACCTCAATGATAAAGATGGAGAGATATGCTACGAATTGGGCGTTTTAACTTCGTAACAAAAATCACAAAATCCATCACCATTCATAATAGTATTAGGTCTTGTAAGCGCTATATGCGGCGCATATCCTTCGATAAACTTCGCATCACGGTTACAGGAGAGTAAAAAACCAATATCCCCTAAACCAACCTCATGATACATTTCGGCATATTTACAACGTTTAACCTGATATTCATACTTTGTTTCATCTTTTGAGATTACTTCAATCTCTAAGGCATTTCCCTTCTCCCAAAGATATTGAAGCGCCGCAAAACTCTCAATAGATGTTCGCTGTTTCTCTTTACTTGCAAAGGCTTTACCGGCATCAATCGCCGCCTGACCAATGGCTTCTTCAATCACATCTCGAGCTTTTTGGATACCCACTTCTCGCACTAAAACATCATAGATAGGTTTAATAATCTCTGCTTCAATCCGGCGCTGCTCTAAAATCCCAAGCTCATTTGTCTCACTCATTTTCTTTATCCTTTTCTGCTCTAATAAGAATATCGATAAAAACATTCTTTTTTTATATGTTTAATATGATTAAACCATTCTCTGATAGTAGAAAAGAACCAAAAGTAAGTCAATAAAAAAAGCGATATCAGAGTTATCTCTAATATCGCTCGATAAAACCTTAACTTATTATAGAAAATAAATCTTACAATTTTGCATTATTTCCTATAATTCTGAGTCTAATTAACGGCTTAAGCTATCAATTTTGCCATCACGAAGCCACTCTGCAATCTGTTTTGCATAGTAAGTTACGATAATATCAGCACCGGCACGTTTAAAACCAATTAAGGTCTCTTTCACCACCGCAATCTCATCTAAAGCGCCCGCTTGAGATGCAAATTTAATCGCCGCATATTCACCACCTACCTGATACACCGCAATAGGAAGATTCGTCTGCGCTCTTAAACGCGCCACTAAATCTAAATAAGGTGTTCCTGGTTTTACCATTAAGATATCAGCGCCCTCATCTTCATCAAGCTCAGCTTCAATCATCGCTTGGCGGCCATTAGCGTAATCTGCTTGATAAGCGTTACGGTTTCCTGATAATTCTGAATTAACTGCTTCTCTAAATGGGCCATAAAATGCCGATGAGAATTTAATCGCATGCGCTAAGATACTCACATGAGAAAATCCGGCTTCATCTAAAGCATCACGCATCGCCGCAATTTGCCCATCCATCATTGCCGATGGCGCAAGCATATCAGCACCTGCTTTTGCCGCTGTTACAGCTTGTTTTGCAAGATTTGCAATCGTGATATCGTTATCCACGGTTCCATGATCACAAAGTACCCCGCAATGACCATGGCTTGTATATTCACAAAAGCAGATATCAGGGATAATCACCATCTCTGGCGCCGCTTTACGAATCGTGCGGATCATTCTCGCGAGCAATCCTTCATCATTCCAAGTATCGCTTCCTGATTCATCTTTATGATGAGAGATACCAAAAGGCATAATGTACTTAATACCTAATGCCGCAAGCTCTTTCACTTCTGCTTCTAATTGCGATTCAGGGTAACGTAAAACGCCGGGTAAAGTCTTTAAAGGAATCGCTTCCTCAATTCCCTCTTCAATAAAGATCGGATGAATCAAATCATTGAGTGAAAAGAAGTTCTCTTGCACCATCTGACGAATTGCTGTGTTAATACGCATACGACGAGGACGATGAATCGGGCTATATGATTCCATTTAATAGTCTCCACTAATCAAATATAAAATTAACTAAAATATGAGTTAACTGCTCAGGATGAATAAAATCTATTCCCCATTATAAACAAAATTGTCATAAAAAGAGAGGGAGACATTTTCTCCCTCTTATTAAACCTCTATTTATTGGGTGACTTCTGCATTAACAGGTTTAGGAATTAAAAAGGATGCAAAAAAGGCAATCACCGTAATGATCAATCCTAATAACATCCCATTACCATAACCTTGAAGCAGATCACTGCTAATTACCAACATTGCCGGCAATAAGGCAAAGCTTAAACCTGCGCCTAAATGAAAAGCAGCCGCATTCATCCCTGGTAAAAATCCTGGATTATCCTCAGGTGAAAGCACAATTCCAAGCCCGTTGAGCATAATATTCGCCGTTCCTGCATAGGTCACGCCTACAAGTAATGTCCCGGCAACTAAAATCGTTAGTGAGGATAAACCAAATATCATTAAGATTAAGATTCCCAAAATACTCCCGATTAAGCCAAAACGTAAGATTCGGTTATAACCCAATAATGGGGCGAGTTTCCCCATAAAAGGTCCCACTAGCCAACCAATTAAAGCATAAGGCGCAAGGAGGTAAATAGCCGTTTTATTGGCTGTAAAACCAAATCCGATCTCACTATTTTGCGCAAAGGAGACGACTAAACCATTGACCACGGCAAAAATTCCCGTCATCGTTAAAACGGTCGTTAATAACAATCCCCATGTGGAGCGCTGCTTTAGATGCCTTACTGTGACAAGAGGCTCTTTAATCCGTTTTTCAATCTGAATAAAGCAGAAAAAAGCGACTAAACCAATGACAATCGCTATTGAGACAAATCCCCAATTTGCTGCCGTGATTTTACCAGCCTCATTAAAGGCTACTAAAAATCCGGCAAGGGTCATTACTAAAAAGAGAACGCCTATCCAATCCATCTTTTGCCCCGCAGATGGTTTGGTCTCTTTAACCCCTTTTAAGATAAAAGGTAAAGTGATTAATCCAACAGCGGCAATGAACCAAAAAACTGGTCTAAAGCCAAAGTGTGTCGCAATAAAACCACCCAAGAAGGCATCGATACCGGCAATACCGCCATTAACAGCCGTAATAATCCCCATAAGCATTCCATAGCGCTTAGGATCTTGCACTTCTGCATGGAGCATTAATAGACAAAGGGGAACGACAGGTCCTGAAAATCCTTGAATAATTCTCGAGACAAAATAGAGCTCAACACTCGGCGTAATTGCCGAGATGATACCGCCTATAGTCGTGACTAAAATTAGCAAAAAGAGAATCTTCCGGCGACCGACAATATCACTCAAACGAGGAATAAAGATCGAAAAAAGCGCAGCCGACATAAAAAATGCCGTTTGCGATAAACCAATTGTGGCTTCTGTTGTCCCTAAGCTATGCGCAATCGTCACCAAGACAGGATTTAGCATTGTGGCGTTAAGTTGAAACGCCATACACGCCATCAAAAGCGCAATCATTAAAGGGATAACGTTTTTTGAAGATTTTTCAGGTTGATTTAACGTTGAAGCTTGTTGCGTGCCATCATTGTTCATTATCATAATCGACCTCACCAATACGCTCTAGCGCCTCCACGATAAGATCCCAGAAATAGGCATGATTAAGCTTTACCGCTACTTGAGTATGACAATCATCACTTGGCGGATTACGGAAATCTGCCACCGTCATTCCTAAGGTTAATGTTCCTGTAAGCTCAATATCGATTGGCACTTTTTGAGTGGTCATTACCGCAGGATCAATCACGTAAGCAACGGCACATGGATCATGTACTGGTGGATATTGGAAACCTTGTGCCTTTTCATAAAGTACGCCAAAATGCTCTAATAGTTCAACCACAAATTTGGCAGGCTTTGTCCCAATTTTACTGATATTTTCAATCACATCAGGGGTTGCTAGCGCTTGGTGCGTCAAATCTAACCCCACCATTGTTAAAGGCCATTTTTCATTAAAGACAATGTGCGCCGCTTCTGGGTCAATCTTAATATTAAACTCCGCAACCGCACTCCAGTTACCTACGTGATAACCGCCGCCCATTAAGACAACTTCTTTCACCATTTCTGCAATTTTAGGCTCTTTACGAACGGCCATTGCAATATTAGTTAATCCGCCTGTGGGCACTAATGTCACGGTTTTAGGCGGATGACTCATAATCGTTTCGATAATAAGATCAACGCCATGGCGAGGATCGAGCGCAAGCTTTGGCTCTGGCAGAGTTGGACCATCTAACCCAGATTCTCCATGTACATCGGGCGCAATCTCAATATCTCGCACTAAAGGACGCACACAACCTGCCGCAAAAGGAACCCCTACAATATTGGCAACTCTTGCTAAACCTAATGCATTTCTCGTTACTTTCTCTAATGTCTGATTTCCCACAACGGTCGTCACTGCTAATAATTCTATATTTGGATTTCCGTGCGCTAATAAAAGTGCAATCGCATCATCGTGCCCAGGATCACAATCTAAAATAATTTTCTTAACCATTATTGACCTCTCATAAAATAAAACTAAAAGTGGGATGATATACCTGATTCTAAAGCTCACGATCACTCTTGTCATGCTTCATAAAATATATTCATCAAAAAAATGAGCTACCCCAAATTTCTGCGAACATTCTTACCGAAAACCGCTAACTTCACAAATAATTGCCCATAAAAAAACCTCCCTATCTCATCTTAATAAGGAGGCTTTATCATTCAAAATTTATTATTGAAGTGAAATTTCCCGTTATGAGATCTCTATCGCTTCTTCACGCTCTTTTGCTCTTGCCGCTTTAAGGGGCGGAATCACTGCAATAACCGTTAATGCCACAACTACAATAATCGACCATGCCGCTAAACCATAACCGCCAAGATCAATCAATTGTCCGGCAAAAGCGGGGCCTACAGCAATACCTAATGCAATAAAGCTTCCCGTTGCCGCAACAACGCGCCCTTCTTTATCTAAAGAAGCTGCTAAACCTGTCAAGTAAGCAAGCGCATAGAAATAAGCTGTTGCGTTCATCAAAACGATTGCGGTGTAGAAGAATTTAGAATCAGATGCCATTAAATAGCCAAGCGTAATCGAACCATGCCCAATAATTCCGATTAAAACTGGAATCGTAATCCCAAATTTATTCCCAACCTTTGCCACAATTAATGGTCCAATCAATGCAATGAAGGCTTGAAGTGCAAGGATCATTCCCATTTCTGAAGTGGTATATCCCAATGAAACACCAATCTGCTCCACAAATGCCCACCCCATCGTGTCACGCATTGAAAAGAGGAACATGGTAATCATCATGCCAATGGGAACAAGACCAATTAAACGAACGGCTGTCTTTTTAGAGGCTCCTGATTCTGTGGATGATTCACCATTTGTTTCTACATATTGTGGTAAACGAATCACCATGATGAGCATCACCGCATAAGTTGCCGCAACACCATAGTAGGTTCCTGTTAAACCAAAATTATCAGCAATGAAACCAAAGCCAAGCATAACAACGATCATGAGAACAACAAACAGAACGTTCACTTGCCCTGCTGTTTTATCAGGATCTTCAGCCGAAGCGATTACAGAGTTACCAGCTGCTAGCGCTAAACCTGCTCCAAATCCGGCAAAAGCACGCACAGAGATTAAAAGTGCAACATCCGTGATATAGGCTGATAAAATATTTGCCGCAATCGCCATTAAGGTCCCCACAACGGCAACCGTTCTTCTTGGCACTCGATTAATATATGGGGAGATTAATAGTGATGAAACCATCGCTAAGGTAAACTCCACTGACAAGATTAACCCTGTTGTCCCTTCACTTAATCCTAACCCATCCATCATTGCCCCCATTAAAAATGGCAGCATCAATAAGGTTAATAATCCCACACCATAAGCAGATGCAAATGCGGACAACACTAAAGATAGATGAGAAACTTTATTATTCTCTCTCATATACAACCCCTCTTTTTTATCATTATATTTATGAGGAATTACGCCTTATCATCCATCATTACAGCTTAATCAATTCGATTAATATAATAGTGATATAGTAATTCCTGATTGACTGCTATTTTTATAATTAGCTTTATCAATCTCCTCCTCAGTAAGGCACTTTTATTAAAGAGAACTCCTTAATAAAATTAACATACGCCTACCATGTGAATGTAGATGAGATTACGGGATCTGTCTATCTATTTTTACAAATAAAAAATCTCTTTAAGCCCCTAAAATAGAGGATATAGCAGATAAAATGCTGAATACAGAGCGTTAGTTGCATGTTACATAACAATAAAATATTTTAAATAAAAGAGGTTTTTTAGTATCTATCACTTGATTTAAAGTTATTATAAAAATAGCTAATCTCTACTGTTATTCACTATTAATAGAGTGAAATACGATTCAGAAACCTTTATGAAGAAAATCTTTGATTTAAATTGCAAGTACGAGATGCTCAGAAAAATCGCTAAATCATTGATCTTTTCTTTAATAAATCTCTATGCTATATCTAAAAGTGCTATTGGTGCTTTATAACCCAAAAGGTTTCCAACGTAACAGAGCCGCACCCCGCTCACTACGCCAATAGATTCACATATCTCATCTTGATTACATGATTTAAAGGTGTCTCTTATGACGACAACGATAACGGCGCGTGCGGAAAATCCAACTCAAACTTCTGCCGCCCCTAGAAACTCCTATACAAGAGTCGCATTTGCAAGCTTTATTGGTACAGCTGTTGAATTTTATGACTTCTATATTTTTGGCTTAGCCACCGCGCTCTTTATTGGCCCACTTTTCTTTCCAACCTCTAGCCCTGAAGCACAATCACTGCTCTCCTTTTTAACCTTTGGTGTTGCCTTTATTGCAAGACCTGTCGGCTCTGCTGTCTTTGGGCATTTTGGGGATCGTATTGGCCGTAAAACAACGCTGGTTGCTTCCCTATTAATTATGGGAATTAGTACTACATTAATCGGTTTTCTACCGACCTATCACTCTGTAGGATTTTTAGCGCCGCTGCTTCTTTGCATTTTACGCTTTGGGCAAGGTTTAGGCTTAGGTGGGGAATGGGGTGGAGCTGCCCTTTTAGCGACAGAAAATGCGCCAAAAGGTAAACGTGCACTCTTTGGCATGTTCCCTCAACTTGGGCCTCCTGTTGGTTTTATCGCTTCTTGCGGAATCTTTATTGCTATTGAACAAACCTTAGCACCAGAAGCGGTTAATAGCTGGGGCTGGAGAATTCCTTTTATTTTAAGCTCTGTGCTTGTGATGATTGGGCTTTATGTAAGAATGAGTATTATTGAGAGCCCGGCATTTCAAAAGCTTGAAGAAAATGATGAGCGAGTTCATGTTCCTTTTTTAGAGATGTGTACAAAACATCTTAAAATGTTAGCGCTAGGTTCTATTAGTATGGTGGCCTGTTATACGCTCTTTTTTATTATCACCGTTTTCTCGCTTCAATATGGCACAGCCACCACCGGTCTTTATACCCGAACGGAATATTTAGCTATGCTCTCTATTGCCGTGATTTTTATGGCTGTTGCTTCCCCTATCTCGGCAATGCTTTCAGATCATTACGGCAGACGACCTGTTCTTCTTTGTAGCTACTTTATTATCATTGCAGCCGGCGCCCTCTTTGGAACGGCTGTCTTAAGTGCGAATCCTCTTTGGACTACGGTTTATCTCTCTTTTGGCTTATTTGCCATGGGTTTTAATTTTGCTCCAATGGGCGCATTCTTACCAGAAATATTCCCAACAAATATTCGTTATACCGGTGCTTCAATGACCTATAACTTAGGAGGAATTTTAGGGGGATCCCTACCGCCTTTTGCGATTACAGCATTAATGGGCTTTGATCGTGGAATCTATTATGTTGGCTATTATCTTGCGGCTGTTGCTGCTGTGAGCTTTCTTGCGGTTTATTTTGTAAAAGAGACAAAACATGTCGATATGATGGAGTAGATAAAAGAACTCATGACCTTCGGTAAGCTTTTATAGAGTCGATTCGGGTCAAGAAACACTATTTTAAAAATAAAATGGTAGAGCGTATGAATCAAACAGACTTGCACGATGCCAGATAGAACGATTCTTGTGCTTCCCATAATCAGTGCGCCGGCAATCTGATTCAGTCACCTTTAAACCGATCTCACTATCAATTACTAACTTCATAATCCATAAAAAAAGCGCTAACCAATAGTGTTAGCGCTTTTTTCTAGCTTCATTATTTTTTCTTCTACTTTCATCCAAACAGATGATTATTTCTCTTTGATTTGTAGCGCATCTCGAATAATAAAGAAGAGATCCGTTTGATCTAATAATCCTGTAACATTCGCTGCTTGTGGGCCATAAGCTGCAATACGAATTTGAGATCCCGTATGATTTTGGCTATCTGTATCGGTATTACTATAACTAATTGTCATTGGTGAGCCATCTTTTGTAATTAAGGTTTGCGTTAACCCCGGCGTATTAGCGCCTGCTGGAATAATCTGACTAGAATGAGCATGATCTGCTGTAACAATGATTAACGTATTTCCAGCTTTTTTCGCAAACTCTAAACCTACTTGCACCGCTTCATCAAGATCCACCGTCTCCCCGATTTGGCCACAAGCATTTGCCGCATGATCTTGCTTATCAATAGATGCGCCTTCTACCTGTAGGAAAAAGCCCTTCTCATTTTGATTTAAAAGCTCAATGGCTTTTTCAGTCATCTCGGCAAGCGTTGGGATATCGTCTGTTCTCTCGGCATTTACTTCACACTCAATAGGCGCTTTTAAAGCGCCATCATTAATCGCTTTAGGTCCTTTCCAACGTACCGGCATATTTCCTTCTGAGAAAAGTCCTAAAAGAGGTTGATCTTGGTTTGCCGCTTTCACAGCATTCATCTCATCAAGAGATGTCACAATCACGTAGCCTCGCTCTTTTGCCTGATCTAATAAAGTTTTATCTTTAAAATCACCGGCATTTGCTTTTTCAGCAAAGGATTTAGCGCCACCACCTAACGTGACATCGGCACGCGTTGTAATTAACTGCTCCGTGATTGAACCTAATCCCCCATTTTCTAAAGCAGATTCTGGACAGAGCTCTTTCGTTGAACTTGGTGCATAACATTTACGCTTATTCACATGGGAAAATTGCGCTGCCGGCGTTGCATCTTGCAATTCTGCAGTTGAAACGTTACCCGTTGCTAATCCTGCCTCTTTTGCAAGCTCAATCATTGTTGGAAAAGGCTGACTATTAACATCAACGCCAAGTGCGCCATTAAACGTCTTCACCCCTGATGACCACGCTGTTGCTGATGCTGCTGAATCTGTAACATAATCGGGAAGTTTAGTCTTACGATCAAGCGCATAATGGGTATATTGCCCAGTAAATGGTAAAGCATCAATTCCTTTAAAATATCCGCCAGCGCCTTCTGCATAATTACGCGCAATCGTAATTTCAGAATCACCCATGCCATCACCGATAAATAAAATGACATTTTTCACATCATGTTTTTCCATCTCTTTTTTAAGAGCCGAAATCTGATGATCTGATAGACGTGTTGCCCCTTGCTTTTCAATGATATTGCCATTTGATCCACGATCAAAGATATCACCACCTGCAAAAGCAGATGAACAAGAACCTGCCACTAAAAGAGCGGCACAAAATGAACGTAAAGGATTTTGCTTTAATTGATTCAACATATTTAACTTAACCTCAATCTAGAAAAGTAATGGAGTAAGGCTAGTCTAAAACCAAATTATGACAATGTGATAACAGTGATAAAAAAAGAAAAAAGAGATACAACTTTCATCATATCTCTTTGAAAAAATTATCTATTTATTATAAGTCTAGCAAAATCTAAGTGAAAGCTAGGCGAAAACTACTGCAACTCTAGATGATCTAAAATCTTCTCCACGGTCTTTGCAGAGCGGTATTTATTAAACCAATTAAGCCCAGCTTCTGTCGTGGTTTTAGGTTTATATTCACAACCCACCCAGCCGTTATAACCTAGCTCATCTAATAGACCAAAGAGCCAACAATAATTGAGCTCCCCTTGATCCGGCTCATGACGATAAGGCACAGAGGCAATTTGAATATGCTTAATTAGCCCAATATGATCTTGTAAGAAGTTGGCAATATTCCCATCGACTAATTGCGCATGGAAAAAGTCATACTGTAAGCCCACATTCTCACGATCAATTTCTTTTAAAAGCGCCACCGCTTCATGCTGACTATGGAATAAGTAGTTTGGTTTAATCGGTGGGCTTAGTGCTTCAATCACCACTTCTAAGTTATGCGCTTTAAATTTCTCGGAGGCATAACGCATATTCTCAATAAAAGTATGACGGTAAAGCGCCTTATCCGCCCCTTCCGGCACAACGCCCGCCATCACATGTACTCTTTTGCACTTTAAGGCAATCGCATATTCTAATGCTGAGTCAATCATCTCTCTAGCATCTGCTTCCCGTCCAGGGATTGCTGTTAAGCCCCACTCACCTTTCGAGACATCTCCTGGCGCTGTATTAAAAAGCACCTGCTTTAATTGATACTTCTCTAAAAGCGCGGCTAATTGTGCTTTGTCATACTCATAAGGAAACAAAAACTCAACCGCTTCAAAACCTGCTTTCGCAGCTTTTTCAAAGCGATCTAGAAAATCGACTTCTTGGAACATCATTGATAAATTGGCAGCAAATTTTGGCATAACTTATCCTTTTAACTCATTAATTTCATCTGTTGTTAAGTAACGAATCTCGCTGCCTTGCAAAATAAAATAGAGCTTAGCGGCATCTTCCATCTCTTCAAGGTTATCAGCTGCAACTTGCAAAGTCTCCCCTGTTACGACAGGACCATGATTTGCTAATAAAAAAGCTTTATAACTTGGCGATAATAACCCTAAATCATGCGCAAGCATCTGATCCCCAGGGCGATAATAAGGAACAACAGGAATCTCTCCCACACGCATCACAACATAAGGTGTAAATGGCTTAATGGCATTTTTTGTATCTAAATTTTCTAAGCAAGAGAGCGCCGTTAAATAGGTACAATGAAGGTGAACAATCGCACGATGCTCGAAGTTTTCTTGATAAATGGCTCTATGAAAAATCACCTCTTTAGATGGCTTATCACCTGAAATCCAGTCACCATTAATCGTCACTTTAGAGAGTGTTTCGCTCTTTAAAGTCCCAAGACAAGAGCCCGTTGGGGTTGCTATCACTGTTTTATTATCAGAGAGTAAAATTGATAAATTACCGGCAGATCCTGTTGCATACCCTCTGTCAAAGAATGATTTACCAATTCTAACGATCTCTTCTCTAGCCTTTTTCTCTTCTTCTAATATTGCATCTTTCTCTACATCTATTGTCATACCGGGAACTCCTTTTGCGCTCTCATAAAGAAATCTACATCACCAAAATTCCCTGATTTAAGTGCTAAAGAAATAGCTTTTTCAACCCCTTTTACCCACGGAACGCCAGGAGAAATTGTCGGTCCAATATAGAAACTTTCCACACCTAATGCTTGCGTTACAACGCCAGAAGTCTCACCACCTGCAATAATAAAACGGGTAATATCCTTCTCTTTTAGCGCTAAGGTTAATAACCTAAAGGTCTCTTCCACAGCTAAACTCGCTTTTTCTGCCCCAAATTGTTGCTGAATCTCAGCAAGTTTAGCCGCATTACTTGTAGCAGTAATAAGTGGAGCAAAATCCGTCTGCTCACTAGTTTGCTCAATCCATTGAACAATATCTTGAACGTAATTAACTCTAGAAGGCTCCTCAATAATTGCCGCAACATCTATTGCAAAGCTAGGCGCCTGCGTTTGATAATGCGCAACTTGTTGATTTGTCATCGCAGAACAAGATCCGGAGAAAATCACCGCTTTTCCAGCAACAGGATAGCCCTTCTCTTTTGCTAAAGCAGATGAAAGATTCTCACCCCTATGTGCTCTTGCTAACCCAATAGCAAGACCAGAGCCCCCTGTTACAAGGGGCATCTCTTTAACCGCTTCCCCTTGCGTTAATAGATGCGCTTCGGTTAAGGCATCCATCACCACATAATTGACCCCTTCATCTTCCAATGTTTGGAGCCTTGCTTTAACAAACTCAGAGCCCTTATCAAGCTCATCGGATGTAATTAACCCTACTTTTCCTTTTGCTTGCATTGCCATCAAACGCAACAAGCTACTATCAGTCATTGGATTTAAGGGGTGGTTTTTCATCGGAGAATCTGCTAAAATCTGATCTAATACAAAAAGATAACCTTTATAAACTGTACGCCCGTTTACCGGTAATGCCGGCGAGATAATCGTCATTTTAGAATCTAAAGCATCTAAAAGCGCATCTGTGACAGGACCGATATTCCCCTCTTTTGTTGAATCAAAGGTTGAGCAATATTTAAAATAGACCTGCTGACATTCATCACTTTTAAGCCATTTAAGCGCCGCTAAAGAATCGGCAACAGCCTCTTCTTTTGGGGTTGAGCGGCTCTTTAAACTAATCACAACAGCATCAGTATCAACCACTTGATCCGCTTTGGGTACACCATTAAATTGAATCACAGATAAACCATTTTCTACTAAGAAGCTCGCAATATCTGTCGCGCCGGTAAAATCATCGGCAATAATCCCTATTTTCATGTTTTCCTCTATTTTATTACGTGTAGAGTTTTACTTATAAAACCATGTTCATCACAAGTAAGCTTACAAATCCAATGAACCAAGCTATGGTTGTTGGAACTGACCAAATCATCATTTGCATTTTTACATCTTTAGCACCGAGCATGCGGTTTACAACCCAGAACATACTGTCATTAAAGTAACTAAAAAACAGTGCGCCAATCGTTGCCGCTTGAGCTGCAACTAAAGGGTTCACATCCGGAAATTGTGCAATCACTGGAGCCGAAATAGATGCTGCGGTAATCATAGCAACCGTTCCAGACCCTTGAATAATGCGCACTAATGTTGAGATAATAAAAGGAATTAAAATTGGTGAAATCGGTAATAAAGCCACATGCTCTGCTATTAAAGTCCCTGTTCCACTCTCTCTTAAAACAGCACCTAAAGCTCCACCAGCACCCGTTACTAAAAGAATAATCCCAGCTGACTGCAAACCTTCCTCTAAGCGATCAATTGTCTCTTCCTTACTATGCTTTGGCATCAAGGTATAGATAGCAATTAATACACTAATAGAGAGCGCAATAATAGGAGCTCCTAAAAATGAGAAAACCTGCCCCCAAATAGTTTCTGGCAAATAAGCAAATTGATCCAACTTAGAAATCATATTCGTCGTGGTATCAATAAAAATTAATAAAATCGGCACAATAATCGGTAAGGTTGAAAGAAGTAGTGAAGGTAACTCTTTCCCCTCTTTCTCTTTCATATACTGTTCGTGTGTCTCTTTTAAATCATCCGGTGTTTGCGCCACTTCTGGAACTTGAAAGTCTGGATAACGTCGGCCTAGCCACTGAGCATAAAATACAATTCCCACAATACTAGGAATTGCTAAAAATAATCCCGAAATTAACATTGCTCCAATATCTACACCAAATATACCTGCAACCCCTAATGGTCCTGGTGTTGGGGGTACAACATGGTGTGTCAGGATTAATCCCCCCGCAAGCGCTATCGCAAGCGTTAAGATACTAGTCTTACTTTTTTGAGCAAGCGCTTTAACTAATGGAAATAAAATCACAAAAGCAGAGTCAACGAAAATGGGGATACTGACGATGTATCCGGTGATTGCCATTGCCCAAGATTCTTTCTTTTTTCCAAGCCACTTAATAAAACTATAAGCAATTCTCTCAGCGGCACCAGAAACTTCTAAAACTCGGCCCATCATGATCCCTAAACCAATAACGATTCCGATACTTCCTAATGTTGATCCAAAGCCCCCTGAGATGGCACTAACAGTTTCGCTTGCTGATAATCCACCCGATAATCCAGCAATGGCTGCGGCAATCAACATCGCTAATAAAATATGTACACGCGTTCTTAACGCTAAATAAATCAGGGTAAATACTGCAACAATTAACCCAATAATAGGAACATACAACTCCATAACGCTATCCTCCAGAGATCTACCTACAGAGATGCCATGATTTTTATAATGTAGGAGATAATCATCTATAAATAAAAAAGTTCAGTCTCAGTTTTAGTATCACCTTAAAACTGAGACTGAAACACTATGAACTAATTCACACTAATATCGTTTTTAATAAACTCTTGAATGATTTCAGAAAAATCTGTGTTCTGAATAAACCCCATTTTTTGAGCACTGGTAACATCAAATTTCCCAGGCCAACTTGAAACAATTTTATTCACACCTTCATCTTCTTTAAATTCAACACGCTGATAAGCTTCATCTCCTGCAACTGATTTTAAAGTTTGTAGCATCTCTTCAACAGAAACAGTAATTCCTGGAAGGTTAATCGTACGATATGATCCGAAACTATCGGCATTAAGGGTAGCCGCATGAATAATATTGTGAATCACTAATGCCGGGCTAGATAACCATAATTGAAGCTCAGGGTTCACAGGGCAAATAGCACTATCCCCTTGAAGCGGTTCTCTAATAATGCTACTAACAAATGAGGATGCTGCTTTATTAGGTTTTCCTGGTCTAACACAAATCGTTGGTAAACGAACAACGCACCCATCTACAAAACCTTTGCGGATATAATCATTGACTAAAAGCTCACCCATTGCTTTTTCAGCACCATAAGATGATTGTGGGGTTACTGCTGTACTATCTGTAATTACTTCAGGCAACTCTCCACCAAAAACTGCTAATGAGCTAGTAAAAATAAACTTCACTTTAGGAGCTAAATGACGACAAATCTCTAATAAATTACGAGTAATATCGAAATTAACCTGCATTCCTAAGTCAAAATCACTCTCAGCATGACTACTAACAATCGCTGCTAAATGAAAAATAGCAATACATTGATCATCAATAAGCTTTTCAACTTCACCTTTATTAGAAAGGTCTAATGCAATAGATTTTACTCTGCCATCATTATTAGGAATATTAGCCTCTATAATATCGAGAAGAAGTAATTCATCGAAGGCTAATGATGTTTGCTGTAATAACTGATGAGCTAATTTCTGACCTAAGAAGCCAGCACCGCCCGTGATAATAATTTTTTTCATGATAACTCCAAAGTGGGTATTTCCTTATACCTCATCAATATCCACCAATTTTCACCAAAACTCAACATAAAACAGCAAATATATGTCCTAGATCTATATATTCCTACTGCTAAATGATTAAAAATGATGTTGATGATGAGATTTGATATGATAGTAACTTCAAGAAAAATGAGAGGTTTGCAACAATGATCCCTTTAGAGAGACAAAAAAATATTTTAAATCTGATTCAGCAAAATGAAGTGATGAGTATTCAAGAACTTTGTAAAATATTTGATGTCTCTTACATGACGATATGGCGGGATATTAACCTCCTTGAAAAAGAAGGGAAAGTTGCCACCGTTTCTGGTGGTGTTAGAGCTTCAGAAAGGCTCTCTTTCGAGCCATCTCACACAATTAAAGGCGGGTTAAATACTTCTGAAAAAGAGAGTATTGCCCTACTTGCTTGTGAACAAATCCCCAAAAATGCTTGTGTCTACCTTGATGCCGGCACAACTGTTTTAGAACTGGCTAAAAAAATCGCGCATCGTGATGATTTAACCATTATCACCAATGATCTTGTCATTGCTGGGTTTATCGTCCAACACAGTAAAGCAGAGCTCATTCATACAGGGGGAAGAATCTGTAAAGATAATAACTCTGCTATTGGTGAAATTGCTGCGAAAACCTTAAAAAACTTTATTATTGATATAGCCTTTGTCTCGGCCTCTTCTTGGAATCTTCGCGGTATTTCAACGCCTGATGAAAACAAAGTTCCCGTTAAAGAGGCGATAGCGCAAGTCAGTAACAAACTCTACCTCTTAAGTGATTCTAGTAAATATGGCAAAGTTGCAACGTTTATTGCACTGCCAATGAGCGCTTTTGATGCTATATTTACGGATAAAAACCTTCCTAAAAATACGCTTAAAGAGCTCAATAATCTCGGTATTACGGTTTATAGTTAATTTTATCTCCATAAAAAAAGCACCTTTCTTTAAAAAGAAGGTGCTTTCTGATTAATGGTGATGAAAAATGGTGAAACTACTTTTTCATCTCTGTAAAAACTTGATCTAAAATTGGGATTGTTGCATCAATCTCTTTCTCAGTGACGATAAGCGCGGGGAAATAACGAACAACATTACCACCAGCTGCGACTAATAAAAGCTTATGTTCTAAAGCTTTTTTCACAAAATCACCAGCGGCTAAATTCTCTTTTAATTTAAAACCAAGTAGTAATCCCTGCCCACGAATCTCTTCGATCTCTGGATGTTTTACTTGAAGCTCAGAGAGCTTTTGACGCGCATAATCACTCATTTTACGGACATTTGCTAAAAATTCAGGCGTCGTAATTTCACTTAACACCGTGTAAGCAACGCTACAGACAAATGGATTCCCTCCATAAGTTGAACCATGATCTCCAGGTACTAAAATCTCATTAGCACGCCCTTTTGTAATACAAGCGCCAATTGGCACTCCACCACCTAAGGCTTTAGCAAGTGTCACAACATCTGCTTTTAAAGGTAGTTGATCAGAATAGAGAACTGTCCCTGTACGTGATAATCCGCACTGAATCTCATCAAAGATCACAAGCGAGTTATGCTTTTCAGATAAGGCTTTAATTTCCGCAATAAACTCAGAACTTGCTGAAGCTAAACCACCTTCGCCTTGCACAGGCTCTAGGATAATGGCGCAAATATCATCATTAAATTTAGCCTTTAGCTCAGCGACATTATTAAACTCAACTTCTACCGTGTTAGGAATAAGTGGACGATAATCCGCTTGATACTTCTCCTGCCCTGTTACTGCTAATGTACCAGTCGTTCGACCATGAAAGGAGTTTTTCATATAGAGAATGACATTTTTAGAAGGGGAGATTCCCTTGCCATATTTACGTGCAATTTTAAGTGCTAACTCGTTAGCTTCAGCACCACTATTACAGAAAAATACGCGCTCATATTTAGTCGCTTCAAGTAACTTTTCTGCCGCCTTGTTTTGCGCTTCATTGTAGTAAAGATTAGAAACGTGAAGTAAGGTTTCGGCTTGCTTTTGAATCGTCTCGACCATTTTAGGATGTGCATGACCTAACGCATTAACCGCAATACCTGATACAAAATCTAGATATCGATCACCCTTATCATCAATTAACGTTAAACCTTCCCCTTTGACAAAATTGACCGGAAACCGATTATATACATTCAGCAACATGCTTCTATCCTCTTTTAGATATATTTCTATTTCAATAATTTTCTGTTAAACAACATCACTAATCTGCGATGATCATCCCTTTACTGCCGCTAAAACTTTAAACCTCACGATAAATCATCGTGCCACACCCTTCTTCTGTAAATAACTCTAAAAGAATAGAATGCTTAATCTGACCATTTAAGATAATCACATGATGAACACCACGCTCAATAGCTTCTAAACAAGTATTCACTTTCGGAATCATCCCGCCACTAATCACGCCGCTTTTAATATAATCACGTGCTGTTTCAATAGTCATATCGGCAATTAATGATTCTTTATCTTCAAAATCTTTATAAACACCGTTCACATCTGTTAAGAAAATAAGGCGATGCGCGCCCACAGCTGCCGCAACTTCTCCAGCTACATAATCGGCATTGATATTAAAGGTTTCCCCTTCGCTACCAATTCCTATAGATGAAATCACAGGAATATAATCTTGCCCGACTAAAATATCAATCAGCTCGCGGTTGACCTCTGTGATCTCTCCGACAAAACCGATATCAATCTTTTGCCCATCTTTTTCAATAAATTTCTTATGAGCGGTGATCATTCCCCCATCTTTACCACTTAAACCCACGGCTTTTGCCCCAAGTTTATTAAGATCTGCCACAATACTTTTATTGATCTTTGCAGAGAGTACCATCTCGGCAATCTCTACCGTTTCAGCATCACTCACGCGATTACCTTCAATAAACTCTGTCTCTTTATTAACACGCTTGAGCATCGTGTTAATCTCAGGTCCTCCACCATGAATAATAATCGGATGAATGCCCACATATTTCATGAGGGCAACATCTTTCATAAATTCATCACGAACCTTCTCATCTACCATCGCCGCGCCACCATATTTAATCACTACCGTTTTATTCGCATATTTACGAATAAAAGGGAGTGCTTCTACTAAAATGTGGGCTTTGTCGTGATTCGTAATCATTTTATTTCCTTCTATCAGGTCCGATAGTCTGCGTTAATTTTAACGTAATCATAAGAGAGATCGCAGCCCCAAGCGGTTGCGGTACTACCACCATTCATTAGATCCACAAAGATTGTGACCGTATCTTCTTTTAAGAGCTTATCAAGTAGTTCTGTATCAAATGATGCACCAGATCCATCAGCCACGATTTGCACCTTTATATCGCCATTTTCAATAAATACTTGTACCTTTGAAGGATCATATTCAGCGCCGGCATTTCCAACTGCGCAGATAATTCTGCCCCAGTTAGCATCTTCCCCAAAGATCGCAGTTTTTACTAAGCTAGAGGTAATCACAGATTTTGCAACACTTTGCGCATCCGCAAGAGACCTTGCATGTTCTACTCGTACTTCTAATAATTTGGTAGCGCCCTCACCATCACGAGCAATCATTTTTGCAAGTGCTTGGTTAACGGTATCTAAAGCCCGCTTAAAGGCGATATAAGCATCACTATTACCATCAATTAAAGGATTATTAGCTTTACCATTTGCAAAGATAAACGCCGAATCATTTGTACTTGTATCACCATCAACAGAGATCATGTTATACGAAGTATTCACACTTGCTGAGAAGGATTTTTGGAGCATCTCTTTAGTGATATTGGCATCTGTCGTTAATACGGCAATCATCGTCGCCATATTAGGATGAATCATTCCGGAACCTTTTGCCATCCCTGAAATTGTCACGATTTCCCCATCGATCTCAAAATAAACAGCGATCTGCTTTGCTGTTAAATCGGTTGTCATAATCGCAGCGGCAGCTTCATTACCACCTTCGCGGCTGAGTTTGGTAGGGATTTGTGTCAGACCTTTACGGATAATATCCATTGGTAACTGCTTACCAATGACGCCTGTGGATGCTACAAAAATAGATTCCGTATCAACATTCATCTCTTTTGCAATAATTTCACACATTTCAAGCGCATTTGCAGCGCCTTCATCACCGGTACACGCATTGGCGTTACCACTATTGATGATGATGCCTCGATGTTGATCTTGTTCAATAAATTTTGCACAAAGATCAACAGGTGCAGCACGAAACTTATTTTGTGTTAATGCAACTGCAGCAATTGCCGGCTCTTCACTAAACACAAAAGAAAGGTCTTTCTTGCCACTCTCTTTAATTCCTGCAGTCATTCCTGCAGCTTGAAATCCCGGCGTCGAGGTAATCGTTCCGTCTTTCAAAATTGTAATCATTCTCTTCTCCTAACTCTTTGAAGATTGAATATTATGATAAATAATCGAGTCTACCCGATTGAAGTTTCGCAGTTAAAACACCATCATAACCTTTTGTTATGATAGCTTTATTAATTTATTTCACCTATTTTAAAGGTGCTCATATTAAAAAAGATATCATTATTAGTGATACCTTTTATATGTTTGATTAGATATACATCGATAAGCTCGATAAGCCAGTCTCTTCGGGAAAACCAAAGAGAATATTCATACTCTGAACCGCTTGACCCGCAGCGCCCTTAATTAAGTTATCAATGGCAGCAATGACAATCACCTTGCCTCTTTTACTATCGACCCTAATGGCAATATCACAAAAGTTTGTACCACGCACATGGCTAAGCTCTGGCAATCCTTTGCGCACTCTCACAAACGGCTCATCTTGGTAAAAGGCTTGATAAATTTGATAAGCCTCTTCCTCGGAAAGAGTGACGCCTTTTTTAAGATTAAAGTAAATTGTTGATAAAATACCGCGATTCACCGGCAATAGATGCGGGGTAAATAACACATCAACATTTTCATCAGTGAGCTTTTCTAACTCTTTTTCCATCTCTGGTGTGTGTCGATGATTAAAAAGACCATAAGGTTTAAAGTTCTCATTGACTTCGCAATAAAGGGACGTTGTTTTAGCGTCTCGCCCTGCCCCTGTCGTTCCTGTTTTAGAATCGACAATCATATCCGTTTCAACTTTTTTAGCCACGATAAGCGGCGCCGCACCTAAAATAGCCGAGGTAGGAAAACAGCCTGGAGATGCGATAATTGGGCTTTTTGCAATACGCTCTCGATGAAGCTCCGGCAAACCATATACGGCCACTTTACTTAAATCTTTGGCTTTATGAGGCACTTTATACCAAGCTTCATAAGTATTGGTATCTTCAAAACGAAAATCTGCGCCAAGATCGATCACTTTTACCCCATTATCGTAAGCGACTTGACCAAGCTCTTGCGATAAACCATGAGGAAGCGCCATAAAGAGGAGATCAATCTCGTCAATGCGCGCCATAAAATCTTGATCTTTTAATAAGGTATGACTTAATCGACCTTCAAAGTTTGGATATACTTCAGCAATATCCATATCAGCATATGATTTAGAAGAGAGTAGCCTGATATCAACCTCGGGATGCTGCTCTAATAACCATAATAGCTGCTGTCCGGCATAACCCGTTACCCCGATAATTCCGACCCTAATCATTTCCACTCCTAATCTTGCTGTTATCCATTCATTATTATTACTTCGCTCACACGCTATTGTGACAATCTATCTAAAATTGTCACAATAAAACTCAAACTCGAGGAAGTTCCAATCTCAATATCATTTAACTATTGGATTTTTCATATTAATTTAGAGGCTCATAACTGTACTACTACGATCCCTCATTCATCAATGTAGCAGGAGTTTTATACTTTTAAAAGAACTCTTAACGATAATTTCTGATTTATCATTTATTGACTATTAAAGCCGATATGAATTGTGATCCTATAGTCGATAAAATCCTCATCTTTAGGTATAATCCGTCTAACTTTAAATCGAAATAGGTAAAGGCTTTCGTGCTTTAAACCGCGATTCCTTAATGTTGCTATAAACGGATAGATCCATTTCATGAAAAAATTACTGCTTGTTAAGACTTCCTCAATGGGAGATTTAATCCATACCTTTCCGGCATTAACGGATCTATCAGAGCATCACCCTAACGAATATGAGATTACCTGGCTTGTTGAAGAGTCTTTTGCCGATATTGCTAAAATGCACCCGATGACAAAAGAGGTCATTATCTTTGGTAGCCGCCGCTGGAAGAAAAATCTCTTCAAGCGCGAAACATGGCAAGAATTTGGCCAGTTTAAAAAAGCACTACGCAGTGAAAAATGGGATCTTATCATTGATTGCCAAGGGCTTTTTAAAAGTGCCATGATGACAAAAATTGCTGCGCAAAAAGGCACAATTCCAACCTATAGCTATTCTAAAGAATCTATTCGGGATCCTTTTGCCGCTCGCTTTTACCAGCATGGTTTTTCCGTACCAAAAGGCTTAACGGCTATCGAGCGAAATCGCCAACTGTTTGGAAAAATTTTCGATTATACGCCAGCCCCACTTGCCAATTTTGGGATTCAACATTGGGATGAAACATCTCCTTTAACCCCAGAAGAACCCTTTGCAGCGCTTATCCATGGAACAAGTGCTGAAAATAAAGAGTGGCCAGAAGCTAAATGGATTGAGATTGGCAACTGGCTCTTTGAAAAAGGCATACTCTCTATTTTATTTTGGGGAAGTGAGAGAGAGAAAGAACGCGCAAAAAGAATTGCTAACAAAGTGCCAAATGCAATAGTGATGCCTAAAGTCTCTATTCAAGAAGCGGGGCTCATTCTCTCTAAAGCAACGCTGATCATCGCCGTTGATACAGGATTTGCACATCTTGCAAATACCCAAGATCGCCCTGTTATTGGTCTTTTCTTAGGAAGCCATGCAGATTATGCCGGCGTTATTCCAACACAAAACAATCCACATGCCGTTAATCTTGGGGGGAAAGGTCAAAATCCTGAAGTTTCTAAAGTGATCGAGGTAATCGAGTCTTTCAATATCTTAAAGTAAGATTAAGCCTTAAAGCGATTCACAGGTTATTTTAGTGCCGGTTTTACCATTAAGCGCCGATACCATCGATTCTAAAGTTGTGACAATACCTGTGCCTTGAGGATTTTTATCTAAATACGCTAATAAAGATTCGATCTTCGGCAACATGCTGCCTGCAGGAAATTGCCCTTCTTTGATATAATTATTTGCTTCTTTTACCGTTAAATGGTCTAACCATTGTTGATTCTCTTTACCAAAGTTTATTGCAACCTTTTCAACACCTGTAGGAATCAGATAAACATCTGCTTTCATCGCTCCTGCTAAAAGAGATGAGACACGATCCTTATCAATCACCGCCTCAATCCCTCGAAGTTCCCCTGTATCATCTACTACCACAGGAATTCCCCCTCCACCACAAGCGATCACTAATACATCATGCGCAATTAATGCTTTTATCATCTCTAATTCAATAATATGTTTAGGTTTAGGAGAGGGTACTACACGGCGCCAACCTCTTCCTGAATCTTCAACCACTTCCCACTTTAATGTTTGCACACGATTAATCGCCTCTTCCTCTGTCATGAAAATACCCACAGGCTTATCGGGTGCTTGAAACGCTGAATCATCGGCATCTACCACAACTTGGGTTGTCAATGCTACAACAGGATGTCGTGATTTTCGCTGTAATAATTCGTTATAAATGGATAATTGTAAAAGGTAACCAATCTCACCTTGAGTACTAGAGACATAATGATCTAAAGGATAAGTTGGAAGATTTTTTTTAGCCGCCTCATCTTGCAAAAGATGAACACCCACATGTGGACCATTACCATGAGTTAATACTACTCTCCATCCAGCTTCTATTAGATCAACAAGATCAACAGCTAACTTTGCTGCGATTTTTCGCTGAGATTTGATATCAAGATGTTCATTATCAGGAATTAAGGCATTCCCCCCAATAGCGAGTACCATAATCGGCTTTTTATCAATATTTCGATGATCTGGCATTTTTAACCTCCTTTATTAAGGTATTAACTACTCACTGTATCTTAATTAGTTACCATTTTAAAGGCATTCGTTATTTAAAAGGATATAGTTTTATATAGATCAAATTTTAGTCATTACTTTTAAAAAAGGTTTGTAATCAAGCGGCTGACTGGTTAATGATGAAATATAGGCATATCGCATTGCCTAATCTTCACCATCAATTTAAAGCGAGGGAAAAGATGATAATTAAATCAATTATTAAAAAAGAGACCTATATCGACTCAATGAGTCTGATGGCGCTATCCACAAAGGTTAATAAATTACCACTTGTTGAAAAAGCGATGATCGGTATGGGAACCGACATGAATAAACAAGTAATTAGCGATGTTGGATTAATGACAAGTGAAATAGAATCAGCCAATAGAGGGGATTTAATCATTGTTTTCATGGTAAAAAATAAAGAAGATATTGATACCGTCTTACAAGAAATTGCGGATTTACAAAAAAATGATGATCAGACAGAGAAAAGTGAACGCAGCTATCACTCATTGGCTAAAGCCTTAAAAGAAAAACAAGATAGTAACTTAGTGCTCTTCTCAATCCCTGGGGAATATATCTTTCAAGAGGCTAAAGATGCACTATTACAAGATCGTCATGTCATGCTCTTTAGCGATAATGTCTCTATTGAAGAGGAACTCTCTTTAAAAAAACTTGCAATTGAACGAAACCTTCTAATGATGGGGCCTGATTGCGGCACTGCGATTATCAATGGTGCGGGGCTCTGTTTTGCCAATAAAGTTACAAGGGGAAGCATTGGTATTGTCGCAGCTTCCGGAACAGGAAGCCAAGAAGTAAGTGTACAAATTGATCGACTTGGTGGCGGTATTAGCCAATTGATTGGCGTGGGTGGTCGTGATTTAAGCGAAGATATTAATGGCATCATGATGGAACATGCGATTAATATGTTAGATAAAGATCCTCAAACCAAAGTTATTACCCTTATCTCTAAGCCCCCGGCAAAATCAGTTGAATCAAAAATCATCACCCTAGCTAAAACACTCTCTAAACCGGTTGTGATCTGCTTTATAGGATCTAAAGAACCATTAGATAGCCCGCAATTAACCATTGTGCCTAATACCTTATTAGCTGCGCAAAAAGCGGTAGAAATCGCTTACGGCTCATCAATAAAGCCGCAAAAAACGACAATTGATATCAACACTTTAAAGGCGGCATTACAACCTTCACAAAAAAATCTACGAGGTCTTTTTGCCGGCGGTACTGTTTGTGATGAGGTGTACTACGCTTTAATAGACGCGGTTCCTGTTATCTCTAATGTGGCAGGCCCTAAAGATCAGCGTCATCAATTTGGCACTCCACTGAAAGGCAATGCCGTTATTGACTTTGGGGATGATGATTATACTCAAGGTCGAGCGCATCCCATGATTGATAGTACCTTTAGATCTCAAGCGATCATTGAGCAAGCTAATGATCCTTCCGTTGCCGCTATTATGCTCGATTTTGAACTGGGGTTTGGTGCAAATGAAGATCCTGTAGGATCGATGCTTCCTGATATTCAAAAAGCCCAAAAAATTGCGGCAGATGCAGGGCGTAAGCTCCTATTTATTGCCTATCTACTAGGCACGGATTTAGATCATCAAAATAAAAGAAACCAAGAGAAAGCGCTAAAAGATGCCGGTGTTATTGTGGTCGATAGTGTTGCGGAGCTAGGACAAATATCGAGCTCAATTAGTCAAATGATTAGCCATTAATTTTAACCATAGGAGTTTAACGATGAACAATAAGAATTTATTTGAGCAACAGTTATCCGTAATTAATGTTGGCGGCGAAATTTTTAAAACAGATTTAGAGCGTCAAGGCGTGGATGTCGTACAAGTCAATTGGAAACCAAGAATTCCTTTAAGTCCCAAATTGCAAACCGCTTTAGAAAAACTTAAACAACCGGAAATTGTAGCAAAAATCACCGAAGCAAACCAAAAAGCGGTTGACCTTATTATTCAGGCACATCCTGTTTTAGTCGGCTATGAAAAAGCGATTGATGTGGTCCCTGGAATGAAGAAAAATATGATTATTCACGCAGGCCCGCCCATTGAGTGGGAAAAAATGTGTGGCGCAATGAAAGGCGCTGTAACAGGAGCCATCGTTTTTGAAGGATTAGCCAAAGATATTCAAGAAGCTGAAAAAGTTGCCGCATCTGGAGATATTATCTTCTCACCTTGCCATGAGCATGATTGCGTCGGCTCAATGGCAGGTGTGACCTCAGCTTCCATGTATATGCATGTCGTAAAAAACAAAACCCACGGCAATATCGCTTACACTAATCTCTCAGAGCAATTAGCCCGTATTTTAAGAATGGGTGCGAATGACCAATCAGTGATTGATCGCTTAATTTGGATGCGAGATGTTTTAGGACCGATCTTAAGTGAAGCGATGGGATTTGCCAAAGAGATTGATCTTCGAATGCTTCTAGCACAAGCGATACAGATGGGGGATGAAGATCATAATAGAAATAATGCCGGCACTGCACTATTAGTACAACAGTTAACCCCTCATATTTTAAAAACTGATTTTCCTAATGAAGATAAAATTGCTGTTTTTGAATTTATCGCAAGTAGTGAGTACTTTAGTGGACCTACTTGGATGGCCTATTGTAAAGCTGCACTAGATGCCGCTCACGGGGTTAAAAATAGCAGTATCGTCACAACAATGTGCCGAAATGGTGTGGATTTTGGTATCCGCTTAAGCCATTTTGAAGGTTTTAACTGGTTTGTTGGTCCTGCGCAAAAAGTCATTGGCCCGATGATGGCAGGATATACTGAGGCAGATTCAGGTTTAGATATTGGTGATAGTGCTATTACCGAAACCTATGGTATAGGTGCTTTTGCGATGGCGGCTGCTCCTGCAATCGTTCCACTTGTCGGGGGGACTGTAGAAGAGGCGATCAACTACTCTATAGATATGCTCGATATCACAACAGATGTAAACCCCAATATCACGATTCCAATCCTAAACTTTCGCGGCATAGCCACCGGTATTGATGCCATCAAAGTGGTAGATACGGGAATGCTTCCAATTATTAATACCGCAATTGCCCATAAAGATGCCGGAATAGGGATGATCGGTACAGGATTAACCAATCCTCCTTTTAGTGCTTTTGAAAAGGCCCTTATTGCATTAGCAGAGAGTATCGCTTAATAATTTTGTAAAAAATAAGTGACAACCCATTGAGTGATAAATCATCTTTTTATATTTATCACTCAAAACTATCGCTTTATTTAATTAGTATAGAGGGATATTTTATGAAGAATCCTAATAAAAAAATACCTAAAGAGCTACTAATATCAGCCCTTTTTACAGGTCTCCTTTGTGGCCTTTGGGCCGGTTTTGCAGATTACTTGTTTTTAAATGTTTGGGCAGGATTTGCAGGTTGTACCGCCTATTTTGCAACAGGGAAGCATAATCTTCAGGCCTTAATCATCACCATTACGACAACATTAGTCGGAGCATTGATGGCTTTTTTAATGATCATTTTAGAAACAAAAACTTTTGGCTTTATTGGTGGTCCTATTGCCGGCACGCTTGGCGTAGGCTCTCTTGTTGCCATTATTGTCTTGCTTGGCATTAATAAATGGCTCTCTTTTGTTCCTGGAATGTTTGTTGGTTGCTATACTTTCTTTGCCATTGATGGCATGAATGATGGCAACTGGTTAACGCTCTGCCTCTCTTTAACCGTTGGTGCAATCTTGGGATATTGCTGTGATATCGGGGGAAGTAAACTCGGAAAAAAACTCTCCTATTAACCCCATAGCAAAATTATCATCAATTTGGTTTAAGAGATGCTGCTTTAAAAGTAAAACTATACAGCGTGTGAATTAAACATGCTTATATGATGCCGGATAGAACGATTCATACGCTTCTCATAACCAATGCGCCGGCAATCTGATTTGATCACTTTTAAACAGATTCTACGATATAATCGATTCGGTTGAAGAAACACTATTTTAAAACTAAAATAGTCCAGACAGCATATGAATCTAACCCGCTTGCATGATGCCGGATAGAACCATTCTTGCGCTTCTCATAACTGATGCGCCGATAGTCTGAGTCAATGATTTCTAAACTGACTTCACTATCAACCAAAGACTTTTCTTAATTCTATTTCATGATATCTCTTTATAGCGTTTCTTTATTCTTTACTTAAAGCCCCACTCAATATTTGTCATCTTTACAAGCTTTAGCCCCGAAAGAATGCCGGTTACCATATCTCCCCCTGATTGAGAGCCTATTGATAAAATTTTTAACAAACACGCTTTCTCGTTTAATAAAGAATCGCTTTGAAATGGCTTACTTAAGAGATTGCCGTAATCTAATAACCACTCATTAAATTGCCCTAAACTCCCATGATGCAGCATCCACCAGCTAATATCATGGGTTTTATCTTGGCTATTATCGACGATTTGCTCTATCTGGTAGATCTCATCTTGAAAGCGATCACCATAAAGATAAAGAACGAGCATTAAACCTAAAAGACGATCATCTCCTGAAGGCGTTAATCCTTGCCCTAGCCCTATTAACGCTTCAACATATACTTTTACTAATACGTTATTTTTATAAAAAAGTGCCTGTATTAATCCCTCTAAACTCTCTCTTAATTTTTGTGAGATATATAATGCTACGCTATTTTCTATTTCCATATCCAATGGGCTAATTAATGCTTCATGCGCCATTAGGAGCTCACTAATTAGATCAATCTCTGCATTTTTTATCGCTCTATTAATTGGGGAAATTGTACTTTCCCAGATCAAAGGCTTATTTGAAAATGAAAACTCAATGTCCTGATTTGCTAATAATCCTGAGTGATAAACAAATTTTTGCCCTACGTCAATCGCTTTAGACAGTGAACTAAATGAGGGTATATTCACTAAAGCAGTTGAAGGTCCATTGGGTAATCCATCGCACAATAGCGTTATCATCGCCCCTTTTTGATCTATCAGATTTACCGCTTTCGCAAAACGGCTATGAACTTCATAGCTTATCGGCAGCTTGTCTCTAAGCCGCAATAACAGAGTGTTATCAATAGAGGTAATATTTATGGGCATATCATTCATTTCATAAAATATAGTATCTTCGGTTTAAAAAGGCCTCTCTTGCACCAAGAGGGAATGCTTACATTCTTCTTGCTATCTCATCCATTCAATTTAAATCAAAGGCTTTTATTAATCCTATCTTACTATAATGGGATCTATCGTCGTATGGCGAGTGAATAAGGCTAGCTTACAAGATGCCGGAAAAATCAGCTCTTACACTTCTAATAACCGATGCGCGCGCAATCTAGCTCAGTCACTTTTAGCGATTTTACTATACGTCTTTGCAAACAATGCTTTCAACTTGCCTAATCATAGTATTTGAAATTTTATGATGAGAAAAATAGCCCTTAAGTTAACCCTTTTACCGCTTAAGATTACTCTATTTTATAAAGAGAGCTGCTTTTCATCTAAAAAGAATATTAAGTGATCGACTAAACCTGCTTCTACGGCAAGAATATCAATTTTATGAGGTAATAAATCTGCCATCTGCACCACCTCTAATCCTGAATATCCGCAAGGATTAATCCCTTTAAAAGGCGTCAAATCCATATCTACATTTAAGCTTAAACCGTGATAAACAGAGCCTTTACGGATTCTTAATCCTAAAGCTGCAATCTTTTTACCATCCACATAAACACCGGGCGCATCCACATCTCCAGCACCTTCAATACCATAATCTTTTAAGGTCGCAATAATCGCATTTTCAAGCGCTCTAACTAACGATCGAACGCCGCAATTACGGGCTTTAAAATTAATTAAGGTATAAATAACAACTTGCCCAGGTCCGTGATAAGTCACTTGTCCGCCCCGATCGACTTGCACAATAGGGATATTACATGCGTTTAAGATATGCTCAGGCTTACCATTTTGCCCTTGCGTATAAACAGATGGATGCTCAACAATCCAGAGTTCATCCTCTATTTCTGGCGTTCTTGTCTCTGTAAAAGACTTCATCGCTTCATAAACTTCAGCATAAGGCTTTAAGCCTAAATAACGTACTTTCATTAATGCTCTTTTACTTTATCTGATCTAACCCTCAATATTGTACCCGATTATAGCGATCCATTAAGATAATTCCCCAAGGATTTTGCGATCTATAGTGATTTCCAAATAAAATAAGAGATCCAAATTTATTAGTTAGTCATCCTCTTAAAATAGGTTGATAAGCGGCAGGGTCGAATGCTTGCATGTTTTTTGAAATGATGTGCCTGCAGTTTTAAGCCTTTTTCGGCTCGTATCGAAATTTAATGCGTAATAACTATATCTCTCTTTTTATAGATGATTCAATTTAAAAGATCCCTCTTGCGGCGGAAGGGAATATTAGCATCCTTCTTGCTATCTCGTGCTCCCATGTTTAGCCGACTCAGTTTAAAAGTCACGATAGCAAATTGCCGGCATATCGGTTGTGAGAAGCGCAAGAATCGTTCTATCTGGCATCATACAAGCAGGTTTGATGCACTCAGTACCCTTAATGCTTTTATAGTGAAATCGGCTTGAAAGCCACTGAATCAGATTGCCGGCGCATCGATTATGAAAATCGCAAGAATGGTTCTATCTGGCATCATGCAAGCCGGTTTGATACACACTCAGTACCCTTAATACTTTTATAGTGAAATCGGCTTGAAAGCCACTGAATCAGATTGCCGGCGCATCTGTTATGAAAATCGCATGAATGGTTCTATCCGGCATCATGCAAGCCGGTTTGATTCACGCTGTACTATTTTACTTTTAAAATAGTTTCTTAAACCGAAAATCCAATAGATCACTACCCTATAAGTTAAAGTTCGATTGATAAAAAAGCCTATCTTGTTAAAAGATAAGCTTTTTTAATCTTAAGAATAACTCTTTACCAAACCCCTCAATATTAAGAAGAAGTATAAAGAAGCTCCTCATTCACTTCACTATGACGACCACCAATAAAGAGATAGATAACAGGCACAACTACGAGCGTTAATACAGTTCCAACCCCCATGCCCCCAACAATGACCCAACCAATTGCTTGACGAGATTCAGCACCGGCACCTACCGCCATTGCTAAAGGTACGGCGCCTAAAACCATCGCACCTGTCGTCATTAAAATTGGGCGTAATCTTAAGGTAGCTGAGCGAATCACGGCATTTACCTTATTCTCACCTTCAGCCATAATCTGATTGGCAAATTCTACAATTAATATTCCATGCTTAGTAATCAGTCCTACTAGCGTAACAAGCCCTATCTGGCTATAAATATTAATCGTTCCTCCCGCAAGATAAAGCGCTCCTAATGCCCCAAATCCTGCTAATGGCACACTAAAGAGAATAATAAATGGATCAATCCATGATTCAAACTGCGCTGCTAATACAAGGTAAATAAAGACAAGTGCCATTAAGAAAATCAATACCATTGAGGCGCCTGATTCAATAAACTCTCTTGATGAGCCTTGATAGTCAAGCATCGCTTCAGCATTAACCTCTCGAATAATATCTTCAACAATCGCAATCCCCTCTCCTTGTGAAATACCTGAGAGAAGGTTCGCTGAAATAGTGACTGAACGCAGCTTATTAAAGTGGCGTAAGTTTTGCGGGGCAATTGTTTCAGTCACACTCACAAAGTTTGATAGTGGTACCATCTCCCCATATTGAGAACGGACATAAATTCCCTCTAGATCTCGAGGTTGGCTACGCTTTTGAGGATCTACCTGAACGAGTACATCATATTGCTCAGCCCCTTCTTTATAGCGCGTAACATTTCGCCCGCCAAGAGCGGTCTCTAATGTACGGCCAACCACAGAAACATCAATTCCAAGAAGTGCTAACTTCTCACGATCTACATAGACTTCTAATTGTGGGGTATTCATTCGAAGATCATTATCAGGAGAAATGAGAACAGGATTATCCCGCATTTTTTCCATAATTTTTGTCACTTGACGATCTAGCTCTTCAAAAGTCTCATTTGAACGAATCACAATCTGCACATCTTTAGAGTCCCCACGTTGACCTAAAGATTGTGGGTCACTTGCAAAAACACGTAAACCCAATGCACGATCTTTTAATCCCTCATTAATGCGAGCTGTCATCTGCATTTGCGATTCATCACGATCATCCCAATCTGGCAATGTGACAAAGGCTAATGCACCCATCGCAACACCAGAGATGGTATAAACAATTGTCCCCTCAGGAAGCGTTTCTAACAGATACTCCTCTACTTCTGTAAAGTATCTATCCGTAAAATCTACCGTCGCTCCTTCAGGTGTAATTGCACTGACACGGATAAACCCCCGGTCTTCTGTAGGTGAAAGCTCTTGCGGTAAATTAAGATAAAGTAATCCTGTTGCACCAAATAGTGCAAACATTATCAATACTACTAAATATTTCGCCTTTAAAATCGCTCTTAATAATGTCTCATAAGCATTGGTAATTCCGACTAAAACCTTTTCCACAAAATCATAAATAGGCGTTAAAATCTTACCAATTACCGTATTTTTTTTCTGCTCTTCCTCTTCTTTACTTGGGAGTAACCTTGAACACATCATCGGAGAGAGTGTTAAGGCCGTAAATCCAGAAATCAATACCGTAATGGATAAAGTCACCGCAAATTCAACAAATAACTGACCAATACGGCCTTGAGTAAAGGTTAAAGGTAAAAATACAGCCGCAAGCGTAATCGTCATAGCAATAATGGCAAAACCGATCTCTTTAGAGCCGATAAATGCGGCTTTAATAGGTCGAACGCCATTTTCAATATGACGATGGATATTCTCAAGCATCACGATTGCATCATCTACCACAAGACCAATTGCCAAGACAAAGGCGAGCAATGTTAAAGTATTAATGGAGTAACCTAAAAGGTACATTACAAACAGGGCGCCCACTAATGAAATGGGGACTGTCACCATCGGAATTAACGTCGCGCGCCAATTACGAAGGAAAATAAAGATAATCACCCCAACAAAGATTAAAGCCTCGATAATCGTTGTATAAACAGAGCTTAATGACTTATTAATAAAAACAGAGCTATCTGAGGTAACTGCAATCTGCACACCATCAGGCAATGTCTCTTCCAATGCCGGCATTAAGTTTCTAATATCTGCAGATAATGTTAAGGGGTTCGCAACTGATTGTTTAATGACCGCAACACCAACACCAGGACGCCCATTTAATCTTGGTCTAGAAGTCTCTTCAACACCCCCTAGCTCAACTAACGCAACATCGCTTAAACGCACGATAGGTCTATTTTTTTCCGCCTCATTATCGGCAACTTTGATGATGATATTTTTAAACTCATCGACTTGGTTGAGATCCGTTCTTGCAACAATAGAGAACTCTTGGGTCGAACTCTTAATCGTCCCTGCTGGAATCTCCACATTTTGCGCACGAAGTGCGGCTTCCACATCATTTACCGTGACATCTAAAATAGCGAGCTTTTGCGGGTCAATCCAGATCCGCATCACAGGTTCTCGCCCCCCCCAAATCGTGACGCTCGCAACCCCTTCTAAAAGCTCAATTTGAGGTTGTACAACTGTTTCTACCATCTTCGTTAATTCAATAGCACTATGCTCATTACTGGAGAGCGCTAAAATAACAACCGGGTCTGCATCTGAGTCACTTTTTTGAATAATAGGATCATCCACCTCATCTGGCAGTGAACGCTTTGCTCTTGCTACACGGTCCCTGACATCATTTGCCGCTTCTTCGATATCTTTTGTCGAATTAAAGGTAATATTGATATAAGAAGAGCCGCGGCGAGAGTCAGAGGTAATAAAATCAATTCCATCCACGCTAGTGACAGCATCTTCAATCACTTTTGTCACCTGCGTTTCAATAATCTCTGGGCTTGCGCCTTGATAGGTTGTTCTAACGCTAATAACAGGTACATCAATATCTGGGTATTCACGGATCGTCATCCGATCAAGGCCAATTAATCCAAGTAATATCAATACAATATTGATAACAATGGCAAAAACAGGACGTTTAATCGAGACTTCTGACAATTTCATTATTCAGCTTCTCCTACAGATTGATCTGAACCTAAAACTTGGCTCGCCCCACCTTGGGAAGTTGGAATTCTTAATTTGATATCCCCTGTAACATCTCGCACTAAACTCTCATCTTTAATACGAACTTGCCCTGCCTTAACAACGATATCATCTGCATTTAATCCAGATAAAATCTCCACATTAAAAGTACTTCTTTGCCCAATCTCTACCGGCACTAACTCCGCTTCAAAGACATCCGGATCAGATGTAGGTTTTGCACGATAGACAAACTGCGCCCCTTCTGAGGCAAAAATCGATTCCTCAGGAATAATAATCACTTGATAATTTAAGGGCACTAATAGATTTAATCGTGCAAAGGAACCTGCAATTAACGACTGATCTTCATTATGAAAGCGTGCGAGCACTGTTAAAGAGCGCCCTTTTTGCTCAATCTCAGGACTCACCGCATAAACTTCTGCGGCAAATAGTTTATTGGGGAAATTATCGATCGTAAATTTTACATTTTGCCCAGTTTCAACCACGTGCGCGACACGCTCTGGAATATTAAATTCTAAACGTAACTGATCGATATTTAATAATCTAACAATGTCAGCACCCGCTTGAACATAATCCCCAAGCTCAACATTTTTAAGCCCGACAGTTCCAGAAAATGGCGCATAGATAAATCGGCGATCATATTTTGCTTTTGCAATCGCTTCATTAGCAACTGCTTGCTCATATTCAGCTTGTGCAATATCTCTTGCTTGCGCTGTTGAGCCCCCTTTAGCAGCTAATAACCGGTCTAAATTTTGCTTTGCTAAAACCCGTCTTGCCGTTGTTTCACGCAGCTCTGCAGCTTCTATACTTGAGTCGAGCGCTAAAAGAAGATCCCCCTCTTCAACAGATTCTCCCTCTTTAAAGGCAATATTCACAATTCTTCCCGAAGCTTCAGGTCTTACAATCACTTCTTGATAAGGATGTAAAATTCCTACGGCGTAAATCTCTTCAAATTTATCTTGAAGTACGACTTCTGATAATTCAACATCTGTCACTTTCGCCATTGAAAAAAGAGGGGTGAATGCGATTCCTAAAAAACCTACCGCAAGTATCTGTCTTAAAGTTTTATACATCTTTTATCTTTCACCAATATTGATTTTATTTATAGTTGTTAAATATGAAGATATCACATCATTTCTCTATAAACATTGATTTTACAATGCCTTTTATCAATTCACTTCAGACATCGCGCCCATTAACGTTTTATTTAAAACTAGTATCGCATTTTTATTAAATCAATACTTTAAAAACTATTATCAATTAACCTTTAAATAATAGTGTTAATTCTAACAATTACCACCTTAAAGTGAACCATTCTTATCTTAAGCGTATCTTAACAGTTATAAAAAAACCCTAAACAACTGACTTTAGGGTTTTATTCACTAGGGTTTATGTCCGCTTGATATTAATGTCACTATCAAAATGATCATCTTCATGCACCCATTCTCGCCAAATTGCTACAAGTAACGCCATAACGACAGGTCCTATAAACAACCCAATAACTCCCATCGTTTTTACACCGCCCACAAGTCCCAAAATCGTTGGTAAAAATGGCAGTTTAACAGAACCCCCAACCAATCTTGGACGAATTGTTTTATCAACAATAAAGAGCTGCATTGTTCCCCAGCAAAAAAGAATAATTCCTTGTGTATAATCGCCAATCCCTACTAAATAGAGTGATACTAAAGTCATCGACATTGGTGCTCCTCCTGGAATCAGGGCAAATATCCCTGTCATAATCCCAAGCGTAATCGGCATTGGCGCACCGACAAAATAGTAGACGATTCCAAAAACAATCCCCTCCCCAATTGCGATAATCACCATTCCTGAAACTGTAGAGCTCACAAGTGTTGGAACAATACGGGAAATACGCTTCCATCTTCCGGGAAAAATCCGCTCACCAATCTTATCAAGCTGACGACTAACTCTACGACCATCCTTATAACAGAAAAAGAGGATAATCATCATAAAAAGTAGTGTAAAACCCATTGCGCTAAAGCTTTTAGTCACCGATTTTGTCACCGTTGCTAAATAACCAAGTTTTGCTAATCCTATCTCTGCAAAGAAATGGTTAATCCCATTAGGAGTTCCCAGATATTCAACCCAATAAGCACCGATCTCATCTCCATAAGGAAGGTTTAAAACCCAAGCAGGCGTTGGAATACCATAGGAATTCGCCTCTATGAGCCATAAACGTAAAAGGATAATTTCGCCATAAAGATAATGAACGAGCCATAAAAATGGCACCACAATCACGAGCACTATAAAAGCAGTGGCTAAAGATGCTGAAATAAGCGTATTGCCTCGGCAAAATCTTACAAGATCAGTATAAGGGCGCCATGTGACAAAAGTAATTATCATCGCGCCTAAAGCTGGGACTAAAAACTCATGAAAGAAGACCACCCCCAGCCCTAAAATTAGGATGATAATCCATTTTGCGACTGGGTTGGCGGTCAATGCTTGCATAAATTCTTCCTTCTACTTAAGTTGTCTATTTTAGCGTTAGATATGATCTATACTAATGACTTCATAAACTCGGCTTCCGCCAGGTGTTTGAATCGTCACTTCATCATCAAGCTCTTTTCCAATAAGTGCTCTTGCAATAGGAGAGACAATTGATAACTTATTTTGCTTCACATCCGCTTCGTGCTCACCGACAATCTGATAACGCACTTCTTTATCTTCATTGACATCAAATAAGGTGACTGTCACACCAAAGATAATCTTACCACTATTTGGGATTTGAGTGATATCAATGATCTGAGCATTTGATAAACGTGCTTCATAATCCGCAATACGTCCTTCAATAAAACTCTGCTCTTCCCTTGCTGCATGATACTCTGCATTTTCTTTAAGGTCACCATGTTCACGTGCCGTTGAAATTGCATCAATAACACGTGGTCTTTGTACTTGTTTTAAATCATCGAGCTCACGGCGAAGCGCTTCCGCGCCAACTTTCGTCATGGGAAATTTATTCATTCTTCCTATATCCTATTATTAGTTTATTCATAGTCCACTAGATAGCCCACATGTCCAGCATTGTGAACTATGAACTACTTATTGGATTTAATTACCACCAGCCGGTATTTTCCATATCTTTCCAAGGAGCTTGCGGCGCTTTTGGCTCACCTTTTTGCAATAGCTCAATAGAAATATTATCCGGGCTTCTAAAAAATGCCATCCAGCCATCTCTTGGCGGGACATTAATCTCAATCCCCGCATCAACAGCGCGCTGACAAACTTCATAAATATCGTCAACTTCAAACGCTAAATGACCAAATGCTCGACCAATACCGTACTCTTCATTTGAGTCCCAGTTATAGGTCAATTCAACTTCCACATCTTGTCCTTCACAGGCTAAATAAACAAGCGTACATTCCCATTGTGGATATTCTTTACGGCGAGTCTCTTTTAATCCTAATATCTCTGTAAAAAACTTAATGGATTCTTCTAAGTTCGTCACACGAACCATTGTATGTAAAAAACGCATAATTTCTCCTTCCTACAAAATAACAACGGGCATGATCAATTTCATACCCGTTATTTTAGTATATTACATTATACTCATATGTGGTCCGGGTTTTACTCCCATCCCATATATTGATAGAAGTTTATTCAGTTTTATCGTTAGCTTCTTCAGCTACTTGATCTTCTTCAACGATTGCTTCGTCTGCTTGCTCTTCTGCTGCTACTTCAGTCTCACCAACCTCAGCTTCATCAGACTCTTCCTCAGCAACGATATCTTCCGCAGGATCACTTGATGCAACTTCAATACCACTTTTCGATAAAATAAAGTCTACTGTATGCATCACTTCTTCGTCTGTTAAACGTGGGTCTCCACCTTTTGCTGGCATTAAGTTACGACCGTGAAGTGAACTATCATGCAACCCATCAAGACCACGCTCTTGGAATCTGACTGCCCAAACAGCATTGTCGCCCATTAATGGTGCATCGTTTAAACCTGTATCGTGACAACTTGCACAAAGACCGGCATAAACATCTTGCGGTGCTTTTGCCTTCACAACATCAGACACTAAATTTCCGGTATTAACTCTTCCATAGGGAGTTAATCTCTCAGCAACTAAATCCTGATCAACGAATGGTGTACCACCTATACTCTTATCTACGAGTCTCACAACTGATGTTACTAAGACAACTAAAATCACTAGTAATGAAAGAGTTACAAGAATGGTTAGCACCGAGAATGTAAACTTGTCTGACTGTTTTTGCACGATCTGCTCCTAGAAAATACAAGCCAATTTTTATAATTTGAATGATCTAATACCCGTCAATGATAAATCAACTTGCTAGCTTTTACTAGTGTACTAAATCAAAGAAACACGCTTTTATTTCGCAACAATCACCTGAGCTGCTCTAATTAAACGATCATTTAACAAATAACCATTTTGCGCAACTGTGATGATTTGGTTTGTTTCATATCCATCATGAGGAATCATTGAGATGGCTTGGTGTAGCTCTGGATTTAATTTCTCACCTTCAGGGCTAATCTGTTTCACACCATATTTTTCACAAACACCTAGTAACATTTTGTACATCAGCTGTGAACCTTCTCTAAAGCGCTTTAACTCTTCTGAGGAGTTTTCATCAACCGCTTTCATCTCTAATTCCATTGCATCAATTATTGGGAGAAGATCTTTTACAAACTTATCAAGCGCATATTTATGAGCGTTTGCAACATCAATTTCAGCGCGTCTTGTCGCATTTTGAGCTTCTGCCATTGCACGAACATATTGGTCATAAAGTTTGCTTTTCTCCGCTTTTAACGCTTCGATTTGAGCTTCATGATCTTCTGCCCCTTCAACTTGTTGCTCAACGTCAACAACTTCCTCTTTGTTTTCGACTGCTTCTGTTTCTGTTAAATTCTCTTTTGTCATTCTCTAACTCCCTTTCTATTGAATAATGCTCATCATTATACAATGAAAAACCACTATTTTTCTGATCTCTATTTCAAAACCATCAATTCAAGATCATAAGACAACCTTGAATTAATCTAAATCCTCATCGAAGTCTTCATCTAGTAGAAGATCATCAAAGCTATCAAGATCAAACTCTTTTGCAAGTTTCTTTTGCAATGCACGTTCTTCTCTAATTGCCTCAATGTTTCTCCATGCCTGAGATTTTGTTCCTTTGACATCACTAACATCCGGAACATCTTCCTCAATGATATCTTCATCATCTAATAAATCATCATCGTAATCGTTAGACATCGCTAAACCTTCCTTATCATAAACACAAAAACATAAATCTTTTGCATGCTTATATAATATTTAAAAATAATTGCAAGTCTTAAAACATAAAACTGCTACTTTTTAATTAAATTAGAATTAATTGCTCCCTAATATGGCGTTTCTTGAAACAAAGACAAGTCACTGTTTAAAATTTACTCAGAGATATTTTCTGACAGTAAAAATGCCATCGTGGAAATTAGGTATTTTGTTCAATATGTTTTAATCTTTAGTAAACACTTATTCACCATCGTTAAAAATTGGAGCTATTTAAACATGATTTCAGGATTTATTCTTAAAGAAAATCGTTTACGGCAAATTTCTGTTCAAAGTGCCGAGGACTTTACCGATGAGATGATTTGGATTGACCTTGTTGCCCCTACTGATGAAGAGCGAGAGCTAGTAGAAGAGCATTTCCAATTTGAGCTCCCTGAAAAAGCTGAAATTAACGATTTAGAAGCATCCGCCCGATTTTATGAAGATGATGATGGACTTCATATCCATAGCTTCTTCTTAAACGATTTTGATACTAATGCCCGCAATATTACCGTTGCCTTTTCTATCTATAACAATCGCCTTTTTACAATCCATGAAGAAGAGCTCTCTGCCTTTAGACTCTATCGTCTGCGTGCACGCCAAATTCAGCTTGAACTCACCAATGGACAAGTCGATGTGATGAATATCATTATCGGACTTCATGAAACAGCAATTGAACATGTCGCCGATGTTTTAGAGAGAATCTACTCTGAACTTGAAAATACAAGTCCCTACGTCTTAGCTCAAGAAGATGATAATCCTAAAAAGGCAAAAAAACGTCGCAGATTAGAATCACAAGATGATGATTCAGATAAAAAGCCGACGATGGAAGAGGTCTTACAAAATATCGCCATGCAAGAAGATACCAATGGGAAAGCTCGTTTATCGTTAATGGATACACGGCGCTCATTCTCTTTTTTAATGCGTGGGCAACTCCTTTCTGAAGCACAAAAAAATGACGTTAGAGAGATCTTACAAGACTTAGAATCTCTCACAGGTCACACAACCTTTCTATTTGATAAGGTTAACTTCTTACTTGATGCGGCAACTGGGAAAATATCGCTTGAGCAGAGCCGAATCATTAAGATCTTCTCTATCGCTTCTGTAGTATTTCTCCCTCCCACATTAATTGCTAGTATTTATGGGATGAACTTTCCCATGCCCGAGCTCAATTTCTCATTAGGTTATCCGCTCTCAATTGGGGCGATGATCCTCTCAGGAATAGCGCCATATCTACTCTTTAAGAAAAAGGGCTGGTTATAAGTTTAATACGCCGACATTATCAGCACTTGATTAAGGCTAACCACTAAATACAAACAATAAAAAAGAGCAAGAATCTCTTCACTTGCTCTTTTTTATCTATTTTCATCTATATATAATCTATTGTCACAATCAATATTTTACGAGTAATCAGAAAAATTAAAGATCACACTCTATCAGCCTAATAGCCCTTTTATGGCGTGACTTTACCTTGCTCAACCACCATATCTAAGACATGTTTTACGCTACCATCATCTGATTGATACTCTTTTAAGCGTAAACGATACTCATAACCGTCAATAGGCATAAATCCTTCAATAACACCAGGATACTCCTCCCACTCTTCCATCTGATCTTTTCTAACCTGTAAACACTGTTTTTGCGTATCAGCTTCGCAAGGCACTTTCTCATTTGAAACATAATAGAAAACCTGCTCATAAGGTTTAGCCGAAATATCTTGATAATTTCCCTGATCTAGCTCTACAGGTAAATAAACAGACTCAGCTTCATTATTAACAGTCCCCACAAGATAAAGATCATCCCCTTTACGAATCATTTTGGGCGTATTTAAGATAAATTGTGAGATACGATCATCTAATTTTTGTAAATTATCAGGACAAGCCATCATTGTTGATGCAAGCCCGCCACCATGACGCCCTTGCTTAACACGAAAAGCGCCACGATCAGTCACGTGAACTTTTCCCATCATTGTATTACAGCCACCAGTAACTGAAAAATGATACTCATTCATATCAAGTACCACTTTAACATCATTATCAGAGGATAATGGTGCGATCTCGAGTGTCTTTGCATATGTCATTGAAGATGATATCAGCGCTCCTAATCCCATGATCCATAACGTGCGTAATTTCATAGATGACCTCTTATTTTATTGTTTTTAATTAACATGCATGATTTGAGTGTAACATGATTTAAAAAGCTTGCATAAAGCGAATCTTATTCAAAATAGATCCTTAACTACTTAATAGCTCGCTATTTTTGATTCTTTATCACACAAACATAAAAATAAAGATGACAACTCAATTTTATTTCGTATAATAGCATTCCTTAGTTGGTTCACAACGAAAGAAAAACACGGAGTGGTAGTTCAGCTGGTTAGAATACCTGCCTGTCACGCAGGGGGTCGCGGGTTCGAATCCCGTCCATTCCGCCATATTTTTAGTTGTTTGATCTGCATTACAAATCAAGCAAAGCTATTAAGAGTAGCAAACAATTTAAAAGCGGAGTGTGGACGTGCACGCAGGCTAGAATACCTGCCTGTCACGCAGGGGGTCGCGGGTTCGAATCCCGTCCATTCCGCCATTATTTAAGTTGTTTGATCTGCATTATAAATCAAGCAAAGCTATTAAGAATAGCAAACGATTCTAATATGGAGTGGTAGTTCAGCTGGTTAGAATACCTGCCTGTCACGCAGGGGGTCGCGGGTTCGAATCCCGTCCATTCCGCCATATTTTTAGTTGTTTGATCTGCATTACAAATCAAGCAAAGCTATTAAGAGTAGCAAACGATTCTAATACGGAGTGGTAGTTCAGCTGGTTAGAATACCTGCCTGTCACGCAGGGGGTCGCGGGTTCGAATCCCGTCCATTCCGCCATTAACAGTGAAGCCTAGATCAATGATCTAGGCTTTTTTGTATTTAAAACCCCTTGTATTTCACACCATTGTCATTCAATCTATAACTTAGATCTTCTATTTTCTTACCTCATTAATAGAGATTTTTACGTTAATCCCCATCAATCATCAAAAAAATGAATCCAGACAATGACTATGAAAATACTCCCTTCTCTTTTTAGTACACTGCTATTAATGGTCTTAGCCACTTTAATGATTCCAGCAAATGCGCAAGATTGGCATACTGTCAAACACCCCACTTCAGGTCCTACCTGAAATTTATGGTAGTTATGCTAATGGTTGCTTTAGTGGCGGCGTGACAATTCCTTTAAAAAATAAAGGGTATGAACAGGTAAGACCTAGCAGAAACCGTAATTATGGTGCGCCCAGCATTATGGATTTCGTCAATAGCCTCGACCAATTTGGTATTCAAAAACAGAAAGTCATTATCTTAGGAGATATCGCACAACCTCGTGGCGGCCCTGCGAACTTTGGACATGCAAGCCACCAAACAGGGTTAGATATCGATATTTGGCTTGAAGATCGCTCAACCCATCTTTCAGGCAATCTACGTGAAAAGCTTAGTACACCATCTGTTGTTAATCCCGGCACTGGAAAGATGAATCAACATTGGAAACCTTTCTACCGAGAGTTACTGCATCATGCTGCCATCTACCCTGAAACAGAAAGAATTTTTGTAAACCCTATTATAAAAGCTAAACTTTGCGAGACAGAAACAGATAAAGCATGGCTAGAAAAGCTTCGCCCTTGGTATGGTCATGATTCTCACTTTCACGTTCGTTTAAAATGTCCGACAGGAAGTACAGGCTGCATCGCTCAAGCGCCTATCCCTAAAGGACCAGGCTGTGATAGCAATTTACAAAACTGGGTAAATGATCAAATCAAATGGACCAATGCACCACAAAAAAGCAGCACAAATGTCGCGCCAAAACCTAAAAAAGTTTTACCCCTTGAATGCCAAGCCATTTTAAAGCAACAATAATATGTAGGATTTTATCGCGTTGTTTACAGTATTAGGAGAAAATACTGTTATGAATATCCATCGAAAAACAAAATTAACGCCGTTTCATCGAGAAGAGATTTGGCGATTACATCATCAAGAAAAATTTACCGTAACCTATCTAGCTGAGCGTTTTATGGTAAGCAGACCTACGATCTATAAAGTACTAAAACAAGGTAGATTGAACTTGTTTGTGCCATTAGCTAGTAAAAATGAACGTTATAGAACAATTAAGTACGGCATTAAACGTCTTGCAAAGATTGAAAAATCTATTGAAGAGAAACTTAAAAAGAGGGCTAAACGTTATAACAAAAACTATCCTGGCGAGATGGTCCATGTGGATACTAAACGGCTCCCTCTTTTAAAAGGGGATCTTAAAAATCGCACTAGAGAGTATTTATTTGTAGGAATTGATGATTTTTCAAGAGAACTTTATGCCGGTATTTATCCTGATAAATCACAGTTTAGTGCTGCTGAATTTCTTCGATGGGATCTGTTAGAACAGTGTCCCTATACTGTAGAATGCACCTATTCGGATAATGGTCGTGAGTATAAAGGTACATCAGAACATGCCTTTGTCGAAATGTGTCTAACACATAAGATTAATCAAAAGTTTACAAAGCCAGCTTGCCCTCAAACGAATGGAAAAGCAGAAAGAGTCATTCGAACACTCATGGAAATGTGGCATAATCAGGAGGAGTTTATCAGTTCAGATGATCGGAAAAAGAAGCTAAAACGATTTTTGAACTATTACAACACAGTAAAACCTCATAAGGGTATTAATGGTTTAACGCCTTATGAAGTTTTAGAAAATTATTTTAACACTGAAGTGTAAACAACCCGCCGATTTCTAACAAATAATAGATATTAAAATTATCCCCAATCACCACTACAAATCCTCAGAAGCCCCAAATTCTGAGGATTTTTATTAAACATCAATAATACGGCGCAACTTTATAACATCTTCCTCTTGCTATTTATTCATAATCAGGTTATTCGTAAATCTTCGTTATTCATAAAAAATAGCGATAACAATAAGATAACAATAATAAAAATGAATCCTTAGGAGGAAAACATGTCTTACCCGCGTCCTATAAAAACTCAGCGTCGCCTTAAAAAATACTTAAGCTGCGCAGCACTTCTTACCTCACTTGCTTTCAGCACTAGCTATGCTTCAACGCTTGTCTACTGCTCTGAAGCCTCTCCTGATACCTTTAACCCGCAGCTCTCCTCCTCAGGAACCGCCTTTGATGCTAGTGCTATTCCTATCTTTAATCGATTAACACAATTTAAAGTTGGCACAACAGAGTATGAACCTAGCCTTGCTGAATCATGGGAGATTAGCGAAGATAGCACGGAATTTACCTTCCATCTTCGTAAGGGAGTAAAATTCCATAGTAATCGTGATTTTAAGCCTACCAGAGACTTTAATGCAGATGATGTACTCTTCTCGTTTGAAAGACAGATGAACGCTGATCATCCTTATCATAATGTCTCTAATAGGCAATTTATCTATTTTAATTCCATGGGCTTTAATGATCTTATTGAATCCATTGAAAAGCTCGATGACTATACAGTAAAAATCACTTTAACAAGACCGGAATCACCCTTTTTAGCTAATATTGCGATGGCATTTATGTCGATCTTATCTGCAGAATATGGCGAGGTTTTACTTAGCAAAGGCACTCCTGAGCTACTCGACTTAAATCCCATTGGTACAGGGCCTTTTGAGCTAAGAGCTTATGAACAAGACTCTCGTATTCTCTACACTAAATTTAAAGACTATTTTGGCACACCTGCCAGCATTGACAGGTTAATCTTCTCTATCACACCTGATGCGGCCGTTCGTTATGCAAAATTACAAAAAGGGGAGTGCCAAGCAATGCCTTACCCAAATCTTGCGGATCTTGAACGCATGAAAAATAACCCTGATATAAAAGTTGAGTCATCAACAGGCTTAAATATTGGCTATCTTGCGTTTAATACCACCAAAAAGCCTCTTGATAAACCAGAGGTGCGAAAAGCTCTTAGTATTGCAGTGAATAAATCTCACATTATTGATGCAATCTTTCAAGGCAATGCTGTAGCGGCTAAAAACTATATTCCACCAAGCATGTGGGGCCACAATAACGGCATACCGGATTTAGAATATAACCCTGAAAAAGCAAAGACCTTACTTGAAGAAGCGGGCTTTAAAGATGGCTTTGAGATCACGCTTTGGGCAATGCCTGTACAACGTGCTTATAACCCTAATGCTCGCAGAATGGCTGAAATCATCCAGACAGATTGGGATAAAATCGGCGTAAAAGCGAATATTGTCACCTATGAATGGGGAGAGTATTTAACGCGACTACGTGCCGGCGAACACGATACTGCACTCGTTGGTTGGATCGGAGATAACGGAGATCCTGATAACTTCTTCTCTATGACTTTAAGTTGTAATGCTGCGCAATCTGGCTCTAACTATGCAAAATGGTGCGATCCTGAATTTGACAAGATCCTCCAAGAAGCAAGGGCAACAGCAGATCATGATAAACGTGTCGCGCTTTACCTAAAAGCGCAAGAGATCCTCTCAGAAAGACAACCGGTAATGAATATTGCTCATGCCTCTATTTATATGCCTTTACGCAAAGAGGTAAATAACTATGTTGTCGATCCATTAGGTACCAATAATTTTAATGATGTAAAACTTGAAAAATAAGTTCAATTAAAAACCCATTAATCCTTTAAGCCTCTTTAATCATCTTATTAAAGAGGCTCTTTTTTAAAGTCGATTCGATTAAATAAACACCACCTTAAAAGTACAACAGTGCAGCCTATTTCGTAAACCAACTTGCACGATATCAAAAGCTATGTCAGATAGAGCTATATCAGATAAAATGACGCCAGACAGAACAACTCTTGCACTTCTCATAACCGATAGCTACCTGATTCAGTGACCTTTAAAACGATGGGTGTAAAAGCGATTAACACACAATAATCCCCATAAAAAAAGCCTTTAAGAGTCACAAGCTCCCAAAGGCAATTATTCATTAAAAATAGAGATCAACCCCTACATTTGATCGCGCTTCATCACAGCATGTAATAACACATTGGTTCCATTAGCGGCATCAATTTCAGTAATAGATTCCGCTTCATTATGACTAATACCATCTTTACAGGCGATAAAAATCATCGTTGTAGGGCAATGTTTCGCAAGATGAATCGCATCATGACCTGCGCCGCTAATCATCTCGATATTGCTAAATCCTAACTCTTTTACGGCGCTTCTCACTAAATTAACACACGACTCATCAAAAGGAATTGCAGGTGACAACCAAACATCTGTTAAAGAGACTTCAAGTGCGCGTTTTGCCGCAACCTCTTTTGCCATCTCTTTAACCTTTGCAACCATCTCTTTCACTTTTTCAGTTTCAGGATGACGGATATCGAGAGTAAAATTGACCGTACCTGCAATCGTATTACGAGATGAGAAAGGAATATTTATCTCCCCAATGGTTAATAACGCATCGTCAATAGCGGCAACATAACCTTCGATCTCTAATAAAAATGCCGAAACGCCAAGCATCGCATCCTTACGGTAACGCATTGGGGTTGTGCCAGCATGCTGCGCTCGCCCTTGCATCTCAACATCTAACCAAGCAATCGCTTGCCCACCTGTGACAACACCGATCTCTTTATTAAGATCTTCTAAGATTGGTCCTTGCTCAATATGCAGCTCAAAATAGCTATCTAAATGACGTTTAAATTCAGAAGTCCCTGCTTCACCAATCGCTTCCAATTCACTACCTACCGAGATACCATTCACATCTTCAATGCCAAGTGCTTTTTCTAAAGAGAGCTCGCCAATAAAAACTTCAGAGCCAAGCATCGCAGGAGAAAAACGCGCCCCCTCCTCATTCATCCAAACGGCAATCTCAAGATCATGATTGAGCTTCACATCATTTTCATGTAAGGTTCTTACCACTTCAAGCGCTGCTAAAACGCCATAAACGCCATCAAATCGCCCACCTTTTGGCTGAGTATCTAAATGACTTCCCATCACAATAGGCGCAGCTAAGCGGTTATTACCTGGATAAATGGCAAATAAATTACCAATAGGATCCCGATGAATCTCCATACCTAAAGCTTCACACCAAGAGACAAATAATTCTCGCCCTGCTTTATCCTCTTTTGAGAGCGCAAGCCTTGAACTTCCCCCTTTTGAGGTAGCACCAATTTTCGCCATCTCCATTAAGCTATTCCATAATCGATCCTGATTTACTCTCATCATTTCTCTCCTATTTTTCTGCTAAACCACGAATATAACTCTCAGTATTTGCCGCTAATGTTTCAATGAGATATCCCCCCTCTAAAAGTCCTACAACAGGTTTTCCAAGAGCCATTACCTCTTTAGCAATTTCTCCCATTCCTTTTGTTGTCACTTTTGTTTTACTTTGTGGATCATCTTTATAAACATCAAACCCCATATTATGCACAATGACATCGGGATTAAAGATCTTTGCATCATTCATAGCTCGTTTTAAAACTTTAAAGAATGCTTCTTCTGATAAACCATGCGCAAAAGGATAGTTAATATTAAATCCTAACCCCTCACCCTCTCCACGCTCTTCTTCAAAGCCGGCAACTGCTGGGTAGAAATTAGTAGGATCTCCATGAAGTGAAATATACATCACATCACTACGATCATAGAAGATCTCTTGAATTCCCTGCCCGTGATGGACATCGGTATCTAAAATTAAGATCTTTTTAGCATCACTATGATCTAAAAGATATTCTGCGGCTAAGGCCGCATTATTCACAAAGCAAAAACCCCCTGCAGCTTCACGTCTTGCATGATGCCCTGATGGTCTACTCACAGAAACACTAACCTTTTCCCCTTCAGCCACTGCTTTAGCGGCATTTAAAGCCCCTTGCGCAGACCAATAAATTGACTCAAACGTATGCTTACCAATTGGCGCACTACCATCTGCGATATAGCGAGATGCCTTTGCTAAGATCCCTTTGAGAGCATTGTAATCTTTCACAAATACATTCGGGATCACCTCTTCGCCCCAATCTTCTGGAACTTCATGCCACTCTTGATAGGCCGTTTGTAAAAACTCAATATAGGCAAAACCATGGACTTTTGTTAAGTAATCAAAGCCTAGATCTTCGGGTGTTGTCACTGTAAAACCTGCGCTTTTAATCCCTTTTTGAAACTCTTCAACACGCTGTGGAACTTCTTGCGGATCACGCATTTTTCCTCGTGAGAAGTAGGTTTGTGGATTATGTAATGCTTGATGTGGATGATAATAAATTTTCATGATGATTCACTCCCTATCCTGATCTTCGTGATTCGTTATTTAATGTTTGATATTTGATATTTGATATTTGATATTTGATATTTGATTTTTTAGGCATTTTCTTTGCTAATTACTTAAATGACTAACTTTACAATCTTTGCTTCTTTGGTAGCGCAAAGAAGAGCCTTGACTCTCCTTCAAGGCTCTATAATGACTATCTCTTTAATACGTTTCGCGCTTACTTGGGTTTAAGAAAAACACACAAGAAAGGGTTAACAAACTAATAAAGCTATAGAAAATTGCTAATGGAATCCATGAACCTGCATACATCTCAGCAAGTGCTGTACCGATAAGTGGTGTTAATCCCCCGGCAATTGCGCCGCAGAACTGATATGCCACTGAAATCGCGGTATAACGTAAATGCACCGGGAATAGTGTTGTTAAAAAGCCAGCAATCACCGAGTAGTAACCCGCCATAAAGATTACTGTAATAGAGATACCTATCACCATCAATACAGGGTTTTGTGTATCAACCATCGTAAACATTAAATAAGGTGAGAAGATACAAACTCCGGAGCTAAAGAGTAAGAACTTATAGCTATTAAACTTCTCGCCAACAAGCGCACTTAAAGGCTGACTGAAGAACTGGACAAAAGAGACCACTAACAACACGTTTAAGATGAGTGTCCGATCCATTTTCAGGTAAGCCGTTGTATAAGAGAGCATAAAGGTATTAACGAAGTAGAAACCTGCAATTCCTAACACGTTTGCACCGATTGCTAAAAGAATCACTTTTGGCATTTTTGAGAAAAGCTCTTTAAATGGTGCCTCTTCTTTTCGTTTTTTAGATCTCTCAAGCGCTGCTTTTTCTCTAGCTTCCACAAATTCTGGTGATTCATTCACACTGCGGCGTACTAAATACCCCACCACTAAAAGACCAAAGCTTGCTAAAAATGGTAATCTCCAACCATAGCTATAGAGCGCTTCATCATCCATCTCAGAAATCAATCTAAAAGCAATCGTGGCTAAAATTAATCCCGCAGGTGATCCTAACTGCGCAAAAGAAGCAAAGAATGTTTTACGATGCGCAGGCGCATGCTCAGCGGCAATTAATACAGCACCGCCCCACTCGCCACCTACAGAAAGACCTTGGATAATACGAAGAATAATGAGCAATACTGGCGCTCCCACACCAATTTGCGCATATGTCGGTAAAAATCCAATACCAATTGTCGAAATCCCCATCATAAAGAGCGTGATAACTAGGGATTTTTTACGACCAATCTTATCGCCAATATGTCCAAAAAAGACAGCGCCGATAGGTCTTACTAATAGTCCAATTGCAAATGTTGCAAAAGAAGCCATCGTTGCAATAAAGGTACTCTCTGTTTCAAAAAAGAGCGAACCAAAGATCATTGCTGAGGCAAATGCGTAAATATAAAAGTCGTACCATTCAATCATGGTTCCCAGAAACGCCGCAAGTGATGCGCGTACTGGCTGTTTTTTTGTGGTTGACATACCACCCTCCACCTTCTGATTTGTTTTGAAATTGTTATCCCTTTCATTGCGAAAGGTCTTCTTATTTATCCGTCTCTTTCAACTTTTTTTCAAACGATAAATTTTAATGATTAATATTAGTTTTTCTAATACACTGAGAAAATAACCTTGAAGGAGAAAGGAAAACCTATGAAAATAGAGAAATTAAACTGGACGTTATTACATACTTATTTAGTGATAGTAGAGGAGCAAAGCATTAGTAATGCTGCACTTAAATTAAATATCACACAATCAGCTGTTAGCCAAAACCTTAAAAAGCTGGAAGAGCAATTAGAAGTAAAACTTATCGAAAGAAGTAATAAATCCTTTGTTTTAACAGAAATTGGGGAATATCTTTATAAAACAGCCACAGATGTTTACTCAAAACTTGTGAAGTTTGAACAAAAGCTCACAGCTACTAGCAACACAATTAAAGATACCCTTCATATCATGACGGTTTCAGGATTAGTCTCCAATGACTTTGATAACCTCTTAACCTATTTTCATAAACATTATCCTAATATTGACCTTAATATTAATACCGCAACCCATGCGGAAATTGTTAAAAAAATTGCCAACAATCAGCCTGCTATCGGCATCACCTTAGAGCCAAAAAGCTCCGATGAGATTGAAAAGCTCTTTTATCTTCCCCAACGATACTCTCTTTATTGCGGGAAATCTCATCCTCTTTTCCATAAACAGATTATCAATAAGAGCGATGTGATCGCCCAAGATTATGTGGCGTTTGATAGTGAGCAATTAGGGGCTGCGCTCTCTCCTATTGCCATTTTTAGAGATATGGAACACTTTACCGGCAAACAAGTCGCTATTACCAATAACCTGCAAGAACTACAACGCTTAATTGTGACAGGCTATGGAATCGGCTGCCTACCCGATAATGCCGCAAAAAGTGCATTAGATCGCTCTATTCTTCGTAAACTTCCGCCTTATCAGGGCGTTGCGGATGTGCCGGTTTATCTTATTTGGAATAAAAACCGTACCCTTAGAGCCAGTGAGCATGCTTTTTTAGATGCCGCCTCAGTCTCAATCTCTCCTGAGCTAAGTCAGCTACATACGATTTAATCACTAGAGAGCATCTAAGTTGATTTATCCTCAAAGATTAGGTAACTTTAGCCCTTCAACCCTTAATGAGAAATTTATTGTGAGTAATAAAAAAGCTTCCATCATTGCCGTTATCCTCGTGATTGTCGGATTCTTAATCTATGATCGCTTCAAACCTCTGTCTGAAGAAAAGATTATCGCTAAACAAGGTCTTGCAACCGTTTATCTTGATAATAGCTATAAAAATATTGATTCCACTCACTCACCTGAAGGGACGTTACTCGCGCAACACTCTCAAAGACATGATATGACGGTTATTATCACCGGTGGTCACTTAACCGATGAAGAGGGCGCACTTAGCTTTGAAAGTTATGCGAAGTATCTTCAAGATAATGCGCCTAAAGGCAGTACTTTTACGATTATTAGTCGTGATCCTGCTAATGAAGAGTTTATCTACTCTCTCTCAATGCCTGATAGACCATATTCTTGGCAACGATTAAAGCGCAACAAAGAGACAATGACGGTGATCTCTGTGGTCTCAGAATCTAACCCACCTAAAATGGACCCTATCACTATTTTAAACGAAGCTGAATTTGGTGTTCATTAGGTTACCACTCTTAGTTATTACCCACATAATAAAAAAATGGTGCAAGTATTCATGAATCTTGCACTATTTTTTTTAAGTAATCTCTTTTTGCACTAAAGTTGCCGCCTTAAAAATTTGCTGACGAAGCCAGATATGGTCTGCATCTTTATGTCTTTTTTCATGCCAGTAAGCAAAAATAGGATAATTATAAAAATCAAAAGGGAGCGGAAATAACTGCAAGTCGTGATCTTCACATAACTGCACCGCTAAGATTTTTGGGACAGTCGCCACCAAATCTGACGATAATAACAATCGAGATAAGCCTAAATAATTAGATAACCGAACAGTGATATGCCGTTTTTGTGATAAAGATTTCAATTCTCGCTCTACTAAAGAATCCTCGCCCTCATTATTGCTTACATCAATATGTCTCTCTCCAAAGTAAGCCATTGAATCACTTTTCATGCTATTTAACCGTGGATGCCCCGCTCTTACTAACCCTACATTATATTGACTAATAAGTCGCTTATGATAAAAACCCGCCTCAAGTTCTGGCACAAAACCTACCGCAAGATCCACTTCTCCTTGTTGCATTCGTTCTTTTAAATTTTTTTGTGAAATACTCATGTTATAAGCAATAAAAGGGGCCTCTTGTTGGGATAAATTCAATAATTTAGGAAGCAAAATCATATCGCCAATGTCACTTACCATTAAAGAAAACATATTCTTCGCTGTAGAAGGCTCAAAATCATCTGTAAAACTATAAACTGCTTCCAATGAGGTAATTGCTGCTAAAAATTTTGGATAAAGTTCATCTGCGAGCTCTGTTCCTTGCATCTCATACCCTACACGGGTAAATAGTGGATTATTATAATGCTCTCTTAATCGGCGCAAGCCTATACTCACCGCAGGCTGTGTCATCGCTAATGCATTCGCTGCATGACTCACACTTTTATGCTGGTAAATCTCTACAAAAATATAGAGTAGTTTATTATCAAATAGTAAGATTCATCTTCTATCGTATCGCTCTTGTTTTAAGGATTATGTTCCTATTCAATAGGTTGTATTACTAGAAAGAATAGTGAGTAAAATCATTATCTGTTAAATTGTTTTCGCACTCTTTTTTAACACCATGTGCTTATCCCCCTATTAACCGAGGATTACAACAATGACAATAGTACCAACTTCGCAAGACCCTTTAATTCATCAATTAAAAAAATATCGCGGCTTATTGATTCTTAGCGGCATTTTACTCACACTCTGCGGCATCTTATTTATTGGCTCCACCGCTTTTGCCACATTAACATCTGTTTATATGTTTGGTTTTATCATGGTTTTTAGCGGCATCATTCAACTTTTCATGAGCTTTCAAACCTTACAAGGCATGCAAAAATTAGGCGCCATTATCTTTGCGATCTTTTATATATTAGCTGGTATTTTAGCTTTTAAAGCACCTCTTGCAACGGCGGCAGCATTAACTTGGTTATTAGCAGTTCTTCTTATTATTGGCGGCATTACTAGCGCTATTCATGCATTTCAAATGAGACCAATTAGCGGCTGGGGCTGGAGTCTTGCATCGGGCGCTCTTCTTTTAGTAACAGGGATTTTAATCTTAAAAGACCCAACTTCTCCTCTTTGGTTATTAGGTCTACTCTTAGGCATTGATCTCTTGGTAAGAGGCGTCAACTATCTTATGCTCGCCTTTGCTGTTAAAAAAGCCTAAACACCCCTTACAATTAAGGAGTAGGGAATCTTCAAGCATGAGATTCCCTATTTTATTAGGGTCTGATTTTCCTAAAAAAGGGTTATCATAATACATAGTAAAATCGGTTGAAAAGTAACTGAATCAGATCGCCGGCGCATCGATTATGAGAAGCGCAAGAATCGTTCTATCCGGCAGTATGCAAGCTAATTTGATACACTCTGTATCTCTAAATACTTTAAAAATAGTGTTTCTTAAACCGAATTGACTATATATGAAAAAGCAGCCTTATCAGGCTGCTTTTCTAAAGTTATATTATTAACTCACTTTCTATTCGCTACCTTGCCTCTAATAACGCTTTCACATTAAGTAAGATAAGCTCATTATCATCAGCTTCATTGGGGATTCTACTACTTGAAAATGGAAGATTATTATCATTGCCGACAATGATCGTTTCGCTATCGACGATATCCACATTTTCAATCGTAAAAAATGGGAAGACAAAATTACCGGCACTTAATGGTTTACGAGATAGATTATCAGGATCTTGAATCTTTAATAGATCAATAAAACCAATTTTTTCCACATCTTGATTTGGCTTATTGGCATCTAACTTAATTTTATAGATTCGCTTTATTTTAGGAAGATTATCCCGATCAAAACAGGCCGGCTTTGCCGCACCTTCACAAGCAAACTCAACCACGCCTTCCCCATTATCACGCTCAATAATTAAACCATATTGATCATCAATCATATTAAAATCCCCGATTGATAACCCTTTCTGTGCTAATGGGTAATTCCAATAATTGCCCGTCCACTCACGCTTTGCCACATCAAATTCTAAAATCTGCAAATACTGACCATCACTGCCAATTAGAGCACCTTCCAACAGTGGATAGAGTTTTCTTCCATCAGCGCTCACGGCCATTCCTTCAAAACCTTTAGAACGAAGTACCTCAAAATTGAGCTTTTGCTCTGGATTTGCCGGCGTTGTCATCGAATAATGATCCGGCGAGCGAAGCTTTTGCCCCTTAAATTCTGTCTCAAAGATCTCAACAATCTTCCCATCAAGGGTTGCTTGAATAAGGTAAGGCCCAAATTCATCACCTACCCAAAGATAACCGCCAGCGAACTGAAAGCTTTCAGGATCAAAGTCTGCGCCTGTTAAGTAACGTTCTTTTGTGGCTTCATTTTGAATTCTAAAAGGAACTTTTCTGTCAGGATCGTGTAAAAAGATCGTCTTTAAATGCTTAAAAACATTATTATCAAAATCAACATCATATTGATTCAGGTAGAGCATAAAATCTGGGGAGTTCGCTTTTGAGCCTGCCCCATTATCTGTTAATAACCAGTAAGAGCCGTCCGGCATTCTCTTAATCCCTGAATGTCCTTGCAATGGTTGCCCCACAAAAGGAAGCGATAAACCTGTAGGACGCCCATTAGATGTGCCCTCTAAGCTCCCAGCAATATCATTACGAACCCCTTGAGTAAACTTTCCACTGATCTTAAGATCATCAGGCGCCTCATTCGGCGCTGAGATCATCGTGTTTGCAGGCAGATAAGCATGGCCAGATAACACAGCGGGATATTCTTGATCAGCAAAAACCATAGAACTTAAAAAAATAGCAGTAAATAACGTACTTTTACGAAACATATCGATAGCCTCTAAGCTAAGGGGAAGAGACTTTATCGTACGAAGGTTTTTTAACAGCTGTATTACAAACATAAAAAAACCACCTTTTATGAGGTGGTTTTTAAAGGAATCCTAAAATAAGGCGTTAAATTAGAATCCATAATCCCATGCAAATGGGTTATCAAAGAAGAAGCCATCATTCCATGCATTTGCATCAGTATTAGCCCAAACCGCCATCTGCTCTGCTTGCATTGCATTTTGCTCACGATAATCCTTCCATGCCATGTTGTAACATGCTTGGAATGCCTGGTTATTCACAGCTTTCACATATTTTTCTTCAAATACTTTTTTCTGTGTTTCTGAAAGCTTATTCGCATTTGGCATCTCTTTCATCAATTGCGCAGCTTCAGGGCTACATTGCTGAGCTAAGCTTACTTGTGTATCTAACATCTGCTGCGCACGTCTTTGTGCTTCTTCAGCTTTTTCAGCCGGAGTCATCGCACAAGCTGTAAGAAGACCTAAAGAAAGAACAAGTACTGATAGCTTCATGGTTGTTTTCATGCAAAATCCTTTTAACTAAATATCAATTGAGAATAAATCTTATTTACATAAGTATATATAAATTTACTAAAAACAGAAAGGTTATTTATCGGATTAAAAAAATATTCTCAACTCAACAATACCTTCATCAATAATTAACGATTATAGCGATGGACTAAAGTGATCTTTTAGCTCCCTTATTTTATCAATGGTCGTTTTCTTCATTGTCAGTTCCCTTATAAAAAATAGTATAAAATATGAAAAAGGATGACTTTTAAAATCATCCTTTTCCTATATTGATTTAACCTCTTTAAATACGGGATCTTTATAATTATTACTAATCTCTAAGCTTTAATACCTTCGAGCAGAATACGCCAGCACTCTAAGGTTTCTGCTAAACGCGCTTCTGAATCTTCTGCTTCAGCAATCCAAAAGGCTGATTCAAAAAGGCTACCATCGAGCATAATCGCCATAATTCTTGGGCTACTAAGACGGATAATTCCTTTTTTCATCCCTTCCTCAATTAAAGCAATATCCGAATCCATACAACGTCTTTGGATACTCATTAATTCCGTCCCTAAAATCGCTTTAGCATCTTTTAATAAGATCTGCTGAAACTCAGGATCTAAAGAACGCTTTAAATAAGCAATTCCCCGCTTATAAAGCGCACGCCAAGGATCATCCTCTTTATTGGCAATCTCTTGGAGAACATCGTCTATTTCTGTATCAATGAGGGTTACAATTTCTGCAAAAAGCCCCTTTTTACTGCCAAAATGATGATAAAGCGCACCCCGTGTTAAACCAACACTTGCTGTAAATTCATCCATAGAGGTTGCGGCATAGCCATATTTCCCAAAATATTCCCGCGCAGCTTTGAGCAATTTCTCCTGCGTCTCTTCCATCATTTTTTCACGTTTAGTAGGCGTTTTTGCCATGTCGGTGCATTCTCCCGTTAGTATGAATTTTGAGCCATTCTAATTGACATCTTTACCCTGCGCAAATACAATCCACTCCTTGAGTATCGACATACATTACGTATGTTATTTTATCGCCCAAAAGGACCATTATGGCTTCATATTTACAACTCCTTAAGACTCCCGGAAGTAAAGGATTTGTTTTCGCAGGATTGATTGCACGAATTCCGGTTTCAATGACAGCAATTGGTATTATCACCATGCTTTCAGAACTTCAAAAAAGCTATACTTTAGCAGGTGGTGTTGCCGCTCTATTTACCCTCTCATGCGCCATCATCGCGCCTCAAATTTCTCGAGCGGTTGATCGCTATGGACAAAGCCGAGTCCTTCCTTACGCTTCTTTCATCTCATTTATCAGTATTCTCGCACTACTTGCCGTTGCCTATTGGCAATTGCCAGTTTGGCTCTTATTTCTCTTTGCCATTACCGGCGGATTTATGCCGAGTATGTCGGCAATGGTTCGTGCCCGCTGGACGGAGATCTATCGCGGCAAACCAGAACTACAAACGGCTTATGCCCTTGAGAGCGTCTTAGATGAGCTCTGCTTTATCATTGGCCCACCTGTTTCTGTGGGGCTTTGCGTAGGCTTATTCCCACAAGCAGGCCCCCTTCTTGCAATGCTCTTCTTAGCTATCGGTGTCACCGCATTTGTTCTTCAAAAAAGTACCGAGCCCCCGATCAAAGCACAAGAAATCCTGCACTCATCGGTGATTCATCTCCCTGTGGTGAAACTCTTAGCCCTCTTAATGCTCTTTCTTGGCATTATAGTTGGCACTATTGATGTGGCGAGCGTTGCTTTTGCTAAGGCGCAAAATATGCCGGCATCTGCGAGCATGGTGCTCTCTTTCTATGCAATTAGCTCTTGTTTTGCAGGGTTACTATTTGGGGCGATTCGCTTCCCGCTCTCTCTATCTAAGATGTTAGTGATCGCAACTATTGCGACAATGGTTTCTAGTATTCCCTTAATATTTGTCTGGGATATCGTCTCCCTTTCAACCGTGGTCTTTCTTGCGGGATTCTTCTTCTCACCCACGATGATTATTGCCATGAGTTTAATTGAAGAGTCGGTACCTGAAGATCAGCTTACAGAAGGATTAACATGGCTTATTTCAGGCCTTGGAATCGGTGTTGCCTTAGGCGCTGCGATGGCAGGATTTGTAATTGATGAGTTTAATATTAGTACTGGCTTTATGGTCGCACTCTTAGCAAGCTTATTTGTATTCTTTATGGCGCTTTTAATCTATAAAATAACGGTAAAACCGGTTATTTGTAGTGACCCTTGTTTAAATGGCTAATGTGTTAGAAATCGGCGGGTTGTTTACACTTCAGTGTTAAAATAATTTTCTAAAACTTCATAAGGCGTTAAACCATTAATACCCTTATGAGGTTTTACTGTGTTGTAATAGTTCAAAAATCGTTTTAGCTTCTTTTTCCGATCATCTGAACTGATAAACTCCTCCTGATTATGCCACATTTCCATGAGTGTTCGAATGACTCTTTCTGCTTTTCCATTCGTTTGAGGGCAAGCTGGCTTTGTAAACTTTTGATTAATCTTATGTGTTAGACACATTTCGACAAAGGCATGTTCTGATGTACCTTTATACTCACGACCATTATCCGAATAGGTGCATTCTACAGTATAGGGACACTGTTCTAACAGATCCCATCGAAGAAATTCAGCAGCACTAAACTGTGATTTATCAGGATAAATACCGGCATAAAGTTCTCTTGAAAAATCATCAATTCCTACAAATAAATACTCTCTAGTGCGATTTTTAAGATCTCCTTTTAAAAGAGGGAGCCGTTTAGTATCCACATGGACCATCTCGCCAGGATAGTTTTTGTTATAACGTTTAGCCCTCTTTTTAAGTTTCTCTTCAATAGATTTTTCAATCTTTGCAAGACGTTTAATGCCGTACTTAATTGTTCTATAACGTTCATTTTTACTAGCTAATGGCACAAACAAGTTCAATCTACCTTGTTTTAGTACTTTATAGATCGTAGGTCTGCTTACCATAAAACGCTCAGCTAGATAGGTTACGGTAAATTTTTCTTGATGATGTAATCGCCAAATCTCTTCTCGATGAAACGGCGTTAATTTTGTTTTTCGATGGATATTCATAACAGTATTTTCTCCTAATACTGTAAACAACGCGATAAAATCCTACAGCTAATGATACAAAGTTATCTTTATAACGTATAACGCTATTGAGGACGAGTCCGCCAAAAATAAAAAGCGCCCCTAAGATTTAGGAGCGCTTTTTTTGATAATTGCGATTGATAGCCTAGTTGATTCTGTTTAAGAAACGCTATATCAAAAAACGAACAATATAGCGTATGAATCAAACCAGATTGCATGATGCCGGATAGAATGATTCTTGTTCTTCTCATAACCGATGCGCCGGCAATCTGATTGAGCCACTTTTAAACCAATTTAACTAGAAATTATATAGATTACTTATCAATCTCCACTAAAAGATCATCTGCTTCAACGACATCCCCTTTCACTACTAATATCCTCTCAATAGCACCTGAGCTTTCTGCGCGAAGGGTTGTCTCCATCTTCATAGCTTCAAGTGTCACTATCGCATCACCCTCTTTAACAATATCACCCACTTTGACATGGATAGTTCCCACAACCCCCGGCATCATTGCCGCAACTTGGTAAGGATTTCCTTTTTCACGTTTTTCACGAAGAGGAAGATCTTTTACTAGATCATTCTTTTGAATAGAAAATGCCCGTGTTTCTCCATTTAACTCAAAAAAGACATTACAGTGCCCTGTCTGATCTGGCAAAGAGATCGCTAAAAGCTTAATTAAAAGATCCTTTCCATGATCAAGCTCAACTGTATGATAAGTATCTTTTTCTGGCCCATAGAAATAGATCTTAGAAGGGATATTTGAAACATTCCCATATTTTTCTTGATGCGCTTTAAAGCCCTTAAAGACGGCTGGATACATCAAATGAGAAGCTAAATCCTCATCACTAATCGTCAATCCTAAATAGCTCTCTAGATTCTCCTTTTCAGCCACAAGATCTACGGGTGGTAGATGCGCTCCTGGTCTTCCTTCTATTGGCTTATCATCCTTTAAAACTTTTGCAGTGATATCTGCCGGGAATCCGCCTTCCGGAATTCCAAGCTCTCCTTTAAGAAGCCCAACCACCGATTGTGGAAAGGCAATTTCACGCGCAGGATCTAATACATCTTTTGCCGTAATATCTTGCGTGACCATCATCAGCGCCATATCTCCAACGACTTTAGAGCTTGGCGTCACTTTCACAATATCCCCTAATAACTGATTCACCTCGGCATAAGCTTTTGAAACCTCTTTCCAACGAGGCTCTAAGCCCATGGATCTTGCTTGCTCACGAAGGTTGGTATATTGCCCGCCCGGCATTTCATGATTATAGACATCAGAAGTCCCTGAACGCATCGTTGCTTCAAAAGGTGCGTAAATTGAGCGAACACCTTCAAAGTAAGTAGAGATCTCATTCATAGCATCAAGGTCAATTTGTGAAGCACGTTCAGTGCCTTTAAGCGCATGAATAATCGAACCCATTGGCGGCTGACTAGTCAATCCTGATAAGCTATCGATCGCCGTATCTACAGCATCAACGCCGGCATCAATTGCGGCTAATACAGTCGCTGCTGAAATTCCTGATGTATCATGCGTATGGAAATGAATGGGGAGCGAGACTTCATTTTTAAGTGCTGTCACTAAAGCTTTAGCCGCTTCAGGACGACATACTCCCGCCATATCTTTAATACCAATAATATGTGCCCCTGCTTTTTCTAGTGCTTTTGCTAATTTCACATAATAACTAAGCTGATATTTAGGGCGTTTTGCATCAAAAATGTCTGCGGTATAACAGATCGTTCCTTCACAGAGCTTATTCGCTTCAAGCACGCTATCAATAGATACGCGCATATTATCGATAATATTAAGTGAGTCAAAGACTCTAAAGAGATCAATCCCTTTTTCAGCGGCTTGTTTTACAAAATATTGAATCACATTATCAGGGTAGCTCGTATAACCTACCCCATTAACCCCACGAAGCAACATTTGAAAGAGTGTGCCAGGAATGAGCTGACGAAGCTTGACTAATCTCTCCCATGGATCTTCATTTAAAAATCGCATCGAAACATCAAATGTAGCGCCGCCCCAACATTCAATCGAAAAGAGCTCCGGCATTAATGCTTCATAAAAAGGCGCGATTTGCCAAAGATCATGAGAGCGCATTCTCGTTGCAAATAGGGATTGATGAGCATCTCGCATAGAGGTATCGGTAATTAAAACCTCTTTTTGTTCCCGCATCCAATTGGCAAAATTTTTCGGGCCTAACTCTAATAAACGGGTTCTGGAACCTTTTGTTTCTTTTTTGTAGTCTTTTTGAAGTTTTGGTAAAACAGGTGTAATAAAGTGCTTAGGAAGATCTCTTCCTTCCAATTCTGGATTACCATTAACCGCAACATCCCCTAAAAACTTTAAGATAAGGTTTGATCGATCTTGGCGCTCTCTTAGATGAAAAAGCTCCGGATTCTCATCAATAAATTTTGTAGTATATTCACCGGCAATAAACTTAGGATGATTAATCACATTTTCAACAAAGGAGAGATTCGTTGAAACGCCGCGAATACGGAACTCTCGAAGTGCGCGGTCCATACGATCAATCGCCTCAAGCGGTGTATTCCCCCATGTTGTCACCTTCACTAATAGAGAATCATAATAAGGGGAGATCACTGCTCCTGAATAAGCCGTTCCGCCATCTAAACGAATCCCAAATCCTGCAGGCGAGCGATAAGCAATAATCGTGCCTGTTCCCGGCATAAAGTTATTTGCCGGATCTTCCGTAGTCACACGGCATTGCAGTGCGCTGCCTTTAAGATGAATCTGATCTTGAAGAGGAACTTCCACATCCTTAGAGCCAATAACGCCCCCTTCTGCGATCTGGATTTGCGCTTTGACGATATCAATTCCCGTAACTTCTTCCGTCACGGTATGCTCTACCTGAATGCGAGGATTGACTTCAATAAAGTAAAACTGCTCGGTATCAGCGTCCATTAAGAACTCAACCGTTCCGGCATTACTATATTGTACGGCACGTCCTAATTTTAAAGCACTCTCACAGATCTCTTCTCGCTTTTCTTGCGATAAATAAGGGGCTGGCGCACGCTCAACAACCTTTTGATGGCGGCGTTGCACAGAACAATCTCGCTCCCAAAGGTGCACAATATTGCCATGAGTATCTCCTAAAAGCTGCACTTCCACATGGCGTGCCTTTTGAATTAATTTCTCAAAATAGACTTCATCATTGCCAAATGCCGCTAAAGACTCTCCGCGCGCCTCTCTGACAGAATCCATTAACTGTAACTCATCATAAATCGCGCGCATTCCTCGCCCACCACCGCCCCAACTTGCTTTGAGCATGACAGGGTAACCAATTTCTTTGGCGATTTTTTTAATAGATTCTTCATCTCTTGGCAGAGGATCTGATGCCGGCATTACCGGTACACCTGCGGCAATAGCGGCATTTCTAGCAGCAACTTTATTCCCTAAAGTATTTAAAACATCAAAAGAGGGGCCGATAAAAATAATCCCATTATCCCTGCACGCTTTGGCAAAATCAGGATTTTCTGCTAAAAAACCATATCCTGGGTGAATCGCATCGGTATTGGTCTCTTTGGCAATGCGAATAATATCAGCGATATCTAAATACGCTTCTAAAGGCTGTTTTCCTCGTCCTACCACATAACTCTCATCTGCATTAAATCGATGCGCTGCTCTACGATCTTGCTCAGCATAGATCCCTACGGTATTAATACCTAACTCAGCGGCGGCCCTGATAATACGAATCGCAATCTCAGAACGGTTGGCGACGAGAATTTTTTTGATCTTCTTCGGTGAATCTAAAGACATGGAACTTCCTCCGGTAATGATTTTATAGTTAAAGTTACTCTATCGGCATCTATTGATCTTTGTCTAGATAAAACTACACAAACACTACAAAGATACATCAACCTCAGAAAGATTCATAATGTTTTATCGCTCATTTACTGACAAATATAGATAGCATATTGATCCTATGGCGTAATCTTCAACTTTATCTCTTCATTAAAGTGGTGAGCACCTTCATCATTTCATAAGAAAACATTATATTTACTATTTAAAGGCTGCATTTTCAATCCCTCATCAAATCGGTTTAAGAAAAACAGACCTTAAACAAGCTGGCACGGAATTTTACAAAAAACACGAAACATTCCCTCTAGCGCTGCATCAATCTATCAAAGTACGTATTAAACAGTACTTGCAAGATGCCGGATAGAATCTATTTCACTATAAAGTAGCGTTTCTTAAAACGAATCGACGATATTTAGCAGCTTGATGAAATAATAAAAAAATCCTCTTCAAGAAAAAATCTTAGAAGAGGATTGAATAAAGTATCTATTTTTATAATAGATCACTGATACTCCCATCAATGATATAAATATCAGCCGATGATTTCAGGCCGCATTAGTTTAAATGGGCAATGGGCGTGCGATTAACGACCTCTTTTTGTGTGAAAGCGCTGACTACAATTAATGTAGCAATATTAAAGATCACGGCAATAATGCCAGGATTAATCGCATAAATACTGATCTTGCCAAAGTACAGGATAAATACCACGATAATTCCCACAACGATTCCTGCCATAATCCCTTTTGCCGTTGCGCGTTTGAAGAAGATAATTGCAAAGATCCCCGGCACAATCTGACTAAATCCGCCATAGGCTGTGCTAATTAAATTTAACATCAAACTTGGCAATGCAACTGTAATAATCATAGAGATCACAAGATAGATCAAAACGCTTGTTTGAGAATAACGGCGCTGAGATCTCTCTGGCACATTAGGAATAATATTACGAACAATTAATCCGGCAACGGCTAACGAAATTACAGAGAGAAGTAAGAATCCAGATAATGCAGCACCTGCGGCAATAAAGCCAATTACCCATGAAGGCAAGAGGTCAATCGCTGTGACAATAAAGGTATGATTAGGCTTATCTGATAGATGTGGCAGATAAATCATCGCATAGTAAGATGTCGCAATTAAAAATGGGAACATCAGCATATAAAGAGGCATAAAGCGCTGCGCTTTTTGAATTGTTTTCTCTGATTTACTGGTAAATACAACGGTAATTAGATGAGGTAAGCAATAAAACGTGATCGATTGCAAAATAATGGTGGAGATTGCAAAGTTAATCTCAGAACCATTTTGGAATTTCAAAATCGCACCTTTAGCTTTAGCACCTAAAAATAGGGGCTCCACACCGCCAACTTTTTGATATACGGCAATTCCCACCACAACGATCGCGGCAAAAAGAATAATATCTTTAAAAATAGAAATCAGCGCTGGAGAGCGTACTCCTGAAACAGAGATATAGATATAAGCAATAGCGCCGGCAATCACCACACCGATATAAGGAGGAATATCGTAACCTAATGCATTAAGCGTAACAATTAACCCTTCAAATTGAAGCTGCGCCCATGGGACTAAGAACATCAATAACACCACCGCCACTACTAACTCTAAACTACGGCTAGAAAAGTGCTCTTTAAAAATATCAGCGGCTGTTAATGCATTATACTGATGTCCAGCACGCCAAATCAGCGGGGAGATAAAATATCCAAAGGAGTAAGAGAGGACGATATAGGCTAAAAACCAGATTCCATAACTAAAGCCGCCGGCATAAACACCGCCGGGAAAACCAATAATCGTCCCTATTCCATAAATTTCCCCCACCGCTAAGAAAAAGAGAATCATGACACTAAAGGATCTTCCGCCTACTAAGTAATCGCCAACACTCTGCTTATTCGATTGCTTACCGGCATAAAAGGCGATTCCTAAGGTAAAGAGAATAATCGCTGCAAAAATGATAATGGATATAGACATATTACTTCCCCTCTTTTGCGCTACGCGCATCATCTTTATCGAATAACATCCATGCCAGTGATAAGCAGATAGTTGTTAAAAAGAACCAAAGAAAAATCCAAAAATAGAGAATGGGGAATCCAAACACCATTTTTTCTGAAAATCTAAAGAAGTAAATACCACCAAATATCCCTAGATAGGGAATTACAACACTGAGAATAAAGCTATAAAGCTTACCTTTAGCCATACGAATCCTCCCGGAAGGTTTTGCAATAAGATGCAATTTGTCATTATTCTTTTTTTAATATTTTTATATGATCAACTTAAAACTGGACTGACCAGTGTGTTTTCATATTTCATTATTTTCCAAATGAAGTCAAATAATCTTCAACCCTAAAAAGATTCCCTGTAGCAAAAGCTATGCCAATTAGTATTTTCTATCCCCTATTTCGATTGATATCGTGCAGTTATTCAGTATTTATCTTATAATTTGCTCGAAACACCTGATATTAAGTATCTGCATGGACTTGCATGCTTTAAAAGTGAAGGCATTTTATGAATTTATTTGAATCATCTAAAGAGAAAAAACTCTATCAACAAGTTGCAAGCACCCTCGCAAAACAGATTCAGCAGAAAGAATATCTGCCAGGAGAACGTTTACCATCAGAGAGAACGCTTGCTGAAAAGCTTGATATTAGCAGAGCTACCGTACGGGAAGCGATTATTGCTTTAGAGATTTTGGGCTTTGTTGAGATTCGCATGGGCGCGGGAATTTATGTTGTAGAATCCCCCACGATTCATAGTGATATCAGTATTGAATCATCCACTAAAAATGAGATTACCCCCAACGAACTGATCGAAATCAGGCTCTTAGTAGAACCTGAATTTGCAGAGCTAGCCACGCAAAATGCAACGCAAGAAGACTTAGAAGACTTTCGAAAATTACAAGCGGCAACAGAGCGTATCAATAGTCTGCAAGATCATTACTATTTTGATAAAAAATTTCACCTTCTTATTGCAGAAGCAACCAAAAACCCGCTGGCACGCAATATTATGAAACAGATCTGGGAGAGCGCTGAACAGAGCGTGATGCCCACAAACTTCAATAAGCATTATGTCACTAAACACTCTTGGGATATCTCCGTTTACGAGCATAAAGAGATCATTAATGCCATTTTATTACGAGATAAAAAACTTGCTCGACATGCGATGTATAGCCACTTAACAGGAGTTTTACTTCGCCTTCGCTAAATCTTTTCAAAACAAAAGTTGCTTATTTTTAAAATTATTGCCAACATCATAGTGGTCTGACCAGAATGTGATTTTGGATAATGGAGAAAATAATGATGAAAAGAAATGGCGGAAAAATCTTAATGCAGCAATTAGCCAACCATGGCGTTAAAAGAATCTTCATGGTCCCTGGTGAAAGCTATCTTCCTTGTATCGATGCCCTCAATGATTTTAAAACCATTGACCCCATTGTCTGCCGCCAAGAGAGTGGCGCTGCTTATATGGCAGAAGCTTACGGTAAGATGACAGGTGAGCCTGGCATCTGCTTTGTTACTCGCGGCCCTGGCGCAACTAATGCGAGCATCGGTGTGCATACTGCCTTTCAAGATTCCACACCAATGATCCTCTTTGTCGGACAAGTTGGTAATGATATCTACGATAAAGAAGCATTCCAAGAGATCGACTATGTCAGCATGTTCTCTAAGGTGGCAAAATGGGTGGTACAAATTAACCAAACGGAGCGAATTCCTGAATATATCTCCCGCGCCTTTCATATTGCAACAAGCGGCAGACCAGGTCCTGTTGTAATTGCATTGCCGGAAGATGTCCTATGGGGAGAAGCTGAGATTCAAGATATTACTCGATATGTTCCGGTTAAATCTTATCCCCATCCACAAGACCTCGAAAAATTCCAAACACTTCTTGAAGAAGCTAAAAACCCGCTCATGATCATCGGTGGTAGCCGCTGGTCAAAAGAGGCTGTTACACAGATTCAAGATTTTGCGAAAAAATTTGAGATCCCTGTGACTTGCTCATGGCGTAGGCTTGAATGTTTTGATCATCATCACCCGAACTTTGCCGGACATATGGGCTGGGGCATGAGTGAAGAGCTTCGTCATAATATTAAAAATGCAGATCTTGTCATCGCTCTAGGCACACGCTTAGGGGAAGAAACAACAGAGATCTACACGGCAATTGAGAGCCCTTCCCCTAAGCAAAAACTCATTCATATCCATCCTTCCCCAAGTGAATTAAATAGCGTCTATGATGCCGAGCTTTCAATTGCTGCGTCTGTTAAAGACTTTGCAATGGCAGCATCGACCTTAACGCCAACTAAAGCCCTTTCTCGAGAAGCGTGGGTGACAAAGCTTCGTAATGAACACTTAGCCACCTTAAAGCCATTAGCTAGTAATGGTGCAATGAGCCTTGATACACTCTCAAGCCAAATGAATGAATTATTACCTGAAGATTTCTGCATTACTGTCGGCGCTGGTAACTACGCCCTGTATCCGCATCGATACATTCAATTTAATGGTCTAGGATCAAGTCTTGCACCGACAGTTGGATCAATGGGCTACGGCTTACCTGCAGCCATCTCTTGCAAGCTTGAAAACCCTGATAAAACGGTTGTTTGCTACGCCGGCGATGGATGCTTTCAGATGAATCTTCAAGAACTTGGCGTTGCCCTACAATATAACCTTGGCATTGTCATATTAGTCTTTAATAATGGCATTTGGGGAACGATCCGCTCTCACCAGGAACGAGAATTCCCAGGAAGACCTATCGCCCTTGATTTTATGAACCCCAACTTTGCAAAACTTTGCGAAAGCTATGAAGGTTATGGCGAGATCGTCGATAAAACTGAAGACTTTAAAGCTGCCTTTGAAAGAGCCTTAGCCTTTGCCAACGAGCATCATCGCCCGGCTTTACTGGAGATTCGCTACGATTCTAATAATATTGCCCCTGGTGAAACCTTAATGGGGATTCGCGAAAAATCTCTCGACGCTCATAAAGCCTAAAACAAGCAGTACCCATCTCCTATTCTCCACCTTCTATAGGAGATGGTTAAAAGCGAGGTATCTCCCAATACCTCGCTTTTTTTATCCCTTTTTTAAAGCGCTTTAAAAAGAGGTCAAACTATTACTGAAGAGAAAAATCTACCGCTTTAAGGGCATGAAGATGGGTTGTATCAAATGTTGGTATAGTGAACTTCACATCTCCAATTAGCATAGTGATCTCTGTACAGCCTAAAATCACCCCTTGAGCGCCTTGTGCAATAAGCTTTTCAACAATTTCACAATAAGTTCTTTTCGAGCTCTCTAAAATCATCCCTCGGCAAAGTTCTTGATAGATAATCTCATGAACTACTTTACGATCTCTCTCATCTGGAATCATGACTGATATCCCCATCTCTTCTAAACGGGATTTATAAAATTCCTGCTCCATCGTAAAAGCAGTTCCTAAGAGCGCAACATTAGTAATATTCTCCGCTAAGATCGCTTCCCCTGTTGCTTTGGCAACATGGATAAAAGGTATAGAAATAGCATCTTCTATCTCTTTCGCTAATTTATGCATCGTATTGGTGCAAAGTACAACGCAATCAGCCCCAGCGCTTTCAAGCGCCTTTGCTTCATCTGCTAAAACCTTGGCGGCTAAATCCCAATCTCCTTGGCTTTGCATCTTCTCGATCTCTGCAAAATCAACGCTTGTCACAATCATTTTGGCAGAATGTAATCCCCCTAATCGTTTTTGTACTTCACGATTAATCCATTGGTAATAAAGCGCCGTTGACTCCCAGCTCATGCCACCGATTAAACCAATTTTTTTCATAATATCCTCTTTTTTTGTTGTCGTACTAAAGATATATACTGTTCATCCCCATGTCACAAGCTCTGTTTAAACAATTTTTAGTTATAGAAAACCCGTTTAAAAGCCACTGAATCAAATTGACGGCGCATCTGTTATAAGAAGCGCAAAAGCTGTTCTAGCCGGCATCTGGCAAGCTAGCTTAATGTAAATGCTGTACTATTTTACTTTTAAAGCCATTTTTGTTAATCCTATTTTACGATATAAAAATTGCCATAATAAAAGCCCCAATATCTCAAAATGATCTTGGGGCTTTTATAACCAAATAGTGATAAGGTTCTACCAATCTTTTGGCTCATAATTGAGATCTTCAAAGAGCTTATCTTTCTCTTTTTTCGTCAGGTAACGCCATTCACCAACCGGCATTCTGCCAAGCTCGATATTCATAATGCGTAATCTTTTAAGCTCAGTGACCGTATAACCTAAAGTCTCTGCCATACGGCGAATTTGGCGGTTTAAGCCTTGCATCAAAATAATATTAAACTGATGACTTGAGATCTGTTTAACTTGGCAAGGAAGGGTTGTTGTCCCCAAAATATTGACGCCAGCGGACATTTTTTCGACAAACTCATCAGTAATAGGACGATCAACTGTCACGATATACTCTTTTTCATGCTTATTTTCAGAGCGAAGAATCTCGTTAACAATATCCCCATCATCGGTCATTAAAATAAGTCCTTCAGAATCTTTATCTAAACGCCCCACATGAAAGATCCGCGTTGGATAACGCATGAAATCCACGATATTCCCTTTTACCGCTTTTTCTGTCGTACTTGTAATACCTACGGGTTTGTTCAGCGCGATATAAACATAACTCTGCGCACTTGCTGCATGGATTTGCGCACCATCAACAAGCACTTTATCGCCCCGCTCAACTTGGTCGCCAACTTTTGCTTTTCGACCATTAATTCTTACTCGCCCTTCTTCTATTAATTTATCCGCACCACGTCTTGATGCTCGGCCAGAGTCACTAATAAATTTGTTTAATCGCATGCGCATCTTTGCTTGTTCCTTTATTTTGAAAACTTACCGCTTCAACCTTTTATGATAATCCCCCTAATCTATCAGATTCACACTAATAAATCTTATTGATCGCTTAAGGATTCCTTATAGATTTCTTATGGATGTCATAACTTCTTAATCTTTACGAAATTTCAATTTAAAAACAATTCATTGCCTAAAACTAGGAGCTTGTTAAAATCATGTCATTCAACTATCAACACCTGAGTATTATCGATAACTTTAATATGACTTTCTATCAAACATGACAACCACTCAATCTAAAAGACTTTCTCCAAAAATGTTCAACATTCTTACAAAGATGATGTTGCTATTTTTTGTCATGATTGTGATTTTTATGCCGGCATTTACGCCAGAAGCGCATCTTAGAGGTGGATTATTCTTCAAAGTGAGAGCGACAAATCTTCACTGTAGACTTGAATATGAGCAATACACCTTAATAGATACAAGAAATTACGTTGAAGCGCCGGCATTAACTTCCTTTGGTTATGGCATTGATGCAGGCACAATTTTTACCGTAGGAAATAACACCATTACGTTAATTGTCGAGCCTGTGGAGACTCCCCAAAAGCCTCTTATCACAGATCGTTATTGTGAAATTGGCTTATCGCTTTATGTGGAAGATACTTTTAATGATGCCTATTATGATCTTCCTTTTAATGTTGCTTTTGATGATAATGGTCAGCCTTACTCACTAGATAAAGGCGAAATGGATTCCCCCAATATTGAAACAGATCCTAGAAATGAAATTTCCATAAACTATCATGAAGATGACCCTGAAATCATAGAATCCATCACATTACAAAAGCATGTTAATATTCAATTTTAATCAAAAAACACCAATCTTCTAAATAACATTCGCATTAATGTAGGTAATTATTCATTTAGTTCTACTGCAATGCTAAAATGGGCTATCCATATCATCATAAGCTATGGTTTGTTAGCTTTATACTCTGCAGATTTCCTATAACGCTTCACTTTCCGGAAACAGTTCTATAACTAACCCCGCATCGATTTTTTGTAATTTTAGAGGGAATATGAAATATCTACTATCTAGTATCATTCTTACCCTTATAGCGATTATGCAAAATGCCTATGCAAAATGTGAGATCGTTTCAGGCGATGCGGGTCAAAATGAGTATTATTTTAGATGGGAACAAAATGCGCCTTCAACAACAGAAGTATTAATTTTCACAGTAAAATGCACGGGCACAACAGGAACACTCATCACGCTTAGAAGCTCCCTTGATCCATTTTTAGTCTCCGATATTAAAAAATTAAGCAATGAAATAAAGGCGAGTGAAAAAAACTTACAAGTCAGCTTACAAATAACGCAAATAGAAGGCAATACCTACCCCGGCGGAAAATATACCTGGGACTTTGTAAATGATCGGTTTATCGCTGATGGCTCTACTGCCACATCTACTTTTGTACGCGAGAAAGGAACTTATCGTATCATTATTGAAAATAATAATGCGGTGCTAACAGGTTCAGGAAAAACATCAAATCGCTGGAACTTCTCATCACAAAGCTTAATATCATTTACAGATAATGGCGTGGTTCTTCCATTTCGCTTTCGATTACAATTTTCAGAAGACATCAACCCTTGTAAAATTGATGCCTTTCAAATCAAAACCCTTCCAAGCGATACGATCTCCTTTGGTTCCTTAGATTTAGCTCGCTTAAACTCAGGGCAAAAATTTCCCCAGCCCTTTTCTATTGAAGTCTCCCGAAGACCTGAAAGCGAATGCAAAGATCTCATACAACCCAAAATCACCTTTTATTCCGACCATCCTCGCAAAAATCCTGAGGAGCTCATGATCGATAATAGCGGTCTCTTACTAATGATTAGAGATCATAGTAATCAGCCAATTCCTTATGATAATAAACAACTTTTAGGGACTTTAAATGTTGGCGAAAAAAAGTTTAGTGCAAATTACAAAGCAGAAATCAGAAAAGATCCTGATAATCCCGTAAAAATTGGGGAGTTCAGCGCAATCGTTCGCTATATCGTTGAGATGAAGTAAAACTGCTTTAAGTTAATTATCCCAATCACACTATTTTTTGTAAGAGTGATCCTTTCCCAGCCTCAAAAAGAACTTCTGCAAAAGCGCCATTGATAAGCGAAAATTGCGGAGGAATGTGCCCGATATCAACATCATAGATAACAGGAATCTCAAGATCGGAGAATATCTTATGAAGAGCTTCTTCATAGCTTAAATACACAGGATCTGTCACTTTTTCTGCAGCATTTCTGCCTAATAAAATGCCGGAGATATTACTAAACCAACCTTTCATTTTTAAGCTCAGTAGCGCTCTTGTTAACGTGCACGGCGGCATCTCTACATTTTCTAAATAGAGGATGATGCCCTGCTTTTGATGAGTTTGATAAAATTTGGGGAGATCGGCATATTGCGTGCCGGCAAGCCAAGCAAGTGTATCTAAACATCCACCAATGAGAACTCCACTAAAATGGCATTGCTGCAGCAAATTATTCAATACTTTCCACTCTGTTTTGGCAGTTAGATTAAATCCGCCATTCTCTGCAAAACTATTTGTCGTTGTTTCTTGGTAAAAACTAGAGGAACTCTGCTCTATTACGTGATGCTCTGAATTACCAGAACCTTCCAATACTTCCCAAATTTTTTGAGTTGTTTCATCTAAAATCTCTGGTGATAACTCCATTAAATTAGGGCCATGAAGCGTTTTCCAGCCTGAAATAGTGGTTAAAGACACATGCAAAGTACTTAAATCTGAGTAACCTGAGATCCACTTTGCGGGCACTCCTTTAAGCTTTTCAAAATCTAATAGTGGCAAAATCTCCATCGCAAGCTCGCCGCCCCAAGGCGGCAAAATCGCTTTAATCGTAGGATCTAATAAAAAATCCATTAACTCTTTCGCCCTTAAAGCTGATGAAGCACTTTGATTTTTATATTCTTCACGAAGACAAATCCCTTCCACCACCTCATACCCTCTTTGCTTAAGCTTAAAAATCGCTTGATCAAGCCGAGTATGAAGGGATTTTGGGACACCAGATGATGGCGCTGTAATCGCTATTTTATCGCCTTTTTTTAAAGGTAAAGGAGATTGAAGCTTAAACGTCTCTTGAGTCTGCTTCATCGTGAAGTTTTCATTTTATCAATTTTATATTTGTCATGAAGTGCCTAGCCCCACAGTAACAAATATTTCGAACACTAATAAAACTTTTTCTTAGTGATAAAATAAACAAAACTCATCACAGAGATAATATAGAGCGTTAATACCCCAAAAGAGACTAATAAAAACTCATTAACAGGAATCATCTGATCAATATGGCTAAAGAGCCAATCAAATAAGGCAAAAAGTGCTGTAGTGATAATCCCTAAACAGAACCCAATATAGATAATCGTGGGGATTTCTAAACGTTTAAGCGCCATTTTTTGAGATAACGCTAATGAGAATAATACCGTAAAGATAGCACCATTGACAATTAACATCGTGTCATACTCATTCATATTAAACGATGAGAAGCCCCGTGAAAGATAGAGATCAAACAAGAGGTAATAGACCGCAATAATTACAAAATAAAGTGGGATAAAGTTTGCAAAGGACCAATATCTTGCGGACTTCACAACATCTCCTTCAAATCGATCCAGATAACTTCCTGATGATTTAAAAAGTAGCCATAAACCGGTCATATAGACAATTAAGTTAATTATTGCGCCAATGATATTCCCTAAAAAGTAGTAGACTAAGTAATATCCTGAATGATTTAAAAAGTTAAAAGCTGACTGGACAAAAATAAGTACCAAAACCTCTAAAATTAGCACAGTGAAAAATATGACAATACTATTTTTCACGCTAAAAATAGAGACTCTAAAATGGTAGGCAAACATCAAAATGGCAGAAAATTTTGCCCCCGCCCGTAAAAGCTGTTCAAAGAGCAAAATCAGTAGTGCAGATAAATCAGCGCTCCAGGCACCCCATGCAATCACAATATTAATTTTTAAAAACTTTAGAAAAAAGCTAACCAGTAAAACGCCCACTGCACCTATTAATGGCAATGCATACAGTGAAAACTTCTGTGAAAACGGTCTTTCAACCTGATCGTTAAACATGAAAACATTTTCCTCTACTAATCTTTTCATCATCTGTATAAATCACATCAATGATCTACTAAAGACAATGATGTATCCCCCTATTTTATAGTCTATCGGGGGGCTTTAGTAGCAATTCACGCCATAATTTACATTTCTCTATTTTGACTAGAAAAATTCTCCTTTAAAATCAGATTACAATAAAAAAGTTAACAATCGTTATCTTTTTTATTGACTTTTGAATCTACATTGTCTATTATCAAACAAATAAAGTTAACTAACGTTTACTTACTAATAAGGAACAATATCATGACAGATAAAAGACGCCCGATTAAAAGCCGCTCTAACCCATTAATGATTCGGTTGGCTAAATCACTTTCACAAAAAAATATTACCCCCAATCAGATCTCCCTTTTTAGTATCGTGCCGGCATTTATCACGATGCTTGCTTTAGCCTTTTGGCAAGTATCTCCCCAGTTATGGGTGCAGATTCTACTTTTAGCCGTAGCTATGATTGGGATTCAACTCCGCCTTCTTTGTAATCTTATTGATGGCATGGTCGCAATCGAAGGGGGTAAAGTCACGCCAGCTGGCGAGCTCTTTAATGAAGTTCCTGATCGTGTCAGTGATACTTTTTTCTTTATTGGCCTTGGGTTAAGTCTCATTGCCCCCTTTAGCTCTGATAATTCCTTTGGATTAGTATTAGGATTATTAGCCTCTCTCTTTGCCGCATTCACCGCTTATATTCGTGTTTTAGGGGTATCGATGGGAGCTCCAGCATTCTTCTCAGGCCCTTTTGCAAAGCAGCATCGTATGGCGTTAATGAGCGCTTCACTCTTTGCTACTATGATCGGCCGATTCTTCTCACTTACCACAGAGTTTCTCTGGATTGCGATGATCGTGATTATTATCGGCAGTTTCTTCACTGCAATAAGACGACTACTACAGATCTATCATTTTAAAAATGATGAAAATAGAGACAATATTGACTTATAAAAGCATAAAAAACTTCGCTCTAAATCCATTTTTAGCGCATGATATCTCCTATTACATGACATTTAGTCAGTCGCAATCATCTCTTTAAGGAGTTGAAAATGTTTAACATTCCAAGTCACGCCTTCACAATGGGGCTCTCCCTGATGATTCTTTTAATCATCGCAAGCATCATTGTCTTTTTGAAAGTAAAACAAAATCCTAAAAAAGATTATCAAGAACTCGTACTTCGTACTCGCTCTTGGTGGTGGATGATTGCCATTATCTTAGGCGCTCTCTTTTTGGGTGCTAAAGCTACCACTATCCTTTTTGCCTTTATCAGCTTTTTAGCACTTAAAGAGTTCTACTCGATAACGCCCCTTCGCACCGTTGATCGCCGCTTAGTCTTTTGGGCATATCTTGCGATTCCTATTCAGTTTTACTTTGCCTACATTCAGTGGTTTGGCATGTTTATTATCTTTATCCCGGTCTATATGTTTCTCTTTTTACCCTTTAGATCTGTCATGATTGGAGAAACAAAAGGGTTTATACGAGCCAATGCCGTCATTCAATGGAGTTTAATGCTCTGCGTATTTGGTTTTAGTCATATTGCTTATTTAGCCAATATTGATCGCATTAATATCAATGCCGGATTTTCTGGGCTGATTCTCTATCTACTTTTTATGACGCAATTTAATGATGTTAGCCAATATGTCTCTGGGAAATGTTTTGGAAAACGTAAAATTATCCCTAAAGTAAGCCCGAATAAAACTTGGGGCGGATTTCTTGGGGGATTTATAGTCACCACAATTTTATCAGCCTTTTTAGCCCCTTATTTAACGATCTTAACCATGGAGCAAGGCATCATTGCCGGAATGCTCATCGCTGTTTCCGGTTTTGTGGGCGATGTTGTTCTCTCTTCTGTTAAACGTGATCTTCAAATTAAAGATAGTGGCACTTTAATTCCAGGGCATGGCGGCATTTTAGATCGTGTTGATAGCTTAATGTACTCAACCCCTATCTTCTTCCATTACTTCTATTACATTACAGGAGCCTAATCATGAACGATAAGCCTCAAAAAAAACCACGCATTAAGTGGATTAAGCTCCTCTTTTTTGCGCTGATCGTCAAACCGCTAGTCTTAATTGGTTTAGGTTTAAATATTATTAATCGCCCTAAACTTCCTAAAGAGGGGGCGGCAGTTATTGTGGCAAATCATACCAGCCACTTAGACACACTTGTCTTAATGAGCCTTTATCCGCTTTCAGTCATCAATAATATTCGCCCCGTTGCGGCGGCTGATTACTTTATGAAAAATCGTTACATGCGCTGGTTCTCCACGAGATGTATCGATATTATTCCTATTGATAGACAAGTGATGAAAGCACCCGATCAGCTCTTTGCTGAGTGCCATCAAGCGCTGAATAATCAAGAGATCTTAATTATCTTTCCTGAAGGAACAAGATCCATTACTGAAGAGCGGGATTTTAAGCTAAAGCGCGGGATTCATATTCTCATCTCTAAATATCCAGATATTCCTGTGATTCCCGTTATATTAAGAGGATTAGGAAAAGCGCTTCCTAAAGGTGAAGCGCTCTTTGTCCCTTTTAATTCTGATGTGATTATTGGCGATCCTTTAGCGTATGATGAAAATGCTAAAACATACTTACAAACATTAGAAAACCAATACCATCAGCTTTTAACACAAGCATTAACACATCCCAATGAGTTTTAATGGCTTATGATTATTGCTCATGACCTTTAAGATCTCATGATGGTTGAGATCTTAAAACCATGCATTAACGTAGTTCTAGATGACAATAACTAGCATTTTGCGCCGCACTACTATTTGGTAAATTGGCACATTTCAATGTTTGTGGATTTTTACCAATATAATTTAATACCGAATCACCGCTATTAATCAACAACTTGCCTTGATAACGATCTGCTCTGTCATGCCCTTTTAAAGAGACATTACCAACGGCTATTGCTGCTAAACGCTGTTTTAAGATCGAAGCTGGTAATTCAGTACCTTGATAATCTTGTGATTTAAGCCATGCTTGCGCCTCTTCACGATTAGTAGTCGTTTGTCCTTTTGTTTTTGCTTCTGCCATCGCATAAAACTCTAAAACCCAGCCATTACTATTTTGATTAACAAGATTATAAGGATTGGCGACAGCGCTATATTCACGCTCAAAAACCCGCTTTCTTGCATTAGGATCTTGAAGTAATTGCTTTAAATGAGCTTGGATTTGCTTTGAAGGAATGACATACCCAAAAGTAAGCTCAGTGCTATTTTTAAGCTTAAGATTAGCCATTACGGGTTGTACAAAATTCCCTAAACCTTCTTGATATAATCCGCCTAAACTAGAAGGACATTCATTCAAAAGATGGTAAACTTGCCAGTTATTACGCTCTTTTACCATAAATGCAGCATGAGAGTAACGAATCCCATATTTATCTAAATCTTGTCCACTTCTTGCTAAAATAATGACATCATTATTTAGGCGATTAAGCGCTGCTTCGAGATCTTTTCCTAGCACAAATGTTTGTTGCATTTCAATCGGGGTAAGCTCCGTAGCACCACAGCTATTTTCTGCCACCACTGTACTACAAGCGCCTAGCAATAATGCCATTCCTACAACTAATAACAACTTACATCTTTCAATAATTTGCCCCATTTTTAGAGCGCCTTGTTGTGTAAAATTGTTGCGTCTTTCTTATTCACAAAAAGGTATTTCGCATCGCCATTCACATAGAGCATTTGCTCCCCTTTCTCTCCTGCCTCAAGTTTAATTCTATCCTCAGCCGTGATTTTCACACGATCTTTCGCTTCTTTGGGGAGTTTTAATTGCACAGGATTCCCCTTTTCATCTTTCGCTTGAAGATAAACAAACTCATCATCCTTAGCACTACTTGCTCGAGATGATCGGCTACTACCTTGAGCAGATTGAATCGGGATTACTACAGGACTGGCAGAAACCGCAACCAACACAAATGAAGTCATGATTGTTGATGATTCACTATTGGTTAAATGCTGAGCAGATACCATTGTTGGGACTTGCGCTAAAGAAATAATAGACACTGCTAACAGGCTCATTTTAAACTTTTTAGAAAAAATCATTAATAATCCCTCGTTAATAAAAATATTATTATTTCAGTATAATCTTATTGCGGCGACAATCCTATTTAAATTCCTTCACCTATACTATTATTCATCTGCTTATTTGCCAAACTTTCATAATAAACCATGATTTTTTGCCGAGAATAAGCGACAATAAACGTTTAATAGCTGATAAAATAAAGGTCTATGGCACAGAAAAATCATCTCTTTCGCTTTGCTTCCCACAAAAACAATCGCGAAACACTTTATGGTGAAACAAGGCTTGATCGCTATTATCCTTTCTCAAAGGATAATCGTTTAACGGTGATGGTCTGGAATATCTATAAGCAGCAAAAACTCAATTGGCTCTCAATTCTTAAAGAGTATGGGAAAGATCGTGATCTCATCTTATTACAAGAAGCCAAAGCCTCTGATGAGCTTGTAAAATTCTCTAAAGAGCATTTTTTAGTCGGCGATCAGGTCCCGGCAATTGAGATTACTAAAGATGCCTATGGCGTCATGACGCTTGCTTCTAGCTACCCTGTCTACTCAAGACCTTTTCGGACAGTCGAGCCCTTTCTTCGCCTTGCAAAATCAGCGCTTATCACAATTTATCCCCTTTATGATAAGCGCTTACTGATGGTCGTCAATATTCACTCTGTGAACTTTAGTTTAGGTGTGAAGATCTACCGAGAGCAGATTCAATCAATTTCTGAACATGTCATGAACCACAATGGGCCTGTGATTTTTGCCGGAGATTTTAATACTTGGAGCCGAAAACGCTTACATCTTCTCTATCTTTTTACCCGCAGAATGGGGCTAAAGCCAGTAAGCTTTGATAATGATTGCCGTAAATCCTTCCTCAACTCACCCCTTGATTTTGTCTTTTATCGTGGGTTGATTTTAGAAAAGAGCGAAGTACTACAAACCGATGCTTCAGATCATAATCCATTATTAGTAAATTTTAGAGTTCGGTAAATTTTTTAGTATTTGACCTCGAATCAAATCAACTTACATGATGCCGGATAGATCGGCTTTCACGCTTCTCATAACCGATGTGCCGGCAATCTGATTCAGTGACTTTTAAACCGATTTTATAATCGATTTGGTTTAAGAAAAATAAGTCTAAAACAAGCTGCACGGGATTTTAGAAAGCACACAAAATATTCCCTCCAACCTTGCATGAATCTATAAAGGTACGTATTAAACAGGGCTTGCATAATGCCAGATAGAATGTTTCTTGTGCTTCTCATAACCGATGTGCCGACAATCGATTCAGTGACTTTTAAACCGTTTTTACTATCACTTGCGGGCGCAAGATTGTAAGAAGAGTGCAAGCATTCCCTCCCGCCATGAGAGAGACTTTTTTTTAAAACGATTTTATAATAGCAATTAAATACCTTTTATAAATCTTTAATTACTTAGAGACATCTAAAATTAAAGATCGACTTTCTCAGTAATAAAGAGTGTTTCAACCTTTTCTAAACGCTCGAGCAAACCGGCATAATCATTAGCGCGAACACTTAATGTCATCTCACAATTAACGCCATAATTCTCCGATACTTTACCGGCATTAAAATCATTAATGACGTGATTAACATCATTAGTTGCCGGATAATCAAAGGTAAAGCTCACATTTAAACCGATGGTTTTGGTAACGATATTCGCCTTTTCAAGCGCATTACGCGCCCCTTCTTGATAAGCAGAAACTAAGCCTCCCGTACCAAGCTTAATACCCCCAAAATAGCGCACAACCATCACTAAAACATTGGTGAGCTCTAATGAACGGATCTGCCCTAAAATCGGACGACCAGCAGAACCAGAAGGCTCCCCATCATCATTTGCCCGATAATGCTCATATTTATCACCTAAAACATAAGCATAGCAAACATGACGAGAATCGTTATAACGTTTACGATACTCATCTAAAAGCTCATCAATTTGCGCTTCTGAAGTGACAGGAATAGCAAATGTGATGAAACGGCTACGCGAGATAACAAACTCATCCTCGCTCAAAGCTGTAATAGTTTTATATTGATCACTTTTCATGAGCAAGATTATATCATGATCACGCTGATATTTTTGCTTCAGAAAAAGGAATCTTTTATCCCGAAGCCACCTTAGATAATAATAATTTTTTCGCCTTTGGTGAATACGCCTCGAAAACATCTTAATATCCACTTTTTTCTATTTGCGTGAATTCTATTACTGTACAAAAACTCCATAAAGCAAAAATAAAGCCCCCTACCATTAAATCAGCTGACTATAATGCTGAAGGGTATTTTGTATTGGCTTTGGTAGTAGATCAAGATCTAAACTATCGAGCCAGTTTTTAATCTCCAGTCCAAGCGCTGTGCTACCTTCAAGAGATAATGCCCGATTAAAAAAGAGTGTATCGGGGTCTTCTTTGCGAGAAATCATCAATATTAAAGGATTAAATGTTGATTTAAGCATCACATCCGCTTCAATTTTCCGATCATTTAATACCACTAACTTCTCATCTTGTAGCGTAATTTTGACAGAGTAATCCAGATCCTCGACTAAGAGCATAAAGATCTGATCTTCTAAAAAATCTAAATCTCCCTCTTCAATCGCAGATTTAAAAAAGTGATTTAAAAGAGATGTCACTAGTTTAAGCTTTAGCCACTTTGGCATCACTTTTAGATGATACTTACACAAAGACGGGATAAGCACTGGAATTTTCTCGGTAATTTTTGTATGAAAGCCCATAATTTCCTCATAATTGATTGGTATCAAGACTCCTCTACTCTAAACAATCTATCTTGTAATAGCCTTGATTCTAATCATTCTATAGGAGAGTTATGGAACTATTGTGCCCTGCTGGAAATCTTCCGGCACTCAAAACCGCCTTCGAATATGGTGCAGATGCCGCCTATATTGGTCTTAAAGATGAAACTAATGCTCGGCATTTTCCGGGACTCAACTTTACGGAAAAACGGCTCCAAGAAGCGATTAAAATCACGCGAAGCTTTGGCAGGAAACTCCACGTTGCCATCAATACCTTTGCCCATCCTGCCAAGCAATTTATCTGGCGAGAAGCCATTGATCGGGCTGTTGGTGAAGGGGTTGATGTCTTAATCCTCTCTGATATTGCAAATCTAGATTATGTTGCCGAAAAATATCCTGAGATGGAGGTTCATCTCTCAGTACAAGCATCTAGTACTTCTATTGAATCTATTAAGTTTTATCATCGGGAATTTAATATTGACCGAGTTGTGATTCCAAGAGTGCTCCCCATTCATCAAGTCAAATCATTAGCGGCTATCTCTCCTGTTCCTTTAGAAGTCTTTGCCTTTGGTGGACTTTGCATTATGGCAGAAGGCCGCTGCTATCTCTCTTCTTATGTGACTGGAAAATCCCCCAATACTGCCGGTGCTTGCTCCCCTGCGAAATTTGTTGAATGGTCTGAAATTGATAATGGTGGTCGCGAAACAAGGCTTAATAATGTCTTAATTGATCGCTTTACCAAAGAAGAAAATGCCGGTTACCCAACGCTTTGCAAAGGCCGTTATACCGTAGAAGACTCCCTATCGCATGTGATGGAAGAGCCCACAAGCCTCAATACTATTGCCTTAATTCCCGAATTTTTCAAAATAGGGATTGCTTCTGTGAAAATTGAAGGTCGCCAAAGAAGCCCCGCTTATGTCTCTAAAGTGACCCAAACTTGGCGTGAAGCGATCGATCACTACCGATCAAATCCTAAAAACTTCCAGGTAAAAGCAAATTGGGAACAAGCACTTCATGAAATATCAGAAGGTCGCCAAACCACTTTAGGGGCCTACAATCACAAATGGCTCTAGTGGTGAAATCTCTTCTTATTCAACATACTTCAAAGGCCTTAACTATGAAACTATCTCTTAGCCCGCTTCTTTACTGCTGGGACAGAAATAAAATTTATGACTTCTACGATAAAATAAAAGATACAGCGATCGATATTATCTATCTCGGAGAAGCGGTTTGCGCTAAACGCCAAGAGCTCAAGCTTGAAGAGTGGATAGAGATTGGCAAAAATCTGCAAAATGCCGGCAAAGAAATTGTGATCACCTCGCTAGCGCTTGTAGATAGCCCTTCAAAACTGCGGGATGTTAAAAATGCCGTCAGTAATGGCATCTTTACTGTTGAAGCCAATGATATGGCAGCGGTGAATCTCTGCTTTGAGCAAAAACTCCCCTTTACCGCAGGTCATGCGCTAAATCTCTATAATGCACAAGCCCTCAACATCATGCTCCGAAATGGCATGAAACGTTGGTGCTTACCGGTAGAGCTCTCTAAAGCATGGATAGAAGAGATTAAGGCTCAAGCAACCATGATGAATATTTGGAATCAATTTAAGAAAGAGATTCTCGCTTATGGCTATCTCCCACTCTCTTACTCAGCTCGCTGCTTTACAGCACGAAGCGTTGGGCGAGAAAAGGCCAATTGTGAAGTGATCTGCATTGAAGATCAAGCTGGAAAGGCCGTCTACTCACAAGATCAAGAACGCTTATTTACCATGAATGGCATTCAAATGCAGAGCGGGCTTTGTAATAACCTGATTAATGAGTGTCACGAAATGCAAAATCTTATCGACATTGTTCGCTTATCGCCGATAGATGATCAAGACTTTTTCAATGTTATTACCCAATACCAAGAAGCGCTCACAACACAAAAAGCAGATTTCTCCCTCAAAGAGCTTGAGTGTGATGGCTATTGGCGTGGCATTGCCGGCAAAGAAGTTAGCCCAGAGATTTAAAATAATATTTAAAAAACGCACTTCAAGCAGAAAATGAACTAATCCGATAATACTTAAAAGGTACAAATTCAAGATCCTCCCAATACTGCTCATGAGTGGCAAGGAGAACAACGATAGTTATACCCAGCATCATGCAAGTGTAACAATCTCGCTTTGAAATCTGACAAAATAAGTTCATTCATAGCTGGAGAGAATGCTTGCATGCGTCTAATGATCGCTCGCCAGCAGGGTTTAATCCTTTTGAGCTTAAAGTAAAAAAATAGAATGATCCTAATGAGTTTCATATCTCAGAAGAAGACAAGCTCAAATGCTGGTGCATCAGCTGCAATAATCGTTCTATCCAGCATCCTGCAAGCCATAAAGGCTATCAATAATCCTATACAAAAAGCCCGCTATATTTCATAGTGGGCTTTCTTATGATTAATAACCTTAAATTAGTAATTATGCTTCGTAATTCTCTAACGCAATCGCTAAACGGCGACCGGCTTCACTTGCAAGCTTTTCATTGACAGTTGCAAATGAAAGGCGAAGGGTTTCATCTTCAGGCGATCCCACATAAAACGCCGAACCTGGTACAAATACCACTTCAGCATCGATAGCATGTTTAAGAAGCTTAGTAGCACTCATGCCTTTTGGCAGCTTTGCCCAAAGGAACATCCCCCCTGTTGGTTCTGCAAAGCTGATCTTATCGCCGACATGCTCTCTTAATGAGTCCATGAGCATTTGGCAACGCGCTTGATACGCTTTGGAGATCTCTTTAATACGCGGCTGTAAACGACCGCTTTTAAGGTAGTTAGCAACGATTAATTGCGATAATACCGGTGTATGAAGATCTACAGATTGTTTACAGATTACAATTTTGTTACGAATTTTTTCACAAGTAACAATAAATCCTAAACGAAGCCCTGGGACTAGTACTTTTGAAAATGAAGAGAGATAGACGATATGCTCTTTCTCAACTTCCGTTTTCGCCAGTGAATAGATCGGCTTTGCAAGCGCCTCTGTGAAACGAATTTCCCCATAAGGGTCATCTTCAAAAATCACAAAGTTATGCTTTACTGCTAAATCTAAAATACGTTGACGCTTCTCTTTTGAGAGCGTTGAGCCTGTTGGGTTGGCAAATGTTGGAACAATGTAAAGGGCTTTAATTTTCCCCTTTTCAAGGCGTGCTTCTAAAGCATCAACATTCAGACCATCAGCACCACCTTCCACATCTTCCACATTCGCACCGGTCATTTTAAAACCTTGAATCGCAGCGAGATAGGTTGGGCGCTCTACTAAAATTGTGTCACCTTCATCTAAAAAGGTACGCGCAATTAAGTCTAAACCTTGTTGTGATCCGCTTGTGACAATGATTTCGCTGTTTTTGGCGGCGATCCCACGATCACTGATCAATTTTACAATTTCTGATTGCAAAACTGGCTCACCATCAGTGGTACTGTATTGGTAAGCATTCACTTCACCAGAGGCAATGACTTCATTCAGAGCGGCATTAATTCCATCCATGTCAAACATATCTGCTGCAGGAATTCCTCCGGCAAGCGAGACGATATTTGGCATTTTACTATATTGTAAAAGATCTCTTACGATAGAGCTTTGAGAACCTTGAATGCGTTTTGCAAATAAACTCTCTAAATCCGCCATGATATATCACTACTCCTATGAATTTGTGTGATGAATTTTTATAAATAGATGATCAATTACCTTAAACTAAGGGTTATCTTAAAGGTTTATTGATCTTATTAAGAAGGTCCATTGTTTCACTTAGAGGCTTATCAACGATAAAACCATTGATAAAATAGTCCAAAAATAAAACTCCCCTTTCTTGACTATACGCTGATATCACCGAGATATCAGGCAACAAAGTGGAACTTTGCTATAATACTGTATCAGATAAAATAGCCCTTAGATGGACTATTTTTCATGACTTCATTCCGCCATTCATCTTATGATAATGAGAAGATCTTGTTAGCATTTTCTAAAACTTCTATTTTGGAGAGAATTGCCCATCATGAGTTTCCATCTCTACTACTCAAATCATCTTGATACATTGCAATATATTACGGGATATATCACCAAAATTGATCCTCAAAAAAGCCCTTTTGATAAAGAGTATTTTTTGGTACAAAACTTTGGAATGGCGAGATGGATGCAGATTAAACTAGCAAAGCAGCTCGGCATTTTAACGCAATCTGAATTTTTGCTCCCTGCCAAAATGCTGATGAATCTCTTAGAGATGATTTTCTCTGAAGAAGAACGTGAAAAAAAGCCCATTGAAAGACTCTCTAAAGACGAACTATTTTGGCCTTTGGTAAAGATCATCGATGATGCTCGCCATCAAGAAGATGCTTCAAGTTCAGACGAACTCTTTACCCCCATTCAAAATTATCTTACACAATACGATAAGGATACGGCATCAAAACAGGATAATAGCCCTCTTTTAGGAGTGCTGCATTTAGCACAAGAGCTTGCGGCTATTTTTGATAAATATATTGTCTACCGAAGTCAATGGATTAATGCTTGGACTAAAGGCGAATTAGCGCCCGCTTATTTTGATCAAAAACTCCCTGTGGAGCTAGAAGCTTGGCAAGCGGCCCTTTTTAAAAAGCTTTATGAAAATTTAGGATCTCCCTTACATTTTGGCTTACTGCATCCGCTGATTGAGCAGAAACTTCAGGATCCCAAAGTAATTAGCAAACTGCCTAAGCGCCTTTTTATTATTGGCTTAAACTCCCTACCGCCCCTTTTCTTAGATCTTATTGCGCAATTTTCTAAGGTGATGGATATCCATCTCTTTTTTAATAATCCCTCTCAATATTATTGGGGAGATCTTACCAAAAACTCAGAGTTACCAAGCTTTAATCTCATTAACTTCTTTGAACAAGCAAAGAGCCAAATTGATCCTATTTCTCCCCATATTCCCAAATCAGTACTCAATACCTTAAATGAACATTGGCAAAATAGTTATGGCAATCCCCTATTAGCCTCTCTTGGCAAAGTGGGGCGAGATCATCTACATCTTTTACAAAAATATGATGGCGATTTAGATCTACAAATTACCGAAGCATTTTCTGAACCTGAGATCCATTCTCTCCTACAACATCTTCAAGCGGAGATCTACCACCTTCGCCCGGCGCGTGAAAGTGTGCCTTTTATTGTAACGCCCGATGATCGATCAATTCAGCTCCATTGTACTTATAGCCCGATGCGTGAAGTGGAAGCACTCTATGATCAGATTTTGCATCAATTAGAGCATAACCCCGATCTTGCACCGGAAGATATTGTCGTCATGACGCCCGATATCGAGAGTTACGCCCCTTTTATTAATGCCATTTTTGGTAGTGCTCCTAAAGAGCGTTATCTTCCCTACTCTATCTCTGATATTAGTTTAAAAGAGAGCGAAACAATCTTCACAACATTGCTACAAATTCTCTCTTTACCAGAAAGTGCCTTTAAAGCGAGCGATCTTCTCTTACTGCTACAGATGCCCGAGATTATGGCGCAGTTTCATTTTGAAGAAAATGATCTCTCACTGATTCACTTTTGGATTCATGATGCCAATATTAAACAAGCCATTGATGGTGAGCATCTTACCGAGGAATTAAAAATCCCCTATCAAGATCAGTTTGATTGGGATATCAATAGCTGGCGTTGGGGCTTACAGAGAATGCTGCTTGGATACGGCACGGAAAGTTCGCCACTTGATCTTTATCATCCTCAAAGAGAAAATGAGCACCCATCACCACACACGATTATGCCCTACCCCCATATTGAGGGAAAAAATGCCAAGATCTTAGGAAATCTCTGTCACTTCCTAGATCTTTTAATCAGCACAAAAGACCTTTTATCAGGTGAAAAAACAATTGCGCAGTGGCGCCTTATTCTTCCTAAAGTTTGGCAGGATTTTTTCCCACAAACACCAGAAAATAGCGACAAATTGCACTATACACAAAAACTTTGGCAAAATATCTTAGAAGGGGCTGATAAGATTGGGTTTACTAAGGAACTTCCCTTAAAAGCGCTTACTCCCTTATTAGAAAATAAACTACTGGAAGAAAAACCTGAACAAAACTTTATTCAAGGCAAGATTACCTTTTGCTCTTTTATCCCGATGCGCACCATTCCTTTTAAGATGATTGCAATGATTGGGATGAATCAAGCAGATTTCCCTAAATCAACGGTTCATCACAGCTTTGACCTGATTCAATATCAACCAATGCGCGGTGATCGTAGCCGTAATACCGATGACCGCTATCTCTTTTTAGAAGCACTATTATCCGCAAAAGAGACGCTTTATCTTAGTTATATTGGTCGATCAATTCGCGATAACAGTACGCTCTATCCCTCTCTTCTTATTGATGAGCTCCTTCGGTATATCGATCAAGTTTCAACGACCTCAAAAGGGATAGAGACTTCAGCGCAAATCACCTCGCTTCATCCGATGGCATCTTATAATCCTGCACTCTTTAAAGAAAAGAGTATGATTCAAAGTTTTCAAAATGAGTGGATTTTAATGCATGAAAATATTGAAGATTATCACGCGCCATACAACTATCTAGATCTCATTTGTAACTACGAAGCGCAAGATCGCATCACCCCACTCACCGACCTCTCCCTTGAGACATTAATTCGTTTTTACCAAGATCCTTGCCAATACTTTGCAGAGCAGCGCCTTAATCTCTCCCCCTTTCGGGATCAAACCACAAGCATTGAAGATGATGAACCCTTTACAATTCATAAAGGGCTTGATGAATATCAGTTCTATCAAGCCTTAACTCATAATATTATGCAGTCAGGGCTCGCCTTACAAAATAGCAATCAAGAGATTATTTCAGAATCAACAATTGATGAGATTACCCAATCGCTCTATCAAAATTATCGCCTTCAAGGCATGCTGCCTAAATTTGCCTATGGGGAAATTTCATGGCTTGATAAGAGCCTTTTTCCCAAAGAACTTGCTAAAAACCTCTTTGAATCACACTATCCTTATGGTCAATTTAATCTACTGAGCTTTAAAAGTGGCATTACGCTCCATGGCAAGATTCCTAAAGCCTCTATTGAGGGCAATATTATTCTCTTTGAAGTGGGATTATTAAAGCATGATCGCATTATGAAAGGCGCTATCACCAATCTCTTTTATCATGCAACAAAGACAACAGAAAATATCGCAGAAACACTCTTGCTCATCGGCAGGGGCAAAGAGGGGATTCAAAAGATTACCTATCCTTATTATCAGCAATCTGAAGCCGCCACACTTTTAACACATCTTATCAAAGGATATCTTACCGGCATTAAAGGACCTATCCCTTATCTTTATAAGCGCCAGAGCCAAGAGGAAATATTCCAAGATTCTGATTTTAAAGAGGCCTTAATGACTTTACGCTCAGAACTCCCTCAATACTTCAAATGCTCATATCAAACATTTGATCCTGAAATCTTTTATACGCTACTAAAAGATGAGGATCTCATCAATTCCTTAGTACCAACTATCCGAAAGCAATTAAATAAGGTAAAATCTCTGGTGTCTGGAAATAATTCATTCAATCGATTGTTTCTCCAATATGGAGATAAAGAGATATTTGGATTTATTCTTTTCTACCACCATTATCTCGATGAGTTAATGCCACATGAACAATAATAATTCACAATTAGCCAAAGAGTTGCAGCACCCGACTTCCAAGTATGATTATGATGGAATTACTGGGACTTGGCTCTTAATTCCAGCAAAAATTCATATCCTTCTGCTGGCCATTGCGTTACCTGTCATTTTATGGATGTTTCCTTATGTTCAGCTCAAAGGGAACTACCGCTATGTATTTGCTGATTATCGCTACTATATCGCAGGCGCCGTCTCAATCTTTTGTATCGCATCTGCGCTTTTAAGCATCATCAAAGCCAAACAGGTTAAACAGCGAATCCGCCCTATGAGTGATGTCAGTAGACAAAGCGTTACTAAATCTAAAAATAGTCGCTCAAAAAGGGTAACGACCACAGAAAAAAAACCAAAAATTCATATTGGTCATATTAAAAAAAGCACAGCGCTAAATAAAAATCAGCAAAAAGCAGAAGATGAAAGCTCAGCCCTTCCTAAAGACAAAAATGCAAAAGATAAAATGGCCAAAACCATTACAGATGGCGTCATTAAAACGGCAGAAAAAAGAGCTGAATCAGAAACATTAGCCAAAAAGCCTAATAATGTTCAAACTAACATCCCCTTAAAACCCATTAAAAATGAGTCCTTAGAGGATACAAATCCTAAACTTCAGAAAAATTCCCCAAAAACTTCAAAGCGCAAGAAAAATCCTAAACAGATGCAATTGGATCTTTAAGCGCAATAACTCACCGCTTCACCTGAAATCTTACTAACATAAGGAGTTTCTTCATCATGGTCCAACAGATGGTTATTATCAGTGGTCTCTCTGGTTCTGGTAAATCAATTGCCTTACAAACGTTAGAAGATGATGGTTTTTTCTGTATTGATAACCTCCCTATCTCCTTTGTTCCTCGTTTTATTGAGGAGATTCAACAAAAGAAAGGGATTGCAAGACTTGCCATTGGTGTTGATGCGCGGAGTTTTCCGGAAGATCTTTCTGAAGTTGAATTAATTTTTGATGAGATTGAAGCCTGCACAGCACTAACCCCTAAAATTCTCTTTCTCGATGCTAATGATGATGTGCTAATTAAGCGCTATAGTCATACTCGTAGAAGACATCCACTTTCAGGTATAGAGAAATCTTTAGTGGATGCGATCCATTTTGAAAGAGAACTCCTTTCACCAATTAGGCATCGCGCTAATGTCTTTGTGGATACTTCATTTTTAAATGTCCATGAATTACGCTCAATCTTAAAGCAACGTTTAATTGAAAATGAAGGAAACTCTCTCTTTATTCATATCATCTCCTTTGGGTATCGCAATGGCGTACCTTTAGATGCTGATTTTGTCTTTGATGCCAGAATGTTAACAAATCCCCACTGGATTCCACACCTTCGTGAATATACAGGCCTTGATCAAGAGATTGTGGATTTTTTTGCAGATACTGAAGATATCCAAGATTTTTATAATGATATCGCAAGCTTTATCACTAAATGGCTCCCTTCTTTTAAAAAAGGGACTCGCTCTTATCTCACCATTGCAGTGGGATGCACCGGCGGAAAGCATCGCTCTGTCTATCTTGCACAACGTCTATTTGAACTTTTGCAGGCTGAAAATAATGTTCTGGTCAAACACCGAGAGATCAACATTTAATTTCAGCCTCTTTTTTTGCCCTTAAAATTTTATGCTTATTTAAATAAGGAAATCACAATGTCCAACCTCATTGATGGAAAAGCATTTGCCCAAAACCTTCGTCAAACCATTACAACACAAACTGCGGAATTAGAAAAAAAACATCATATTCGTCCGGGTTTAGCGGTTATTCTCGTTGGAGAAGATCCTGCAAGTCAGGTTTATGTTCGTAATAAAGAGAAATTTGCCATTGAGTGTGGATTTAAATCAGAGACTTTCCGTCTGTCTACAGATACAACGCAAGTAGAGCTTCTTGCCCTAATCGATCAATTAAATAATGACGCCACAATTCATGGGATTTTAGTGCAACTGCCGCTACCAAAACATCTTCATGAAGAGGAAGTGCTCAATGCCATTAATCCCCTTAAAGATGTCGATGGTTTCCACCCTGTCAATATCGGGCAACTCTCTATCGGTAAACCCTATTTAATTCCTTGTACGCCACTAGGCTCGCTCCTTCTTTTACAAGATAAACTAGGAAAAGATCTCTCTGGAAAACATGCTGTGATTGTGGGCCGATCCAATATTGTCGGCAAACCAATGATGCAACTGTTACTTTCACAAAACTGTACCGTCACTATCGCCCATTCACGGACAAAAGATGTTGCAAGCCTCTGCCGTGAAGCAGATATCGTCGTTGCTGCAGTAGGAGTTCCTAAGCTTGTTAAAGGGGATTGGATTAAAAAAGGGGCCGCTGTGATTGATGTGGGGATTAACCGCATTGAAGAAGATGGGAAAACTCGCTTAGTGGGAGATGTGGATTTTGATGAAGCGGTTAAAAATGCTGCTTATATTACACCAGTACCGGGCGGTGTTGGCCCTATGACGATTGCTTGCCTTTTAAGAAACACCTTAACCGCGATGTGTTTACAAAATAATATTGAAGATCCTAATAAGCTTTAATAAAAATAAGGCTTTTAAGACTTATATCTTCCTCAAGATGCCGGAAAATTTCCGGCATTTTTGATTCACATTCTCATTTATAGTCAAGCCTCTAAAAGTCACAGCACCAAATTACTGGCGCATTGATGATGAGAAGCACAAGAGTCGTTCTGTCCGGCATCTTATAAGCACTGTTTTTAATACATACCTTTATAGATTCATGCAAGGCTTGTGGGAATGATTCGTGTTCTTTCTAAAATCCCGTGCCAGCTTTTTTGACTTGCTTGTCTTAAACCGATTTTACGATAGTAAATCCTGTTTAAAAGTCATTACATCAAATTGCCGGCGCATCGGTGATGAGAAGCACTAGAGTCGTTCTATCTCGCATCATGCAAGCAAGTTTATTTCGCATGTTATACGGTTTTACTTTTAACATATTGTTTCTTAATCAAGATTGACTACAAAGTCGAGATAATCGCTCATTTTAATAGATTCAAAATTTTTAAGCGCTAAGGCTTTTTCCCAAGAAAAATGCTCTTTTAAATAAAGTATCTCCCCTTATTTTAAGTAATAAATCCTAAAATCCCCTACTCAAAGCCTCTTAAAGCCGATATAGTGAAAAATATACCTTATTTTATAAGTCATCATGTAGCACTGCGATGTCCGTTTTAATATTTATATTCCACAGATGAAGGAGTCCATCATGAGTAAAATTCTAACAGGCGCGGAAGATTTCTTTTTTGAAGGTGATCAAGTTGGTATTCTCGCAATTCACGGATTTACAGGGACCACTCAGAGTATGAGAAGCCTTGGTCAAGCTTTTGCCGATGCCGGATATACCGTATTAGGCCCTCGGCTTACAGGTCATGGCATCTCTCCTGAAGAGATGACTAAAGCGGAATTTAAAGATTGGTTTCAAGATGTGGAAGAAGCCCTAGATGAGCTTAGGCTTCATACAGATAAAATATTTATTACAGGGCTTTCGATGGGCGGAGCTTTAACACTCTATCTTGCGGAAAATTATGAGGATATTTTAGGAATTATGCCTATTAATGCCGCAATTGATATGCCTGATTTTAAAGAGTATTACCAAGCACAAAAAGCTGCCAATGTTGAATTTGTCGATGGCATTGGTTCAGATATTAAAAAGCCTGATGTGACAGAGCTTGCTTACCCTAAAACACCTGTAAAATCGATGAAAGAGCTATTAGATCTCATGAAGCACGTTCGAGAAGATCTGCCTAAAGTTACCTGCCCTACGCTTATTTTTTCCTCTACAGTCGATCATGTTGTTCCTCCTGAAAATGCAAAGATTATTTATGAGGAAATCTCAAGCTCTGATAAGAGCATTATTAAACTTCCAGAGAGCTATCATGTAGCAACACTCGATAATGACGCAGATCTCATCGCGACAGAATCCATTAAATTTATTCGTGAAATTCTAGCTAGCGAAATCTAAATTTTACGCTAACTTTAATAAAAACCGATATTGAAATTTTCCAATATCGGTTTTTTAATCTCATTGAAGTAGATTAAATATTTTATAAATATCGTTAAATCGGTTGAAAAGTCACTAAATCAGATTACCAGTATCAGTTAGAAGCAGCGCAAAACCGCCCTATTCTGGCATGATGCCAGCTAGTTTGATTCATATACTGTTTTAAAACTGTGTCTCTTAAACCCAATCAACTACACAGCGATCTCTACTATTTAAAAATTTAGACTATAAGGCAGATTCAGCAATCTCCTGCTTACGCTCACAGCACTCTTTAAACTCAACCCTAATAGAAAACTTATGAATAGAACGATCCCTAATTCTTGCCTTTAAAGTAATAAGCTCATCAATCAGTTTTCGTTCATTGTCTGCAGCTTCCATCGCATCTGCCTTTAAAGCATTAAACTTTTCTAAGTAGAGATACTCCTCAGACCAAGGATCTACTTCTGGCAAGTTCTCAATATTAATAATAGGATTTTGATAATCTTCGCGAATCTCTAAATCTACTTTAGCCACTCGACTAATAGAGATCATCAGCATTGTGATAATCACAAGCAAGGGCACGCCTGCTACAACGGATGCTGTTTGCAAAGTAGAGAGAGAGAGTTCACCCCTGTGATCTGACTAATAAACATTAACGTCACCGGCATAAATGAGAGCGCAAATGCCCAAAAGAGACGATTCCAACGAAGAGGCTCATCTTCAATATTTCGCTGCACGACCGCTGCTAAAATATAAGACATAGAATCAAAGGTGGTTGCTGTAAAGATAATGGCTAAAATCGTAAACAATCCAATAATTACTGGGGAAAATGGTAAGGAATCGAGCATTGCATAAATCGCAGCGGTATCCCCTTGCGATTGTAAAATCGCCACTAGATCAACCTCCCCCGATAATTGCAGATGTAGACCGTAATTTCCTAAAATAAAGAAGAAAAAAGCACAGCCTAAAGAACCAAGTGTAATACTACCGGCAATCATATTTCGGATCGTACGACCCCTAGAGACTCTTGCAATAAAAAGACCAATCGTTGGTGCAAAAACTAGCCACCAAGCCCAATAAAATATAGTCCAATCTTGGGGGAAATTAGATTCTGGAAAGCCATCTAATCCACCAAATGGCTCTGTCCAAGTAGCCATGGAGAAGAAATTATCAAACATCAACCCAATTGATGCAATACTCGTATTCATAATAAAGACCGTAGGTCCTACAATAAATACAAAGAGTAATAAAATGACAGCGCCCCAAATCGTGACATTACTTAAAAATTGAATGCCGCGCTTTAAACCCGCATAGGCGGAATAAGCAAAAATAATGGTTGTCACAAGTAAGACGATCACTTGTGTTTGAATATTAATTGGCAATCCAAAGAGCTTATGGAGCCCTTCTGTAATTAAAGGTGATGCTAAGCCAAGACTTGTCGCTCCTCCACCTAAAATGCCAAATATAAAGAGGATATCAATCGTTTTTCCCAAATAACTATTACTATGCTTTTCCCCTAAAACAGGCTTTAACGCTACCGAGATCTTTAGAACAGGCTCTTTACGAACATAGAAAAAGTAAGCAATAGGAATTGCCGGCACAAGATAGATCGCCCAAGCAATTAATCCCCAATGAAACATCCCATAAGTTGATGCCCATGCAATCGCCTCATGACTACCAGACTCTATATTAAAAGGGGGTGTAATATAATAATAAGCCCACTCAATACTTCCTAAGTAGAGAATGCTTGCGCCAATACCACTACTAAAAAGCATCGCTCCCCAAGATGGCGTACTAAATTCTGGCTCACAATTTTCTTCACCCAGTTTGATATAACCAATATCACTAAAGAAAATATAGATCAGAAAAAAGAGCGCTGCCAAGCCCATTAATAAATAGAAAATCCCAAATTTATTTGTAACAAAATCCTTTGCTTGAGAGATCCAAACATCTCCTGCTTCTGGCCAAATAATCAGAGGGATTACAACAAGTAATAATAAGAATATTGCACCAAAAAACGTATAAGAATCGATTAACTTCCAATTGAGTATTTTCTTCACATTTAGCTTTTAACCTTTGATAAAAAACACTAATCCATGTTAGCACACTGATTTTTTATTCCTATCTTCCTTAGTATCATTCAGATTAAAACGTCCTTTACATCACTTTAGAGTATTAAGATCTTCCTATAAAAAAGGGGGCATCTCTTAAAGATCCCCCCTTTTCCCACTTACGGGATCTATTCAATCTTGCTACATAAATCTTGTTGCCACTAAATAGATAATGGTTCCAGCATAGTTACCGATCACATATCCAACCGTACCAATTACTAAAATAGGACCGACTAAAGTTCTCCAGCCCTTACTAATAGCCATCGCAGCGGCCGTTGTAGGACCTCCAACGTTTGCGTTACAGACCAGTAATATCTCTTCTAAAGTAAATTTAAAGAGCTTACCGAACACTAAGCTAACAATAAGGTTAATCAACATAATCATCACCACAAATAGTAGTAATAATGGCGCATTTTGTATAATCATCGGGATAGATGCAGGGATTCCAATCACTACAAAAAAGAGATAGACCATATAAGTCCCTAACTCTTGGCTACCATTTAACTTTTGGAAGGGTTTTTGAAATAAGAAGATTACGATAAATGTTAAAGTAGTTAAGATCAGATAAGGGTCTGTAATAAAACTGACTAAAATCTCTAAAGCAAGGTTATCAATCATTGAACGAAGCGGTTTTAACCACGCCGCTAAAGTAAATGAAATCCCCACAATTAAAAGCGAAGCACCCATATTAATGGCAATATCTTTTAAAGAGATATTTCGTGGTTGCCAGTAGCTTGCGGCAAGATTTTCATCACTGTCATTGACATTTTTTTCCACCTCATCAATATACGGCGTTTTAAAGCGCTTACGAAACCAACTCATGGCAGAAATGGTTAAAAGGACAATAAAATAGAGCGCCATGATAAGATTATCCGCCACAATCGTTGATGCGACCATATCTTTTGTCGGTTCAAGCTTTGCAGTCATTGCCGCAAAGTTTACGCCTCCCCCAATATAAGATGCACCAATCATCCCACTAATTTTATCAAGCTCTGGGATGACATTTTTGAAGGTAAAAAAGGCAATAAAGGCCCCTAACATTGTCCCGATAGAGCTTAATAAAAAGATAAAGAGTAATCGGCGACTCTCTGTAAAAATACTTTTTACATTCACTTGGAATAAAAGGAGAGGGATAGCGATAGGAACAACATAAGCCCAAACCATATCGTAAACAGCGGCATCTGTGGGAATAATTTTAAAACTAGAAAAACTAATAGCAATAATCAGCGCAATCACAGCTCCAGGAACTTTTGCAGACCACTTATAGCGCTGCTCAATAATAATTGATGCTGATGCTGCTACAAATAAAAATGCCAATAGCAGCCATGTTTGATCGGCAGATATTAATGTATTCATCTCCCTCTTCTCCTTTTTATAAATTGTTATAAATTGTTATTCATCCTGAACTGTCTCAATGATTAAGGTTCACGATGACTTTTTTACATCCTTAATATCCGTAATACCATAAAATGCCTTATTTTCGGTGTAATACCCCCAAAGCTGATTGCCAAAATCAAAATGCCACCATTCAGAAGGCAGATTACTAAAACCAACAGACCTCATCCCATGAATGAGAAGGCGGCGATTATCACGAATCTGTCTTGTCTCTAAATCATCACTCTCTTCAAAGTAATGACTCCAAGAAGCTTCATCCATCGCATCAAAACTTGTTCCCATATCTAGTTCTTGATTAGACGCCACATCAAATAGCGTTAAATCGATAGATCCCCCCGTTAAATGTGGGCTAGGCGCCATTGGATCTTGGCTTGGTTTTGCCACAAACTGATTTAGAATCTCATCAATCTGCGCATCATTAAAATTGGGATATTCAACGACTAAGTTGTCTCTAAAATCGTGTCGTAATGCTGCTTGAACCGCGATGGGTCTCCAAGCATCTAAGACTAAAATCCCGAGGTTTTCAGGTAACTTTTCCAATAGTTGATAGAGTTTTTCTAAGATGGATTCTCGGGTATAAACAGGCAATAGTGCCCCTGCAATATGGTCATGATAATAAGCAGAATAAACACTTAAACGAGCACTTGGCTTAATCTCCACTAAAGCTTCATGGCTTAATACATTCTTTGTATCAATTAAAACTTCCCGTACTTTTTCCCACATCAAATCGCTATTTTTGACTGGCTTTTGAAGCCACTCCTGCGCACTCATACGCTTCCCCTGTGATTTTTTATTATTAATGATCCCCAACATTGTGGTGATTTGTGACTAAAGTTTAAAACGATTTACAAAAACTAGCAATGCTTACATGACAAACTCTTTTCATGCGCGAACCGCTCTCCACTTTTACTAAGCACTCACCTACAAAAAAGCCCCTAAACTTCATGTTTAGAGGCTTTTCATTTACTTTATCATCATTATATACTGCTGAATGGAGTCAATATTACATAGGGATGTAATGCTCCTACCTTACCCTCAATGCCTTTAGTGTGTGTCTTTACAAGGCTTAAACACGAGCATAAGGCTCTAAACCTAATACCATACGACCATTTTTTGTGGCGATATTAATGGCTTCTTCAAGGTTTGTATAGCGGCAACCTGTAATAAGAAGTTTTAACTCCTCCCACATATCCCCATCACTAAATGGGAGCATGTAATCTGCGATATTATCCGTTCCTACAGCGACAGGAACTCCTGCTTTTGCAAGTTCATCGGCAGGTGTGATCGCATTACGTGTTGGCCCTTGCTCTTCACGACGAGGGCTATCAATCCATGCAAATGGACAAGCAATCACCATCATTTGTGCTTTGAGCATTTTCTCATAAAGCATTTGACGATAGGCTTCATCATGCGCCGTAATAGAGATACTATGGATCGCCACAACTCTTCCTTCCATACCATGCTCGATTGTTTTATCAGCAACTAACTCTGTCTCTTTCTCTTCTTTAGAGTTAAATTGGTCAACGTGAACATGAACCATTTTTCCTTGCGATTTAGCCGTTTGTAATAAGACATCCATATGAACGGCATCCATTCCTTCTCCATGATCACGTAAATCACGGCGAGGAAGACCGCCGATAATATCAACCTTATCAGCACCTTTATCAAACCAGTAACGCGCTTCTTTATCGATCACCCCTTTTAAGGTTTGATTCACAAGTTTAATGGTAATATCTTTCTCGTAATTAAGACGCGCACGAAGTGCTGCATTAATTGCACGCTCTTCAGCAATTGGGTCAACGTCAATAAAGCTACCCACAGCGGTAACACCTTGCTCGATCATACGCTCAATCCCCATAGAGAAATGGCGATAATAATCTTCCTCTGTCATATTTGCTTTAATACGATCAAGCGTGTCCCATTTTTCAATTAATGTTTGTGTTTGATAAACCTCAAAGCCCGCATAGTCAATAGTAAAAGCACGGTCACCATGCATATGCGCATTGACCCAACCACCATTTTTTTTAATATTATTTAATAAATAAGCTTTTAAACTTCTAGTGTCCGTGTAAATACGATGTTCTTTAGCGATTAATGTGCTCATAGTTTTTCCTTTTTTTTAAATTTATTAAACAGCGGCAAGGTTGATTGCTTTTTTTACGCAAAAAAAAATAGGCAAAAAAAAACCTCCATTACAAATGGAGGTCTCTTTTCGTAAATTTTTTAATAGTAATAGAATCAAAAGAAATAGCGAAACGTCGTTGCATAGTGACGTTTTTTTTCATTCGTGATGTGCCATGATGCTGGGTCATCGTCTATTTCCTTTTATCAGATTCCAAACAAACGAGTACATTCTAGGCGCTAAAAAAAAATTTGCAATCTTTTCTTGAAATTTCTTAATTTTATCGTTTTTTATCACAATAAAGCTCAGCCTTTTTAAAAGAGATAAAGCCAGATAACCGGATACTTTTATCTTATTTTAACGACGTGTATTAGGCTGATTACCCCAATTTAATTTCTCTCTTAAAATAGAGAAATAGTGATAATCTTCTGAGTGAACTAAGGTTAATAAATGCTCAGAAGGCTCAATCGTTAATCGCTCTTCATTAGCTAACGTAAATAACTCTTGTCCATCACAGGTAACATTCACCGGTGTTTTCTCACGATCACTTGTCACCACTTCAACCTTACAATTAGCAGGAATCACTAAAGGGCGATGGCTAAAAGTATGAGGACAAATAGGAGAGATCACTATCGCAGGTAATGACGGATACATAATCGGCCCCCCCGTGGAGAGTGAATAAGCCGTTGAACCCGTTGGGGTTGCAAGAATAAGTCCATCAGCACGATAGGTTGAAAGATAATGGTCATTGACATAAACATCTATCTCAATCAGACGTGAAAGCTCTGTTTTATGAATCACCACATCGTTCATTGCAAATGAGCGAAACTCATTATCAATTTTTGCTTTTAATAAAAAACGCTCTTCCAGTTTTAATTGACCATCTAAAATTTCTGATAATCGTGTATGGAGCGCTCTTTGATCAATATCTGTTAAAAATCCTAATCTTCCTAAATTAACACCAAGCACCGGAATATTAAGTTGATGAACTTTACGAGCAATCCCTAAAAAAGTTCCATCTCCCCCAAAAGCGATAATTAAATCAGATGAAGCAATCTCCTTCATAATTGTTTCAGGATAAGTTAACGCTAAGCGATATTCTAAATTATCGACTTCAAAATAGGAGACACCGCGCTCATCCATAATATCTTTGGTACGCAAGACAGCTTCTTGAACCTCTTTCGATTCCTTATTACTGAGAATTAACGCGATTTTTTGAAATTTTTTCATTTTCTATGGTATTGTGACTTGTTTATAGTGGTTCATAGCATAGCACGTAACTTTTAGCTTAAAAGTTCTTATTTGCCATTTTATGATGCTATCTATAAAAAAACTGTCATTAGCCTAATATCTTCCTTTAAGATTTCACTCACTCTCTAACAAAATAGGAAATCCTCTTCCCTTACCTAATTATAGAGTAGGGTTTATCTCTCTTTTTAGAAAGTTAGCGAGAGCCTCCAGGAAGCGTATTGTTTTTAACCTAATCAATCAAGATATCTCCAGTTTATATTGAGAAGAAAATTGATTTAGATAAAAAATGACAGAAACGTACAAGCCATTCTCTCTTCACAGAGTAGAAGTTCCCTTAAACTACGCTAAATGAATATTGGAGGTATAATGCGTAAAGCCCTTTTTTTTCTACTTAGCATAAGCATGGTCCCAGGCCTTGCCTTTGCTGGAGGCGAGCTCTCATTTGATGGTCAAGACCTCTCTTTGCTTTGGTCTATTCCTTTCATCGGTATTATCCTATCGATTGCAATCTTTCCACTTATTGCCCCGACAACTTGGGAAAATCATTATGGGAAAATTGTAGCAGCTTGGACGGTACTATTCTTTGTCCCTCTCTTTTTTACTTATGATCTAAGTATCACCACCAATATCTTCGCGCATGCTTTAATCGAAGAATATATTCCCTTTATTTTACTTTTATTAGTTCTCTTTGCCGCATCAGGTGGGATTCATATTTCAGGTAACTTAGTTGCAAGCCCGAAATTTAACGTCTCTATCTTAGCAATTGGAACGATTTTAGCTTCAGTAATGGGAACAACTGGTGCTGCGATGCTCCTTATTCGCCCGATCTTATCGGCAAATAAAAATCGTAAACATCGTATGCATATTCCCATCTTCTTTATTTTCTTAGTGGCGAATATTGGGGGCGGTTTAACACCTTTAGGGGATCCACCACTTTTCCTTGGCTTCTTAAATGGCGTTGATTTCTTCTGGACTTTGCAACATATGTTCTTACCAGTTTTAATCTTCTCTATCATCTTGTTAGCAATTTTTTATGTGATTGATAGCTTCTATTTTAAGAAAGAAAATATCGCAAAATCAGATGAGAAAACAACTGTCGTCATCGTTGGAAAACAGAACTTCCTTATTATTCTTGGCGTTTTATTTGGCATTATTATGTCAGGAATCTGGATTCCGGGAATTACTTGGGATGTCTTTGGTGTTGAAGTTCATATTGAAAACGTCTTACGAGACCTCTTCTTTATCTTCTTAACATTTGTTTCCCTTAAGATCACATCGAAAAAAATCCGCACAGATAATAACTTCAATTGGCATCCTATTGTGGAAGTGGCAAAAATCTTTGCCGGTATTTTCTTAACAATTGTGCCAGTTATTACGATGTTAGAAGCTGGAAGAAATGGTGCATTTAGCAGTATCGTGGAAATTACCCACACAGATGCAGGTGAACCTATTAACGTGGTTTACTTCTGGGTCACAACTGTACTCTCTGCATTCTTAGATAATGCGCCAACATACCTAGTATTCTTTAAAATGGCCGGCGCTCAAGCCCCTGAAGGCATTGCTGCTGCTGATTACCTTATGAATGGTATTCCGGCAACCCTTCTAGCGATTTCGATGGGTACCGTATTTACAGGTCCATTAACTTATATCGGGAACGCACCGAACTTCATGGTGAAAGCAATGGCTGAACAAGAAGGCATTAAAATGCCCTCATTCTTTGGCTATATGTTCATTGCGATGATCGTGTTAATCCCCGTCTATATTCTTCTAAACATTATCTTCTTGTAAGATTTTGTAAGAAGAGCCTATGGACAAAAGAAAGCGCTAGATTTTCTAGCGCTTTCTTGTAATATTTATAAGCTGATCCCATTACGATGGTGATCATTATAATCGGACTTATAATTCATAAGGCAGGATAAATTAAATGACTCTGTTAGTACAAAAATATGGCGGTAGTTCTGTTGCAAATATTGAACGTATTCAGAATGTGGCACGTCGTATTCAAAAATATCACGAAAAAGGAAATAAAATGGTGGTGGTTCTCTCTGCAATGTCAGGAGAAACCGATCGCCTCATACAGCTTGCACATGGATTGACCAAACGCCCTAACCCAAGAGAAATGGATGCTTTAGTATCAACTGGCGAGCAGGTCAGTATATCTCTTTTATGTATTGCACTCGAAGCAATGGGCATTAAAGCAAAATCATATAATGGTGACCAAGCTCGAATCTTAACAGACCAAGTTCATACCAAAGCCCGAATTAAAAACATTGATACCTCTGCAATGGAAGCTGATTTAAACAATGGTTATGTTGTTGTCGTCGCAGGATTCCAAGGTGTTACAGAAGATGGATCTGTCACAACGCTTGGTAGAGGTGGATCAGATACAACAGCCGTTGCACTTGCCGCTCGTTTAAAAGCCGCAGAATGCCAAATCTTTACAGATGTCGATGGCGTTTATACAACGGACCCAAGAATTGAGCCTAAAGCTCGCAAACTTGATAAAATTGCTTTTGAAGAGATGCTTGAACTTTCAAGCTTAGGTTCAAAAGTATTACAAATTCGCTCAGTAGAGCTTGCCGCAAAGAACAAAGTACCGCTTCGTGTTCTCTCTTCATTAATTGAAGAAGGCGAAGGAACCCTTATTACTACAGAAAAGGATATTGACATGGAAGCAGCCATTATCTCAGGTGTTGCAACAAGTAAAAATGAAGCAAAAATTACCGTGCTTGGTGTTCCCGATCAGCCTGGTATTGCCTTTAATATTCTTGAACAAATTAGTGATGCCAATATTGAAGTAGATATGATTGTCCAAAACATTTCACAAGATGGGACAACTGATTTTACCTTCACAACTAATGAAACTGATTTTGACCGCGCGTTAGAAATTACAGAAACAACGGCAAAAGAGATGGGTGCTCGCAAAGTTCTTGGTGATAAAGATATTGTAAAAGTCTCCTTAGTTGGCCTTGGTATGCGCTCACATGCTGGTGTTGCAAGTCTTATGTTTAAAGCACTCGCAAATGAAAAGATTAATATCAAAATGATTTCAACTTCAGAAATTAAAGTTTCTGTTATCATCGACAGCAAATATCATGAACTTGCGGTTAGAACACTTCATGATGCATTTAAGCTTGATGAGTAATCATCGTTATATCTTTTTTTGACGTTTACGATTACCATTTAAGTCAATATTTATAAAAAAGGATTTCGCCGTTAACTTTCACTTAACGGCGCTATTTTATGAAAAAGATAAAGTTACTCTCGCCACTTCTTCTCATTACGCTCTTCTTTTTAAATCTCAGTTTTGCGGAGAAGAAGATGGAGGTAAAAATTGAAGGAATCTCCCATAAAAAAGCACTTGAAAATGCTCAAAATGCGGCAGAGATTTATGCACTTAATGGTAAAACAGCGCCCCCTGAGCTACGCATCCAATGGCTATATGAAGAAGGGGTTAAGCAAATTAGTAACTCACTTCAACCCTATGGCTTTTACCGCGCGAAGATCAAGGGTGATCTCATCTTCGGCCAAGAAACGATCTCTGTAACATACAGAGTCGACCCCGGTCCACAAATCCCCATTGGCCAGATTATTCTTGGCGTTACGGACCTTGAATCTGTTAAAGAGAGAAATACCAAAGAAGCTCCAGATGAGTACAAGGCTTTCACTAAAATCATCAATAGTAGTAAGCTAAAAGTCGGGGCACCACTGAATCATACGCAATATGAATCAACGAAAAGCAAGCTCTCACAAAAGGCTTCAGAACTGGGTTATTTTGATGCTTTTTATCCTTATCATGAGTTAGTCGTGAATCTCAATAAGTATGAAGCTGATATCGACTTACAGATGACTCTCGGTGATCGCTATCGTTTTGGTACTTCTACTTTTCATCAAGAATATTTTTCTGATGAGTTTCTCAATCGCTTTTTGCATAATATGCGTCTCAATAATGATTATAGCGATGAAAAACTAGTTCAACTTCAATCCACATTTAATGAAACAAACTATTTTGAGGATGTCGTGATTATGCCTCAAAAAAATATGGAAACGAAAGAAGTTCCTCTTGATATCTATCTTCGCCCAAGAAAACAGCGCACTTTAACATTTGGGGTTGGATACTCTTCTGACATCGGTCCTAAAGTGATGGGAGGACTTAACTGGCATTACTTTAATCCTTATGGTCACAAACTTTCTACAAGCTTCCTCTTTGGTCAGAAAAAACGCGATGCCACCATCAATTATCAAATCCCAGGCTCAGATCCAACCCAAGATGCGTACAACATCTTCTTTAATTATGATTTTGAAAATACCTCAACAAAAGATTACACCACCTATTTAGTCGGGGCATCTAAAGAGAGAACCCGAGATCAATACAAATATGGCTACTCCCTACACTACCAATATGATCGCTTTAGAGACGTTTATGGCAGTAAGCAAAATAGTAAATTATTAGTGCCGACATTTTATGGGGAGTGGAAATCTGCAAAAACAATTCCCTTTAATCAATTTGGCTTTAAAGTGGAAGGAAAAATTCGCGGTGCGATGAGCTCTGTTGGTTCAGATATCTCCTTTCTACAAGCAAGTATCGGCGCTCATACCTTTATTCCGCTTGGGGAGAATAATCGGCTCTTAATCAGAGGCATGATTGGCAATACCACCATTAAATCTGAAGATCTTAATAAACTTCCACCAAGCTTACGTTTCTATACAGGCGGCGATAATACGGTGCGTGGCTATAAATATGATGGCATTGGTGAAAGAGGCTATAACGGCGAAATCTATGGAGGAAAAAAGCTTGCTGTTGCCAGTATTGAATACGAACACAAAATATCCCCAAGCTTTGCAATCGCGACCTTTGTTGATGCTGGAGATGCGTATAATAGTAAAATCGATTTAAAATATGGCGCAGGAGCAGGAATTCGCTGGTACTCTCAAATAGGCGCCGTCAAACTCGATCTTGCACATGGCTTTGACAAAGATTTTGGCGATACCGTCCGCTTACATCTTAATATTGGCTTAGAGTTATAAATCTCTACAATAGACAATAACTTTACTACCCAAAAAATTCAGAAAAGCATTGCCTGATACAGACCCTCTTCAGACAATGCTTTTCTATTATGATCTTTATCAAAAGAGATCTAATAACATTATCACTCTGGAGTTTTATCGATGTTGCCAAATTGGTATTTTGAAATTTTTAATCGTTATAAAGAACAGCTACAGCGCAAAAATGCGCTCTACTTAGCGCTTAGCGCCGGAGTTGACTCTAATACCTTATTACATTGGTTATCGATATTTAAAGATGAACTCCCCCCGATCTACACCATTCATGTCAACCACAACTGGCATGGTGATTACTCTCATCTTTGGGCCAATTTTGCTAAAAAAAGAGCTGAATATTATGGCTTTACTCACTTTCACTATGAAGTCTATTTTAAAGATCATGATCCAAAAGGGTTAGAAGCTGCCGGCAGAGAGGCTCGCTACTTAAAGTTTGGAGAGACGATGCAAGAAAACTCCCTACTTTGTGTAGGACATCATCGCTCAGATCAAGCTGAAACACTAATGCAACGCTTACTTCGTAGCTCAGGTGTTCGGGGACTTGGCGCAATGCGAGATTTTAATAAAGTAGAATTTGGTCCTCATACAATTGAACTTTTTCGTCCTTTTCTCTCCATCTCTAAAAAATCACTTTACGAAACTGCCACAAAATTATCACTACCATGGTTAGAAGATTATACCAACCATGAAGCGGATGATATGGAGCGCAATATTATCCGTAACAACCTCTTTAAAACAATGGAAGATGAATTTCCAAAATATGAAGCAGCGTTTTATCAAGTCACACAATTCATGCAAGAAGCTGATGATTTACTGCAAGATATTGCCGCGGAAGATTTAACTAAAATTGGCGCTCAAAACCCTTTTTCCCCAAAAAACTCTACACTATTAATTAACCTTCCGGCATTACAAAAGCTCTCATATTTACGGCAGAAAAATGCTCTTCAAGCTTGGATTCGTCCCCATAATCTTATTTTTACCCAAAAACAGCTCTCAGAATTTTTCCGTGTTTTTGTAGAACAAGTGCCGACTCATCAAAGCTTTTTTAAATTAGAAAACTTTGGAATCTTCTATTTTCAAGATCATCTGTATCTACGCCCTTTAGTGGAAGATTCAATCACGCCAACATTACAATTTACCAAAGCAACTAATGCGCCCTCTCAAGCTTTCTGGGACCAAAAAAACTTAGCACTTATAAAGCGAGAAGGTGGCGAGCGCTTTCATCCTATTAATCGAGATAAAAGCCAATTATTACGAAAACTCTTACAAGAGCAGAATTTACCTCAGTGGGAACGTGATAACTGCTGGCTCTTAATAGATTTAGATACTAAAGAGATTCTTTGGATTAATCATCTTGGCTTTTCTAAATTACTAATGCCTTATATAAAAGAAGAAGGAGTCACTCCTTCTCTTGCACTTTTCATAACCGATGTGCCGGCAATCTAATGGAGTCATTTTAAACCGATTTTGCCATAAAATAAAAAAGCGACCTTCAAAGATCGCTTTTTTTATGCCTATTAACGCCGCACTCTACACAAACCTACTCTAATAATGCGGGTGGTAAAATCCAATAATTATTTTGATTATGCGCCTTCATATACGCTTTAAATTCAGGAGAGTTATAAGCTTTGATAATCGCTTTGGCCCAATCACTCTCTTGGTCTTTTCCTTTTATGACGACTTGCAAGTAAAGATCATCTAACAATGATTCTTGCGCTAATACATTACTAGGATCAAGTTTCCCTAACCAGACAATACTCCCCGGAATTACCGCAAAATCAGCATCATCTAAAATTCTAGGAATTAAACTTGAATCCACCTCTTTAATATTTAACTGATAAGGATTACCGGCAATATCATTTTTTGAAGCTTGCATTAGATTGATCCCAGGTTTTAACGAGATCCAACCAACCTTTGCTAATAATCCATAAGCTCTTGCTGCATTAGAGGCATCTTGTGGGATTAAAATCGTCATATTTTCGGCAACATCTGTTAAAGATTGATGCCTATTTGAAAAGATTCCCGCCGGTACTGTTGGAATCTTTTGAATGGCAACAAGATCTGTTCCACGCTGCTCATTAAATACTTTCATAAATCCAGCGTGCTGGGAAACAACAGCATCCACCGAATTTTCTGTCATCGCAATATTCGCCTCTAACAAGGCAGAAAAATTGATATGCTTAATCGTATATCCCTCTTTCTCTAAAATCGGCACAATCGCGGCATCAAATAGCTCATCATAAGGTCCAGGTGAAACCCCCATCGTAATAACCTTACTATCTTGCTCTTTAGAGCAGCCCACCAATAATGATAACCCCGTTATCATCACCGCTAACATCAATCCCCATCGCTTCATACTTACCTCTTATTTTAGTGATTCATTAAGCAACCCAACAAAAACATACTAAACATATATATAATAAACACAATATAAATAAGAGTATAACGCAAACTATTGCACAAATACAAACTCGCATTATAAAAAGAATTCATCAATGGCGAATAAAACAAAATAACATTAAAAATCAATAAGAAAAGAACCATTTACCCAGTAACTATTGACAAGTACGCTATGATATTAAGATAGGGATATACTCCTTTAATACTTCATTTAAAGAGCCCCATTCCGAATACCGATCCATAGATCAAACCACCCACGAGGAAATTCATGAAACGTCTATTACTTGCAGCATTAAGCTCGCTTGCGCTCTTTGCATCTTTTAGTTTGGCTGAACCTTTAAAGGTCATTACAAGCTTCTCTATTTTAGAAGATTTAGCGAAAAATATTGGCAAAGATAAAATCTCCGTAGAATCAATTATTCAAAGAGACCAAGATGCTCATAGCTTTGAGCCAACACCAAAAGATATCTTAAAAATTCAAAATGCTGATGTCGTTATTTTAAATGGGGTTGATTTTGATAATTGGCTCAGCCGGATTTTAACAGCCAATCAATATGAGGGGATTATCATTGATGCTAGCCGCCATGTGACATTACTTGCTTATGGTGATCACAACCATGGACATGATCACGACCACGGCCACGACCACGACCACGACCACGACCACGACCACGACCACGACCACGACCACGACCACGACCACGACCACGACCACGACCACGACCACGACCACGACCACGACCACGACCACGACCACGACCACGACCACGACCACGACCACGACCACGACCACGACCACGACCACGACCACGACCACGACCACGACCACGACCACGACCACGACCACGGCGAGTATGACCCGCATATTTGGCAAAATCCACTTAACGTCATCACAATGACGCAAAATATTACCGATGGTTTAAGCCTAGCATCGCCAGAAGATGCCCCTTACTTCACAGCGAACTTTAATTACTATAAAACTTTGCTTATGGATGCCGATCAATATGCAAAAGCACACTTAAATGGAGAGAGTAAAGCCCATCTCATGGTACTTCACGATAGCTTTAGCTACCTTGCTGATCGCTATCATCTTAACTTTGTCGCTATCTCTAACATCAATCCTTTAGCTGAACCTTCTGCCAAAAAAATGGCCGAGCTTTACAAGCTGGTAAAAGATGAGAATATTACGGCAATTTTTAGTGAAAATATTGCACCATCACGCTTTATTACGACACTTGCTAAAGACCTTAAGTTAAAAAATGGTGGAGTACTATATTCTGATGCGCTTACAAAAAATCCCCCCGCAAATACTTACCTTGAAATGTTCAAAAGCAATGTTGATCAAATCAGCAAGGTATTAGAGAGTACGGATAAGGAATAGGCGTTTTAAAATCGAAAAAATCACGAAAACGTGCTACTATTCATACTATTTAATTCACTCTTATATACCAAATAAAGGCAATTAGGATTATGTCTGAAAATATTGTTCGCACCAACTTTATTCGTCAAATTATCGATAAAGATTTAGAGAGCGGAAAATACCAGAGTCCCTCTGATATTCACACGCGCTTTCCACCGGAACCGAATGGTTACCTTCACATCGGGCATGCGAAATCTATCTGCCTTAACTTTGGTATTGCAAAAGATTACGGCGGTCGCTGTAATCTTCGCTTTGACGATACCAATCCCACAAAAGAAGAGATCGAATATGTTGAAGCGATTAAGGCTGACGTTGAATGGTTAGGCTTTAAATGGGATGACCTATTCTATGCTTCAGATTATTTTGAAAAATTCTATGAAGCTGCTATTCACTTTATCAAAAAAGGCATTGCCTACGTTGATGATAGTAGCGCTGAAGAGATCCGTGAAATGCGTGGGACATTAACAGCGCCAGGCGTTGAATCTCCTTATCGCAATCGTACTGTTGAAGAGAATCTTGACCTTTTTACTCGCATGCGTGCCGGCGAATTTAAAGATGGTGAAAAAGTTCTTCGTGCAAAAATCGATATGAGTTCACCTAATATGAATATGCGTGATCCAGCGCTCTATCGTATTCGTCATGAATCTCACCACCAAACAGGGGATGCTTGGTGCATCTATCCGATGTATGACTTTGCTCATGCTTTAAGTGATGCCATTGAAGGGATCACTCACTCAATCTGTACTCTTGAGTTTGAAGACCATCGCCCGCTTTATGATTGGTGTGTTGAAAATGCAGAAATGCCGCACGCTCCACATCAATATGAGTTTTCACGCCTTAATATTGAATATAACGTGATGTCCAAACGCCTTTTAACGCAACTTGTTTCATCAGGTTTTGTCGATGGCTGGAATGACCCACGTATGCCAACCATTTCTGGTCTTCGTCGCCGAGGATGTCCTCCTGAAGCATTACGCCTTTTCTGTGAAAGAATTGGGGTGACAAAATCAGAAAATATGATTGAGCTCCAACAACTTAGCCAATCGATGCGTGATGTGCTTAACGAAAAAGCAGATCGCCGCATGGCTGTCTTAGAGCCACTAAAAGTGACTTTAACAAATCTTAATCATGATGAAATGCTCACCATTGCAAATCATCCACAAGATGAGACGCGCGGCACTCGTGAAATAAATTTTAGCAATACACTCTATATTGATAAAGCTGATTTCCAAGAAGAAGCGAATAAAAAATATAAACGTTTAGTACTCGATAACTATGTTCGTCTACGTGGGGCTTATATCATTAAAGCCACAGATGTTGTAAAAGATGAAAATGGCGATATTATTGAAGTCATTGCTGAGATTGTCCCAGGATCCCTTGGTAAAAATGTTGAAGGCGTTAAAGCACGTGGCGTTATTCAATGGGTATCTGCAAAAGATGCCGTGGATATTACCGTACATAACTATGACGTTCTTTTCACGGAAAAAAATCCGCAAGGAATGCCGGGTGAACTGACTGATTATCTCAATAAAGATTCTCTTCACATCACTGTAGGTAAAGGCGAACCTGCTCTTTTAGATGCGCCTATCGAAGAAGCCTATCAATTTGAGCGAATTGGTTACTATGCCCGTGACTCTAAATCTGACAAACTGGTATTCAACCGAGTTGTTGAGCTAAAAGATAGCTTCGGAGAATAGAGTTTGAGTGAGATAATTCAATATGGCCCCTCACTCCTTGAGGGGTTTTTCATTACTATTACCTTAGGTGTTCTATCCTTCTTTATTGCCGCAGGATTAGGATTTGGATCAGCGCTCTTATCATTTAGCAAACATCGCTCATTACGCTTTGTTTCTAAAATCTACACCACGATTATTCGTGGAATCCCTGATATCGTTTTAATCTTCCTGCTCTTTTTTGGCTTACAAGAACTCCTAAACACCATTACAGAATCTATTGGGCTTGGCACCATTTTATTAAATCCCTTTATTTCTGGAATTATTACGATTGGGCTAATCTTTGGCGCTTTTATTTCAGAGACCTTTCGTGGTGCATTAATGGCAGTTCCTAAAGGACAATTTGAGTCTTGTATCGCGCTTGGCATGTCAAAGGCATACTTTTATCGCCGAATTATCTTCCCGCAAGCGATGCGCTTTGCCTTACCTGGCCTTAGCAATAACTGGTTAGTCATGCTCAAAACAACAGCTTTAGTCTCTCTTATTGGGCTCCATGATCTTGTATTTATCGCTAATAATGCCGGTAAAGCCACAAGGCTCTCCTTTGATTTTTATCTAGTAACAGCGCTTGGCTTTCTACTTTTAACAAGCGTTTCTATCTTAATCATCAAATATCTAGAGCACCACTATAGTACGGGCTATAAAGATGAGGTGTCATTATGATTGAATCATTTTATTACACCTTATTAGATCTATTTCCAAGTGATTATTTACCAGATGATTTTTTACCAGCCGTTTGGTTAACCATTAAACTTACGGCAATTGCTTCTATTGCTGGACTCGTTCTTGCTATCCCTCTATCTATTTTTGCGCTTTCCAAAAAAGCGATTATTCGCCTTCCGATTGATGCATTTAGCTATTTCTTTAGAGGGACACCGCTACTAGTTCAGATTTACCTTATCTACTTTGGATTAGGGCAATTTGAAGCCATTAGAAATAGTGGCTGGCTTTGGGATAACATCCTTACAGATGCTTATAAGTGTGTTTTAATCGCATTTACGCTAAATACCTGCGCTTATACCATTGAGATATTCAAAGGGGCACTAAAGCATACTCCTAAAGGTGAAATTGAGGCAGGAATTGCATTTGGAATGAGTAAATTTACGCTCTTTAGACGCGTTATTTTTCCATCAGGATTTAGACGCGCACTGCCAGCTTACAGTAATGAAGTTATTTTTATGCTTCATGGAACAGCGCAAGCATCCGTCCTAACGCTTGTTGATATTCTAGGTTGGGCAAGAAAAGTCTATAGTATTACCTACTCACCATTTATTCCTTTCTTAATTGCAGCACTTGTCTATCTTGTCTTAACTTTCTGCTTAGTTGCAATATTTCGTTACTGCGAAAGACGCTGGTTATCACATTTACAGCCCACCTATTAAGCGCAATTAAAAAAATTAAACTATTAAAAAAGCATCAGTTTGAACTGATGCTTTTTCTTTGTTAGACATTTTATAGTTGATTCGATTTAAGAAACACTATTTTTAACCGTATTAAGGGTACAAATTATGTATCAAATTAGCTTGCATGTTTTTGAAAATTACGTGCCAGCAGTTTTAAGCTTTTTTGATTCGTATCGGAATTTAATGCGTAATAGCTATATTTAACTCACTAAAAGCAAAGTCTTAATGAAAAACTCTCAAAAAAAATAAAGAGTTATAAACATATTTGGTTTGAAAAACATATTGGGTTTGAAATCTCAATAAGGACACATCCTATAAATACCCCCTATTTTGATCTGCAATAGTCAGTTTTCAATATCCGAATCTAAGAATGACGGAGCAACATCAACTCATCTTCCGTTAATGGCTCATTATTTTGTAGTTTTGCCAGCACTTTCTTTAAAGGAGATTCCCCTTTCGCAAGTTGCTGCATCAAATCTTTTAGCTCCCCTTCTTGGAGCTCTTCATCAATGATTAACTCTTGCATTGCAAGATTTCTAAGCCATTGCCCCCAGGGTTCTTCCTCAAAATGACGTATTAACTGCGCTGCCGTTGCAAGATTTTGGTAATCTTTAATAGCTGCAATCACCTCATAAAGCAAATTTTGCTGACGATCTTCGCTCTCTAATAAAAAATGAAGTCCCTGCAGATCCCTTGCTAAAGCTGGCTTACTTAATAATAAAATTAAAATGCGTTCAACCAGTGATTGACCACTACTAAAATTGACTTTCCGGCGAGAAGTCGTGCTACGCCCCTCTTTTACATAACGATTTAATAAACTTTCTGCTAAATTTGCACGACGACCAAGCTCTGCTCGCAGAAAATCACGTAGCGGAATATCTCGCATACTATTAATTTTCTCACCAGCAATTTCTAAAAACTGTGAACGCCCTTCAAAAGAATTCATATTCACGTCACTTTCAGCGGCTTCAAATAAGAATTGTGAAAGTGGTGCAGCATTTTTAACTAAATTTTGAAAAGCCTCTTTACCATGCGCCTGAACATAACTATCAGGATCTTCTCCCTCTGGGAGAAATAAGAATGAGACCTCTTTCCCTGCAGTTAATACAGAAAAAGACTCATCCATCGCTTTATGCGCCGCGCCTCTACCCGCCCTATCACCATCAAAACAGAAAACAATCCGTGAAGTATAACGAAGTAGTAACTCAATTTGACGATGACCAATAGCCGTCCCTAATGTTGCAACGCTATTTCCAATCCCATAATGCGAGAGCATTACAACATCCATATAGCCTTCTACAACAATAATTTCATTGTAATCTCGGCAATATTTACGAAGCTCATAAAGACCATAAACTTCCTCGCCTTTTTTAAAGATTGGTGTTTCTGGGGAGTTTAAGTATTTAGGCTCACCTTGATCTAATATGCGCCCACCAAAGCCAATCGTATCACCTTTACGGTTACGAATTGGGAACATAATACGATCCCGAAATCGATCATAACGCCGATGATTATCAGACTCACTCAGTAAACCTGCTTCTAATAGCTCATTTTCAGGAATATCATGTTTTGTCAGCTCCGTTAAGAGCCCGTTCCAGCCTTCTGGCGCAAAACCAATTCCAAACTTTTTAGCATCATCGCCGGTAATACCACGTTTTTGCAGATAATTAACCGCACGCTCTTTATCACTAGAAATACGCAATTGCTGACGATAAAAAGCCTCTGCCATACTCATCACTTCAAGCAGATTCTTTTGACGCTTAATAGCCGCTTCTGATTGCTTACTGCGACTTTCATAAGGAACTTCTAACCCTTCAATTTGCGCAAGTGCCTCAATAGCCTCTACAAACTCAAGCCGCTCATAGTTCATTAAAAAATCAAGCACACTACCGCTTGCATTACAGCCAAAACAGTAATAAAACTGCTTTGGCTCACTGACCGTAAAGGAAGGTGTTTTTTCATCATGAAAAGGACAACAAGCCTTATAGTTACTTCCTGCTCTCTTTAGCGGAACACGTTGGTTAATAACACTGACAATATCCGCCCTTGCTATTAACATATCGATAAATTCGCGCGGAATAAACCCCTTACCTTTACTCATTAATCAGTGCAACCCTCTATTAACCTAAACGGCTCTTCACAATTGCGCTCACAGCTGACATATCAGCTTTACCTAAAAGCTCAGGGCGAATTGCCGCCATTAATTTGCCCATACCACTCATATCTTTTACCTCTAGACTTGCAATTGCAGCATCTACAATCGCAATAACCTCAGCTTCTGAAAGCTGCGCTGGAAGATATGGCATGATATATGTTAATTGCTCTTCTTCTTTCTCCACTAAATCATGACGATCAGCTTTTTTAAATTGATCGATAGATTCACGGCGCTGATTCACCATACGATTTAAAATCGTCAGATAATCTGCTTCAACAAGCGCCTCACCTCTTTTCTGTAATTCTGCTTCTTGCACTTCAGCTAAGATTGCACGTAAAGTTGTGACTTTCTCACGCTCTTTAGCACGCATTGCATCTTTTACATCATTTTGAATTGTTGCTTTCATCTTTTTCCTTTATCTCATTAACGACTAATTAAAGAAGGGAGACATCAAGCCTCCCTTCGATATTCTATCTATAGGGCCATCTTCTAGATAAAGATAACCCTACTATATGAAGAGATACCGACGATTAAACCATCGTGATACTCATATAATTACATTCTAACTAGTTTAATAAACCCGCAATTGCTTCAAGATCAAGTGGCTTACCATTGACGATCCAAGCACCATTTTCATATTGTATATGAACACGAAGCCCATCAGCAACAAACTCTATTAATGGCGCTTCAGCGCTTAACATCATCGCCATCAACTGCATCTGCTGATAAGCTTCCTGCATTGCCTTACGAGCTGCATCCATAGTCTCTTCCTCACCTGCTGCTAATAATGCATTACTACCAAACTCAATGATATAAGCTTTTGGCGATGTGACATCTAACTCGATTGCCGCAATATATTGATTTACAAACTCAAAAAACCCTAAACCTGCAAATAATTGATCTAATGCCGCATCATCAGTAACATCTACTGTTGCAAGCTTTTCAATAAGCGCTGAATTAGGAGTAATACTTAAGAATTTCTTCGCTTCATGTTCACCAAGCTTACCATTAATATGAAATTCTACTGCTGTATCTTCTACAAGATATGTCTTAAAGAGTGCAAAAGCATTTTTGTAGGAATCATCAAAACTACTAAAATTATTAATTCCCGCCTCAGTAAGCTGCTCAAATAAATTATCAGCTAACGGCGTTAAAAATAGATCAAATGAAAGATCCCCAAAATTTGCAACAACATCGCGACCTTTTGGTGTTACTTGAATCTCTTTAACATCAATCTCTCCAAAGATCGTTGGCGCATTATCTCTAAGCTCAGCTCCCGTGCGATAAGAGATCTTATCAAGATTTACCTTCGTTTTTTGCTCATCACCACTATGCGCACTTAAAACTTCTAACCCATTTAATTCAAAAACAGATTTCTGGATTTTCTCATCATAGTTTAATTCAGTATCAAGCAGAAGATCTTCCACATTAATCTTTACATCACTCTCTTGATCTTTCACTTCTACGACGACATTACCGGTTTTATAAGTACCTTTTAAGGAATCAATTTTAGAAAAATCATCCTTAAAACCATAATCCCCCTCACCTACTAACCCTTCAATACGAATAAAACCTCTCTTCTCAGTATCAGGATTACTCACTTCTAATGTTGGAAATTCACTTTTAAATTTAAAATGCTGATTCTCACGATCAATCTGGCTTTGTGTTGCCACACCTTTTACTTCCATCAAAATAGAATCAACGCCATCAATTTGTGAATGTAAAGCATAATCACTATTAGAGATTACTGTCGCAACGCCTTTATTCTCAGCGTAGTTAGTGAAAACAACTTCACCAATCTCTTTAATTTGAAGATTTTCCTTCTCATTAAAGGAAATTTTGCTATTGACTTCAAAATCAGCAACATTATCACTACGTGTAATGCCTTCTATCTTCAATTCACGATCTTTGAAGATTGCTAAACCTGAGCTATCTAAAACTGTTTCTGCAATTGCTTTATAATCTTGCTCAAATAATTCGATAGAGGGTGCTGCGTTTACGTTACCTAAAAATAGGAGTGGCAAAGTTAAGGCAAGAATTCTTTTTTTCATGTAAGTGTCCTGAAGATTATTATTGATATAAATAACTTTATAATAGGTAATATACTGAATATTTGTATAAATCGTCGAATAATTATCACACTTTAGTGAAACTATTCCCCCATCATCTGCTGATACGCTTTTAAAAGAACATTAAAATCAGCCCCTTCTTTATGCATATTCTCACTTAAATAACGGCGCCATAATCGACTTTTGGGTACTTCATGAAAAAGCCCCAACATATGGCGAGCAATATGATTTAAGCGTCCACCTTGATTGATATGCTTAGTAATATAGCCTTCCATTGCCATAATGACATCAAACCGCGTTAATGCTTCATGATTATCATTATAAATTTCTCGATCTACATCGTTCATTTGATAAGGATGATGATAGATAGAGCGCCCCATCATCACACTATCAACCTTTTGCAATAATGATTTAGCTTCTTGCAGATCTTGAACGCCCCCATTAATTCCTATCACCAACGCAGGATATTGCTTTTTAATTTCAAAAACTCGTTCATAATTAAGGGGCGGAATTTCACGATTTTCTTTTGGAGATAAACCAGAAAGCCAAGCTTTACGGGCATGTAAAATAAAATTATCACACCCCCTAGCTGAAATTTCATCAATAAATTTTGCAAGAAATGCATAACTATCTTCATCATCAATGCCTATTCGGGTTTTGATCGTAACAGGCAGTGAGGTCGCTTCACTCATAGCCTGATAACAATCAGCAACAAGCGTTGGCTCTTCCATCAAGCACGCCCCAAATCGACCTTTTTGCACCCTATCAGATGGACAACCACAGTTTAAGTTAATTTCACTATAACCATAAGATTCCCCAATTTTAGCAGCCTTTGCTAAATCAGTCGGATCCGAGCCTCCTAATTGGAGTGCAACAGGCCCCTTCTCTTCAAAATAGAGATGCCGATCTTGATCACCATATAAGATAGCCCCTGTGGTGACCATTTCACTATACAAAAGTGCATGATGACTCATTACTCTATAAAAATAACGACAATGGCGATCTGTCCAATCTAGCATTGGCGCTACAGAAAATTTTTCAACCTGCATAGGCTTCCATATTTATTAGTAAGAAGATATTTGTTAGAGAATTTTATCAAATCTCTACGTAATGATAAAACAAAAAATCCCCGAGATATAAGCAATAGCTCGGGGATTTTCAGAGATTCTAAAGAATCTTAATCAACATCTAAGAAGCTTTTTAAGCTCTCTGAACGATTAGGATGACGAAGCTTACGTAATGCTTTCGCCTCAATCTGACGAATACGCTCACGCGTAACATCAAACTGCTTACCAACCTCTTCTAATGTGTGATCGGTATTCATATCAATACCAAAACGCATACGAAGAACTTTTGCCTCTCTTGCCGTTAATGTATCTAACACTTCACGAGTTGCATCGTTAAGACCTTCATCTGTTGCTGACTCCATAGGAGAAACTGCATAGACGTCTTCGATAAAGTCGCCTAAACTTGAGTCCTCATCATCCCCTACCGGTGTCTCCATAGAGACAGGTTCACGAGCAATCTTGAGCACGCGACGTACTCGCTCTTCTGTTTCACCCATCGCTTCAGCAATCTCTTCCGGTGTTGCTTCACGTCCAAACTCTTGCAACAATTGACGAGAAATACGATTTAACTTATTAATCGTCTCAATCATATGAACAGGGATACGAATTGTACGCGCCTGATCTGCAATAGAACGAGTGATAGCCTGACGAATCCACCATGTTGCATAAGTTGAGAACTTATAACCACGGCGATATTCAAATTTATCAACCGCTTTCATCAAACCGATATTTCCTTCTTGGATCAGATCCAAGAATTGCAATCCACGATTGGTATATTTTTTGGCAATAGAGATTACAAGTCTTAAGTTCGCCTCAATCATCTCACGTTTTGCACGGCGCGCTTGCGCCTCACCAATTGAGATTTGACGATTAATCTCTTTAATCTCATAAATCGTTAAATCAGTTTCCCCTTCAATTTTTGCTAAGCGATCTTGATACTCATAAATATGTTTTTCAAACTCTTTAAGAGGTTCTACATATTTTGCTTTACGATTGAAAACATCATCTTTAAAGACTTCTTTATTCGCTTCATTTCTTGGGAAAACTTTTAAGAATTCTGTACGCGGCATTTTAGCTTTAGCCACACAGATATGCATAATTTTACGCTCAAGTGGACGAATACGATCAATCGTCTCGCGCAACTTATCATACATCTCAATTTGCAGTTTTGGCGCTAATTGGAATTCCATGAACTTCTCACGAAGACCGGCACGAACTTCCTTGATTTTATCTGATTTACTGGTTGCGCCCTCTTTCTCTTTGATGGCATTAAGCTTATCTACAATCGCTTGTAACTCAGTAATTTTGGTTGCTAAAATTTCTGGATCAGGCCCATTAGCGCTGTCATCAACCTCAACTTCCTCATCTTCCTTCTCTTCATCTTCAAGATAGAAACTTGGATCAATAAAGCCAAGTACAACATCTGTTAATCGACCTTCCTCTTTTACTGCTGCATGGTAAGAATCGATTAAATGATAAGTTGCAGGAACATAGAGAGCTAATGAATTTAATGAAGAATGAAGACCTTCCTCAATTCTAATTGCGATCTGCTTCTCTTCTTCACGCGTTAAAAGATCAACAGTTCCCATCTCACGCATATACATACGAACAGGGTCTGTTGTGCGTCCGATCTCTTCATCATCGATATTCGCTAATACTTCAGCCGCTTCTTCAACAGCATCATCACTATCTAAAGACTCGCTTAACATTAAAGTATCTTCATCAGGCGCCTCTTCATGGACCGAGATTCCCATATCTTCAATCATCGCAATGATACTTTCGATTTGCTCTGGATCAACCATTCCTTTTGGAAGATGGTCATTTACCTCAGCATAGGTAAGATATCCTTGCTCTTTACCATAAGCGATAAGCTTTTTAATTTGTTCTTTTTTAAGCTGATCTTGTTTTTTTTGATCTGACTGATTGCTCATAATTTAGAATGATACCCTCAATTTATAAGTACACGAATACCGCTTGCTTAAGACAGCAAGCAGAATATCATAACATGTTTCACTCATTTCGGATACTCAGAAAAAAACAAATACAGTCGTTTAAAGAATCTATTATTTAAATAGCTCATATTTCTAGTTATCTAGCGCACTGTTGTTTTATTCATAGACTGCTTATCCACCCACAACAGAAATATGGTGATGAATATTGATAATTCAAGTGCATCTAGAAAATTTTTAATTTCCGCCTCTTTAACCCTACAAAAAAACTATAACCTTTTAATTTAAAATATCCGTTATCTCTATCCCTTTTTGTTCAAAAATTTCCTTTAACATCTCTAATGCTCTTGCTTGAGAGTAACGGACTTGATCTCTTGTTAAGCCTAACAGCTCTCCTGTTCTCTCTAAGGTTTTTTTCTGCCTACCATTAATTCCAAATCGATATTCAATCACACTTCTTGATTGCGGCTCTAGGAGTGAGAGGGTTGATTCTAAAATGGTATATTCTTCACTCCCCATTAAGACCTCTATGGCATCACTTGCAACCTCATCTGACACAATATTATAAAAGTCAGCCTCACCATCTTGATCTCGACTAATTGCGGCATCTAAAGAGAGTGTTGACTCATGATTTGCCATCAAGTCCATCACCTCTGTCACCCCTAAATTCATCTCTATAGCAATCTCACTGATCGTTGGGTCTCGATGTAATTTTTGTGACAACTCTTTTTTTACGGCTAGCATACGCGCAATCGCTTTATTGATATGAATAGGGATTCTAATTGTTCTCCCATCATTCATAATCGCATTGCTCAAATAGTGCCGAATCCACCAAACTGCGTAGGTTGAAAAGCGAAAACCTCTTTCTGGTTCAAATTTACTAATCGCATGCATAATCCCTAAATTCCCTTCAGAAATAAGATCATGAAGCTCTACACCTTGGTTTTGATATCGTTGAGCAATCATAATGACAAGCCTTAAATTCCCTTTAAAAAGCTTACGCCAGGCATTCATATCCCCCTCTCGAGCAGCAAGGCCATATTCCCGCTCTTCTTCTGCCGTCAATAATGGATGTTTGCCAACATCAGAATAGTAACGATAAAGGATATTTTCATGCCCTGAGTAGCTATTTTGACTACTTTTCAAAATATTATTAAACTCGTCATTTTCAATATCACTCCCCGCTTCAAAATCAGCATCATGAAGCATTTCATCTACTACTAGATTTTTATTTGTCGCCTCTTTACCACTTTTGATCACTTCTATCTTATCTTTCATAGTGTTATTCCTCCATCAATCTACACACTTCCAGATGTGTCATAGACATAAGCCATTGTTAATATAAATGATAGCTATCGACTATTCATTAAAACAGTGGAAATTTACTATTTTGTAAATAAAAAAGAGGGTGAAAAAACCTTAGTAAAAACAAAAAATATAGTAAAGGAGCAAAATATAGATACCTTACTAGATATCTATATGCTTAATATATAATTAAAAAAAATCTCACCAATAAATATATTGTTATTAATATAATATATTTAAATAAAATATTGAGGGTATTGAAAATTTACAAATTTGTAAAGAATGATTGCAGAAATTATTGTTATTAATATATAGAACAATGCACCATTACATAAAAACAAAAAGCACTATTAGAAATTTTTATTTAACAATATCATTATTTAAATAAAAAACCCGCATTCTAAAATGAAGTGACCCCATAAAGTTGGACAGTTTAAAATTATAAAGACAAGGACTGAGTTCGATATTCTATTGGACTTAGTCCTTTTAATTTAAGCTTAATTCGTTTGTGATTGTAATAATCAATATATTTGTGTAGCTCTGTTTGAAGATGATCTACTGATTCAAACCGTTGTGTGTAAAAAAATTCTGATTTTAATATCCCAAAAAAGTTCTCTATGACAGCATTATCATAGCAATTACCTTTACGGGACATACTCTGTTTAATATTGTTTTTCTTTAGGTTTTGTTGATACTGAGCCATTTGATATTGCCAACCTTGATCTGAATGAAGGATCAGCTTTTCTCGACCTCTCTTACTACTTTGTAAGTATGTTAAGGCTTTCTCCAACATCCGTTCGACTAATTCATATTTTGGTCTTTTTGTAATTTCATAACTAATAACTTCTTGATTATAGAGATCTAGAATCGGAGATAAATAGAGTTTCTCCCCATTGACTTTGAACTCTGTAACATCTGTTACCCATTTTTGGTTAGGCTTGCTTGCTGTAAATTGACGTTGTAAAAGATTCTTAGCAACTCTTCCAATCTGGCCTTTATAAGAACGATATTTCTTTGGACGAATCAAAGATTTTAGGTTCAACTGTTTCATTAGCCTCTGGACTTTCTTATGGTTAATGATGAACTCTCGCCTTAGTATTGCTGTAATTCTGCGATAGCCATAACGCCCCTTGTTCTCATGATAAATTGACAATATTTTCGCTTTAAGATCACTTTCCGGATCAGCAGAGAAGAGTGACTTTCGATGATAATAATAACTACTTCTCGCAAGATGGGTCACTTTAAGTAGGAGTGTTAAAGGATGCTTCTCTTTTAACTCCTCGATTGTTTCAGTTTGAGCCTTCGCTGTTCCTCCCTCTCTTCCAACTCTTGATACTTTTTTAAGACATCATTCTCCGCGCGGAGATAGAGAAGCTCAGCGGTTAATTCATCAATCAGCTTTTCCTGCTCTGTTCTATTATCTGGCTTTTTGGGACGTTTCATTATATTAGGTCGACCTTTCTGGCGTGGTTTAAGCGCATCTAAACCACCCATTTTAAAGAGAGATTTCCATTCTAATACAGAAGTAAATGCAGGAATATTAAAATATGCAGCAGTCTCTCGGATAGAAAGGTTATTTAATGTCATGTAAGTTACAACATGTAGCTTAAATTCAGCCGTATAGTTAAGTTTAGAAGTTCTGGGTTTTATACCTTCAGCCCCATGATACTGATAAGCTTTCACCCACTTACGGACAGTTGTGCATTCTACATTAAAGTAGCGAGCAGTCGCTTGATAACCATGATTATCAAGATAAAACTGAATTACTTGTAATTTAAAATCAAAAGAATATTTAGCCATATAAAAACACCCCAAAGTTGTGTCCAACTTTTGGGGTGCAGTTCAAAATACGGGTTTTATTCAATCTCTAATCAATAAAGACTTTTAAGGTTTTGCCTCTTCTAATGCTAACTCTATTAACTTCACGGCTTTTTCTAAATAGACTCTTGGTGCACCAAAGTTTAAACGCACATAGTTCCCTGTCACGCCAAACGCTCGACCATCATTGAGACCTAAGCCGGCATTTAATAAAGCTTTATGGGCATTATTACCTAATGAGGTATCCCCAAAATCTAACCAAAGCAAAAAGGTTGCTTCGGGATTGACGAGTTTTAAACCTTCAATTTTAGAAAGTTCCGTAACAATATAATCTCTATTAGCAATTAAATAAGGTTTTAGCTGCGCTAACCACTCATCACCATAATCAAAAGCAAGTTCAGCACCTTTAATCGCATAGACATTCATTCTTGGGACAAAGCCCATCATCGCTTTTTCGTACTCTGCTCGAAGCGCTGCATTTTCAATAATGGCAAAGCCACCACTTAATCCCGGCAAGTTAAATGTTTTACTCGCTGAAATTAATGTTATTGCATGCTCTTTAGCGCTATCAGATAAAGTCGCATAAGGAATATGCTCCCCTTCCCAATTAAGCTCTGCATGAATCTCATCAGAAAGAACAATTAAATCATGCTTTAAAGCAAATGCTTCAATCGCCTTTAACTCTTCTCTCGTAAAAATTCTTCCTGAAGGGTTTTGGGGGTTACAGAGCATTAAAATTGCAGAATCCGCTGTAACCATCTCTTCCATCAACTCAAAGTCAATATCATAATAGAGGCGATTTCCTTCCACGGTCTCTCTTAAAGGAACCGCAATTCCTTTCATACCAATATTACTTTCAATTGCAAAAAATGGCGGATATGCCGGTGTAGAAAAGAGATAATTGGCATTACTATTGCGTCTTAATGCAACATTTGCTGCCACATTAAACCCTGTAACAAGGCTTGGTAAGAGTACAATGCTCTCTTTAGAGACGGTCCAACCATATAATCGTTGTAAACGATAGATAACGGCTTCAAGCAAACGATCAGGCCGTGCTTTCCCATAACCATAAACCCCTTTTTGAGACATTGCCGTTAACCCTTCAATGATCTCATCAGCTGCTTGAAAATCCATATCCGCAATCCACATTGGCAATACATCTTTAGGATATGCCGTCCATTTATCTGAATTATTGTTTCTGCGGTTAATCACTTCATCAAAATCATAAATCTTTTTAAAGTTACTCATCTTTTCCTCTCAGCTATTTAAGGATTTCAAGTCAATTATCTACTTAAAACCAACGAATATTACTGAATATATCGCTTTCTTTTACAAGCGTAATCCCCACAACTTACATCGGATATATTCAGCGTTGTCTTATTGATAGCGTAATTTTTAGATTACTTCAATTTTCTTAAAAGTAATTTCAGTAAATCATAAAAACGCGCAACACTTGGAATATGAACTCTCTCATCAGGTGAATGAGCGCCTTTAATGGTAGGACCAAAGCTGACCATTTGTAAGTGAGGGTACTTCTCACCTAAAAGCCCTGTTTCAAGCCCTGCATGAATGACAGATACAACCATCTCTTCCCCTGTTTGTACTTGATATGCCTCTAAGAGCTTTTTAAAGGGGATTGATTCAAGATTTGGCTGCCATGCAGGATAAGCATTCCCTTCTTCAACAAAAGCATCCACCATAATCGCTAATGCTTTTGCACGAGTTCTCACAATATCTAACCCGCCATTAGTTACTGAACGCGCCAATAATTCGATACGTAATCCATCTTTTTCATTAATCGTGACGACCCCTAAGTTACAGCTTGTTTCTACAATTGGTAATTCGACTGATTTACGGATCACGCCACATGGCGCTAATAACAGAAGGTTTAAGCATTGTTGTGAGCTTTGTGCATCTTGTGTTGCCCTAGCACCTACAACCTTAAACGTCACCGCCACATTATCATCTGCCTTTTTTAAACGCGCTTTCAACGCTTCACCAGCAGCTACTAAATGTGCTTCAAACTCCGCTTGATGTGCTTCATGAATTGCCACAACGGCTTTTGCAGAACGAGGAATGGCATTACGCAGTGTCCCCCCCGCAAATGATGCTAAGCGAAGTGCTGAACTATGCGCATAATTTGCCAAAAGCTCAGCCAGTAACTGACTTGCATTACCAAGCTCTTTATGGATATCAATCCCTGAATGCCCGCCTTTTAAGCCTTCAACCCCAACTTCATAGAAAAGGCCTCGTGCTTCATGATCATAATGAAGTTCTTTACTAATGACGATATCAGTACCACCGGCACACCCTACAGTACAAACACCCTCTTTCTCACTATCGAGATTTAAAAGATACTCCCCTTCTAGCCAATTAGGTGCAATATTATGAACACCGCCCATTCCTTGCTCTTCATCCACCGTCAGTAATACTTCAATAGGGCCATGCTCTGCAGTTTCATCTTCTAAAATAGCAATTGAAGCGGCAACGCCGATACCATTATCGGCGCCTAATGTTGTATCTGTTGCATGAAGCCATTCCCCTTGGATCTGTAAGGCAATTGGGTCTTTCTCAAAATCATGATCACTTGAATCACGCTTTTGACAAACCATATCAACATGTCCTTGCAAAATAATCTTTGGCGAATTCTCATAGCCCTTAGTAGCAGGCTTCTTAATCACGATATTTCCAATCGCATCTTCTTTAAACTCAAGCCCTTTTGAGATTGCATATTCACGATAAAATGCACGAATCGCCTCTTCCTTTTTTGAAGGGCGGGGGATTGTGCTCATTTTTGCAAAATGCTGCCAAAGTAGTTGGGGTGCTTGCTGTTCAATCATGCTATTTCTCTCTCTTGTTCAACTTAAATGGTCTTAAATAGATGGTCTAAAATATTTAAGACGCTAGATCTCTCTTTTAAACTTCATAGACATACTATAGTACACCAGCATGCCTGTTTATCGCCCTCTTTTAATAGAGCCTCCCTTATCTTATAAGGGTTACTCACTATTTTCCAATCGCTTTTATGCAAAGAGTTGATTTAATCCCCTGTTTGAGCCTCAATCTAATCACATTGGGTAATTACATTTTACAATCACTTCTTTTACAGTAAGTTAGCATCATTTTAAATCTTTATTCCGTCATATTTTAGGCAAAACTCTCTTAAAAAAGACGATTTAGCATGGTTAAGTAACAATAAAAGGATATTTTATGAACAAGTTTAAAAAAACTGCGTTAGCCTTACTTCTCATTAATACAGCACTTTTTGCACAAGCAGAAAATATCACTGTATTTGCCGCTGCATCCCTACAAAATGCCATTGATGAGATTAAAGTAAATTATGAAAAAACAGGTAATAAAGATCAAATTGAAGCGCTTTATGACTCCTCATCAAATCTTGCTCGTCAAATTGAACAAGGGGCTCCTGCTGATCTTTTTATCTCGGCAAATCAAAGCTGGATGAACTATCTTGAAGAGAAAAACCTCATCGATGATGCAACCCGCACTAACATTGTTAAAAATGAACTTGCTTTAATCACCTATAAAGACAATACAACAGAGTATAAGGTTGATTTTGGCTCTAACGATTTCTGGAAAGCAACACTTGAAAACACTCGTATTGCGTTAGGTGATCCTGATCACGTACCAGCAGGGCTTTATGCTAAAGAAGCTTTTGAAAAATTAGGCGTTTGGGCAACAGTTGCTCCTAAAGTTGCGGCAGCACAAAATGTTCGCGCGGCACTTTTATTAGTGGAAGTCAAAGAAGCAGATCTTGGCGCTGTTTACTCATCTGACGCAAGCGTGAGTGAAAAAGTAAAAACTGTCACGATTTTCCCAGAAGAGTTACACGAGCCTATCGAGTACCCGATTGCGATTATGAAAAATCAAGCAAATGACTCTGTTAATGGCTTTTACAACTATCTTTTAAGTGATGATGCGGCAGAAGTCTTTAAGAAATATGGCTTTGCTTCACCTAGCAAATAATTATTTTTGCACTCTATGAACAAGAGGCATCACTTTGATGCCTCTTCTAATTTAAAATAACCACGCACTTTTTAAATATTCGCCTGATAAATGTCGTGCGAGTACTATTTTTATTCCAAGAAAAAAATCTTAATGCCACAATATACTACTCCCTCTTCTCATCCTATCAAGTAAGGATTCTTCTCCATGTTATTAACCGAATATGAATGGTCAATTATTCTTTTAAGCCTTAAAATTGGTGGTGTTGCCGTTATTGCCAGTTTACCCTTTGGTATTTGGTTTGCCTGGTTACTGGCTCGCAAAGAATTTAGAGGAAAAACCGTCTTAGATAGCATTATCAATTTACCTCTTGTGTTACCACCTGTCGTGATTGGTTACCTTTTATTAATTACTATGGGCAGAAATGGTTATCTGGGGAAGTGGATTGATCAAATCTTAGGAATATCCTTTAGCTTTAACTGGAAAGGCGCGGCCCTTGCTTCCGCCGTTGTCTCCTTCCCGCTTTTAGTAAGAGCTATTCGCATCAGTTTTGAATCTATTGATCAAAATCTAGAGTTTGCCGCAAGAAGCTTGGGGGCATCTCGCCTTAAAATGTTTTTCACCATCACAATCCCTTTAGCAATGCCGGGAATTATTGCCGGTGTAGTCTTAGCTTTTGCCCGCTCATTAGGCGAATTTGGCGCAACGATTACTTTTGTCTCTAATATTCCAGGAGAAACAAGAACATTACCGCTTGCAATGTATACTTTAATCCAAGTCCCCAACCAAGAAGCTGCCACAATGCGCCTTTGCATTATTGCCATTGCAATCTCTTTTGTCGCACTCTTTTTCTCAGAAGTACTACAACGCGCCCACAAAAAACGCTTAGGACTCAAATAGTCGCCCCTTAAGTTCATATCAAAGGCTTTCATATGATTAAAATTGATATTACTCATCCCTTTCAAGATTTCACTTTCCGGGCTGATCTAGAATTACCATCAAAAGGTATTACTTCAATATTTGGCCCTTCAGGATCTGGAAAAACAACCCTTCTTAACTTTATTTCCGGAAAACTAACGCCTAAAAAAGGTTTCATTGAAATTAATGATAAGGTGATCCTTGATACCTCAAAGAGACTCTCTCTTCCTATTCATGAAAGAGGCATTGGCTATGTATTTCAAGATCCAACCCTCTTTCCTCACTATAGTGTAGAAAAAAATCTTCTTTATGGAGAGAAAGAGAAAAACCCCCAATTATTTGCCAATATTATCGATCTATTAGGCATTGCTCCTTTACTTCAAAAAAGGATTGCCTATCTATCTGGCGGTGAAAAACAGCGAATTGCAATTGGTCGAGCACTACTAAGCTCTCCCAATATTTTACTAATGGATGAACCGCTTTCGGCATTAGATCAAGCTCGAAAAGAAGAGATTCTCCTCTATCTTGAAGCAATTCCTGAGCAGTTTAATATCCCTATTCTTTATGTCACGCACAATATTAAAGAAGCAAAACAGCTCTCTCACTCTTTTATTGCGGTGGATAAGGGCGATATTATCTTAAAACCCATTGACCAAATTTAGTCAAAAATAATCTAGTAATGGGTTCGATTCAAGAAATACTATTTTAAAAACAATGTGGTACAGTACATAAATCCAACCAAGTTGTACGATATTGGGCAGAACGATTCTTACGCTTCTCATAACCGATACACCGGCAATCTAATTGAGTCGCTTTTAAAGCGATTTTATTATAACTAACCTCTTAAAATATAAAAGAGAACAATAGATTAAGGGGCTATATTGCCAATTAATAGCTTTCCCTCTACACTGAAGTGAAAAACTGTTGTATTTCTATACAATAGAGTAAATTACCTCATTACCACTGACTTCTGATGTCATTTAAAGGATTTTTATGATTTTTCGCGTAGCTCTTATACCGCTTCTTTTGGGAATTACTCTATCTCCGATAATCGTCTTAGCAGATGAAACACAAGCAAAGCGTATTGCGGAAGCTAATTATCAATATTGTATTCAAGAATCTTTAGCAAATGAAGCCTATTGTAGTTGTATATCAAACACCTATGAAGAAGTTTTAGCAGATATTACGCTAACAAAACAAGAAGAAAACTTAATGGTTCAAGGTTTAAGTGGACAGCTTGCATTTGATTCTTTAGGTCCTGATGATCTAAAACTTTCTGAGGAAATCACTCAAAAGCTAGATAATCCGGCATTAGAAGAAGGATTTGCTAGCTGCTTTGCCTTTATTGAAGAGTCGATGACGGAATATGATGAATCATCTTCTGATGAATCCCTGACAGAAGATCAAATAAGAGCAATTCAAGAACTAGAAGCAATCGAAGAGATGGAAGATGAGGAAGAGGATTAAGCTTCTTAGTAAACAATTAGTGAACAGATAATAATCTTCTAATAGATTCCTTTACATAAAATAGATTCTAATATATTAATCTCTATCTAAATCCTCATTGTATACCCTTAGGAGAATATGACATGCCCCATAATATCGATTGGAAAAACTTAGGTTTTGAATATATTCAAACCCCGTTTCGCTTCTTAACAAAGTATCAAAATGGTGCTTGGGAGAAAGGGGGATTAACCGAAGATCCAACACTACATATCCATGAAGGATCTACTGCGCTTCATTACGGACAACAGTGCTTTGAAGGCTTAAAAGCCTATCGCACTAAAGATGGCTCTATCAATCTCTTTCGCCCTTATGAAAATGCTCGCAGAATGAATGAGAGTGCTCGGCGCTTAAGAATGCCAGAAATTCCAGAATCACTCTTTGTTGAAGCGATTAAAGAAGTCGTTCGTGCAAATGAAGCCTTTGTCCCGCCCTACGGCTCTGGCGCATCACTTTATATTCGACCACTCTACATTGGCGTTGGTCCTAATATTGGCGTGAGACCTGCTCCTGAATTTCTGTTTACTGTTTTTTGTATGCCAGTAGGTCCCTACTTTAAAGGGGGACTTGTGCCAACAAACTTTATTATCTCAGAATATGATAGAGCAGCCCCTATGGGAACGGGTGCGGCAAAAGTGGGTGGGAATTATGCTGCAAGTTTACTCCCAGGTTACGAAGCCAATCAACGCAACTTCTCCGATTGTATCTATTTAGATCCTGCAACTCATACAAAAATTGAAGAGGTGGGCTCTGCTAACTTCTTTGGTATTACAAAAAATCACCAATTTATTACACCAATATCTCCTTCAATCTTGCCAAGTATCACTAAATATTCTCTTCTTCATATTGCGAAAGAACGTTTAGGAATGGAGACGATAGAAGGGGATGTGTATCTCGATCAATTAGACCAATTTACAGAGGTTGGTGCTTGTGGGACTGCTGCTGTTATTTCACCAATTGGTGGCATCCAAATAGGCGATAAATTCCAAGTTTTTTATAGCGAAACAGAGGTCGGACCAGTGACAATTCAACTCTATAATGAGCTTGTAGGTATCCAATTTGGGGACATTGAAGCGCCAGAAGGTTGGATTGAAAAAGTTTAAGACCCGAACCTTTAATCACAATAGAATCAAAAAAATGCCAGTCATAAATACTGGCGTTTTTTTATATAGTAAAATCGGTTCAAAAGAAGCTAACTAAAATGCCGGCACATCGGCTATGAGAAGTAAGGAGTTGGCCCTATCCGGCACCTTGCAAACCTGTTTCGTACACTCTTTTATCAATTAATGCAAAGCTGGGACGAATATTTCACGCACTTTCTAAAACCCCGCGCCAGCAGTTTTTCTTAAACCGAATTTACTATATAACGAAATCGGTTTAAAGGTGACTCAATCAAATTACCGGCGCATCAGTTATAAGAAGGTGCAAGAATCGTTCTACCTAGCATCGTGCAAATAGGTTTGATTCACCATACTGCCCTATTTTACTCTTTAGGCTTTTTCCACTCATCCCAATCATCCCATGACTTCCACTTGCTATCTATTTCATCCTCTCCCTTCTCTTCTTTTAAAAACGGAGAATCATCAAACGATTCACTTTTAGGAAGCTTAGGAGGATTTTTAGCTTCATGCTTTCGTAGTTGGCGAAGATCTAAGTAAGGCAAAACAAAAAGCCAAAATATGGCAAATAGAACCCCTAAAATCCAATGAATCCAAAAACAGATCACCAATAAGATAAGATAACCAAGCCCACTAAATAACATCCTTGAATGACTCATCTTATTAAAGTCTTTCTGATATTGAGCGCCGATTCCTGGCGCTTTTTTATCCTGTTTTTTTGTCATAGACCCTCCTTTAAGCCCAAGCGAATAAAACTGCTAGGCTACATTGCCTCACATCGAGCTTTCATTTTTCTAAGCTCTTTAAGTTGCATCCATAAAAAAAGTAACGCCGTAAATGCCGAGATAAAATCAGATACAGGAATAGCCGCCCAAACACCATCAAGCGGCGCCAGCCCAAAGTGCGAAAATAGAGAAGGTAAAATAAATAATGCCGGGATTAAAAAGATAATCTGCCGAGATAAACTTAAGAAAATAGAGTGCCCCACCTTTCCAATACTTTGGAAAAAGATTGTTACAACCATCTGAAACCCAACTAAAGGAAAGAGTAATGTCACGATACGAATAGAATGCATGGTCGCTTGCGCTAACTCTTCTGATGGGTTAAATGGCCTTACCACAATTGCCGGGAAAAAGACCCCGATCACCATAGCTATAAATCCAATCACAACCCCTATTTTAATCGCATAAAGGAGTGCTTCACGCAGCCGATCAAACGATCTTGCGCCATAGCTATACCCAACAATAGGCTGCATTCCTTGCGTTAAACCTAAAAGTAAAAGTACGACTAACATCAATGTCATATTAGCTATGGTATAAACCGCAACTCCTAGTGATTCTCCATAAATTCTTACCTGATATATAATGATAAAAATAATCCCCGCCGAAACAATATTCATCAAAAATGGGGACATACCAATACTCAAGACAGCCTTTACAATCGCAAAATCAAGCCTAATTTTTGATAAACGAAAACGCAATAACGTATTTTTATTCATAAAATGCGCCATTACAAAAATCGTTCCTAAGATCATCGATAAAACGATTGATATCGCAGCGCCCCTTAATCCCCACTCAAAATAGAGAATAAAAATAGGCGCTAAAATGGCATTCGCCACCAGCGTTAATAACATTGTGACCATCGCCTTTCTCGGATCACCAGATGCCCGCATCATATTATTAAAACTAAAGCAGAGATTTGAAAAGATCGCACCTGGCAAAAATACTTGTAAAAACTGATAGGTATAGTGATAAGTCAATTCATCAGCCCCAAGAAGATAAACTAAGGGCTCTAAAAAGAGAAACATCGCATAAGAGACTGTTAAGGTAATAATAAGCGTTAAGAGCAAAGAGGTGCCCACGACAGATTCAGCCTTATCAAAATCTTGATTGCCTAAGTAGATTGAAATTCGGCTTCCCGCCCCTGCGCCAACTAACATTCCAAATGCGGCAATCATTGTCATTACCGGCAATGCAATTCCCATTGCACTAAGAGCATTATCCCCTAAATAATCAGCATTCCCAACAAAATAACGAGTAATGATATTATAAAGCGCCGCAACGGTACTGCCGACCATTGCAGGTAGTGCATACTTCCACAATAATTTCTTAATTGGAGCTTCTCTAAGCTCTTGTAGCTGATCTACTTTCGCCATATCATCCTTAATTTTTTTGATATATAGAGACACGCTGCTCAGCAACGATAAAATCCATCGCGCTGCTGAACAGGAAAATGAGAGTGATTACAATGAGTAATACCCTCAATTATCACCTGTAATCCATGAATTGACAAGTACTGAACCGATGAGATAATTTTACAACATCGATTAAGAGCTTAATCTCTCGTGAATAAAACTATATCGATCAACCCGACCACTTAAAGCGGCTTTAATAGACGCATCACTTGCAAAAATATGTACCGATTTTTTGGCTCTAGTAATACCGGTATAAAATAACTCTTTAGTTAAAAAGACCGATGGCTCCGCTCCTAAAAAGAGCAAAATCTGCTCAAACTCACTTCCTTGAGACTTATGGATCGTCATAGCAAATGAGGTTTCAAATTTAGGTAAAGCATGAATTGAGAATACCCTTGGGGAATCAACCCCTTCAAAATATGCGCGAAGCTCTCCCGCTTCATTACGTAAGATCAGGCCAATATCACCATTAAATAGATTGTTTTCCACACTATTATGGGTCACCATAATCGGTAATCCGTGGAAAAACTCGCGCATCGATTCTTTTGGAAAGAGCGTTTTACGAATTAAGGCATTTAACTCAACGGCACCATTAACGCCGGTTCTCCTTGCGCTTAACACCCCTAATTGAGAAAAAACACGAAAAGCCTCTTCAGCAAACGCAATGCCTTGCCCCTCTTTTAAAAATGACACATAAGGTTTAAAAGCGTTTATTAAAAACTTTTTAAGCGCGGACTCTTCAATTGGTAATGATGTATATAGCAGTGACTCAGTGGTGTTTATAGTCGCTTTTTCTGCTGTTATTAAATCCATCATCTCTTTAAATTGCGCCGATACTTCAGCGCCTTGTGAATTATTAACGATTGAGGCTAATCTACCAAGAGAGGAATCTGCTTTAAAGCGATAACTCTTTTTCAAAAAGCTCAAATAATTAAATGCCGGCATTAAAGGATTTACTAAGGACGCTTTTGGCAGCTTTTCTGATAAAAGTTGCTCTAATTTAGCAAAGTGCGCTGCTGAGTAGTTTTCTGACACACAAAGCTCATGCATAATAGCGCCAGCTTCTACGGAAGCTAACTGATCTTTATCGCCAAGGAAAATCACACGCCCATGCATTGGTAATGCCCCAATGAGTTGTACAAGCATCTGCTGATCTATCATCGAGGCTTCATCAACCACTAATAGATCAAAATTTAAAGGATTATATTGGTTATAACGAGGTTTTCGCGTAAAGGGATGAATCACTAATAAGCGATGCAAAGTCTGCCCAATATGCGGGATTAAGGCGAGCTGCTCTCGCACTTCCTCTTGCTTTTCAATGGGGGCATTTTCCACACTTTGCTGCAATGCTCGAACTTGCCCTAAAATCGATTCAGAAAGTCTTGCTGCCGCTTTTCCCGTTGGCGCTGCTAGTAAAATAGAGAAAGGCTTGGCATGATCTTCCTCCCTATAATCATGAAGATCGATCAATGTTTGTAAGATCTTAAATACCGTTGTTGTCTTCCCGGTACCGGGGCCGCCGGAGATCACAGAGATATTATTTAAAATCGCATTGGCCGCTGCAAATTTTTGCCAATTTACGTCCTTATCATTAACACCAAAATAATGATCTAAGCGAGTTTGAAGATAATTGATCTCATTAGGACTTAACGGCATCTCTTTAACAGACTTAAAAAGTGAAACAATCTCCCCTTCTTGATGGTAATTACGCTCAAGGTAGATCGCTTTTTCAGTTCTTACTAAAGGTAAAGCGATATGCGCTAAAATCTTCTCCCATCTCTTAGCAAGAATCTTATCTCGATCAGATTTTGTGCTCTTGGGAGAGATTGAAAATACCACTTCTAAAAGGATTTTTAATACCTGATTTTTTGAAGCTTGATCACTCTCTATCAACCACTTTTCTGGCATTAAAAGATAATCTGAAGGAAATGCCGTGTGCCCAAAGCCATAAGCCCGGCTCACTAATAATGCTAAGAGCCAATACCCTAAATAGTCATCTGCCGTTTTAAAGCCTTTTTGCGCGGTTAAGAATGAGGCAAAATAGTTATCTATATGACTAAAATATCGCTGCTTAATCAATATTGTTAAAAAGGCTTTAAAACTTACCGTTAAGGCATCAGGATCTTCCTGAAAGTGCGTTTTTAATACTAATAATTCCGCTTGTAACAATTGAAGATCTTGAGTTTCTAAAGACTTCTCATCATGATGACTGGAATTTATCTGCGTAGTTGCTGTTTCTGGTGTAGCGATTTCTAGTCTAGCGGTTTCTAACTCGGCTGTTTCTAATTTACCGACTTCTAATATCTTGTTTTCTAATACGTCCGAAGTTTTACTTGAAGCGTGATCTGATTGTGAAAGTGCGTTATCTTGTAAAGTGCTATTTTGAAAGGCACTATTTTGAAGCGCACGTTTTTGAAAAGCGATCTCTTCAGCGCCATCATCCTCTCCTTGAAGATCAAATAGATCAAATTGCGTCACATCCTTCATCTATAATCCCTCCTGAGATTCATTTTCTATCTCATCACTTAAATTTTCTAATAACGCTTCATCAAAGAGCCCCATTAACGCCAATATCAATGAATAATCAGGCTTTACAAAGTAGATACCACTATCTTGCTCTTGGCTCATGCCCCGTAAATAAAAATAAAAAACGCCCCCAAAATCCCGCTCATAATCAAAATCAGGTTGGATATTTTGCAAAAACTTCACAGCGGCAACTGTATAGATAAGATATTGCAGATCATAATGGGCATGCTTAATAGAGTGAGTCATCTGCTTAATCGTATAATCACTTTTGTGTGAACCTAAAGTATTCGACTTATAATCAGCCACATAATAACGCCCATCAACTTCAAAAAAGAGGTCGATGAATCCTCGTAAAAAACCTTCTAAAGAATCAAATTTTAATCCCTCACCCTCTTCTCTTGGTAGGTGAGATTGCAATAAGGTATTTAATGCCTCTTTAGTTAGCATTGAATGAATGGGGAAGATAAATTCAAGCTCTTTAATAATCTGATTACCTGAAAGTATCTCCCTTAATGTCTGTTTCACCGGCAGCGGCGCTTCTAAAATATCGGTTAACCATCTCTCTAACTCATCAACTAATAAAGGCAACTTATCAGCCCTTATTAAGTGCGCAAAACTTAATGTTACCTCTTTTTCTAAAAGGGCCCGATCTTGTAGATCTTTGGGGCTATAATTTTCTAAAAGGGCATGGATGAAATTCCCCGTCATTGCCCCTTTAGGAAATAGGCTTTCACTCTCTAATAAAGCGTCATCTTGCAATTCTAACTCATCATCTAAAAGCGGTGTAAAATAAGCACTCTGAGCATTATATGAGAGATTAGAAAAACTTGTAAATCGCCATAAGGGTGCGATTTTACGAGTGAAGATTGCTGGCTGCTTTATCACCTCTTCTACCGATACCTGCTCCATCTTTACTAATTGCAATGAAGATGCAAGCACTTCACGATGGGTTAGCGCTTCATTAAAATTAGCTAAAAATGCCGCGGCTAAATCCTCACTATCAATATCTAACCCCAAAAGATAACTTAGGGCATTATCTCGATATTGCTCTTTCTTAAGCTTTCGACAAATTCCTATGTAAGTATGATATTTTGCCCTTGTTAGCGCCACATAAAGTAGACGAATATCTTCTGCTAAAGCCTCTTCACTAAAGTAGTTTTTTTCATCGTCTGTTGAATCATCTGAAAAAACATAATGCCGCTGATGAGTCGAGGGATTAACATATACGCCTTCATTTTTTGCCTGTGTTTTAAAAAGGCCAAAAGGCAAAAATACCACAGGAAACTCAAGCCCTTTAGATTTATGAATCGTCATTACTTGAATCGTTTTAAAATCACTTTCAAGACGAATCTCAGCCCCTTCCCCCTCTTCAAAGCCGAACATTTTGTCATGAAGCCAAAGTAACAATGCTTCTTTATTGTTAAAAGATTCCCGCTGAAGAAGCTCCCCTAAATGAAATAAATCACTGGCAAAACGCTCCCCATTTTCAAGATTGAGTAATTTTGCTAATCGATTTCCTCGCACCATAAAGGTACGAAGCATTGCTAAAACTCCGTGCTGATCCCAAATCTCATTTAATTCATTACGTTCAAACAAAAGCGTTTCTAGCTTTTCAGAATCTTGCTTAACCGCTTCAAACTCCGTTACAGACATCCCATATAAAACAGAGCCTAAAGATTGCATTAAGATTGTCTTTTCATGTTTAAAAACAAGACTTCGCAAAAATAGATATAGATCTGTAACAATGCTATTTTCTGGATCAAAAACAGAATTTCGCTCTGATAGATAGACAGAGTTTAGCCCGGCTATCCTTAAAGCATTTTGAATATCGGTGGCTTCTGCGCCGCTTCGCACTAAAATTGTGATATCTTCTGGTTCAATTTTACGGCGCTCTTTTGCGTTTTGAAGCATCCCTTTATCTAATAACGATACAATCTCTTTCGCGCATGCTGTGGCAATCTTTACTCTAAACTCAGGATTTCCTAAAGACCCTTCCCCTTTTTTAGTAAAAGAGAGCTCTTCATCTAGGGGAACATAATCTAAAACCGTCATGCCACTTATGACATGATTTGAGTGTGAAAGTAGTGTTTTAGCGGCGCTTTCAGGAGTTTTAATCTCTATAAAGGGAATATCTTGATGAATAAAAGGTGCTCTTATAGCTGATCGTCTACCAAATAATCGATTAACAGCATTCACCTGCAATAAACCTGATCGATAGTTGGTATTGAGGGTATAGATATTGGTAACATCCGATTTAATACTTAAATAAGCATTGATATCTGCCCCACGAAAACCATAAATCGATTGTTTAGGGTCACCAATCATGACAAAGGGAATCTCATCATGATTAAAGAAGAGTCTACGAAAAGTTTCTAATTGAAGGTTATCTGTATCTTGGAATTCATCAATCATTACCGCCCGATATCTTAGATGTAGAGATCTTAAGAAATTTTCAGAAACATTTGCCGTCTTTTTATTTAACTCCGTTAAAAGATCATCAAACCCTAAAACGCCGGCATTATGTTTGAGCATCTTTAAAATTCGCACGATTTTTAAAGCCGCATAATGTAGGCTCGTTGTTTTAAATAAAGCAATAGAGGCCAAATCATTAAAAAGCGTAGTTTGTTCTTGCGATAACCGATGAAGATCTCCCTCTTTTGCTAATCTACTCTCCATAAAGGGCAGCGTAAACTTCTCATAATTGCCAAAAAGTGCCGGCGAGTCGCTCTCAATCCAAGCCATTAATTCTGCATGATAGCGCTTTACTAAATCTGCCCGATAAGATTGCTTTTTAAGACCAACCTCCTCTATTAGCCTCGTGAAATCCTCTAATGAAAACCCTGTTTTAAAACGCATTTTCACATCATTAATAAAGGTTAATTGCTCTGTAAAGAGCGCCTCTAAATTTTTCACCCCCACAAAAAGAGGAGTATCTATTAAAGCAGGATCACGTATTAACGCCTCAACTTTAGAAAACAGACTCCCTTGTCGATATAGCCCGTGACCTTCACTAACCGGCACATCAAAATAGTGACTGACAAACCGTGATAGCGTTAAATTAAGGGGATAACACTCCTCTCGCCAAAAATGATATACCGCTTCTCGATAAAGCGCTGAAAGATCTGTCGATAACTCAAAATGAAACGACTGCCCTAAATCAAGGGCATTTTCTTTTAACAGACGCTGAGAAAAGGCATGGATAGTAAAGATCGAAGCCTGATCAATCGCGCCTTCAGCTTGATTAAGAAGATTGATTGCGGTTTCAAGAGCAGTCTCTTTTTCGATCCCTGCTTCTTTTGCTTGCGCTAAATAGTGCGTAATTAATGTGAATAATGCCTCATCTTCCACTGAATGATCTAATAAATCACTAAAAAAAGCCTGCTTTAGATCGACAATTCGAGAATAAATCCGCTCCTTTAATTCAGCAGTTGCGGCATTGGTAAAGGTTACAATTAAAATCTCAGGAAGCTTTTTCGGCGTTTTATCAACATTAATTCCCAATAAAAGACGTAAGACTAACAGCGTAATCGTATAGGTCTTTCCTGTTCCCGCCGATGCCTCAATCATCATATTACCGGCAATAGGGACAGTTTGTGGCTTCAAAATCTGATAAGGTGATTGCTGATCTTCAAAAGCTTGTGACATCTTCTATCCTTCACTTTAAGCGAACTTTACGGGAGTAAATATTATAGCCTCTATTTATCAGGATGAAGATCTCTTTCCTGCTCTAGATTAAAATAACTCGAAAAAACCAGCTATTACGATCCGCTCGGCATCGCTTCCACTATTATCTCTTGCTTTTGTTTTACCCCATTAAGATTGACATAAGCCTCCACAATCACTTGGTGCCCTAAAGCGTTCGCGCAATCTTTGGCAACCTCTTGGGTGAGAAACTCAATATCTCTTACCTCTTGGTGTAGATAGAACGCGGCAATATACCGATCTAAAGAAAAAAGCTCTAAAAAGTAGCCCTTGGCTTCATAGCGAATATACAGCTCAGATCCGGCGCCTGGGTTTTGACTGCGGGTACATAAGATCGGCAGTTCGAGTATATGACACTGCTTGGTTTTTAATTTAGGATTGCGATTAGCAATGAGATCAATCGTCATATCATGATGCGGCGATTGGTAACTCATCACACGCGTTTCAGGGATAAACATTTTGCTTCTCCTTACAAGGTTTGTGCCAGCGTTTAAGCCATAAGCTACGGACTTTTTCTGGCCTAATAATTACCGTTAAGGCAATGCAATATTTCGCTAAAATATCGGCAAAGATAATCGCTAACATCTCTTCTCCTGTCATCACGCCTAAAAAGGCAATCAGCGTCATCACAATACTATCAACAGGCACACTCACAGCATTACTAGCAATCACCTTTAATGCCCAAGAGCGCTCTTTTAAACGCTCAAACACAGCAGTATCAGCCAATTCACTGAATAAAATGGCTAAAAAGGAAGCAATAATAAAACGGATAGGAATCGCCAATAAGAGACTTAAAGAGGTATTGACGATAAGCGCAATGGTAATGCCGATTAACGCAAACTTCATCCCATAACGGTGAAGATGATCTCGCAAGGTAAAGACAAAAGCAAAGAAGATCGTTCCGGCGCTTAACATGCCGTAAAACGGCAGCTCAATAAATTTATCGATAAGAAGATTCGCCACGAAGATAGAAACCACATAGGCGACAAGATAGATGTAACGCATACATTTCCTTTTATATTAACTTGGGGTGAGGGAACCCAAACGATAGATTGATCACTTCATAAGATCTCATAAAATCTTTATAAAGATCTTAAAGGTCCTATCTATCTCGAACTGTGTGGCATCATACCTGAAATAAAATGAAGATAAAAGCTTTGTTAAAAATTATCAAAAGGGGTTTGCGCTCTTAGAACGCATAAGGTTACTCCTCTTCCGCCCATTCTTTGCGGGGGATTAGCAAATGCTAAAACATCCATCTGCAGCTTTAACCAACGCTCAATTAAGCCTCGGATAATGGGATCCCCTTTTGAGCTATTGCCTTGCCCGTGAATAATCTTCACGCAAAATAGATTTCGCTTTAAGGCGTGATAGAGAAACTCCTGCAATTCATCACGCGCCTCACTTGCCGTTAAGCCATGTAAGTCAATCAGATCATCCGGATAAAATTCCCCTTGCGCTAGAGCCCTTAAGAGCTTGTGAGAAACACCATCACGCGCAAAGCGCATTTCACTTGTCGGGTCTGTATTAATCCAAGAAGTATCATCGCTCATTAAATCTTGAAATGCCGCATCTTCACGCAAAGCCTTACGAATCTTTAGCCTTAATTTAGGACGAGGATGCATCATGCGATCATTATGATTTTTTATCTTTCTCACAGGCCCAACAGCCTTACGAAAGAGATCTTTATCATCATCACTAATTGCCATAATGTCTTTTACCCTCAAAATCAGAGCCAATGATTATAGTCATAAATAGAATTCTTTGCGAAAAATCTGCCCCTTAAAACAAGAAAATGCGATAAAACCCATATTTGATCTTATCGCATTTTACCCACATCCTAAAATAATAGTACTCAGCGCATTACGGCTTTCTAGCTAACATTGTGGCAAACTGTAATTGAAGGCGATTGCCATGCTCATCTAATCGATGCATTTCACCAATATTTTCATTGTAATGAATCATCTCCCAATCTTGATAATATCTTTGTAGCTCTCCTTCACTAAAGGTAAATGGAAAGCCCTCAAAGGGATAAGCATCCGTCGACATCGCGCAAACAATTAAATTATATCCGCCTGAATGAGTATGCGCCTTCATATCAGGAATAATCGCCGGCACACGATCTCTATCTACAAACATCATCACAACCGTTGAGATAATCAAATCATAATGATCTTCAATTGCGGCGCTGTTAATATCGTACTGCTTCACATCAATGTTACGAAGTCCCTCTTTTGCCATAATATTAGTCAGGGTATCTAGCATATTAGGACTAAGATCATAAGAGGTGACATCAAAACCATTATCGGCTAAATAAAGAGAGTTTCGCCCTTGTCCACAGCCTAGATCTAACACCTTACAAGGCTTGATACCATGCATTTCTACCATCTCTACAACATCTGTATGAGGCGCTGTTAAACCATAGGTTTCATGATAATAATTTTGTGGTTTACGAATAGACATTGCCAACTCCCTTCTCTTTAAATATTGGTCTATAACATTATTGATAACGAAGCCAAGTCCCAGTTTCCCCTCTAAAGCCTTCTTTTGCTTTTTCAAGAGAAGTAATCAATGCCTTTTTATCTGGATTTCTTTTCACAAAATCCATCGCCGCACGAATCTTAGGTAGCATTGAACCTGGGGCAAATTCTCCAGAATCAATATATTTCTGCGCTTCATCATACGTCATTTGGGAAATGTCCGCTTGATTAGGCTTCCCAAAATTAATGGCGGCCTTCTCAACTGCTGTTAAGATCATTAAAAGATCGGCATCAATTTGATCTGCCAATTTTGCTGAAGCAAAATCTTTATCAATTACCGCTAATTTACCTACGGTTTTACCCTCTTCATGGGCAACAGGAATTCCGCCGCCGCCAACAGTAATCACAAGTTCTCCGGCATTAACTAAGTTTTTAATCGTTTTAATTTGAACAATTTTTTGCGGTAAAGGAGAAGCTACCACAATACGATACCCACGACCGGCATCTTCCATCACAGGATATCCTGCGGCAACAAGCTTATCCGCCTCTTCTTTAGTATAAAAAGAACCGATGGGCTTTTTGGGAGATTTAAAGGCCGGATCTTCACTATCGACTAATACTTCCGTCACAATTGTCACAACTTCTTTATCAATATTTCGCCTTGCTAACTCATCTCGTAAAAATCGTTGTAAATGATAACCGATATAGCCCTGACTCATCGCTCCACACTCGGTAATAGGCACGCCTTCTTTACCTAATGATTTTTCAGCGGTATCCATTGCAAGCTTAATCATCCCTACTTGCGGCCCATTTCCATGAGCTAACACCAGATCATGCCCCTCTTCCATTAAATCAACAATTGGCACAACAGTTGACTCTACAATTTGCTGCTGCTCACTCACACTATTACCTAGCGCATTACCACCTAACGCTACAACGATTTTCATTAACAATGCCTCCTTTTAATTTAGCCTTCATAATTTGTCTTATTGCACCATTTCCGTCAAATTAAATTTAGAAAAAAGTTTTCTCTATTGAATACTATTTTTTGATAAAAATTTTATCTAGAAATTTGGTCAATTATTATAAAATAACGTCAATTATCGCTAACACCTCTTTAAAAACAATGATATAATTCTCACAGAAAACAACATTCTTTCATATATATCAATACAATATCATTAACTTATAATATTATTTGTTTTTACATTCATCATTAACCCGGTAGATATTAGTCTTAAATTAACGATCTTTGAATTTAAGTTCGATATATCTCAACAATCACTCAAACTATTTTTTATATCAAAAGGACTCAAAAAATGAAATTTTTCCAAGAATTTAAAGAATTCGCCATGCGCGGTAACGTCATTGACTTAGCAGTCGGGGTTATTATCGGGGGAGCCTTTAACAAAATCGTTTCATCATTAGTGGCAGATATTGTAATGCCACCCCTTGGAGTTTTACTGGGCGGCGTGGATTTTAAAGATTTTGCCATCACTTTAAAAGATGCTGTAGGTGACACTCCCGCTGTCGTTCTTAATTATGGGATGTTTATTCAAAACGTTTTTGATTTCATTATCGTTGCATTCTCAATCTTCCTTGCGATTCGCGTCATGAATAAACTTCGTGAAAAACAAGATGAAGCCGTGGCTGAAGCAATTGAAGAAGTTGCAGCAGATCCTGTACCAACAAAAGAAGAGATTCTCTTAAGTGAAATTCGCGATATCTTAAAAGAGACTCGTAAGTAACCCTTAAATTGCGCTAGCGCAATATGCTATACTCCTGAAAACCCCATCTTATATAATTAAGGGCGCTTTCACCAAAGGAGTAAAGAGATGAATATTCTGTATATCACAGACACCGGAAGAGGAATTGAGCATTGGCGTGATGAGTTTGCCAAAGCCGATTCCTCTTTAACTATTTATGGATTAGACGATTCCTACGATCCTCTTGAAATCGATGTTGTATTAGCATGGAAACCGCCAAGTGGAATCTTTCCCACACTTAAGAACCTAAAATTAACCCACTCATTAGGCATGGGGGTTGATCATATTATTAAATGCCCAGACCTTTTAAGAGATGTGCCTATTGCCCGTATTATTGATACTGATATGTCAGTGCAGATGAGCGAATACTCGCTATATGGCACGCTAACCGCTTTTAGAAAATTCCACATCTATCAAAAGCAACAAGCCCAAAATGAGTGGCGACCAAGATCACGAAATTTTCATGAAGATTTTAAGATCGGTATTTTAGGCTTAGGGGAATTAGGTAGCGCCGTGGCGGCATCGCTTTATCAAAATGGATTTACCAATCTTCGCGGTTGGTCAAAAAGCCAAAAATCAATTTCTGGTATCCAAAGCTTTGCAGGAGATGAGAATTTAGAAGAGTTTGCGACAGGATTAGATGTTTTAATCTGTCTCTTACCTTTAACAAAAGAGACAATACATATTTTAAATCTTGATCTTTTTGCCAAGCTTAATGAGGGCGCTTATCTTATTAATCCTGCAAGAGGAGAACATCTTGTCGAGGAAGACCTCATCACAGCCCTTGATAAGGGATACCTTTCTGGTGCGCTTTTAGATGTATTCACACAAGAGCCACTTCCTGAAGATCATCCTTTCTGGCAAGATTCCCGTATTGAATTAACGCCACATATTGCCGCAGAAACAAATCCTCGTACAGCATCTGAGCAAGTGATTCAAAATATCCAACGTGTAAAAGAAAACCTACCTGCACTTAATTTGATTGATCTCTCAAAAGAGTATTAGTTATATGGTATATTAAGGCTATCCATACATCATCAGTTTAAATGGCTTTATGCGGAGTATTAATCTCCACAAACGCTCTAAACTGATGGTGTAAGACTACTCTTAAAGATCGATAGGTAACACCATGCTCGCACTCAATAAGTTTTTTTTCTATGCTGGAATGATCGTCAGTGTTATTGGCACTTTAGTGGGAATTCCCATGCTCATTTTTGGAGACCAAACGATTGGGCTTTATCTTGTCACAATCGTTGTCCCATTTGGCTTTTTAATCTGGTTTACCGGTTTTGTTGCTTACACTTTCTTACGCCCAAATTCACTACGTGAAAAAGATGATAGAGCACATGATGAAGCACAAAGATTCCAAAGACAAGTGCCGGACTAACGGTACTTAAGCTTACATATTAAATTTTTATCAAAACTGAGATATTAAATGCACCATTGAGATTTTTGTAGTGGTGCATTTTTCATACCTATAATCTGATATCACGCCTAAAGTATTACAAACTCTTTAAATAAATCTCCCATCTTTCCATAATTCCAATTACTGCATCTTCTACAGCAATATTCTCATAAGCTAACTTTTCAGTTGCCGGCATATGCTCAAAAGCCTCCAATATTTTATCAATCTTTGATGCCCCCCACATTAATGTTCCATCATTACGCTCAGCTAATCGAGACAAAATAGTATCTTTTGAAACATCCAAAACAATATGCAAAAGAGGAACCCCCTCTTGCTTTAATTTTTCAATAATCTCCAGATAATTCTTTGCTTTATAAATAGTCATCGGCACAATAATAATGCCTTGATAGCTCTTTGATAATTTTCTTAAAATATCACAATTCCATTGCCGCCATTCAAGGTAATCTTGAAAATCATCTTGCTGTAGGCCACTTGGAAAAATCTTATTTAATAAGCTCCCCAAAAGCTCTGGATCATAAATAAATGCTTCTTCAAACATTTGTTTTAAGGATTGTGAGATCGTTGTCTTTCCTGATCCAAATGCCCCATTAATCCAGATAATCATCTAACCCTCTTTTCAATTATCATCAATCCCTAATATAGTATCTTCGATTTAAGAAATGCTGTGTTAAAAGCAAAATAATAGCGTGTGAATCAAACTAGCTTACACAGTGCCAGATAGAACGACTCTTATTCTTACGCTTCTGCGCCGGCAGTCCTGATTCAGTGACTTTTCGATTTGACTATAAGCCAAAGGCTTTTCTTAATCCTATTGCGCTATAAATTCTACACATAATAAAACGTATTGCGCTGACTCAACAATACGTTTATAAGTCTCTATTTTAATAGCTTATACAAAGCCCATAAATCACCCTAGGTTATAGACTATGACGCTGACGATAAGCCTCTGCCAACGTTACACCGGTTGCCACCGATACATTTAGACTCTCGATCTGACCTTCCATCGGGATCTTCACAATAAAATCACAATGCTTTTCCGTTAAACGGCGAATACCAGAACCCTCTGATCCCATCACAATTGCAATAGGACCTCTAAAATCTGCTGTAAAAATGGTGGTTTCACCACCGCCGGCAAGTCCTGACACCCAAATACCACGCTCTTTAATCTTCTCAAGCATACGCGATAAATTAGTTACCTCAATAAAAGGGATTCGCTCTGAACTTCCACTTGAGACCTTACGAACAATCGGCGTTAAAGAACAAGCATTATCTTTAGGGACAATCACCGCATCTACGCCAAAGGCTTCGGCGCTTCGTAAGCACGCCCCCACATTATGCGGATCTTGCACTTCATCTAAAATTAATAAGAAAGGATGATGTTCGATACGATCTAACAACTTATAAAGATAATCTTCACTCTCAGCACCACGCACTTCAATCTGTGCAATCACCCCTTGATGTCTAGAGTCTTGAACTAACTTTTCAATCGCTTGCTGATCTGCACGCTCATAACGAATATTAAATTCATTCAAGAGATCATAAAATTCCTGCATCCGTTTATCTTTGCGAGTTGGATCTAACATAATACGAATTACACGATCTTCTCTAATTGCAGCTTCTACGGCATGAAACCCATAAATCCACTCTTGCGCCATCTCTACTTATCTCTCTTTAATACACGATTGAAAATGAAAGCGACAATTATCGCACGTTTCTTCTATTTACGCAGATTCTATTATTTTAAAGGGTCTAATATTTAATCATAGCGCAATTTTAATTAAGTATCTTCAAAAAAACATCATAAATAGATATTTAACAACAATAACTACATAAAAATATTTATTATTAAAATAATATTAATTTTATTTAAAAAATGATTTACAATAATAAACACATTACCTCTTTCTCAAAGGGCTGCTTATGGAACTTGATCCGATTGTCTTAGCGCGAATCCAATTCGCCATTAATATCTCTGTACATATCCTTTTTCCTAGTATTACGATTGCACTAGGTTGGATCCTTCTCTTTTTTAAATTACGTTATAAAAAAACACAAAATGAGCAATGGATGAATGCCTATAACTTTTGGGTAAAAATCTTTGCGCTTAGCTTTGCCATTGGTATTGTCACGGGCGTCACCATGAGCTTCCAGTTTGGGACTAACTGGCCTGGCTTTATGGAAAAAACGGGGAATATCTCAGGACCACTTTTAGGTTATGAGGTTCTAACCGCTTTCTTCTTAGAGGCCACTTTCTTAGGTGTTATGTTATTTGGACAAAAACGAGTATCCCCTTTTGTTCATAACTTAGCCACGTTCTTAGTAGCAGCGGGCACCACCTTCTCTGCATTTTGGATTATCGCGTTAAACTCATGGATGCAAACACCAGCAGGATACGTCATGATTGATGGCGTTGTTCATGTAACAAGTTGGTGGGAAGCAATCTTCAACCCATCATTCTTAACACGTCTTGCACATATGCTTCTTGCATCTGGACTTACTGCCACCTTTATTGTCGCAGGAATCTCCGCTTATCAAATTATGAAAGGCGACCCTGCGGATTCAACTCGCAAATCTCTTAACGTTTGCGTTGTTGCTGCGGCTGTTTTAATTCCTTTACAGATTTTTGTAGGCGATATGTCTGGTCTTTTAGTACGTGAACATCAGCCTGATAAGCTAGCAGCGATTGAAGCTGTTTGGAAAACTGAAAGTCCTGCAGGATTGAGCCTCATTGCCTTTCCTAATGAAAAAACACGCTCCAATGACTTTGATATAAAAATTCCCTATCTAGGAAGCATTATCTTAACCCATAGCCTAGATGGAGAGATTAAAGGACTCAATGAATTTAAAGAGCATCCTCCTGTTGCCATCGTTTTTTGGAGCTTTAGAATTATGGCAGGAGTAGGCTTCTTAATGCTACTTGTTTCTTGGATGGGGACAGCTCAACTGATGCGTAAAAAAGAGATAGGACCAAAGATGCTAAAAGCCTTCTTTGTGATGACCTTCTCAGGTTGGGTTGCGGTGCTTTTTGGTTGGTATACCACCGAAATAGGCCGTCAACCATGGATGATCTACAATCTCATAACGACTGCTGAAACTGCTGCACCTCATGGGGTATCTGTGATGACCACTTCCCTTCTTATCTATTGTCTAATCTATGCGTTTGTTCTCATTAGCTACTTCTCTGCGCTATTTTATTTGGCAAATAGAACAGTTAAAAACAATATCGCTCTCGAAAAACAAGGAGCATAATTATGGATGCTGCAACAATTTTACCAGTGATTTTTGCGGGACTAATGCTCGCAGGTGTCTTTTTCTATATTATCTTCGATGGTTACGATCTTGGTGTTGGGCTTCTCTTTCCTTTTATGAAAAAACGAGAAGACCGCGACAAAATGATCGCAACAATCGACCCCTTTTGGGATGCAAATGAAACTTGGATCGTCCTTGGGATTGGCGTTATCTTTATCGCCTTTCCACAGGCTTACGGCGATATCTTAGTGGCACTCTATATTCCAACCGTCACAATGCTAGCAGGACTCATCCTTAGAGGAGCGGCCTTTGTTCTTAGACATAAAGCACAAGAAAACCATAGAGAGATGTGGGATAAACTCTTTTGCCTAGGTTCTTATATCGCAACTATCTCTCAAGGTGTGATGATTGGGCTTTATGCTACAGGCTTAAATCATACTCCTGCCAATTGGGTCTTTGCGCTCTGTATCGGTATTGCACTCTGCTTTGGCTATATTATTTTAGGGTCCGCATGGCTTATCTTTAAATCAGAAGGGCATATTCGATTATTTGCAACTAAGGCAATCAAGCATTCAATATTCTTAGCATTTTTAGCTATCGTACTAGTCTCAATGGCAATGCCTTATACTAGCTCAATCATCTATCAAAAATGGTTTAGCATGCCAAATATCATCTATTTATCGCCTATTCCAATTCTTTGCTTAATCTTGGCTTTTATTATTTTTAAAAACATTAAGTTTATTGAAAAAGATACCAGCTATAAGCGCGACTGGGTTCCTTACCTTCTCTCGGTATTGATTGTTCTTTGTACCTTTATTGGCTTTGGTTACAGCATGTTCCCTTATATTATTATTGATAAGCTCAATATCTGGGAAGCAAGCTCGGCACCAAAATCTCTAGAGTTTGTCCTTTGGGGAGTTGTTTTAGTCTTACCTGTGATCCTTCTTTATACTTTCTATGTCCATAAAATCTTTGGTGGAAAAATTGTACATGATCGCGAGGTAGGTTATTAAAAAGAGGGCTACACTAAAAAACAATAACCTAACAATTTTTTAATATTAAAAAGCCCTTTTAGTAAAAAAATGCTAAAAGGGCTTTTATATTTAAATGGTGAAATCTCTAACGGGTCTATTAAATCATTATTGATGATCCTTTATCCCCCGTTATTATCACGACTTATTTCTTATCTGCGGCGATCTTCTTACGAATATCAGCTGCACGTTTTGAAGATGCAGGGTGCGAGCTTAATAGAGAACTATCACCACCACCTAATTTCTCAAAAGCAGATGCTAACCCTTCTGTATTAAGATTACGTTTTTTCAAGTAATCATATGAATAGTTATCTGCTGCTGACTCTTGAGATTGCGAGAACTGTGCATTAATAACATCTTCCGCCAATTCTCCTAATTGTGAGCTTGATAATACTGCAACAGCACTATTATTAACTTTCGCAGCTGCTGAACGAGCAAATTTCGTAGCATAAGCAACTTGGATACTTCTCTTAGTATGCCCTAATGCGACATGCCCTAACTCATGACCTAACACACCTTGTAGCTCATTATCAGTCATCATATCCATCAAGCCACTATAAACACGAACACAACCATTAGCCATAGCCCAAGCATTCACATCTGGTGTCATATAGACTTTATAATTAATAGTAGTCCCTTCAACATTATTACCTAAGCTTTTAGCGATTCTATTTAAACGCTGTGCATATTTACTGCCCGCCGGAGCAATCTTCGATTGAGCATCCATTTGTGCACATGATTGATCACTTAATGTTTTAATATCTTGATCCGTTAAGCTTAAAGCTTGCACACCTTCTGTTCCTAAAGAAACAACATCATCTAATGAAAGCGTTTTACAACCCGCTAAAGTCAGTGCTGCCACCATTGCTGTTAGCAATAAACCTGAATTCTTCATCTATCTCACCTTAATCAATAAAAAAATAATTAATTATCAAAAATATCAATAATATAAATAAAATTAACAAAGAGATAATACATAAAGGCACTTATAAAGACAACATAAAAGCTAGATAAAATAACCTTAATCAACCATTATTCCTTCTCCTTAGTAAATAAAAAGTTATTAATATCAAAAAATAAAAATATCTTCTAAAACAACCTTTTTTACTAAAGGCCTGTGAGATATAAAATAATCGGGCAATAAAAAACCGCATGATAATCATATCAGGCGGTTTTTTTAAACTCATATAAAATCGATAAATAAATTTATAATATCACAAGATACTTATTCATCTTTTTTACTATTAGTTACGATCCATTGCATTTAAGTTATCAAATGCGACAAGCACACGATCAACAAGGCTAACTTGACCTTTACGTAACCAAGCGCGAGGATCATAGTATGATTTATTCGGACCAAATGGGTCTTTTGGATTTCCTAATTGGCCTTGAAGGTAACCTTCATTCTCTTTGTAGTAATTAAGAACACCTTCCCAAGTCGCCCATTGAGTATCTGTATCGATATTCATTTTGATGACACCGTAGCCAATCGCTTCACGGATATCTTCTAAACTCGAACCTGAACCCCCATGGAATACAAAATCAAGTGACTCTTCTGGAAGATTAAATTTCTCAGAAACATATTTTTGAGAGTTATCTAAGATTTCTGGTTTAAGCTCCACGTTACCTGGCTTATAAACACCATGAACGTTACCAAATGATGCTGCAATCGTAAAACGTGGGCTAACTTTGCTGAGCTCTTCATAAGCATAAGCTACATGCTCAGGTTGAGTGTAGAGAAGTGCGTTATCTACTGATGTATTATCCACACCATCTTCTTCACCGCCGGTAATGCCAAGCTCAATTTCAAGTGTCATACCAAGCTTATCAAGGCGTTTTAAATATTCAGCACAAGTTGCAATATTATCTTCTAATGATTCCTCTGAAAGGTCGATCATATGTGACGAGAAAAGAGGCTTACCTGTTTGTGCAAAGAATTTTTCACCCGCCTCTAACAACCCATCAATCCATGGAAGGAGCTTACGAGCTGCATGGTCTGTATGCAAAATCACAGGTACACCATATGCTTCTGCCATTTCATGTACATGTTTAGCACCTGCAATAGCGCCTAAAACAGCCGCTTCATGCCCACCATATCCTGGTAATTTAAGTCCACGACCTGCGTAGAACTGCGCACCACCATTTGAGAATTGGATGATCACCGGTGAATTTGCTTTTGCTGCTGCTTCTAAAACACCATTAATAGACTCAGTGTTTACAACGTTGATTGCTGGTAATGCAAAGTTATTCTCTTTTGCAATTGCAAATACTTTTTGAACATCATCACCAAAAAGAACTCCTGGTTTTACGACATCAAGCACTTTTGACATACTACATATCTCCTACAAGAATTTTAAACAGCCCTATTCTACCGTGTATAAAACCGTAAATCTACCAACCATTTCAGATAATTTTTAAGGTTTAGCACAATAAAACTACAACACTTTAATCATCTACAGAAAAAACAAGGGGCAATATGCCTTATCAAGAGTTTTATTGATATTTCTAAATCCCCCAATTGACCATCAATCATTAAAGAAAGCCCCTTATAATGGCGATAATCATTTCATATCTATTAATAAAAAGATCTTACCGCAATATATATCTCTTCTCTAACAACAAAGAGACCTAAAAAACAAAAAGCCTATTAATAAATAATAGGCTTTATCGCTAAAAAAGGGGCTTATAAATTTAATCGGCTAAAAGCCCATCTTTAATAAACATTTTGCGAAGGTTTTCGATTGCTTTTTCAGTGCGCGCATCTTCAACAATCAAGCCAAAGCGCACGTACCCCTCCCCACCTTCACCGAACCCTATTCCAGGAGCAACAGCCACTGATGCTTCTTTAATAAGCTTTTCAGCAAACTTCATCGAGCCAAGCGCTTGGTAAGCTTCAGGAATTTTAGCCCAAAGGAACATCGAAGCCTTTGGCTTTTTAACCTCCCAACCAATAGAAGATAGCCCTTCACAAAGAAGATTTCGGCGATTTTGATAACGAAGACGAATCTCTTCCACACACTCTTGTGATCCTGTTAAGGCGGTTACTGCAGCATGTTGAATAGGGGCAAATGAACCATAATCTAAATAAGATTTCATCTTTGTTAATGCCGCAATCAAAATGGGATTTCCGACCATAAAGCCCACGCGCCAACCCGCCATATTATAGCTCTTTGAAAGTGTATAAGATTCCACAGCGATCTCTTTAGCCCCTTCAACTTCTAAAATGGAAGGCGCCTTATAACCATCAAAAGAGAGATCTGCATAAGCTAAATCATGCACAATCCAAATTCCATGATCTTTTGCTAATTTTACAATACGCTCAAAAAATGCCAGATCCACACATTCTGAGGTTGGATTTGAAGGATAATTTAAAAAGAGCATTTTAGGCTTAGGAGAAGTTGTCTCGATCGCCTTTTTTAAGTTCTCTTCAAAATCATCTTCAGGGCCTGCCGGAATATTAACGACTTTAGCTCCGGCAATAATTGGCCCATAAGGATGGATTGGATAAGCGGGATCTGGCACTAAAACCACATCCCCTTTATCTAAAACAGCCAATGTTAAATCAGCTAACCCCTCTTTTGAACCAATGGTATAAATCGCTTCTGTTTCAGGATTGAGATTCACCTGATATTTTTTCTGATACCAATCGCAAATTGCTTCACGAACAGGAACAATCCCCTTTGAGGCAGAGTAACGGTGATTAGCTCCTTCTCTGGCGGCTTCTACCAAAGCGTCAACAATATGTTTTGGCGTTGGCTGATCGGGATTGCCCATCCCGAAATCAATCACATCTTGACCGGCGGCTGCGGCTTCCGCTTTTAGTTGATCAATAACACTAAAAACATAAGGTGGCAGTAGGTCTAGACGTTTGAAGTCTGTAGAAGGTTGCTGTGACATGGAGGTCCTCATTTGCTCAAAGTTAAAATTATTAATTGTTTTTATCATGAAACTGATTAAAGTTCGTCAGCCTTTCACCACTTTTATCAATTAGATTGTGGGCTTTAATACTGGCATGAAATAAATCGCTGACTATCTCGCAAATTACTAATGTTTTAATAGATTGTCAACATCCCCTTTTTAGCAATATCAACTTCTTATAAACTTATACCTTATTCCCTAAGTTTATCAACAACATACTCTTCTTCATTCTTTTAAAACTCCTTAACAATCAACGCCTATCATCTACTTATAAATATTAAAGACTTATCTGTTGGTTTACCCCGAAGATTTACCGCTTAATTCCCCATCCTTTATCCCCTCTTCCAACAACTAAAAAGGCCTAAATTAAAGTCAATCAATAGCCAATACAGTCCGATAATAAGAGGGAAAATTACATAAAAGTAAGTGATCTATAAAAAGTCATTTAAACTTTAAATACAGAACGCCTGTTAAAACCAAACAGATCAATACTTTAGTTGACTCTAAAAATGAGCTATCTGAGCGTTTTTCTACTAAAGTCATACCTATTCTTTATAAAAGAAATTAACTCAAAATCGATCACAGAAATAGGGTATAATATTCGCCTACAAAATACACAATCTAGTCCTAGGGATTTAACAACTGTGAAGTTGTATTAAGACTGGATTAATAGATAGTTACAATACTAAAGAAGAGAAAATGATAGATAAATTAAGAAATATTGCCATCATCGCTCACGTTGACCATGGTAAAACGACCCTCGTTGACCAACTTCTTAAAAGCTCAGGCACATTTGATGCAAGAGAAGAGATTGCCGATCGTGTGATGGACTCAGACCAGCTTGAGAAAGAGCGCGGCATTACCATTCTTTCAAAAAATACTGCAATTAACTGGAAAGATTACCGCATTAATATCGTTGACACACCAGGGCACGCAGACTTTGGTGGAGAGGTTGAACGTGTTCTTTCAATGGTAGACTCTGTGCTTCTTTTGGTTGACTCAGTAGAAGGCCCGATGCCACAAACCCGCTTTGTGACACAAAAAGCATTCGCAATGGGCTTTAAGCCAATCGTGGTCATCAATAAAATCGACCGCCCTGGCGCTCGCCCTGATTGGGTATTAGACCAAACTTTCGAACTTTTCGATAACCTTGGTGCAACAGATGAGCAATTAGACTTCCCTGTCGTTTATGCTTCAGGCTTAAATGGCTTTGCCGGCTTAACGGATGATGTTCGTAGTGGAGACTTTGAACCGCTTTATCAAGCAATCGTGGACCATGTACCGGCACCAGATGTTGAAGTTGACGCACCATTTCAGCTTCAAGTCTCTTCACTTGATTACAACTCATATGTGGGAGTTATCGGTGTTGGCCGTATCAAACGTGGAAAAGTTCATAAAGGGATGTCTGTTGCGGTCATTGATACTGATGGCAAAAAACGCTCTGGTAAAATCCAACAAATCTTGGGCTTCCACGGTTTAAACAAAATAGAATTTGACTCAGCACAAGCAGGTGACATCATCAGCTTTACGGGTCTTGATCCACTTTTCATCTCCGATACTATCTGTGATCCGCAACATGTTGAAGCACTTCCTGCTCTCACTGTTGATGAGCCAACAGTGTCGATGATGATCCAAGTAAACACTTCTCCTTTTGCCGGGAAAGAGGGTAAATTCGTTACTTCTCGCCAAATTAAAGAGCGCTTAGAAGAAGAATTGATCCATAACGTCGCATTACGTGTAGAACCAACGGATAACGCCGATGTCTTTAAAGTATCCGGTCGTGGTGAGCTTCATCTTTCAGTTTTAATTGAAAATATGCGCCGTGAAGGTTATGAGATGGCAGTTGGCCGTCCGCAAGTAATTATTCGTGAAGAGAATGGTGTTAAAACAGAACCGTATGAAACATTAATGTTTGATATCGAAGAGAGACACCAAGGCGATATCATGGAACAGATGGGGAATCGCTTTGCAGAACTTAAAGATATGGTTCCAGATGGCAAAGGTCGTATTCGTCTTGAGTATATGATTCCATCACGTGGCTTAATTGGCTTCCAAACAGAGTTCATGACCTTAACAAGTGGTACTGGATTAATGTTCCATAACTTTGATCATTACGGTCCTATTAAGAAAGGCTCAGTTGGTCAACGTCAAAATGGTGTTTTAATCTCAAACGGTCAAGGTAAAGCGCTTGCTTACGCACTCTTTAACCTTCAAGATCGCGGTCGCCTCTTTGCTAGCCATGGTGATGAGATTTATGAAGGACAAATCATCGGTATTCATAGCCGTGATAATGACCTTGTAGTAAATGCGCTTCGTGCAAAACAGCTCACCAATATTCGTGCTGCAGGTACTGATGAAGCGTTAACACTTGTGACACCCATTAAATTAACGCTTGAGCGTGCGATTGAGTTTATTGATGACGATGAATTAGTAGAAGTAACGCCTAAATCAATCCGTATCCGTAAACGTTATCTCTCTGAAGCTGATCGCCGTAAAAACCAGCGCGCAGCAAAAGATGAATAATCATCCAAAATACAGATAAGAGATAATCATTCAATAGTAAAACCGCTCAATAACTGAGCGGTTTTTTTATATCTTTACCTTTAAAATTTAACACTTAAAATTCAATACGTTACAGAGAAATATCGTTTATCCCACAACTATGATCAAGTTGTCCCTAAAGTTATCCCCAGAAATTGTGAATAACTATGGATAGCGCTCTTAAAAATCATCGCTATTGATAGCATTATGAATAATTTCTCTTAACTTTAATATTCATTCCCTTCATACTTTCCCATTGTATTTAAGATTACTCAAACTTAAAGATAAATCCCCTCTTAGCAACGATTTACAGTCTATAAAGGAGCTTAATTATTCATCTAATCCTCCCTAAAAAACGCAAAATTATAAAACCATTTAATCGATCTATTAACCACTCTATAAAAAAGTATGTTAACCTCTAAATATTACAATATTTACAACAAATAATATAAATATATATTAACAATTAATAATCTCTACACTGATACTTAAGGACACCTCATGACATCAATCACTAAAGGCTTGCTCATTCTTTTTAGCAGCTTCATGATAACTGCTTGCGGCTCATTTTCCGATCCTATCAAACAGCTTTCAAACAATAATGAATCGTTAACGCTAGGCGATACGGTCACAAAAACCATTAAGACTAAAGAGCTTTATGGCGCTTGGGCTGTTGCGTCTGATAGTGCCAGTAATGACCCCACAAAAATCCTCTATCTTGTCGTCCTTCTTCCGAATCATTCAGGTGTGAACTATATGACGATCGAGAATAAAAAAGCCGATGTTGATGCCACTTTCTATGAATTTTACAATTGGCGTTTTAATGAAAAAGAGAAAATTATGACGATGAACTCCTTTGAACGCACCTCTATTGAAAATGGTCAGAAAAAGGTAGAAAAAATCAATGAGAGCGTGAATTATGATACTCAGCTTTATAAGCATGAAGGTGAAATTCTCGCTATCAAATTTTCAGGAGCTGATGGGGAATATACCTTCTTAAGAATGGATGATGAGACTTATCGCGAAGTTGTTAAAGATATTCCAGGAATTCCTCCGCTAAAGCGTTAATTTTTAATTAATCGCTATTATTAAAAGCCGCTATCTGCCATTTCTATAGCGGCCTTTTTTATAAAAACTTTCTCTAATCACTTAATGCTCGTTACTTAGTAATGCTCGTATTGCCGTCATATCATTACAAAGAAGAACAATATTAATCCCCGCATCAAAACAAGCTGCAACCTTCTCTTTAACAGATCCTAAATGGTCAGCGCCCTTCATATCTAGATCATCACTAATAATAACGCCGGAAAAACCTAATGTTTCTCTTAAATAAGTCATCCATGCTTTTGAAGTGATCACGGTATTTTCCCCATCTAAACAAGAGAAAACAATATGTGCCGGCATTAATGCTTCAACACCTGCTTTAATCAACTTTTTAAAAGGTAAAAGATCTGTTTTTTCAAGCGCAGCTAATGTTCTATTATCTCTAGCAATGGCTAAATGTGTGTCGATATTTACATAACCATGACCAGGAAAATGCTTAGCAACCCCAATAGATCCTTCTATTTTTAGCCCCTCATAAAACTGTGTGACAAGCTTTGCCACAATCGCAGCATTATGATGAAAAGCACGATCACCAATAGCAGGATTGACCCCATAATCAAGATCACAAACAGGCGCATAACTAAAATCAACACCCACATTTTGTAATTCTGTTGCTATTAATCGCCCAACCTTAAATGCCTCTTCCAACGCTTTTTCAGGATCCTCATCATAAAGCGCTCCTAAAACACGCATCGGCGGAATTTTTGTAAAAAACTCCCGAAAGCGCTGCACTCTACCGCCCTCATGATCCACCGATATTAAAAGCTGAGGATTTATCTCTTTAATGCTCTTTGTGAGCGTCTTGAGCTGAGAAATATCTTGATAATTCCTTGAAAACAAAATCACACCACCAACAAGAGGATGCTTTAACCATACTTGCTCCTCTACTGTCAATGATAGCCCTGAAATACCGATAAAGACCGATGACTTTAGGGATAATAATTGACCTCTTAAAATACCTTCTCTAGGATTATCAGCCATGTAAAACCTTTCTATTTTTCATATATAAGTTATCGATTCACTTTGGTTTTGTAATGTAAAACCACTCGTCACTAAGCCAAAGAGTATGTTCCCCATCCTGCACCGATTCACAGCTCAAACTCACCTTTGCTTGCCCATGATTAAAAGGATAAGCGCACTGGTAACTCGGCGCAATGATTATCTCACCGGTGATCGCATCAGCATAACCAATCTTTCCATTTTGCAAAATTCGATAGAGCCCTTCAACTGAATAATCAGGCCCATTATCGAACATCAAAACTTCATAAGGAGATTCAAGATTTTCATCAACATACTGCCATCCGCCCTTTCCAAGCAATAATACTAAACAGTATTTAAAAGGATTATCCTTTGTAAAGCAGTGCGAGATATAAGCTTTTTCCTCATCCGCATTATCACTATAGTCGTGATTTTCTAGCAAGTAGTTTCTTGTTTTCTCTCCCCTATTTCTCTCAATACTCGTGTCTGTTTGAAACGTCTCTCCAACAACGACTCCGGCAGTCAAAAGAGCAACAAAACTCATCAATACGCTTTGCAGAAAAGTTATTGCCCCTTTTTTATCAAAGAGATTCATCTTTCACCTTTTTCAATGGTTTCAACATCAATTTATAAGCACAAAATATCTCACTATTTTAAATCAATAGACTCAACTAGATAATCAATCTCTTCTTGAGTAAAACCAGAGCGAAGACGAGCTTCAATATTAAAGGGTGGTTTCAGGGTTTGCCCATACTCTTCTAAGAGATTAAAAAAGGTCTCTTTCGGGGGTAAACCCTCTTTTTCACACAAATAACGATACCAGTGATTCCCCACTAATACATGCCCTTCTTCCTCTTTTAAAATAATATACAGCAACTCCACAACTTGATCTTCTTTCGCCTGTTTTAAACGATTGATAATTCCAGGCGTAACATCAAGTCCTCGCGCCTCTAAAACTCTTGGTACTAACGCCATACGAATCAGAGGATCATGCGCCGTTCTTTCTGCTGAATCCCAAAGCCCATTATGCGCTTCAAATGCACCATAATAAGAATCACAAGATTCTAAGTAATCAGATAGCATCGTAAAATGCTTTGCTTCATCTTTTGCAACTAAAATCCAATCTTCATAAAACTTCGCCGGCATATTACGAAAACGATAAGCCGCGTCTAAACCTAAGTTAATCGCATTAAATTCAATATGACAAATTGCATGTATTAATGCCAAAATCCCCTCTTTCGTGCCAAGCCCACGGCGTGGAACATCTTGTGGGTTAATTAATACTGGTTTTTCAGGTCTTCCTGATGGCAAAATCTCCGTCAAATCATCTGCAGGAAAAGGTGCCATATTATTGGCAATAAGGTCAGCATAAAGCGCATCAACTTTTTGGCACTTTATCGTAGGATCTGTTTCATAAAGTGCATCGCCCACACGCTCATAAAAATTTATCTCAGTCATCTATGTATACCGTTACCTTTTATCCATCATTGTACTCATATATTTACTTCCCCTTTAATCACAAAACACCTTTTATGATGACTCTCCTTGAGGAATAGAAGAATTATACCTTGCCCATTAAAGAATCATAGGGCGATAGATCAGCATAAAGGCTTTTCGCTTACAGAAATTACCACCCAAATAACTCCTAAGAAATTTGCTCCACCAGCATCAATTACTAAAATTAAAGTTATCGTAAAATCGGTTTAAAAGTCACTGAATCAAATTGCCGGGGCATCAGTTATGAGACGCGCAAGAATCGTTCTATCCGGCATTATGTAAGCTGATTTGATTCACGATGCCCTGTTATACTTTTAAGTTTTACTTTTAAGATCGTTTTTCTTAAATCAAGTCGCCTATAAAAGTTATTAAGCTCTCATAAAGCAAGATTAAAAAAACCGGCGTAGTCGCCGGCTTTGAAAAAAAATAACTAATCTTCCGCCATTTCAATATCAATCTCTCGCCCAAAATAACGATGACAATGGCTTGTCGCCATCCGCCCCCTTGGCGTTCGCATAATAAAACCTTCCTGAATCAAAAATGGCTCAATCATATCTTCTAATGTACCTTTCTCTTCCCCAAGTGCGGCGGCTAAGGTATCAATCCCAACAGGGCCACCATCAAATTTCTCCACAATTAATCGTAGAAAATTACGGTCATGCTCATCAAGCCCCATATTATCAATATCTAACATTGCAAGCGCACGATCGGCGATTTGAATGGTAATATCCCCATCAGCTTCTACCTCGGCAACATCACGAACACGGCGAAGTAAACGATTAGCAACTCGCGGCGTTCCTCTTGAACGGCGACCAATTTCAAATGCACCTTCCTCAGTAATAGGAGCCCCTAATAGACTTGCTGAACGCTTCACAATCTGCGTTAACTCATCATGGGTATAGAACATCAAACGTGACACAATCCCAAACCGATCACGAAGGGGAGATGAGAGTAATCCTGCCCGAGTGGTTGCCCCAATCAGCGTAAATGCCGGTAAATCAATCTTCACAGAACGAGCCGCAGGACCTTCACCAATCATAATATCGAGCTGATAATCCTCCATTGCCGGATATAAAACCTCTTCAACGGCAGGGTTTAAGCGGTGAATTTCATCAATAAAGAGAATATCATTCTCTTCTAAACTCGTTAAAATAGCGGCTAAATCCCCTGCCTTTTCTAAAATAGGACCGGAAGTTTGCTTTAAACCAACCCCCATCTCATAAGCGATAATATGCGCAAGCGTTGTCTTACCAAGCCCTGGAGGTCCAAAAAGAAGTACATGATCAAGCGCCTCTTCCCGTTTTTTAGCCGCCTGAATAAAAATATTTAATTGCCGGCGAATAGGGGCTTGCCCTGTATAATCAGCAAGTTTTTTCGGGCGGATCGCACGATCAATGATTTTATCCTCTTCTAAAGGATGTTCACTCACAATTAGTCGATCTGACTCTAACATGGATACCCCTTGCTCCTATGGATCGCTATAAAACGGATCACAAAGCTAATATAAAAAATAGGTCTCAGATCGTAAAATAGTCTCTTCAATTTAAAAAGTCCTATCTTGCAGCCGAAGGGAATGCTTGCCTTTTTCTTATCTTACGCCTGCAATTTAAACCAACGGCTTTTCTTAATCCTATTTTACTATCATAAATCTCTTTGAAGGCTTATATCTTACCAAAAAAGTACGCCTCAATGATGGCTCTTTTATTAGTCTCATTGAGGCGCACTTTTTACTGGTTTCCCAGCCTTATTCATCACTTTAAATTAAAATGTATAATCTACTTTGGCATAGGCTTGGTGATTATGAATCGATTCAAAGTTTTCAGATTGAACGGAGAATGCCGCTAAATCTGTTCTCTCTCTTAATAGTACGACTAGATCACGCACAAGGTCTTCTACAAAGCGAGGCGTTTTATAAGCATGCTCTGTCACATATTTTTCATCAGGACGCTTTAAAAGCGGATAGAGTTTTGAAGACCCCACAGACTCCATCTCATGAAGTAAAGCATCGATATCTAATGCTTCAAAACTACTTTGATCTTTTAATACTAAAGAGATCGTTAAATGCGAACGCTGTGAATGCGCACTAAATTCTGAAATCTCTTTTGAACAGGGGCAAAGACTGGTTACAGGTGCCATCAATACTAACTCAAAATGATCCTTTCCACTATTTTGTACATTAGATCTTGCGATAATTTCACAATTAAAGTCCATCATACTTTTAGCTTTAGAAACGGGCGCTTCTCTTTCAAAAAAGAGCGGAAATTTTAGATGAAACTGGGCATTTGTTGCATCTAATTTTGCTTCTAAATCATTTAATAAAGGTTTGACACTTAAGAGCGAGAAAGGTCTATCTTGATGATCCCAGACCTCAATAAAGCGAGACATATGAGTCCCCTTACGCTCTTTTTGTAATGTCACAGTAAAAGCCGCTTCCATCACAGTGCCCTGCTCATTACCTTTATTACTAAAGGTTAACGGTAAGCGTAATCCGCTAATTCCAACCTTTGAAATCTCTACATTGCGCTCATCTTGATACGCTTGCACATCTTTAATGGCGGTAAATTGTTCGTTACTCACGAATACTCCCTATTTCCCTGCTCTAATAACGGTTGTTAAGCGTCGTATAAAGGCTCTACTTAAACCTTCCGACAATTCCCTTTTAATCGCTTCTTCAGCCGTGGTCTTCGCTAATGGCTCGCGCTCATTAAGAGAGAAATCTTGCGATCTTACAAAACTCTCTGTTGGGAAAACCACTCTTCCTTGAGAATCAACGACTGAAATGTTGGCACTTAGATAACTAGTATATTCTCTTTGCGCCCCACTTAAATTACTTGCTAATACTCTCGTATCATAGCTTTCATCAATATGAATAATTAAATCTGCTTGATTTTTCGACTCCACAAACTGCATTTGAGAAGCGAGTTGTCTTTTGACATAAAACTCAATGCTTTCACGAGAATATTCTGGGGCATCGCTCTCAATATATGCCGTTTTATAAAGATCTGGAAACGACAGATCTCCCCGTAGATGAAACCCACAACCGACCAAAAAAGTGATCACGCTGAAAAGTACAAAAAACTTTGCTTGAATTTGTAATCTCATATCAAAAAAACACCTTATAGGGTATAAAATAACTTGATCAAAATCAAAGATTACCTTCTTTGATCTCTTTAATTCTCTAAAATTGCATCTCTACAAAAGAGTTAGAAAGCAGATTCTACCGCACAATGAGAATTAATCCCATTGATATCATACTCCTTATTTAAAATTATCTTTAACCATAAAAGCTATCTATTTCTCTCTTATCTAAAAACTGGCTAAAAAATAGATAAGCACAAGCTCAACTCATACGCGGTACTAAACCGATATGGATCAATTTATCTGGGATAAAAATTTCTCAAAAAAGATTCAAGATCAATTCCCTCAATAAAACTGTTATAATCGGGAATTATTTTGTAGTTATTAGATGGAACTATGAGCAAACGCACAAAACCCAAAGCATCAGATCATAAGCTATTAGCTTTTGGGATCTTTCTTGCAAAAATGATGGCGCATCTGCCTTTACCATTTTTGCTCTTCTTAGGAAGAATCGTTGGTTGGATCTCCTATTACGCAGCGGCAAGTCGGCGTAAAATTATTCGCCGCAATATTGAGCTTTGCTTTCCTGAACTAGATACAAAAGCACAAAAAAAGCTCATCAAAAAGAATTTTAGCGCAATGGGCATGGCGATCTTTGAAGTAATCATTGCTTGGTATATGCCACAAAAGCAACTAGAGAAACATCTTGTTTATGAAGGATTAGACAACCTAAAGGCATTTGAAGAAAGTGGGCATGGAGCGCTTTTACTGACACTACACATGACCCCTTTAGAACTTGGTGGCCGCGCGATTTCCTTTAAAACAAAGGTTCGAGGCATGTATCGCCCTCATGAAAATGAATATTATGAGTATGTGCAATATCAAGGCCGTTATGATCAATCAGGGTTAGAACCCATTACCCGAGATGAAACTCGACGAATGATCAAGCTCCTACGAGAAGGAGATCTTATTTGGTATGCGCCGGATCAAAATTATGGCAGTACAGATCATGTTTTTATTCCTTTTTTTGGAATAAAGGCCCTAACAATTACAGCAACATCGACCCTTTGCCGGGTTGGTAAAGCCAAAGCATTACCTTATTATGTGGTGCGTAAAAAAAACAGATACCACATCATTATTGAGCCAATGCTTGAAGATTTTCCCACAAAGGATCTAGAAGCAGATACGCTTAGAATTAACAATCTATTTGAGAAGTGGATTTTAACAGCGCCTGAGCAATATCTTTGGGCTCATAGACGCTTTAAAACCCGTCCTGAAGGTGAACCCGATTTATATAAAAATTTGTAAAAACAGCTGAATTTTTAGAAGATTCAATACAAAAGGGGAGTTGCTACAGTACAATAGGCTTAAAAATTAGGAAATGAGCCTTGCAATATCAAGCATCTATTTCAAAAATAAAGCTTAAAAGAGACTCCAAAAGAGAAACGGAGTAACTCTTCAAGCTTTTTTTAGGTATAATCACAGGTTAGAAATTATTTATCATCTAAAAATTTGAGAAAACTCTCTGATTTATTAGCAAGATATCAATAATCTAATTCTGTACAATTTTATAGGATCAATAAGACGTGACGAGAATTACAACCCAACCAAGCTTCACATATGAAGAGCTTATCGAGTGTGCAAAAGGTAATTTATTCGGCGAAGGAAATGCACAACTTCCAATGCCTCCAATGCTCATGGTTGACCGCATTGTTTCCATCACAGAAAAAGGTGGAAAATATGGTAAAGGCTCCATTACTGCAGAGCTTGACCTTAACCCTGATCTTTGGTTTTTCCCTTGCCACTTTATTGGCGATAGCGTGATGCCAGGCTGCCTTGGTCTTGACGCAATGTGGCAACTTGTTGGTTTTTACCTAGGTTGGATGGGCGGCAAAGGTCGTGGTCGAGCACTGGGTGCTGGCAACGTAAAATTTAGCGGCCAAGTACTTCCTACTGCTAAAAAAATCACTTATAACATCCATATGAAGCGTGTTATTTTAAGATCTTTAACGATGGGAATTGCGGATGCTACAATGGAAGTTGATGGCAAAGAAATCTATGTCGGTGAAGATCTAAAAGTTGGTCTCTTCACGCAAACAGACAACTTTTAATTTCTTGGAGGAACTTTATTAATGAAACGTGTTGTTATTACAGGCCTTGGAATTGTGTCGAGCATCGGCAACAACAAAGATGAGGTCTTACAATCACTCCTCAATACACAATCTGGAATCGAGTTCTCGCAAGAAATGGCAGATCTTGGTTTCCGTTCACATGTACATGGTGCAGTTAATATCGATCTTGCCTCACAAATTGATCGTAAAGATTTTCGTTTTATGGCAGACGCTGCAGCCTATGCTTATATTGCAATGAAACAAGCAATCGAAGACTCAGGTCTTACAGAAGATCAAGTTTCAAACCCACGCACAGGATTGATTGTTGGTTCTGGTGGTGCTTCTACTAAAAATCAGATCGATAGTATTGATATCCTTCGTAAAAATGGTGCAACAAAGCGTATCGGCCCTTATATGGTAACTCGTACCATGGGTTCAACGGTTTCAGCTTGTTTAGCAACCCCTTTTAAAATCAAAGGTGTTAACTACTCTATTAGCTCAGCTTGTGCAACATCCATTCACTGTATTGGAAATGCTTACGAGCAGATCTTAATGGGGAAACAAGATGTCGTATTTGCAGGGGGTGGTGAAGAACTCCATCCTTATATGAGTGCAATGTTCGATGCGATGGGCGCTCTATCTTCTAAATACAATGACACCCCAGATGTAGCATCACGTGCTTATGATAAAGATCGTGATGGTTTTGTTATCTCTGGTGGTGGCGGTATTGTTGTTGTTGAAGAGCTTGAACATGCCCTTAAACGTGGCGCAACAATCTATGCTGAAATTACAGGCTATGGCGCAACTTCTGATGGTTATGATATGGTTGCCCCAAGTGGCGAAGGTGCGGAGCGCTGCATGCGTATGGCACTTGAAACTGTGAAGGGAGATATTGATTATATCAATACTCATGGTACTTCAACACCCGCAGGTGATGTTCCTGAGCTTGAAGCTATTGGTCGTGTTTTTGGAGACAAAGTTCCGGCAATTAGCTCCACAAAATCACTAACAGGTCACGCACTTGGTGCAGCAGGCGTTAATGAAACAATCTACTGCCTATTAATGATGCAAAACAACTTCATTACAGAAAGTGCCCATATTGATGAGGTTGATCCTAAACTTGCACATTTCCCAATCGTTCGTAAACGTGTCGACAATGCAAAACTCGACAATATTTTAAACAACGGTTTTGGTTTTGGCGGAACAAACTCAGCACTTGTTTTAAGTCGCTATAAAGGCTAATGCCTCATTAGTAAAACTAAGCTTTATATAATAATTAAAAAAGCCGATCTTATCTAAGATCGGCTTTTTATGATGCTTTTATAAGCTGTAGGATTTTATCGCGTTGTTTACAGTATTAGGAGAAAATACTGTTATGAATATCCATCGAAAAACAAAATTAACGCCGTTTCATCGAGAAGAGATTTGGCGATTACATCATCAAGAAAAATTTACCGTAACCTATCTAGCTGAGCGTTTTATGGTAAGCAGACCTACGATCTATAAAGTACTAAAACAAGGTAGATTGAACTTGTTTGTGCCATTAGCTAGTAAAAATGAACGTTATAGAACAATTAAGTATGGCATTAAACGTCTTGCAAAGATTGAAAAATCTATTGAAGAGAAACTTAAAAAGAGGGCTAAACGTTATAACAAAAACTATCCTGGCGAGATGGTCCATGTGGATACTAAACGGCTCCCTCTTTTAAAAGGGGATCTTAAAAATCGCACTAGAGAGTATTTATTTGTAGGAATTGATGATTTTTCAAGAGAACTTTATGCCGGTATTTATCCTGATAAATCACAGTTTAGTGCTGCTGAATTTCTTCGATGGGATCTGTTAGAACAGTGTCCCTATACTGTAGAATGCACCTATTCGGATAATGGGCGTGAGTATAAAGGTACATCAGAACATGCCTTTGTCGAAATGTGTCTAACACATAAGATTAATCAAAAGTTTACAAAGCCAGCTTGCCCTCAAACGAATGGAAAAGCAGAAAGAGTCATTCGAACACTCATGGAAATGTGGCATAATCAGGAAAAGTTTATCAGTTCAGATGATCGGAAAAAGAAGCTAAAACGATTTTTGAACTATTACAACACAGTAAAACCTCATAAGGGTATTAATGGTTTAACGCCTTATGAAGTTTTAGAAAATTATTTTAACACTGAAGTGTAAACAACCCGCCGATTTCTAACATATAAGCTTTGATCATTACGCAAAATCTTTTTTATAATCCATTCGATTTAAGAATCACTGATTTAAAAATCGCTATTTATAAAAGTAAAATAGTGCAATATATGTATCAAATTAGATTTGTACGATGCCAAATAGAACAATTCTTGCGTTTCTCATAATCGATACCCGGCAATCTAATTTCAGTCATTTTTAAACCAATTACACTATTAAACACTTAATATGTAATACTTAAAGATGATCCTCATCTTCAATATAAGGCTTAAAAGATTGCGCAGCTTTCACCGCACATTGCCAACCATGATAGAGTACATTTCGGGATTTAAGTGGCATATTGGGGCTATATTTTTGATCTAACGCCCAAATATTTTCAATCTCCTCTATAGAAGACCAATAACCCACAGCTAATCCTGCTAAATAAGCAGCTCCTAAGGCAGTTGTTTCACTCACACTCGGCCTATCAACCTCTACCCCCAAAATATCACTTTGAAACTGCATCAGAAAATTATTTAAAGATGCACCACCATCAACCCTTAGAGAGTTTAAAGATAAATCCGCATCTTTCTCCATCGCATGAAGAACATCACAAGTCTGATAGGCGATAGATTCTAAAGTAGCACGAATAAAATGCTCTTTCCCAGTTCCTCTTGTAATGCCAAATATCGCCCCCCTTGCATCAGGGTCCCAATAAGGCGTGCCAAGCCCGACAAATGCCGGAACAACATATACGCCATTTGTTGAATCGACTTTTTCAGCATAATCTTCAGACAAGCTCGTATCTTGAAACATTCTCAGCCCATCACGAAGCCACTGCACCGCAGATCCGGCAACAAATATAGAGCCCTCTAACGCATATTGCACCTTCCCATCAATGCCCCAAGCAAGCGTTGTAAGCAATCCACTTTCTGATTTTACTTTTTTAGTGCCAGTATTCATCAACATGAAACACCCTGTTCCATAGGTATTTTTGGCCATTCCTTCTTTAAAACACGCTTGCCCAAAAAGCGCTGCCTGCTGATCTCCGGCATTGCCTGAAATCGTCACGCTCTCCCCAAAAAAGTGTCTTGGTGCTGTGACACCATAAATTTCAGAGGAAGAGCAAACTTTCGGTAATAAGTTTTGGGGGATATTTAAAATCTGTAATAACTCCTCATCCCACTTAAGATCATAGATGTTATACATCAAAGTTCGGCTAGCATTAGAGTAATCCGTAATATGGACTTTACCCTCGGTTAACTTCCAAATTAACCATGTGTCAATTGTGCCAAATAAGAGATCCCCTTTCTCTGCTCGCGCTCTTGCCCCTTCCACATGATCTAAAATCCATGCTACCTTCGTTCCAGAAAAATATGGATCGATCACTAACCCTGTTTTTTCTTTAAATAACTGCTCATATCCTTTTGCCCGCAAAGCATCACAAATCGTATCTGTCTGCCTTGATTGCCAAACCAACGCATTATAAATGGGGATTCCTGTTTTTTTATCCCAAATAACCGTTGTCTCACGTTGATTTGTAATTCCTATCGTTGCAATCTGTTGAGGATCAATTCTATTTTCCGCAAGCACCTCTGTCATCACCGATAAAACGGAGGCCCAAATCTCGGTAGGATCATGCTCAACCCATCCTGGATGTGGAAATATTTGCCGAAACTCTCGCTGACTACTGCCTTTAATGTTACCAAGCCGATCAAAAATAATGGCTCTTGAACTAGTTGTTCCCTGATCAATGGCCATGACATACTTTTGCATAGAGGATCCTTTCTAATTTTTTACTCTCTAAAATACCATTTTCCATCAAAAAACTCATAACAACATCAGCTTCACGCCCCTACTCTATATAAAAATCTATTCAATAAATTTATCTTCTATCATTTACTAAATGATTACATCAAAATAATGCCTCAGAAAAGCAGTAAAAAAAATCACAAAAAAATAGATCTTTATCAAAGCCTAAAAGTTACAAATTACAGATAAAATGATCTCTCTCATAATTTTATCTCTCGGCTTATGAGCATTTTATAAAAGTACAGTTCTCATAGGAGAATTTGTCAAATTCTGCAAAGGCTCAACTAAAAATTATCATTAATACCTGATGACCTTGAAACTAAAAATAGATATAAAAAAAGAAGAGAAGAATCATACAGATAACAATATTTAACAATTAATCACTCAATACATCTATCATTAATAATTCCGGATAATATATACCCTTCACTTACCAAAATAGGTAAAACAAGACAATAAAAAACAATCTCCTGATAAATGCGCTCTACAAGCTATGTAAAGATGAATTACGACTAAAAGTTTTCAAAAGGAGTTTGAAATGACAAAAAGTCTATTACTTACGATGATATTTATGATTAACACCTTTGCTTTTGGGGAATACCAAATAGAAGGAAAAATCACCTTTATCGGAACTATTACAGAAGGAAGCTGCCTTCAAAAAGCGCCACAGAAGATCACAAAACAACACCGCTTACAGCATGCTAATGAACTATTTGATGATTGTGATTTAAATACAGGACTCAATGGTATAAAGTTCCCAAAAGCCTCTATCAAGCGCTTTATTCCTGCCACTGAAAAAGAAGCTAAACCAGATCCTTTCATTGAGCTACAACTTAGCAATATCTTAGATCACAGTAATTCTAGTAATCAGCATCCCATTTCAAAAAGAGATAAAAAAACTGACAATACTCCTTTAATCTATATTGCTGAATATAAATAGTTTATTAAATTAAAAATTCCTCTACATCCATAAAAAAATGCAAAATGCCGCAACAGCATTTTGCATTTATAACCTCTAAGTCAATCTTAAATAAACAGATTAAATCCCTTGTCCTAATAGCTTGCCATTCACCTCAACACCATAGAGATTCACGCCATCATTTGCATGATATTTATCACGAGTTTTCTCAACTGAACCATCTATAATACGCGGATCTTGTGGGCGCTCATGACTATTCATAAATGCCGCAACATCCCACGCTTGTTGATCTGTTAATGTTTCCCCTTTACCAAGTGGCATATTCGCTTTAATAAAGTCTGCGGCGGTATTAATGCGATGCATTCCCGCGCCCCAGTTAAAGGAATCTTTACCCCAAAGCGGTGGGAATACATAAAGCTCACCAACCATCTGTCCTAAGCCATCATCACCATGACAAACAGCGCAATTCTCTTTATAAACAACTTCCCCACGCTCAATGCTATAACCTGCTTCTGGCTGCTTCACCTCAGGATAACCACGTCCTGGTAATGAAACTCCTGTTGGCGCATTTTTAGCTAGCCAGTAAGAGTAAGTGATTAAAGCCGTCATTGCTTCGCTATCTGCAGCCGGCGCTGTTCCATTCATACTAAATTCAAAACAGCCCTGAATACGCTCAGCATAGGTGTTGACTTTATTATTTTTACTACGATAAGCAGGATACATAGGATATGCGCCCCATAAAGGTGCTGCATTTGCCATTTTACCTTGATCCATATGGCAGTTTACACAGTTCATACCATTGCCAACGTATTCTGGAACTTCTCGTTTTGTATCCACAAAAATTGCCTGCCCTTTACGGATCATATCACCATAAGCGTTATCAGGGATCTCACTGTCTAATGGAGGCTGATGATACTCTTCACCTGTCGCTATTTTTGGTGCATGAGGAATCTGAGACTGATCATCCATTGATACTGCGGCAGTTTGCGCTATCGCTACTGATGAGAGCAAAAGAGAGAGTGTTGATGCGATTAAAATATTTTTCATTAACAAAATCTCCTATTGTCCAACTTTTGAAAAGTACACAGCCACAGCTTTGATCTCTTCATCACTTAATGAACGAGCAATGTGCCCCATTAGATCTGCTTGGTCATTTTGGCGATTACCATTTTTCCAAGCATTCATCTGATTGACGATATAGATCTCACTTTGACCTGCAAGTTTAGGGAAAGTTTTACCAACCCCAATACCACCAGGACCATGACACGCCACACACTCTGGAATATTACGGCTCCAATCACCACGAAGGGCTAATTGACTTCCTAAATCTGTTGGTTGCGTAGAGCGTGGAATCATAGGAAGTTCTGGCGCAGGAAGTGCCTCCATATACTCCGTCACCGCCACAAGCTCATCTTCACTAATCGCAGCAGCAATACTATCCATCACAGGATGTTTGCGCTTTCTCTCTTGGAAATCACGAACTTGCTTTGCTAAATATTCGGCTGATTTCCCAGAAACACTAGGGTATCCTGCAGCTGCTAAACCTTCACCATTCATACCATGACAGGTCATACAAGCAATTGCCATAGGGATTTCCCCACCTTTCATATAGACTTTTTCTCCATCAGCTGCCTGACTCATTAACGGCAATACGCTCAAAAGAGAAAGATATGTCATTTTTTTTAAAAATTTCATAATCCCTCATTTATCAATAATGTACATCTATTGATTTTTTATTAGATTTAAATATCAATCCCCCTATATGAGGGGGATTATTCTGCTCTTGGTTTATATTATTTTTTTAGATATGTAACATTCTCCATTTGACGCAAAATCAAATTGTAATGTTGCATGCAGGCTATTTTATCAAAGAGGGAATACATACCAAACTAGTTTTGTATGTTTTGTTATTTCTGTAAGATGAGAAAATTCTGCATTAACCCTTATTTAGGCTATTTAGGAATAAATCATTGCTATCTATTCTCGATGATATGGATGATTATTGATAATACTCCACGCCCTAAAAAGTTGTTCTGCCATTAAAACTCGCACCATCGGATGAGGTAATGTTAACTTTGAAAGAGAGATAGATTGTTGAAAAAGCGCCTTAATTTCTGGAGAAAAGCCTTCAGGCCCCCCAATTAATAACGCCACATCTTGCCCTGATTGCATCCACGATTCCATTCGCTTACTCAGTTCAGGAGTCGTCATCTCTTTGCCAATGACATCTAACCCTACAATTAAACAGTTTTTAGGAATTGCCTTTAAAAGCTTATCGCCCTCTTCTTTTAAAATACGTTTAACATCTGCATTTTTCTTACGAACAAGTGCCGGCACTTCAATCAGCTTTAGCTCCACATCGTGACGCAATCTTCCTGCATAATCATCAAATCCTGTCTTTACCCATGCCGGCATATTGCTACCGACGGCAATTAGATAAACAATCATCTATTATCCTTTTATTTTAGTCTTTTATCTCGTTATCATTATTCTCATTTACCCAAAACGAAAGCAGGACGGAAAACCGTCCTGCCCCAAAATCTGAGAATAAAAACTTCTAATAGCTCATTAAACGACTATTCAGCACGTACAAAAATCTTCTCAAGATTATAAAAATCGCGTTTTTCTTCGGTTAAAAGATGCAGGACAATATCACCAAAATCAATTAAAACCCAATCAGAAGCAGTATTTACCCCTTCAACGCCTATTGGTTTAATTCCTGATTTCAACATCACTTCTTCTGCTTTACGCACCAAAGCTTTCAAATGTGGACCAGAGTTTGCTGAAGCCACAACGACCCAATCTGCGTAGCTTACGATCCCTTCGACATCAAATGCGAGAGGGTTAATTGCCTTCATCTCATCTAAACCATTTACTAACTTATCTTTTACTTCAGCGATCATACAGATTCCTTCTAATTAATTACTATGCCTATTGTAGTGAATTTCCGCCTGTTGAACAAATGAAGATTTAGCTCCATAATAAGATATCTATTTTTTGTGACATTAAAATCTTAATACAAGGGACATTCTTTTATGAGTCAATTTGACGAGTTGTATCGTGAAGCGCAGAAATACATCCCTGGTGGCGTTAACTCACCAGTTCGTGCATTTAAACAAGTAGGTGGCGCACCTGTCTTCTTCAAAAAAGGAGAAGGCGCTTATGTTTATGATGAAGCTGGGAAAAAATATATCGACTATGTTGGCTCTTGGGGCCCAATGATTGTCGGTCATACGCATCCTGAAGTGCTCGATGCGGTTATCGAAACTGCCAAAAATGGACTCTCTTTTGGGGCTCCGACTGTCTCTGAAACAGAACTTGCCAAACGTGTATTAGAACTCGTCCCATCGATGGATCAAGTGCGCATGGTTAGCTCTGGCACAGAAGCGACAATGAGCGCTATTCGCCTTGCTCGTGGCTATACAGGACGAGATAAAATCGTGAAATTTGAAGGTTGCTACCATGGCCACTCAGATTCACTTTTAGTCAAAGCCGGATCAGGCCTTTTAACCTTTGGCGAACCATCATCACCGGGCGTTCCTGCGGATTTAACACAACATACAATTGTGATTGAGTTTAATAACCCTGAAGCTGTTAAAGAAGCTTTTGCAAAATATGGTCAAGAGATTGCTTGCGTCATTATCGAACCGATTGCCGGCAATATGAACTGCATTCCACCACAACCAGGTTTTTTAGAAACCATTCGTGAAGAGTGCGACAAAGCAGGTTCCGTATTTATTATTGATGAAGTGATGACGGGTTTTCGTGTTGGTAAACATTCAGCACAGGGTCTTTATGGGGTAACACCCGATCTTTCTACCTTTGGTAAAGTGATCGGCGGCGGTATGCCGGTCGGTGCTTTTGGTGGTAAGAAAGCAATTATGGATCACCTATCCCCAAATGGCGCTGTTTACCAAGCAGGAACCCTATCAGGAAACCCGGTTGCAATGGTTGCGGGTATTAAAACTTTAGAATTAATCTCTAAAGAGGGTTTCTATGAAGATTTAGCGGCAAAAACAGATTACCTTGTTAAAGGTATTAAAGAAGTCTTTGCGAAACACAATAAACCGCTTAGTACGAATCATGTTTGCGGGATGTTTGGGCTCTTCTTTACAGATGGTGAAGTAAAAACCTTCTCAGATGCGACGAAATCAGATATTGAGTTCTTCCAAGCATTTTATCAAGGCTTATTAGAAGAAGGAATCTACTTAGCACCAAGCGCATTTGAAGCAGGCTTCATGTCAAGCGCGCACAGTTATGAAGATTTAGATGCAACCATTTCTGCAATGGATCGAGTCATTTCTAAAATGGCATAATTACCAATAGCAGGCTAAAATAGAGGGTGAATGTTTCAATCAACATTCACCCTTTTTATTTTCTAATCCAATATTAATAACAATCATTAATTTAAGAGCGAAAAAATCATGAAACAACCTTACTGGATTGCCCCTTCTATTCTCTCTGCGAACTTTGCTAAACTTGGCGAAGAAGTAGATGCAGTTTTAGCAGGTGGCGCAGATATCATTCATTTTGATGTGATGGATAATCACTATGTGGAAAACCTCACATTTGGCCCAATGATCTGCCAAGCACTCCGTGATTATGGCGTAACAGCACCGATTGATGTCCATTTAATGGTTAGTCCTGTGGATCGCATGATCGAAGCTTTTGCCAAAGCTGGCGCCACTTACATTACCTTTCACCCAGAAGCTTCCCTTCATGTAGATCGCTCCCTTCAACTTATTAAATCATTGGGCTGCAAAGCAGGATTAGTCTTAAACCCTGCCACCCCAATTAATGTTCTTGATCACGTTTGGGATTATCTCGACATGGTATTAGTGATGAGCGTAAACCCAGGCTTTGGCGGGCAAAAATTTATCCCAACAAGCTTAGATAAGCTCAAAACACTTCGAGCAATGATTGATGAGAAAACAGCGGGCACTGATCGTGAAATCCGCCTTGAAATTGATGGTGGCGTCAACGTTCATAATATTAAAGAGATTGCGGAAGCGGGTGCTGATACGTTTGTGGCAGGTAGTGCGATCTTTAATAGCGATCTTAGTTATCAAGACATCATTGGGAAAATGAAAGGTCAATTAGCATAAACTAATGACTCAATACTAAGTTAATAGCGTAATAGCAGCCTTCACAGCTCATTACGCTATTTTTATAGTGAAATCGGTTCAAAATAAGCTGACTCAAATGCCGACGCTCAGCGATGAGAAACAAAAAGTTGGTTCTACCTGGCACCTTGCAAGTCTGTTTAACACATTCTTTTATCAATTAATGCAAAGCTGGGGCGAATATTTCATGTTCTTGCTAAAACCTCCGCCAGCAATTTTTCTTAAACTGAATTTACCATAAACCCTCATGACATCATGCTATCCGCTCACCTCAAGCCATCTTATTGAGATCGTCTAGAATGCTCTCTTTAATTTTTTCTGAAAATGATCTCGTAACTCTCTACTATCAATAATAAAAGAAGAAAAAGTAAACTTTCATCTGAAAATAACTAAAACAAGAAAACTTATGAGAGAAGAAAATATGACAAATAGCACAAACTGGTTTGAGTCTGGTGGAGAGCAATATGCCCAATATCGACCTCAATATCCTGAATCTCTAGGAAAAGTTCTCGCGTCTCTCACAAAAGAGCGCCATAAAGCGCTCGATATTGGTTGCGGTACAGGTCAATTAACAACGATCTTAGCCAATCATTTTGACAAAGTTACCGGCATTGATCCTAGCGAAAGCCAAATTCATAACGCAAAGCCCCATCCTAATATATCCTATGATGTCGCTAATGCCGAAGAGCTCCCAACATCTCTCTCAGATATTAATTTAATTACCGTAGCTCAAGCTGCCCACTGGTTAGATCTTCCAAAATTCTATCAAGAGATTAAAAAAGTGAGTGCTCCCAATGCGCTACTAGCACTTATTAGCTACGGTATTTTACAGTCTGACGCTCATATTAAGGCAAGATTTGATCAGTTTTATCATCAAGAAATTGGATCATATTGGCCCAGTGAACGCAAAATGGTCGAAGAAGGCTATCAAAATATTCACTTTCCTTTCCCAGAAATTCCCGTGCAAGATGCTGAAATCAAGCTTGAATGGAATTTTGAAGCCTTCATGGGCTATATCTCCACTTGGTCTGCTGTTAGAAAAGCCCAAGATGCCGGAAAAACAGCCCTACTTCTAAGGTTTCATCAAGATATCCTTGAGCTATGGGGAGATCCTAAGCAGTTAAGAATCATGACTTGGCCTATCAAAATGCGAGTAGGAAAAATTCATGAGAGTTTGAGAAAAGATTCAGAAATAGACTATATCAAAGGCGATAGATTTTTCTAAACCTCTATTTAATAACTCACCTAAGCATCAATATTTCTTCCTATATTTATCTATTATAAATATCAAAGGAAAAAATAATGCTGGTGAATCTTCTGAAGCTTGCAAATCAAAAAGGGGCATCTGATCTTCATCTTTGCGTTAATCGCCCAGCATTTATTCGCCATAATGGAAACTTACAAGCCATTACCACCTCAAAACTACCAAAAGAGCCCCTTACTACCTGCTTACTCTCCCTCTTAACAGATAAGGAGCTAACGCATTTTCAGCAATCTCATGCTATTGACTTTGCCTGCACCTTGAAAATTAATAATGATATTGCGATTCGTCTTCGGGCGCATTTCTTTCAAAGCATGCAAGGATTAACGGCTGTCTTTCGCCTGATTCCCGAAACGATTAAAACTCTAGCGGCAATTCATGCGCCGCCCTTTTTAACAACACTCACTCAATCAAAAAGTGGATTAATACTGATCACCGGCGCAACTGGATCCGGTAAATCAACAACCCTCTCGGCGCTCATTCACGAGATCACTCAGCATCAAGAAAAACATATCATCACTATTGAAGACCCCATTGAAAGAATCTTTACATCAACAAAATCTCTGATAGAGCAGCGAGAACTCAACACTCATACAAATGCTTTTAATCATGCACTTAAAGACGCCTTACGAGCTGATCCTGACATTATTGTGATTGGCGAGCTAAGAGATAAGGCGACGGTGCATCTTGCGCTACAAGCTGCCGAAACGGGCCACTTAGTATTTGCGACACTTCATACACAATCTGCCTCTAAAACTATTGATCGACTCTTAAGCTACTTCCCTCTTGAGAGGGCTCTAGAAATTCGCAGCCAGCTTGCCGAAACATTAAAGGCGGTTATTGCGCAACAATTAATCACAATTGATGAACAACGTTATGCTTTATTTGAGATTATGACCGTCAATAGCGCAATTTCTAATCTAATAAGAGATAACCAAATCTCTCAAATAGCCAGTACTATTCAGACTAGTCGACAATTTGGCATGCAAACATTCTCACAACACCTAGAATTTTTACAAAAAAGTGGTATACTTTCCGACTTGTTAGCCGAAAAGGCACAAAATTTACTTAATCCCGAAATCTATTCGTAATCGAGCGTCAAATTATTGCAATAGGGAGAATTTTCCACTATAATTCGTGGGTTCAGTCCGCACATAAAGATTTTCTAGCTGGCGGCCGGGGTTAATATTACAATTAAGATCAGGGTTATTAATCATGAGTAAAGTATGTCAAGTAACTGGGAAAGGACCAATGACTGGTAACAACGTTTCCCACGCAAACAATAGAACACGTCGTCGTTTCCTTCCAAACCTTCAAGTTCATCGCTTATGGGTTGAGAGTGAGAATCGTTTCGTATCTCTTCGTATCTCTCCAGCTGGTCTTCGTACCATTGATAAAAAAGGTATCGACGCAGTTTTAGCAGATCTTCGCGCTAAGGGCGAAAAATTCTAAGGAGTAGATCATGAGAGAAAAAGTAAAATTAGTATCTTCAGCAGGTACAGGTCACTTCTACACGACCGATAAGAACAAACGTACAACAACTGAAAAGTTAGAATTCAAAAAATACGATCCAGTTGTTCGTAAACACGTTCTTTACACTGAAGCCCGCTTAAAATAAGATAGTATTAACCGGTCTCAGCAAAAAACTAGCTCTAGGGCTAGTTTTTTTTGCTTTCAGAAAAGGTAACTCATGGACTATGAGGCGACTAAATTAGAAGTTAATGTTATACTTTTCAGTTACATTTTAATGCTTTTACACGACTTGGAATTAGTAGATGAAACAGAGCTATCAACCAGAACAAATTGAAAAAAAGTGGTACCAATTTTGGGAACAAAATGATCTCTTCAAAGCAAATGGAGATACCTCAAAAGAACCGTACTGCATCGTTATTCCCCCACCTAATATTACGGGAAGCCTCCACATGGGGCATGCGTTTCAAGATACCATTATGGATCTTTTAATTCGCTATAACCGTATGCAAGGTAAAAATACTCTCTGGCAACCAGGTACGGACCATGCTGGTATTGCAACGCAGATGGTAGTTGAGAGACAACTCAATGCTAACGGACAAACTCGTCATGATTTAGGTCGTGATGCGTTTATCGAGCGTATTTGGGAGTGGAAAGAAGAATCTGGTGGTAATATCACGCAACAACTTCGCCGTATGGGTGCAAGCCCTGACTGGTCACGTGAACGCTTTACCATGGATCAAGGTCTCTCTGATGCAGTACAAAAAGTCTTTATCGAGCTCTATAAAGAGGGATTGATTTATCGTGGTAAACGCCTTGTAAACTGGGACCCTATCCTTAAAACTGCCGTTTCTGATATTGAAGTAGAATCTAAAGAAGAAGAGAGCTCAATGTGGCATCTTCGCTACCCGATTGCAGGAACTAATGAATACTTAGTCGTTGCCACAACTCGCCCTGAAACAATGCTTGGCGATACAGCTGTTGCTGTTCATCCTGAAGATGAACGCTACGCTAAATATATTGGGCAAATGATTGATCTTCCATTTTGTAATCGTCAAATCCCGATCATTGCAGATGATTATGTCGATCCTGAATTTGGAACAGGTTGCGTTAAAATTACGCCAGCTCATGACTTTAATGACTATGAGATGGGCGTTCGTCACAATTTACCCATGATCAACATCTTCACAGATGATGCGGCAATCAATGATGAAATGCCAGAAGCATATCGTGGACTTGATCGTTTTGATGCGCGTAAACAGCTTGTTGCAGATTTTGAAAAGATGGGCTTACTCGATAAAATCGAACCGCATAAACTTATGATCCCTCGTTGTGATCGCACCAATCAGATCGTTGAGCCTTACCTTACTGACCAGTGGTTTGTAGATGCAAAGACGCTAGCAAAACCTGCGATTGAAGCAGTTAAAAACAAAGATATTAAATTTATCCCCCAAAACTGGGAAAATACCTATTTTGAATGGATGAACAACATCCAAGATTGGTGTATCTCTCGTCAGCTTTGGTGGGGACATCGTATTCCTGCTTGGTATGATAATGAGGGTAATATCTATGTGGGTAAAGATGAAGAGACTGTCCGCCGTGAAAATAATATCGATGCAAGCGCTCAGCTTTCACAAGATGAAGATGTACTAGATACATGGTTCTCATCAGCACTCTGGCCTTTCTCCACACTTGGCTGGCCGGAGAAAACAAAAGAGCTTGAGACTTACTACCCAACATCTGTACTTGTAACAGGTTTTGATATTATCTTCTTCTGGGTTGCAAGAATGATCATGTTTGGCCTTCACTTTATGGATGAAATTCCTTTTAAAGAGGTCTACTTCCACGGACTTGTTCGTGACCAAGATGGTCAGAAGATGAGTAAATCAAAAGGGAACGTTTTAGACCCAATCGATCTTATCGATGGAATTGATCTTGAATCACTTGTTGAAAAACGTACAACAGGATTGATGCAACCACAAATGGCCGCTCGTATTGAAGCCGATACTCGTCGTCACTTCCCTGAAGGTATTAAAGCATTTGGAACAGACTCCCTTCGCTTTACCTTTACATCACTTGCGACAAATGGCCGCGATATTATCTTTGATGTCGGTCGTATTGAAGGGTACTCAAACTTCTGTAATAAGATCTGGAATGCATCACGCTTTGTCTTTATGAATACAGAAGAGAAAGATGTTCGGGAAAATGCCGCAAAACTTTCTCACATTGATCTATGGATTAACTCACGTTTAAGCCATATGCTCTCTGAAGTGAATCGTCACATTGAAGGCTATCGCTTTGACCTTGCGACAGCAGCGCTTTATGACTTTATCTGGCATGAGTTCTGTGACTGGTATCTTGAGCTAACAAAACCGATCTTAAATGGCGATTATAGTGAAGATGAGAAAGCAGCGACTCGCTATAACCTTCTCTTTGTTTTAGATGCTATTTTAAAAGCACTTCATCCATTTATGCCCTATATCACTGAAGAGATCTGGCAAAAACTCACTGAGATCGAATCTAGCCTTAAAACAAGCGTTAGTATCTCTGTTGCAAGCTTCCCGAAAGTAGAAGCTCGTGATACAGCGCTTGAAGCTGAAGTTGAGTGGTTACAAGATGTTCTATTAGCTGTTCGCCGCATTCGTGGTGAGATGAATATCTCTCCTGGAAAACCGCTTGATGTGCTTTATGAAAATGCTTCAACACAAGATCTTGAGCGTATTGAGAAAAATATGAATTTCTTACAACGCATGGGACGCCTAGAGAGCTTTACAAAAGTAGAAGGCACAGCCCCTGAATCTGCGGTTGTTGTCATTGGTAAAATGCGCCTCTTAATTCCACTTGCGGGGCTTATCGATAAAACACAAGAGCTTGCTCGATTAAATCGTGAAATCGGTAAAATTGAACCCATGATTAAAGCACTTACAGGAAAACTTTCAAATCCTGGCTTTACCGATAAAGCACCGGCAGCTGTGGTTGAAGGTGAACGTGCTAAACTTCAAGATGCTGAAAATCAGCTTCAAGAATTAAAACAACAACTTATCAAAATTGAAGCACTCTAAAATAGATTTAGGGGTGCCCTTCCAAGTCCACCACTAACTATTTTATGTACAAATAACAATCAAAGAGCCACTAAATCTAGTTGCTCTTTTTTTATGAGCAAGCTACCCTATAAAACATTGAATACCCTCATAGATACAGAATTTCAAGGCGATTGTTATTTTTTTAAAGTGTTGTTTATCAGCCATTTATTTAAAAATTTCATGAAAAAGTCATAATTTTTTCTAGATTTCTCTTCTATAGAGAATTATCCTATGGGGTCTTTTGTTTTAATAATTGTAGAGCAATGAGGAGCAACCATGAGCTTTATCACTTGGCTAGTAGGCCCAATTAACGACTTTATTTGGACTTATATTCTAATCGCCTTCCTTCTAGCCTTAGGCGTCTACTTTACCATCAGAACTCGTTTTATCCAGATTAGACTCTTTAAAGAGATGCTCAGAGTTACCATTGAAAAAAATCCTGGGAACGATGGCGTTTCAGCCTTCCAAGCATTTACCATTAGTGCCGCTAGCCGCGTAGGTACGGGAAATATTGCAGGAGTAGCACTTGCAATTGCAGTCGGTGGTCCTGGCGCTGTATTTTGGATGTGGATGATTGCACTCCTTGGAATGTCTACTGCATTTATCGAAAGTACACTAGCTCAAGTCTATAAAGTAAAAGATGGTGAAAACTTTCGCGGTGGTCCTGCTTACTATATGAAAAAAGCATTAGGCTGGGAAAAGCTCGGCGTTATCTTTGCGATCCTCCTAACGATTACTTTTGGCTTTATCTTTAACTCTGTACAATCTAATACAATCGCCCAATCTTTTAACTCTGTCTTTGGCTTTGACACCATCTATATTGGCGCAGCTTTAGTCGTTGCTACCGGCATTATCATCTTCGGAGGCGTTCGCCGCGTGGTAAGTTTTACACAAGTTTGCGTACCTGTTATGGCTGTATTTTATGTGGGTATTGCCCTTTATGTTGTGGCAATCAATATCACAAAAGTCCCTGAGATGTTTCTACTCATTGTTGAAAGCGCCTTTGGATTAAAAGAATTTGCTGGAGGCGGTTTAGGAATTGCTATTATGCAAGGTGCTCGCCGTGGGCTTTTTTCCAATGAAGCAGGAATGGGATCTGTTCCTAATGCCGCCGCTACAGCAAATGTAACGCATCCTGCAAAACAAGGCTTAGTACAGAGCTTAGGCGTATTTTTCGATACCATTATTGTCTGTTCTGCTACAGCCTTTATTATTCTCTTGTCAGGGCTTTACACAGGCGATGCCCATGGTGATGGCGTGATCTTAACCCAGCATTCTCTTGCGCTTCAAGTGGGCGAATGGGCAAAATACTTTATCTCAATTGCGATTCTCTTTTTTGCATTTAGCTCTATTATTGGAAACTATTACTATGGTGAAACCAATATTGAGTTTATTCAAAACAACTCCTCAGCACTACTTTTTTATCGCCTTTTAGTTCTAGCGATGGTGATGTTTGGGGCTATTATGAGTATGAAAACTGTTTGGAACCTTGCCGATCTATTTATGGGATTGATGACCATTATTAACTTAGTCGTCATTGCGGTTCTCGGTAATGTTGCCTTTAAAGTGGCAGATGATTTTTACCGACAATTGAAGATGGGGAAAGATCCTGTCTTTAAAGCTAAAAATATCAAAGGCTTAAAAAATACAGATTGTTGGGATGATTAAAGCTGTAGCTTTTGTCCTAAAGACAAGAAGTGATCTATAAATAGTCAAAAGGATGCGATAAGCATCCTTTTTTATACCTTTTTACCTCAAATAGCGCTAAAATGCGCTCTCATTAATGTAACGATTGCTCTCTTATTAAAGGATCTGTCCATGCAATTTAAATTACTATCTATAGAGACCTTCCCTGAAGTGACGATGTCTGATTTTCCTATGACGCTTCAAAATACCCAATCATGGCTTACTGAAATGGATATGCTCTTAGATGGTTATCAAGACTTTGTCTTGGTCTACAATGCCACAGATCTTTGCCAAACTGAACAGCAAAATAAAGAGGAAATGAAGGCTTGTTGCCAACTTGTGACGCAATGGGTCCATGAAAAAAGAGCGCTATTAAAACAGAAATGCCGGGGGATTATCTTACCTATTCAAGAGGGTACCAATGATCTTACGATCATCGAAGTCTATCGTGAAGAGATTGAGTCTTATTATAAAATTCCTACAGAAGTTCTCTATCACCCTCAAGATTTACCATTACTAGCACATGCCTTGATTCATGATTGTTGGGATGCGCATTCGATGCATCTTCATAAAGTGCCGGCATTATAAAGATCAAAAAAGTGTGTGAAAATTCAAAAATAAAAGCCTTGATTTTTCATAAAATAGCGCTTTTATGGCAACTTTAAATAATGATTTAAATTAAATATTGGGATGAAGCAATCATCCCTTTTTTTTAAGAAAAAGCTGTTTGATAACAAAACTCAAATGAGATAGATTGACAAATAACATCACATTTAAAGAGTTTTTATCTATGCCATTCAAGCTACTGTCTCTTCAAAATTACCCAGAAGTCACCATCTCTAAATTTCCAATTACGCTGCCTGAAATGAATTTATGGCTCACAGAGATGAATGAGCTATTAGCACAATATCAAGACTTTGTCTTGATCTACCCGACCTTTGATCCTCTATATTTTGATCAAGCAGAACCTCAATCGCTCAAAGCTGCTCGTAAAATGGCTTTAGCTTGGTTTCAAGAAAATCGAGCATTATTAAAAATAAAATGCCGAGGCATTATCTTACCCATAAAAGAAGATGATAGTGATCTTCCTATTATCGAGATTCATCGTGACGAATTAGAGTCTTTCTACCGCATTCCCACAGAAATTCTCTATCATCCTAAAGATCTCACAACCCTCTCTAGCGCCCTTCTTTATGATTTTTGGGATATGCCTACAGCTGGCATCCATAAAATCTCTTCCTAACTTATAAAATCAGACTATTTATTAAAGGATTCTCCTATGAACTTCCAAATCCTCTCTATTGAGAACTTCCCACAAGTTAATATTACCAACTTTCCTAATAGCGTTGAAACAACAGATCAATGGTTAAAAGAGATGGAATATCTTTTTCATCACCATGAAAATTTTGTGCTCTTTTACCCCACCTTTGACCCTGAGGCCTTTGCCAATATCGACCCAGAAGTCTCGCAAGCTGCCCGCAAACAGATTATTTTATGGCTCAAGAAAAATCGCGATCTCTTTAAAGAAAAATGCAAAGGCATCATTCTCCCCACACAAGCCGATCAGAGCGATTTAGAGATCATCAAAGCCCAAGTATCCCAAGTAGAAACTGTCTACCGAGTGCCGGCTAGAGTCCTCTTAAATGAAGCGGATAAAACAAGCTTAATCCAAGAACTAATGGCCGCTTAAATAAAGGTTATTGATTGAATATCTTATGGGGAAACCGGTTTAAAAGTGACTGAACAAGACTCCCGGCGCATCGGTTATCAGAAGTACAGAAGTCGTTCTATCCGGCATTGTGCAAACTAGTTTGATTCATACACTGTCCTGTTTTATTTTTAAGATAGTTTTTCTTAAACCGAATCGATTATATTAGTAATAGCTCAAAAAAAAGAGAAGGCTTATAAAAGACCTTCTCTTTTTGCAACTTGATATATCATCGCCGGCGACCGCTCGGCGGGCTTTTAAGAAAAACTACTCTTCATCATCCATAATTTTACTCCCATTCTACAGTTGCAGGGGGTTTACTCGTAATGTCGTAAACCACGCGATTAATATGTTTCACTTCATTGACCATTCTTACAGAAACTTTCTGTAAAATATCCCATGGAATACGCGCAAAATCAGCTGTCATTCCATCAATTGAAGTAATGGCTCTAATGGCGATAGTGTAATCATAGGTACGGGAATCCCCCATCACACCAACGCTTCTCAAGCCAGTTAATACCGTAAAGTATTGCCAGATGTCCCCTTCTAAGCCGGCAATCTTAATCTCTTCTCTTAAGATAGCATCACTTTCACGAACAATCTCTAATTTTTCTTCGGTGATATCACCAAGCACACGAATCCCAAGACCAGGTCCTGGAAATGGTTGTCGCCATACTAAATCATGCGGCATTCCAAGCTCAATTCCAAGGGCCCGCACCTCATCTTTAAAGAGCGTCTTAAGTGGCTCAATAAGCTTAAACTTCATATCTTCCGGCAAGCCACCGACATTATGATGGGATTTAATTGTTTCTGCCGTATCTGTGCCGCTTTCAATAATATCGGTATAGAGCGTTCCTTGCGCAAGGAAATCAATATCTTGAAGTTTTTTCGCTTCATCATCAAAAAGATAGATAAACTCATTACCGATAATTTTACGTTTTTGCTCAGGGTCACTTACCCCTTTAAGCTTTTCTAAGAAGCGATCCTTTGCATTGACCCGAATAATATTGAGCCCAAATTTACCGGCAAGACTCTCCATTACCTGATCCCCTTCCCCTTTACGAAGTAAGCCGTGATCCACAAAAACACAGGTTAACTGATCGCCAATGGCTTTTTGCAACAAAACACCCACAACACTGGAATCAACGCCGCCAGAAAGGGCTAAAAGGACCTTTTTATCTCCCACAAGATCACGAATTTTTTGGATCTCTTGCTGAATAAAGGTATCCATATGCCAACTATCAGAGCAGCCGCAAATTTCATAAGCAAAGTTCTTTAGAAGGTCTAAACCATACTCTGAATGTTTGACTTCTGGATGGAATTGAACACCATAAAAATTTCGCTCCACGCATTCCATCGCCGCAATCGGACAATCACTACTATAAGCTGTTACTTCAAAACCCTGAGGAACTTTTGTCACTAAATCCCCATGGCTCATCCAAACAGATTGCTTTTCTGGTAATTTTGCGAACATCGTCGTCTTTTTAGGGTCGATATGCAAAAATGCTAATCCATATTCACGATTCGCCGCTTTCTCAACTTTACCGCCAAGTATATGCGTCATCAACTGCATTCCATAGCAGATTCCTAATACCGGAATACCAAGATTAAAAATCTCAGGATCAATAGAAAATGCATTCTCTGCATAAACACTATTTGGGCCACCCGATAAAATAATGCCAGATGGCTTCAACGCAGCTAACTCTTTTGCCGAGATTTTATGAGAAATCAATTCTGAAAAGACCCCGATTTCACGAATTCTTCGTGTGATTAATTGGTTATATTGGCTGCCGTAATCTAATACGATGATCTTTTCCATCAAATGTGCTCCTTAAAGCATGGTTTACAAACACTTAACGTATTATATAAAATTCTCCCCAAAATACGATCTTTCTAAAGAAATTTTATAAAGAAGGCGCAATCTCCCTTACTTTATAAATTTTTTAAAAGAAGTCAGAAAAATGTGCCAATAACCCCATTGTTCCAGTTTTGATATATCCCTCACCCACTAATACCACAAAGATGTAGATCGATAGAGAGATCGTTACTAACGCTAAAAGTAATCCGAAAAGGCTGCCTTGCTTTGAAGGGCTACCATAGCGATTATCCCCCTTACTTCCGGGGTAAAAGGATAAAGCGATTTCTAACGCCGCAATAAGTAGAGGCCCAACAATGGGGATAAACAATAATAATGCCAAAAGGCTCCACCAACCAGAGCAATTAAGATCATGTAAACGTAAAATCATTGCTCGAAGTGTTAACAAACCAAAAGGGAGCATCAAGCCTATCAAAAAAATCATCGCTTCTATAAAAGAGGGCGTTAAGGCACCTATAATTAATAACCCGCTCCATAGAAAAGGGAGTGCCAGCAATTGAATTTGCCACAGTGAATTTAAGTAATTTAATCGACCATAGCGCCCTTTTAAACTGATATGAAATACGTAAGGGGCTAACTTTTCTTGAGCTTTATATTCCTTTAACTCATTAGAAGCCCATGACTTGATACTGACCTCAATATCAACATCTTCTTCCGCTTTCATTTCTCTGCTTTGAGATTCTTTCATCTTTATCCTTTCAATCATGACGCCTTAAAAGTATCCTCAATTACTATCAAGATTATTTTTCTAACATATATACATAATTCACAGATTCTGTTAACGGAGTAAACCCATTTTTTTGATAGAAGAACTCAGCATCAGTCCCTTTTTCTGTATCAAGAAATATTGCCGGTACTCCCGATTCTTGTAGTAATGCCTTAATAGTAGTTAAAAAATATGAGCCTAATTTTTGATTTTGATACGCCACATCAATATAAAGAGAATCTAAATGATACTGCTCGCCACCATACCAAGGACGAATAAAGCCTAAAGATGCCCCTACAATTTTTTGCGTAATGATATCAACCAAAACAAACCCTCTAAAGGTATTTAAAGCTTGTAAGCGCTGAAAAAATAGTGCTATCTCTTCTTCTACTAACACATCTCCCCAAGGGGGGGGCTGAGAAGACAGAGATATAAAGAGCTACCGCCTCATACTGATCTTTATCCATAAAAGCCCTTATCTCAAATTGCTCTGGTAAATGATCCGTTTTAATTGTTAATTTGTTAGAAATCGGCGGGTTGTTTACACTTCAGTGTTAAAATAATTTTCTAAAACTTCATAAGGCGTTAAACCATTAATACCCTTATGAGGTTTTACTGTGTTGTAATAGTTCAAAAATCGTTTTAGCTTCTTTTTCCGATCATCTGAACTGATAAACTCCTCCTGATTATGCCACATTTCCATGAGTGTTCGAATGACTCTTTCTGCTTTTCCATTCGTTTGAGGGCAAGCTGGCTTTGTAAACTTTTGATTAATCTTATGTGTTAGACACATTTCGACAAAGGCATGTTCTGATGTACCTTTATACTCACGACCATTATCCGAATAGGTGCATTCTACAGTATAGGGACACTGTTCTAACAGATCCCATCGAAGAAATTCAGCAGCACTAAACTGTGATTTATCAGGATAAATACCGGCATAAAGTTCTCTTGAAAAATCATCAATTCCTACAAATAAATACTCTCTAGTGCGATTTTTAAGATCTCCTTTTAAAAGAGGGAGCCGTTTAGTATCCACATGGACCATCTCGCCAGGATAGTTTTTGTTATAACGTTTAGCCCTCTTTTTAAGTTTCTCTTCAATAGATTTTTCAATCTTTGCAAGACGTTTAATGCCATACTTAATTGTTCTATAACGTTCATTTTTACTAGCTAATGGCACAAACAAGTTCAATCTACCTTGTTTTAGTACTTTATAGATCGTAGGTCTGCTTACCATAAAACGCTCAGCTAGATAGGTTACGGTAAATTTTTCTTGATGATGTAATCGCCAAATCTCTTCTCGATGAAACGGCGTTAATTTTGTTTTTCGATGGATATTCATAACAGTATTTTCTCCTAATACTGTAAACAACGCGATAAAATCCTACAGTTAATTGATCGGTCTTTATTGTCATCAATTAGTCCCTTTTGTTTTCTCTTCGATTCTTGAAATGCCGCCCATTCCGGATCATGCGTATAATCTCTAAAGCGACATCTATTCTCCATCTGCGCATGACTTACTTTTGCCATTTGCTCTGTGATATAAGCCTCTATCTCTGCTTTTGTATAAGGGTTTTTAGTACAAAAATCCTCACCTGCCAACGTTGTTCTACACGTTTCACCACGCCATGTACTAAATGTCCCATTACGCATCGAATCACTCACATACCAATTATTTAAAAGATCTCTACGAGCGCAGATCGCAAGACCTGCAATAGCATTGTCTTCATAATCAATATAAAAAAGAAAATGCTGATCTGGTGTTATCTCCACCTTTTTAACTTCAATATTTTCAGTAACTGGGTAATAATCTTCTCCAAGCCGTGATCGCTCTTTAGAAACATACTCTAAAACACTCAATTCTGGCGTTGACTGATAACCATAAGTATCGCCTAAACTCATCAGTCTCACATAGAGCGATTCATGAAATATTGTCCCTAAAAGTATCAAAAATACTATGATTCCCCACAAAAATCGCTTGATTCTTTTTGGAGGTTGTTTTCCTGAACATGCTTTTTCTGATCGTTTTAAATTAGACTCTAACTGACTCATTATATTCCTAACACTTTACCGAGACTATCGTTAATCAACGGCTTAATCATACCTCAAAATGCACATAATATCGTCAAGACTAAAAAGCCATTAGATCCCTATTTATCCAACCCTCTACCTATTTTTCTTGATAGGCTCTTTCTTGCTCGAAGAAAAGGCGATCGCAAAGAGAATTAACGCCGCGCCAATGAGCATTCGGATTGTGGGTGTACTACCAAATAACCACCAGGCAAAAGCAATGGCATAAACCGGTTCTAAGGCGATAATCATACCGGCTATGCGAGCATTTAACTGTTCTAAACTCTTCACAAAGAGATAATGTGATAATCCTGTACAGAAAATTCCAAGTAGCGCTAAATAAAACCAATCTATTGTGGAGAGAAATCTCATATCAAAAAGTGCAAATGGCAGTAGCAGAATCATCACTACACCATTTTGCCAAAAGGCAACTTGCATCGCATCAATCCCCTGAACACCGCGCTTATTAACAACGGCTAAAAGTCCAAAAGAAAACCCTGACAAAATCCCCCATAAAAGCCCGATAGTGCCACTATCGCCAAAGCTAAATTGAGGCGTTACCAAGATCAACCCAAGAGAGACTAAAAGCAGTAAAATCCATTCTCTTTGCGTAATACGATCTTTAAAGACAATCCAATCTACCAATGTAATAAATGCCGGGAAACTAGCAAAACCTAATGTTGCAACGGCAACGCCCCCCACCTTTACACCAATAAAAAATGTCACCCAATGGATTGCTAATAAACTCCCCGAAAGAAGTAGCATAGCGCCTTTAAAAAGGGAAATGCCACGAATTAAGGGTTTCTTTTGCCACAATAGAATTAATAGTAATCCAACGACTGCAAATACAGCTCGCCCAAAGGTAATCGTCTCTGCACTACCGCTAATCACCGCCCCAAAAATACCGGTTAAACCAAATAGTACTGCGGCGATATGCGCCATCCATAGTGCTTGCCGATGCGTCACCATCTCTCCCCCTTATTTATAGTCATAAGATGATCCTTAGATCTCTATTATTAATAACCTAGTGTGGCACACTTACTCCTAATAACAACAAGACAATGGGCAAGGTTATTAAACTCACAATGGTACTGATAAATGTTGCACTTGAAACTAGCTCAGGCTCTGTATCAAAATGAACAGCTAAAAGCGTTGTATTTGCGGCCGCCGGCATTGCCGCTAAAATAATTAAGATCTGCTTATAAACGGTGTCTATCGGCATCCATTGAACTAAAAACAGGGCCACTAATGGCGAGATAACCATCTTTATCATAAGATTGATAGAGAGCTTGCCATAAGCAATATGGGAAAGCTTAATATTCGCTAATTGCATCCCTAAAATGACCATAATGACAACAATAGAAGCATCCCCAACCATGGAGATAGAGTTATAAAGTGATTCACTTAAAGGAACCTGTAAGAGCTGTAGGAAAACTCCCAATATCGCCCCATGAACTGTCGGCATTCGTATAACCCTTGTTAAAGCAAATTTAACCGAGCTTCCCACAATCATCTTTGATGAGCCTTTTGCGGCATAATATGTACCAATAGTATTCATCACAACCTGCTGTAATACGAGCATAATAATGGCAATATCAAAACCAATTGCGCCGAAAAATGCGAGTATCACCGGTGTACCATAATTACCATTATTCATAAAGCAAGATCCTAAAATCATGCCACATCGAGTTTTCTCATCAAACTTAAGCGCTTTAGAAATAAGAGAAACAAGTGCCACCAATATCAGACAAAGAGCAAACACATAACTTACATAATAGAGATAATCAAAAGAGACTTTATACGTATAGAAAGTCTTAAATGCTAAAAATGGCGATAATACATAAAGCGACATTTTTGAGAGATTAGGAATATCAAAATGTAAGATTTTCTGGGCAATAAATCCCACGATAAAAATTGCAAAAATAGGCAATAGAATCCAAAAAAAGGTCAACACAATCCATCCTCTCAAATCCATCTTAAAGGTTACTCTCCACTTTTTTGTAACCTTTAGGGAATATTATAATTTTTATCAATATAGCCGATTCGGTGTAAGAACCTATTTTATAGTGAAACAGGTTCAAAACAAGCTGATTTAAATGCCGGAGTACCGGCTATTAACAATAAGAAGTATTGTGATTTCCAAATAAAATCAGAGATCAAAACTTATTCATTAGTCATCCCCCTAAAATAGGTTGATGAGCAGCTAGGTTGAATGCTAGCACTCTTTCTAAAATGAAATAGCTCTTTAACTTAAAAGCCAAACTGTGATCTTGTTACATCTAACAATAAAATAACCAGCAAATAGCGAATCGCCTTACCTATAAAAATGGTGATCAAACAGTAAAAAATATTTAACCGTAACCATCCTGCTGCTGTTGGTAATAGATCTCCAATAATAGGTAGGCTTGAAAAAAGTAGAGACCACGCGCCATAGCGTTTAATAAACCGCTCTACTTTTGGTGATAAGATCTTCTTTTCTGGAAATATTCGCCCGATAATCAACATTAAAATAGAGCCTAATGTATTCCCCACAGTCGCAACCCAAAAGGCTGATATCATATAGGGTGGATAATGATAAATAAAAGCAACGAGCGCTGCTTCAGAGCTTCCTGGCAATATTGTTGAAGAGGTAAAACTTGATAGCAAAAGAAGCCATAATCCTTCATATACAGAAATAGACATTAACAACAATAATCCTCTTTTCTAAAGCTTTTCTGATAGGTGCCCTGATAGAGTCGATTCGGTTTAAGAAACGCTGCTTTAAAAATAAAAAATGCAGTATGAAAACCCGCTTGCAAGATACCAAATAGAAAGGCTATTGCGCTTCTCATAACCGATGCGCCCGCAATCTGATTCAGTGATCTTTAAACCAATTTTACGATAAATAGCTAAAAATATTATTCAAGCTATTGCCTTTCAAGATCATTTTATTAAATCATAGCTATCATGAATTAAAGTGTATAGCTGAGCCTCCTCAAAATCCTCATCTAATACAATTGAAACCCAATGCTCTTTATTCATATGATATGCCGGATAAACCCCTTTCTTTAACCTTAAAGAGCCCGAAATCTCAGGTAAAACCTTCAGATTTATAATATCTACAATCTTACTATTTTGAGAGTCTTGCGTGAGTTTGCTAAGCTCGACATCCATAATTACTGCAAACCATTTGGCTTTTTTAGGATGCCTAAAAACGGCATAATGAGGGTATTGCCGCCATGGATACTCAGGAAGAGCGCCACAGTGGTGTTCAATATATTCGATCACTTTTTGTCTACTCATGAGTCATCCTCCAAATCTCGCTCAATAGACTTTATGAGCCGATAAATTATTTAAAATAAGCGCAAGGCTTACACAGCACTTTTCAAAGTGTAGCCTCTTCGATTTAAAAAGCTCTCTCTTACCGCGACAAGAAATGCTTGCAGGCTTCTACTATCTCGCGCCGGCAATTTTCCTCAAAGACTTTTTTAATCCTGCTTCACGACAATATTCCGATAATTGAGAGCCTTATTATTGTCCTTGCTCTTTAGCTTTCTCTTGAGCTTGAAACAGACTCCAAGCTTGATATCCCTCTTTTAAGTCATAGATTTCACTAAATCCCATCTCAGCCATAATGGCAGCTGCTTTTTGACTACGATTACCAGAGCGGCAAAAAAGATATACCGGTTTTGATTTATCTAAAACTTGAATTGACTCAGAAAAAGAAGGATCTAAATAATCAATATTCACCGCCTCTAAAATCGTGCCATCAGAGTATTCAGCGGGTGTTCTCACATCTATCAATTGTAACTCACTCTTTGGCAAATCTTGAATGTGCGTGAGATACTCATCAATCTCCATAATAGTGATATTTTGGGTAAAACCGATACCCCCAATCCCCATTAAGCCTACAATGAATCCTAAAACTTGCAATAATCGCATCTCTTCTCCTTAGCGGTATTGAATACCCCCTCGATAATATGCTTTAACAGATATCCATTTTTGGTAATAAGGGAATAATTTCAGCTAAAATTTTCTCGGCAACGACTAATTTATCAGCTCTTAAAATGGGTTTAGGCTCTCCACTACGTTTAAAGAGAATCATCTCATTATCAGACTCGCCAAATACCTTGCCCCCAGAGACATCATTTAAGCAGATCATATCTACATTTTTACGTTGTAATTTCGATAATGCATTGGCCTCAATATCATGGGTTTCTGCAGCAAATCCAACGCAGATTGCCGGGCGACCTTCCCCTTTAGCAATCGTTGCTAAGATATCGGGATTCTTTTTAAAGGTTAGGGTTAAAAGATCTGAATCATCGGTTTTTTTAAGTTTTTCATCAGATCGATTAGCCACCGCATAATCAGCAACTGCCGCCGCGGCAATAAAAACATCAGCATCTCTAGTAGCTTCAAAAGTGGCATCCATCATCTCTCTTGCACTTTTAACCTTTACTAAAGCCATATTTTTAGGAGCATCTAATGCCACAGGTCCTGAAATAAGCGTGACAATTGCCCCCATTTTTTGAGCTGCAATGGCTAAAGAATATCCCATTTTCCCGCTAGAATAATTACTGATATAACGTACAGGATCAATCTCTTCAACCGTTGGTCCTGCTGTAATGACGATTTTTTTACCAAGAAGAAGTTGATCATCTTGATGATCTTTTTGAAGCGCTTGAAAAAATGCTTCTACTGCATCACGAATTTGTAAAGGCTCCGGCATTCTTCCCTGCCCAATTTCACCACAGGCTTGAGAGCCACTTTCTGGGGCAAGTAAGATCATTCCCCGAGCTTCAAGTTTCGCCACATTTTCTTGCACGGCTTGATTTGCCCACATTAAGCGGTTCATTCCCGGCGCTAGCATTATCGGTTTTTCTGTCGCTAAACAGATCGCAGATAATAAATCATCGGCAAAGCCGCCAGCAAGCTTAGCGATCATATTGGCACTTGTTGGCGCAATTAAAATAAGATCTGCCCACCGTGCTAACTCAATATGCCCCATTCCCGCTTCATGTGCCGGATCTAATAGATCATAGACAACAGGATATCCTGAAACTGCTTGTAGCGTTAAAGGCGTTACAAAACTTCGCCCCCCATCAGTCATGACAACGCGCACATCAAAGCCCACCTCTTTTAATCTTCTAACAAGATCTGGTGATTTATATGCAGCAATACTACCGCTCACGCCTAAGAGAATATTCATATGATAGTGGCTCCTTTACCTAAGGTATTTTACACTTAACAACGCTTTTAATATGGCACTATCATATCATTAATTATGGACTGAATTCTTTCGATCTCCCCATAAAAAAACGCTTAACAAATTGCTAAGCGTTTTCATTTAAATGGCGATTATTCTTGAACTTATCAAACAATAAGTCGCCTTAAAGTAGCCGATAAGACTAAGATTTTGAGGTCGCCTTAGCATGAATACGACTAATTGCATCAAGCGATGAAGTAATCGCCCCTTCTAACCAGCCATTCATGTAGGAAGTATGCTCACCTGCTAAAACAATCCGTCCATCAATTTCACAAAGATTACGGTAATGCTTTTCTCGTAACTCAGGCGACCATTTAGAATATCCGCCTAAAATCCACGGAACTTTATCCCACGCAACGCTATAACCTGTATCAAACTCATCGATGACTTGTGGGTGAATTTTCGATGCGTATTTTAAGCCCTCATCAATACGCTCTTTAAGCGCCATTGCGGTAAATTTACGGCTATTATCACCCGTGATATATCCCGTTAAAGTAATACCTTTACCATTACTTAAAAACTCATTTGGCGCAGATGGATAAGCAAAATGCGTAATTGGCTGACTTGTCAATGACATTCCCCCAAAGATCGCCTCATCTTCTTCCCAGAAGCGGCGCTTATACTGCACCCCAAGTTTTACCACAGATTCATAGGGGAGCGCATCAATCGCAGCTTTTAGTTTCTCACCCACATTCATTTTAATGTTACTTAAAACTCTCGTTGGAATAGTACATAAACACCAATCCCCTGTGACGGTTTCTGTTTTACCTGTACTCTTATCCACATAAGTAACGGTCACATTATCAGCACTTTGATGGATTTCTGTAACTTCTGAGTTATAACGGATCACCTCTGGTAACGCTTTTTCAAAAGCTTTACCAATCATTGACATGCCTCCACGAGGCTCAAACATTGTTTGTTGAAATTGCTGGGTTAAAAAGTAAGCAAAATTACTCCATAAGCGAGAATTTAAAATCTCTTTCATTTCGATAGGTTTTGTCGGGACATATCCTGCGGATAAACCTCCGCCTGGAAGTTTTTCAAATCCCCGGCGCATACTTACGGCAACGCTTTCACTATAGTTGTAATTATCATCAAGTGCCCCAAATGATTTTAAAGCTTCTAAAAGAATCTTTTGATCCTCTTCGGTGACTAATTCATCCAGCGCTTTTTGATTTGTTGCTTTTGCTAAAAGAGAAGAGATTCCTCCATTAAAGTCTGTGAAAATCTCACGGAAACGTTTAGGCTTCCCATCAAATGCATCATTAGATTGTAAATACGCATTAAAATTCAGTTGTACAAAGGGATCGAGCTTAATATCAAGCTCGCGACAATAATGTAAGATGTTTTTATGGTAGTAAGGAATTCGCCAAGCGCCTAAGTTAAAAAATTGCCCTTTTTCAAACTCACAAACTTGCTCAACCCCATCGGTATCAGTATAGCGATCCCCACCTTCTACAGACCAAGCTCTACCGCCGGGTCGATTTTGGGTCTCTAAGATAACAGCTTCATACCCTGCTCGTTTAAACTCATAAGCAGCGACTAACCCTGCAACGCCGCCTCCTAAAATTAAAATCTTAGAGCCTTTAGGCATTCCCTTTAAATCAACCGTTTTTAAGGCACTCATAGTTGTTGCATGCCCTAAGCTTCCCATAGCACTTAACATCACCGTAGCGCCAGCACTATAGCCGATCATTTTTAACAAATCTCGTCGAGTCATTGCTTTATGACTATTCATTCTTGCCTCCTAAAATAATTAATACTCATGATAAATATGATGTAAAACTACTTATTTTGATCATCCAACAAATAATCTGGTCATAATGATTAAAGCAATTGTGATCTTTTTTTAATCACTATCTAGTCAATGTAACAAATTTCTTTAAAAAAAACAGAAATGTTAAGCATAAAAAAACCTTGTAAAACAAATATTTCACAAGGTTTATAATATTTTTAATCCCACAAGCATAATAAATAGACTATAGAATCAGCTTTTTATTGCTTGTTATCTTACATTGGCACAATATCAAATTGCTCTATCGGGTAGAGTTCTTCAGGCTGAAGACGAATATTAGCATCAATTTGAATTTGTAGATCAGCAACACTATGCGCTTCTTCATCGAGTAGTCGCTCAATCACTTCAGGCGCAGCTAAGACTAAAAACTCTTTTAACGTCGGGAAACGTTTACCATCACGGATAAGTTCTCGTAAAATCTCAAAGCAAACTGTCGCACTTGTCTTGACATAACCTGTTCCCTGACATTTCGGGCAAGGCTCACAAAGAAGCTGAACAAGACTCTCCCGAGTTCTTTTACGTGTCATCTGCACAAGACCAAGAGAAGTTACCTCACTAATTGAAGTTCTCGCATAATCATGAGAAAGATGCTCTTGCAGTTCCTCTAAAACCCCTTGGCGATGCTCTTCGCTTTGCATATCAATAAAGTCGATAATGATAATCCCGCCAAGATTGCGCAGGCGCACTTGACGAGCAAGTGCTTGAGCGGCTTCAAGGTTTGTTTTATAAATCGTCTCTTCGAGGTTGCGAAAACCAACAAAACCACCGGTATTAATATCGATTGTCGTCATCGCTTCTGTCTGCTCGATCATTAAATAACCGCCAGACTTAAGATCCACACGCTTTTCTAAAGCAAGATTAATCTCTCTTTCTGTATTAAAGAGATCAAACATCGCGCGAGGCCCAACGTAATACTCAATACGCTCTGTCATTTCTGGTAAAAAGCGCGTGGTAAAATCCATCATGCTCTTGTAACCCTCCATTGAATCGATACGAACTCTTTGAATATCTTTTGAAATATAATCTCGTAAAATTCGCAGCTCTAAAGGAAAATTCCCATAAATCACCTCACCAACTTTTGCTTTAGCAATACGCTCTTTAAGATCGCTCCATAGACGATTTAAAAACTGCATATCAGAGCGAAGTACCCACGGATCAACGCCTTCAGCTGCTGTTCTTGCAATATAGGCGCCGGGAATCTCCGCTTGATAGTTTTGTAGCGTATTTTTAAGGCGCTCTCTCTCTTCTTCCTCTTCGATACGAATCGAAACACCGATCACATCTGAATCTGCTAAATAGACTAAATAGCAAGAGGGAATAGAGATTTGTGTAGTAATACGTGCACCTTTTGTCCCTAATGGATCACGTATGACTTGGACAATCAGCTCCTGACCTTGGGTTAGCAATTTGGTAATATCAATCGCTTCGGGATTACGCTTTGTGGGCGCTCTCTCAACTTCGCTCCCATCTTCACAGCTATCACACTCTTCTGGCGTAAATTCACTACAACCTGTTTGAATGTCGCTGACATGAAGAAAGGCCGCACGATCAAGACCAATATCTACAAATGCCGCTTCAAGGCCCGGTAATACACGAATAACGACACCTTTATAAATATTGCCGACTAGCCCGCGCTTCTCATCTCGTTCAATAAGCACCTCTTGGACGATCGCATTACTGATAACAGCAGCTCTCGTCTCATTCGGCGTAATATTAATTAAGATTTCGTTATTATTCATTTTTAATTAGCTCGCTTTTCTAACATCTCAACTGCGGGTAAGACTTTTCCTTCTAATAATTCAAGGAATGCGCCGCCCCCTGTTGAGATATAAGAGATATCATCTTTTAAACCAAATTCTTCAACCGCAGCAACCGTATCACCGCCACCTGCAATTGAGAATGCATCACTTTTTGCAATCGCTTCGCCGAGTAACTTCGTACCTGCAGCAAAGTTTGCAAACTCAAAAACACCCACAGGACCATTCCAGACGATTGTTTTCGCATTCGCCATGATTTGACTGTAAAGTTCACTTGTTTTAGGACCAATATCCATAATCATATCGTCCGCTTCGATCTCATCAATCGATTTAATTACCGCTTCTGTATCTGCTGAGAATTCTTTACCCACCACAACATCAATTGGAAGTGGGATCTCTTTCCCTTCTTCTGCTGCACGTTTAAGAAGCTTTTTCGCCTCTGGCACTAAATCTTTTTCCACTAGACTCTTACCAACGTTATAGCCTTTTGCAAGTAGTAAAGTATTGGTAATACCGCCACCAGTGATGAGCTGATCGACCTTATCCATCAACGCATTTAATACCGTTAATTTAGTGGAAACCTTGGCTCCGCCAACGATTGCGACCATTGGGCTTGCTGGATTTTGAATCACTTTTGTTAAAGCATTGAGCTCTTTTTCAAGTAAAATTCCTGCGGCAACTTCTTTAGCCACCATTCCTACGCCATAAGTAGAGGCTGCTTTTCTATGCGCTGTTGCAAAAGCATCCATGACATAAACATCACAAAGATTGGCCATTTTTTTAGAAAGGGCTTCATCATTAGCTTTTTCACCAGCAAGGAAACGCACGTTTTCTAGTAATTTAACTTCTCCTGGTTGAATCTCAACCCCATTAATCCAATTTTTTACTAAAGAGACCGGCTTACCTAAGCGATTAGATAACCAAACAGCCGCCGGGGCTAAAGTAAACTCATCACTCTCTTCCCCTTCAGTTGGGCGACCTAAATGGGACATTAACATTACCGCACCACCTTTTTCAAGGATCTTTTCAATCGTCGGTAAAGCAGCTTCTAAACGTGCATCTGATGTAATTTGTCCATCATGAATAGGAACGTTTAAATCTTCACGAACTAAAACACGTTTACCTTCTAAATTAAGGTCATCTAAAGTATTAAATTTCATTTGCAATCCTCGCAACTAAGCTACTTTCAATATCAATAAAAAATATCTAAAACATCAATTTTTAAATCAAAAGTGTGATGTCATTTCATTTGCCCACACTCTTCATCATCTTCTTGTAAAGTGGATTTAAATTATTTCAATCCATCTAAATAACGTTCAGCATCTAAAGCCGCCATACAACCTGATCCCGCAGATGTAATCGCTTGACGATAATGGGAATCCATCACATCGCCTGCGGCAAAAACACCCGGCACTGAAGTGGCTGTTGCATTCCCATCAATACCTGATTTTACAACAATATAACCATGGCGCATCTCTAACTGATCTTTAAAGATCTCCGTATTAGGGGCATGACCGATTGCAATAAAGACCCCTGGCACTTCAATCTCTTTAATACCTTCATCTTTTGTTGATGAAAGAATAACCCCTGTAACGCCTGATGCGTCTCCCACAACTTCATCTAACTGCCGATCTAAATGGAGCTCTATCTTACCCGCTTCAACATTGCGATAAAGGCGATCAATCAAGATTTTTTCTGCACGGAAAGTATCACGGCGATGAACTAAATGCACTTTTGAGGCAATTTGACTTAAATAAAGCGCTTCTTCAACAGCCGTATTACCGCCACCAACTACTACCACTTCTTTTTCACGATAGAAAAAACCATCACAAGTAGCACAAGCAGAAACGCCACGTCCTAAATAAGTCTCTTCTGAAGGAAGCCCTAAATATTTTGCTGAAGCGCCGGTTGCGATAATAAGAGCATCACACGTATAAGTCGCGTTATCTCCCACTAATGTAAAAGGCTTTTGGGTTAAATCAACACTATTGATATGGTCAAATAAGATTTCCGTACCAAAGCGCTCACAATGCTCACGCATTTGATCCATTAATGCCGGTCCCATTAAACCTTCACCGCCACCTGGCCAGTTATCAATATCTGTCGTTGTTGTTAATTGCCCACCCATTTGCATTCCCGTAATGACAACAGGTTTTAAATTTGCACGCGCTGCATAAAGCGCCGATGTATAACCCGCAGGGCCTGAACCAAGTACAATTAGCGAATGATGATTGTCACTCATAATTTAAATCCTTTTTTGATCCGCTATCCTTCTAAACGCAATATAAAGCGTTGATAAAACACTTGAATATCGACAATAACACTAAGAGATTTCCTTGTTATAGCGTGAGAAAAATAGACCATTTAACTTTATAATTCTTAACCTTTGATTATACATTAAAAAATGAAGTTCCTCCTTGCGAGAGAAAAGATTCCCTATTTTTTCATCAAAAAAAACGCCTATCAAAAAGATAGGCGCTTGTTCTCATTCCTTTTATTGTCTATTACTTCTTTCTATTATTTAAGAAATAACAGAAACTTTTCACTTATCGTTGAGCTTTAATCTTAAGCCAATGGCGCATCAATTTTTTCTGCTCTGCTTGAGTATAAGGCTGCTTCACATTTAAGAGCGATAACTCCTCTTTAGAAGGGTAGAGCGTAGGATCATTTAACAGATCTTGATTCACAAACTCAAATGCCGCCTCATTAGAAGTGGCATACTCAACATAATCAGCGGCTCTAGCATTTACTTTTGCATCTAATAGAAAATCAATAAAAGCGTAAGCTTCATCAACATTTTTTGCATTTTTCACAATCGCAAGCTGATCAAACCAGAGTAAACCACCCTCTTTGGGTATAAAATACTCAATTTCAACACCAGCGTCTGCTTCTTGTGCTCTTGATTTTGCTAAATAGAGATCTCCTGACCAACCTAATGTTAAACAAGCATCCCCGTTTGCCATCGCATTAATATATTCTGATGAATGAAATTTTGTAATATAAGGACGAATCGCTTCTAAAACTTCATTAGCTTTTGCTAAATCCTCATTAGAAGTACTCTCTGCAGATAAACCTAAGTAACGCATAACCATCGGGTAAAATTCGCTTGGCGTATCCACGACATAAATTCCACAACTGGCAAGCTTAGAAGCATACTCAGGGTTAAAGAGTAACTCCATAGAATCAAGTGGCGCATCGGGTACAAGCTCTTTCACCTTGCCGACATTATAAGCAATACCGGTTGTTCCCCACATATAAGGCACGGAATAATCTGTCGCCCCAGGAAGCTCATCTAAGCGCTCTTCGACAAAGGGCCAGATATTATCAATATTTTTTAATTTACTACGATCAATCTTCTGTACTGCATCAGCTTGCACCATATAGATCAACGTATAATCTGAAGGTACAACGATATCGTAACCTGAATTTCCCGTTAAGGTTTTTGCCAATAAGACCTCATTACTATCAAACGTATCATAAACCACCTTGATACCCGTTTTTTCTGTAAATTCGGTAATTAGTTCAGGATCAATATAGTCTGTCCAGTTATAAACGCGTACTTCCTGTGCGCTTACTGTATGACTACCAATTAAGAACCCTAGGGATAAGAGAGCTGTTAACTTTAGTTTTTTCATCACTTTATTTTTCTCCTATAAAGTGGGTAGACATAAAATAAGCGGTTGATTATTATCAACCGCTTTGATCTTATATCACACTTTAGTCAAAGATCTAACCTAAACTATTTTAAAAATAATTTTAGAAAATCTTATCCCAAATATATTAACGATATACTAGTCAAGCTTGTATGCATCGTGGCATGATTTACAAGTGCCACCTAATTTACCCATTTGTGCGCCCATAGTGCCTTTTGCAGAAGTCGCACCAATCATTGCGTCACTTTCTGTAATAAGGTTTGCAAGTTTCGCATCAAAATCAGCACGCTCTGTTACGATTTTTGGATCTACATTAGAGTTTTCATAAGTACCATCGATAAAGGTTAAATGTACGCCTTTAGCAACTTCATTGATACGAACAGCTGCAGCTTTTGCTTCATCTGCATCAAATTCAGTTTCACCTTTAAGCATTCCACCAATAATACCCATGTTCCAGCTAATTACACCAAATGCTGCTTGACGGTTATAAGTGACTGCATCAGCATCAACTTCTGCCATTGATACACCAGTTACGCCAACAGCTAACATTGCTGCAAGTGCTAATTTTTTCATTGACTTTCTCCTATTTAAATAAAGTGTTCAAACATCACAATAAATATTTCCTAAACAATATTTAGCAATGCAACCACACATTATAAATGAAATTATACAAAATACATTGTTATTGATTAAGTTTTAATTTAAATCAAAGGATTAGCGATTAATAATCAGACAATGTTCACCTTAATTATTTTCGTTTTCGTAAAGAGAGATAGAAGAAAAGTAAGGAGATAACGCCCATTGAGGCAGGTATTAAAAGTTGCCCCTCTTCAAATCCTTCAAACTTTAAAAGAAGCGCTAATAAAAAGACCGCGCCAATAACTCCAAAGATTCTCCGGCGTCCCTCTTCTCTTTGAATGCTTGCTAAACGATCCCACTCTTTGTGGTTTAAATTGACCTTTAAGCTACCTTTAACCGCCTGTCTTAAAGTTAAGTTAGCGTTTTGCATTACATCAGGTAGCTGTTCCACCCAAACAGGAAACTCCCTGCGATAACGTTTAAAAAGCGCTTTAGGACCTCTTTTTTCTTTTACAAACTCAACAAGATAAGGTTTAGCCGTTGCCCAAAGATCTAACTCAGGATAGAGCTCTCGTCCTAATCCTTCAATGGCAAATAATGTTTTTTGTAACAACATTAACTGAGGTTGCATCTCCATCTTAAAGCGGCGAGCCGTCTGAAAGAGGGATAAAAGAAAAGCCCCAAAAGAGATATCTTTTAAAGGTTTATTAAAAATTGGCTCACAAAGAGAACGAATCACCGCTTCAAAATCCCCCACCGAAGTATCGGGAGGAACCCAGCCGGATTCGACGTGTAACTGCGCCACTTTTAAGTAATCACGATTAAAAAACGCTAAAAAGTTACTCGCTAAATAGTGCTGATCATCTTCATTTAAAGTACCAATTATCCCAAAATCAAGGGCGATATAGGTAGGATCTGATGGATCTGTGACATCCACAAAAATATTGCCAGGATGCATATCGGCATGGAAAAAACTATGTTCAAATACTTGCTTAAAAAAGATATCCACACTTCTTTTTGCAAGTAGAGGGATATTGACCCCAAGCTCTTTAAGCTTCGCAATATCGCCAACAGGTACTCCTGAAATCCGCTCCATCACAAGCACATTTTTACGAACATACTCTAAATAGATCTCCGGAACATAGAGCTCTTTAGAACCTTTAAAGTTCTCTCTTAACTGCGCACCATTTGCCGCTTCAATCGTTAAATCAAGCTCATTTAAGATCGTTCGTGCATATTCTTCTACGATCTCAACGGGACGAAGGCGCTTCCCATCTGGATAATAACGCTCTACCATCTGCGCTAAGATCTGCATTAAGCCAATATCACGTTTAATTACTTTATGGATATTAGGACGAACGACTTTCACCACAACTTCTTGCCCATTAGGTAATTTCGCACCATGAACCTGAGCAATCGATGCCGCAGCTATAGGAGTTGTCTCAAACTCGATAAATAACGCATCAAGTTTTTGATCAAAAGAGCGTTCAATAATGTTAATGGCGATCTCTGATGGAAATGCCGGCACCTGATCTTGAAGCTTAATAAGCTCATCAACAATCTCTTTATCAAGCAGATCATAACGAGTTGACAGCGCTTGACCTAACTTAATAAAAGTGGGACCTAAATTCTCTAAAGCAAGACGAATACGTACCGGAAGAGGTGTTTTTTTATGTCCGTTAAAGATCGCAAGGATTGGCTTTAAGAAGCGTAAATGTCGAAGCCCTGGGACCATAAATGCAAGATCATAAAGACCATAGCGCAATAATACCCACCATATTTTTACCATTCTCAAGCTACGAGAAACCATTTATGAATCCTTTGCAAAATATTGAAAACAAGCGTATTTTCTAACTCTAACGCACAATATCAACGCCGAATCATTAACTTAAAGATCCGGCATTAAACTGCTTTTAATAAACAAAACCTCGGTGAATCGCCACGATCCCCCCCGTTAAGTTTTTATAATCCACCTCATCAAATCCAGCTTCTAACATCATGTCACGAAGCTCTTCTTGAGGAGGATGCATGCGAATAGATTCAGAGAGGTAACGATAACTATCTCCATCTTTAGCGATTAATTCGCCCATTCTTGGAATCACTTGGAATGAGTAAAAATCATAAAGCGTCCCAAGCCCCGGAACCACTGGCTTAGAGAATTCTAAAACAAGTAGTCGGCCACCTGGTTTTAAGACTCGCTTCATCTCTTTCAATGCTTTAAGCTTATCGGTTACGTTGCGTAAACCAAAACCAATCGTCACTAAATCAAATGTCGCATCTTCAAAAGGAATATGCTCAGCATTAATCTGCTTAAATTCTACATTCCCAACAATGCCTTCATTAATTAGACGTTTACGCCCCTCTTCTAACATCGACTCATTAATATCAGAAAGAACGACTAATCCTTCAGCGCCCACACGTTTACTCAAACGCTTTGTTAAATCCCCTGTACCGCCGGCAAGATCAAGAACTTTTTGTCCCCGTCTTGCGCCCGATAAGGTCATTGCCGTATTTTTCCATAGACGATGAATCCCAAAGCTCATCACATCATTCATGACATCATAACGGCTTGCTACTGAGTGAAAAACTTCCGCAACACGCGCTTCTTTATCATCACGATCAACAGTTTGGTAACCAAAATGGGTTTTTTCTTCAGACATATCTCTTATCCTTATGTAATCATCATGGAATGATAACAAAATCCGCCTTTCAATGTCTGATTAAAGGCAGACTTTTATCCCATTCCCTGCAACTTAAAAATTTACTTTAAACTTGATCATTGACGTCCAAAAATCTCTAAAACGCCATCTATAGCTGGTTTTTTCCCAAACCAAAACTCAAATGCATAAACGCCTTGCTCAATGAGCATTCCTAGACCATCAAAAACTTCCCCACCCCCATTTTCTTGAAAATAGTGCATAAATGAGGTCGGCTCACTGCCGTAGACAAGATCATAACCGACACTTTCACGACTGATAACACCTTTAGGTAATACTGGAAAAGTCGCTTGTAACGAGGCACTTGTCGCATTAATAATAAGATCGAAAGATCCTTTCAATTCATCCCAAGCCATTGCCTTAATCGCACCAAATACTGAAAACTCATTGGCTAATCCTTCTGCTCTTGAAAGCGTTCGATTGGTAATCACAACCTCAGTGGGCTGACAATCTAATAAAGGCTTTAAAATTCCACGAACAGCGCCACCAGCGCCTAAAATGAGTACACGTTTCCCATAAAGGTCATACCCTTTTACTTGAGTGATATCCCGAAGTAAACCGATCCCATCGGTATTGTGACCAAATATTTTGCCATCTTTTGAGACTCTGATTGTATTGACTGCCTTTGCAAGGGATGCTTCCTCGGTAAGTTCATCACAAAGCCTCATCACATCTTCTTTAAAGGGAATTGTAATATTAGCGCCTATAATCCCTTTTTGAGTCCACTCATAAAGAGATCCGGAAAAATCATCTAATGGGGCTAAGACTTTTAAATACTCAAGCTCAATACCACTATTTTTTGCAAACTGCATCTGCATCTCTGGCGATTTTGATTGCGCCACAGGATTACCAAAAATTACACAGATATTTTTCTTCAATGTCATCTCTATTCTCCACGATAAAAGAGCTTATCTAAATCGGTTAAGGCTAATGATCGCCATGTAGGCCGTCCATGGTTACATTGCCCTGAGCGCTCTGTGCGCTCCATATCCCTTAAGAGTGCATTCATTTCTGGCAGCGTTAACCGACGATGGTGACGAATAGCGCTATGGCACGCCATTGTCGATAAAATATCATTCATGTGCTCTGTAATTTTCGAACTAGAACCATAACGATCAAAATCTTTTAAGACTTCCAAAACTAACTTATCAATATTGGCGCGAATCAAACTTGCCGGCACTTCCCGTATCACAATACTGGTGTGACTTAATACCTCAATCACTAATCCTAAAGATTGCAGCTCACTTTGAAACTCCTCAACTAATGCAATCTCCTTAGATGAAACATCCATTGATTTAGGAATTAATAGCGCCTGACGAATGATTCCCTCTTGTGAACCTACTGCATTTTTAAAACGCTCATAAATAATTCGTTCGTGTGCGGCATGCATATCCACCATCACTAAACCATCACGATTTTCTGCCAAGATATATGCTTCATGTAATTGCCCTAAAGCATATCCTAACGGCGCTTCATCCGGGTTAAACTGATCATCGTGATTAAGCGAGTGATCTCTTATTTCACTCGTCACTTTATCTGCCGTGGCTAATGACGGACTCTCCTTCTCAAATAGAGAACCTCGATCACTTCCCGCACCAATAGCTTCATAAAGATTGACAGGTTTATATGGGCGATGGGGAATCTGCCCACCAAAGCTAAACCCTCCTTGCCTTGCAATTGAGACAGGTTCACTATTAGTCACGGCTTCTAAAGTCTCATTGCCATCTAATGAAGCAACTACCGGCATTTTTTCATGCCCAGCCATCACTTCTGGTTGTGAAATCACATGATTTAAGGTGCTAAATAAAAAATTATGCACCATTCGGGACTCTCTAAAACGGACCTCATGCTTTTGAGGGTGCGCATTGACATCAACCGCTGCTGCATCTAGGGTTAAATAGATCACAAAGGCAGGATGCTTATCGCTATACATCACATCACGATAAGCTTGACGAATTGCGTGCGCCACTAAACGATCTTTGACCATTCGCCCATTAACATAGACATATTGCCAATCATTGTTATTACGAAAAAATGTTGGTTTTGCCACCCAACCTTCTAAAGTTAATGTTCTCGTTGTATCGTAATCATCAACAGGAACCTCTTTTGTGTGCGTAAAGTGAAAACTCTCTGTTAAAAATTCAGTGCTAAAGACCGAGCCGATACGCATCTGCTTCTCATCCATCGCCATCGCAATGGGCGCTGAAAAAACCTCGCGACCATTATGGATTAAGGTAAAACCAATATCATAACGAATAAGTGCTAAGCGCTTTACTAATGTCTCAATATGGCTAAATTCTGTGCGCTCTGTACGCAAAAATTTACGTCTTGCTGGCACATTAAAAAAGAGATCTAAAACTTCAATACGCGTTCCTTCAGGTAAAGAAGCTGGCATAGGTTCATTAATCTCATCAAATCCCTTTCCTTGAACTTTGTAAGCATATTCTGCGCCCTTAGCTCGGGAAGTTAGGGTTAATCTAGAAACAGCGGCAATACTTGGTAGCGCTTCCCCCCTAAAGCCTAGCGTTGAGACTTCTACAAGATCATCAGCACTCTTAATTTTACTTGTTGAATGGCTTGAAAGTGCAAGATTAAGATCATCTTTCTCAATCCCATGGCCATTATCTTGAATGATAATATGATCCATGCCACCGCTTTTAATATCAATAATGATATTTGTAGATCCCGCATCAATACTATTTTCCACTAACTCTTTGACAATTGATGCAGGGCGCTCAACCACTTCACCTGCCGCAATTTGGTTAATGACATGGGGATCTAATTTTGCGATACGACGACTCATATCATCTCCTCTTTTTTAGCCCAGATATAAGAAACGCCCGAGAATCTTCCCGAGCGTTAGCTATTTTATCAAATTTTATGGAACTATTTTAACTGTGTTGCCATACGATCCATCATCTCTTCGAGGTAATTCAATGTTAACACCGGAAGAACATCAACTTGCGTTTCATTCTCTCCGATTGAGTTCACACGAATATAATAAACCTCTCCCTCACGATCATATTTTGTAAAGAACCAGAAACGGCGTTTCTTCACGGTTCTTCCCACACGAATCGTATTGATATCACTATATTGCTCCAGCACATTATACTCAGCGCCATCGTCTAAAATATTACCTAATTGCTTCCAAACCTCATCCTGAGATCTGTTTGTAATGGTCATACGGGTTCCTTCCCGATCAGTCACGGGAAGCCCCGACTTTCCCAAGGCACCCTGGCCATCACCTCCTAACCTTGCAGCTAGGCGAGCAATAAATTCAGCTTCCAGTTCCGGATCACTCGGTGCATTTACCCAGCGATGGAATTGATCATCATTACCCGTTGCTTCGTCTTTCATTGCATAATGCGTTACAAATACCAATACGCGATCATCACCACTACGCTCTAAACGAACTTTGAACTTATCTCTTGATGAGGAGCCAAATAAATTGCCTGCAACACGTTTAATAAGCCCACGGATAAATCCATCGGGAATATCTGCTTGATTTTCAGCCCACTTCGTCTCAATTAAACCCGCTTCAGGACTTGAAGTATCTATTTCAAGACCTAACTGACGTAATAACTGATTGACTTGTAGCCAAACAAAATCTGTTGAATGTCCGGTATTAATCCAGCGTCGGCCATTTTCAGACTCGATAATCGTAATACCTTCTGATGTATTCATCGGTAGCACTTTTTGTGCAACCTGTTTTTGATGCTGACGATATTCTCTTAATGTCGTCGTTGCCTGTACATCAGTCTCAGTCTTTTTCACTAAGCTAGGCGGATACTCAAGCGGATTCACTTGCGATGATTTTAAATAACGCAAGCTATCTCTCGATTGCACATTTTGAGTAGAGCAACCGCTAATTATTAAGCCAGATAGCAATACCGCAAACGCTATTTTTTTTGTATACATGGACTAACCTTTACTGAATAAAATTCTTGTCATTGTACGAGCGATTCAAGCAATCACCAAATTCTTTCAACGTGAATTATAACTGAAAAATCATTTAATTGCTTTTTTTCTACTCGTTTTTACTTTGCAGAAATAATTATTTAAAGCAGGCCCGCGTTCTTCATAGCTTCACGAACGGTTAAATGATACTGCTTATCGAGTGGAACCAAAGGTAAACGAATCCCTGCATGAATTTTTTTCAATTCCTGCAATACCCATTTTACAGGGATAGGATTTGCCTCTAAGAATAAAACATGGTGAAGTTCTTTAATCTTTTCATTAATTTCATAAGCACGTGCTTCATCACCATTAAGAGCTGCTTGAATCATCTCATGCATCTGAAGTGGCACAATATTAGCAGTTACCGAAATAACCCCTTTTGCTCCTGCAAGCACACATTTTGCAGCGATCCCATCTTCTCCGGTGAGAACATCTATTTTATCGCCAACTCTGCGTACTAATTGCTCTACACGTTCAAAGGTACTCGCTTCTTTAATCGCAACAATATTTTTAAAATCAGCCAATCTCTCAACCGTATCTGGCAAGATATCGGATGCCGTTCTTCCTGGTACATTGTAGAGAATTTGGGGAATATCAACCGTTTCAGCAATTAATTTAAAATGCTGATAAAGACCTTCTTGCGGGGGTTTATTATAATAAGGTGCAACCAATAGGCAAGCATCGGCCCCATCTTCAGCAGCCCAATGCGTTAATCTTACAGCTTCTTCTGTAGAATTACCGCCAGTTCCTGCAATCACAGGAACACGACCACCGACGTATTGCACGACCTTCTTCACAACCTCACGATGCTCGTCAAAATTCACAGTAGCAGACTCACCAGTTGTACCCATCGCAACGATGGCATCTGTCTTATTTTCAATATGAAATTCTACTAACTTTTCAAACGTATCAAAATCAATACGTCCATCGGGAAACATCGGGGTTACGATCGCTACAATACTACCACCAAACATAAATCTCTCCTTATGTAATTCTTTAATGTAGTGTCCTTAAGAACATTCCATCTTATTTCAGTATCACAGATACTGGAGCATGATCTGAGGGACGCTCCATTACCCTATAATTTAAATGAACAGCAGATGATAGAAAACGGCGGCTCAATACTCTTGATAATAATAGATGATCAATGCGAATACCACTGTTTTTCTCAAATCCGCCTTGACGGTAATCCCACCAAGTAAACAATCCTTTAGGTTGCGCTTCTATTCTAAGCCCGTCTAATAGCCCTAATGCTAAAAGTTCTAAAAAGGCTTCTCGCTCCTTATCAGTGCAAAGAATCTTGCCCTGCCAAGTTTCTGGGTGATGGACATCATCATCTGTAGGAGCAATATTGTAATCGCCGATCACAATGACCTGCGAATAATTTTTCAACACTTCTTCAATATACTTTGTAAAAGCAGCTAGCCAATTTAATTTATATTGATATTTATCAGATTCAGGACTCTGCCCATTAGGAACATAAGCATTAATTACACGGACACCTTCAATTGTTCCGGCAATTACCCTCTTCTCTTCACATTTATATCCTGGAATATCAAAAACAACATCCTCAATCTCTGTTTTTGATAAAAGCGCTACGCCATTATAAGTTGGTTGCCCATTAATTTCGCAGTGATAACCTAACTCTTCAATCTCTTTTAAAGGAAATTTATCATTACTACACTTTAGCTCTTGTAGCCCTATGACAGATGGCACCTCTTCCTTTAAAAATTCTGCAAGATGTGACAATCGTACATTAATAGAATTTACATTCCAAGTTGTTATTTTCATTATATTATCTAACTATTCCACTAAAATTTCTTATGACCAATTCCCTATTCTACGTAACTCTTAGCTAAATCAAAAGCTCCTCTGCTAATTCACCTATTCCCATAATTAAAAGATCGATACCATTTATTAGGCTATGTTCTTAAAAATTAGTGTAGAATATCCGATTTACGATACGAAAATTTTAAGGAGTGAGCATGCCTGCTGATAGTATTCGTTCCATCTTAAATCTCATTGAAGAAAATGGAATTTTATTTATCGATCTTCGTCTTACAGACATGATCGGACAAGAACACCACTTTACTATCCCAGCACGACAGGCAAACGAGCAACTTTTCACTCAAGGAAAATTTTTCGATGGATCTAGCTTTAAAGGTTGGAAACAGACTGAATGTTCTGACATGGTATTAATTCCTAATCCAGAAAGTGCGTTTATTGATCCGCTAGCTAAATATCCAACATTAGTTTTAGTATGTGATGTTGTTGAGCCTGACACTATGGATTACTACGTCCGTGATCCGCGCGCATTGGCAAAAAGAGCAGAAGAATATCTCAAACAGAGTCAAATTGCAGATCACGCATTTTTTGGTCCTGAAAATGAGTTCTTTATCTTTGATAAAGTCCGCTATAGTAATGATCCATATCATATGGGTTACGAATTAAACTCTAGCACTTGCTATTGGGACTCTCAAAACCCAGAGAGTTACTCTGGTCATTTTGCAGAAAAACAAGAGGGTTATTCTCCCCTTCAACCTGTTGATAAACTTCACGATATCCGCAATGAAATTGTATTAAATGTAGAGAAAACGGGACTTGATGTTGAAATTCATCACCGAGAAGTTGCCTCTGCTGGACAATGCGAAATCGGCGTTAAATTTAATACCTTATTAAAGAAATCTGATGAAGTGCAACGCTTAAAGTACCTCATCAAAAATACGGTCGATCAACTCGGGAAAAGCGCAACTTTTCTCCCAAAACCTTATTTTGGAGAAAGTGGATCAGGGATGCACGTTCATATCTCTCTCTTTAAAGATGGTAAAAACATCTTTTGTGGAGAAGAATATAGCAACCTTTCTGAAACAGCGCTTTACTTCATTGGCGGAATTATTAAGCACGCTAGAGCATTAAATGCCTTTACAAACGCATCGACAAATAGCTATAAACGTTTAATTCCTCACTACGAAGCGCCTGTTCTTTTAGCCTATTCAGCTAAAAATAGAACAGCATCTATTCGAATTCCTTATATTGTCAACGAAAATGCCCGCAGAATTGAGATTCGATTCCCAGATGCAACCGCAAATCCTTATTTTGCTTTTTCAGCATTGTTAATGGCGGGACTTGATGGGATTGAAAATAAGATCCACCCAGGACCTGCTTTTGATGAAAATCTATATGAACTCTCTAACGATCTTTTAAAATCTATTCCAAAAGTTTGTAGAACGTTAGATGAAGCATTAGAAGCTTTAGATAAAGACCGTGCGTTTCTCTTAAAAGGTGGCGTATTTAACGATAGCGTCATTGATGCTTATATCAAATTAAAGCAAAATGAGATCAATCAAGTTGCGGAAACACCACACCCTATGGAATATAAACTTTACTATTCTATATAAAAACCGGCATTTTATATCTATATAGAAATTAAAATATTATCGCCTAAAACAAAAACCCCAAAGTTAACTCTTGGGGTTTTTAAATATTAGGCTTTATTATCTTCTTTTTTGACAATATTTTGATAAACCTCTTCTCTAAAGACGGCAACATCACTAGGAGCATCAATACCAACCCTCACCTGATTACCTTTAAATTCCAATATTGTAATAGTAATATTATCATTAATAATAAGCCTTTCTCCAGGCTTTCTGGTTAATATTAACAAGTCCGACTCCCCTTATCCTTTTATAAAATACAATAACATTCTGATATAACACGAGAACAGAATACGATCATAATCTCAAGCAATCAAACAGTCAACACAATCATTAATAGTAAATAAAAAATAAACACCTTTTTTGAGCTGTATTAATTATTTAATATTAATAGATATATTAAATTAACCTACGATCTCTTTTTTCTCAATATCGTTTTTTGATGCGCCTGCTCTTGACGCCACATAGCAATTTTTTGATGGTCGCCCGAAAATAACACCTCCGGCACTTTTAATCCATTAATCTCTCTAGGTCTAGTATAATGTGGGTGATCAAGCAGGTCTCCCTCACTAAATGAATCATTAAGATGAGAAGCCTCATTAGACATCGCATCAGGAATTAACCGAACAATCGCATCAATCACAACAGCGGCTGCCAATTCACCGCCTGATAACACATAATCCCCAATCGATAACTCTAAATCGATCTCATGATCAATAATACGCTGATCAACCCCTTCATAACGACCACAAAGAATTACCAAATGAGTCTCTTCCACTAAACTTCGAGCCATAGACTGCCGAAACAGCCCACCTTGAGGCGACATATAGATTCTATAACCACGACTTCCCCGAAACGCTTCAATCGCATCAAAGGCTTTTTTGAGCGGTTCATACATCATCACCATACCAGGACCACCACCAAACGGGCGAGCATCAACCGTATGATGATTATCTAACGAATAATCTCGAGGGTTCCAAAAGCGCAACTCAAATAATGATCGATCATGCGCCCTGCTAACTACCCCATCTTCAATTATGGGTAAGATAATTTCCGGAATCAAGGCAATGACATCAATAACGATCTTACTCTTCATCCCAATCAACCTGTATATAACCCTCTTCTAAGTTAATTTCCATAATGATGTATTCCAATGAATATGGAATTAAGATCTCTTCTTTACCCTTTTTAACCGCCATCACATCATTAGCGCCCGTTTCAAAGATATCATCAATAACTCCTAACTCAACGCCATCATGGTTAATCACTTTAAGCCCGTAAAGATCAACCCAATACACCTCATCTTCTGAGGGCTCTGGCATATCTTCGCGTTCAATAAAGAGCTCTGTACCTAAAAGAGGCTCTACCGCATCTCGAGAATCATAACCTTTAAATTTCAAAAGAATATGCTTACTATGTTTTTGACCCGCTTCTACTTCCAATTCTTGCCAAGCGCCATTTTTTTGAATAAAAAAACGCGAGTACTGCAAAATTCCCTCTCGAGGTCTTGTCTCTGAAAAAACCTTAATTAACCCCTTTACACCATGAAATCCATTTACTTTACCAATAATGATCTTATCATCGCTCATTACGCAACTCCTTCTCAATAAAAAAGCCACCTTACAATTTGTAAGATGGCTCTAAATTAACTACTAGAACGATTAAGCTTCAGCTTTTGCTGCTGCTCTTTTTGCTTCTCTTAATAAAGATGCAACACGCTCTGAAGGCTGAGCCCCAACTCCTACCCAATAATCTACGCGATCTTGAGCAAGCTCTAAACGTTTCTCACCACCTTTTGCGATGGGATTAAAAAAGCCAAGACGCTCAATGTATTTACCAGTTACAGAATTTCTTTGATCTGCAACAACGATTTGGTAGAAAGGACGCTTTTTAGAGCCCCCACGAGCTAGACGAATTGTAACCATAAAAATTTATATCCTATATTCAACTATAATCTTAAAAACTTTTTTATATTACATAGAGACACGTTATTCAATATAAAATCGTAAACCACAAATAATACTCTAATTTCAAAGAAATTAAAAGCCTAAAAACAAATTAATTCCAAGCAGGCACTGTGAATGTCACAGGGGATGTCTCTGCTTCTTCATAAGTCACAATTTCGTAAGCTGATGGATCTTTAACAAGCTCTCTAATAAGCATGTTATTCATCATATGTCCTGCCTTGTAACCCACAAATTCACCAATAATTGGATGACCTAAAACATATAGATCTCCAACAGCATCTAAAACTTTATGACGCACAAACTCATCTTCATATCGAAGTCCGTCACTATTTAAAACTCTAAAATCATCAACAACGATCGCATTATCCATGCTTCCGCCGAGTGCTAAATTCAGCTCACGCATCATTTCAAGGTCTTTCATAAAACCAAAAGTACGCGCTCTTGCGATCTCTTCAATATAGTATTGACTTGAGAACTCACAACGATGTTGAGGATTTGTCTTATCTAAAACAGCATGATCAAATTTAATTGTAAAATCTAATCTAAAGCCATTATAGGGAAGCAATTTTGCAATCTTATCTTCTTGCTTATAAGTAACGGGCTTTTTAATTTTGATGAATTTCTTCGCAGCATTTTGCTCTTGAATGCCTGCTGATTGAATCAAGTAGACAAAAGGAGCCGAGCTTCCATCCATTATTGGAATTTCAGGCGCACTCACCTCTACAACAATATTATCAATCCCAAGCCCACAAAGCGCTGACATCAGATGCTCTATTGTCGAAATAGTCACTTCAGGCGCTTCAGGTGAAGCAATCATTGTCGCAAGCTGCGTACTAATGACAGAGTCTGCTTGTATTTTAATATCTGGCGAAGGAACATCTGTACGGCGAAAAACGATCCCTTCATCAATTCCCGCAGGTCTTAATGTGAGATAAACTTTTTTACCTGAGTGAAGTCCAACACCTGTTGTTTGAACTAAACTTTTTATCGTTCTCTGTTTTAGCATAACTTTTATCAAAGCGTCCTTATAAATTTAAGAATTCTTTCTTAAAAAAGCTGGAATATCTAAATATCCCGTTGACTGACTCTCAGATGATTTTGCAGGCTCTCGATGCCCTGAATCACCTTGAGCTTGTGCCGTTGGTTTTGCCACACGACCTAAAAGCTGATCTGCAATACTGCCACGCTCGATCGGTGCTTGATACTCACCTAATCCGGTTGCAACAAGCGTCACACGGATATCATCGCCCATCTCTTCATCAATGACCGCACCAAATACAACCGTTGTATCTTCATTCGCATAATCACTAATAATAGCGCCAATTTCATGAAGATCACCAATGCTGAGTTTTATACCACCAGAAATATTAACCAGTAAGCCTTTTGCTCCTGCTAAGCTCACCTCTTCCAATAACGGAGAAGAGATTGCTTGCTGAATGGCTTCTCTAGCAGCATTATCGCCTGAAGAGAGTCCAACCCCCATCATTGCTAATCCTTGCTGCTTCATGACTGTTTTAACGTCATTAAAGTCAAGATTAATCATTCCTGGCTTAATAATACTATCGGTAATTCCTTGAACAGCATTAAAGAGGACATTATTTGCCGCACTAAAAGCATCATAAAGACTAATACCTTTGCCAAGCACACTCATTAAACGATCGTTAGGGATCGTAATTAATGAATCTACATGCTGTGCCAACTGCTTTAATCCTTGGCTTGCCGCTTGATCACGCTTACGCCCTTCCATCGAGAAAGGTCTAGATACTACCGCTACCGTTAAAATACCCAATTCTTTTGCGACTTCTGCAACAATAGGCGCCGCACCTGTTCCTGTACCGCCACCCATTCCTGCTGCAATAAAGACCATATCAGCGCCATTAAGCTCTGCCTTGATATGCTCTTTAGTCTCTTCTGCGGCTTGGCGTCCGATCTCAGGGTTTGCACCCGCGCCAAGTCCACGAGTCAATTCTTCACCTAATTGAATGCGAACGTCTGCTTTTGCTTCACGAAGGTCTTGCGCATCTGTATTCGCCGCAATAAAAGTTACCCCAGTAAGACCGGAATTAACCATGTGCGTGATCGCATTACCGCCCGCTCCACCGACACCGATGACTTTGATGATCGGCCCATCTTCGTTATGATCTTGCTGCAGTTCAAATATGGACATTATTAATCCTCAATTTATTCGTATTCTCAATATACTAGAAATAGTTTCGACACATTCCAGTGATTTTCTTATATATGTTACTAAAAAAGTTGCCACTTGGCATTGTTTTTTGCAACTCTTTTTGCCAAATGTTGTCATGCTTATGCGATGCAAGGAGCCCTACCACCGCTGCATATTCTGGAGACAATTGTTTTCCATCTTCAAAATTAGTATTCATTGGCATACCAATTCGACATGGTTTTTCCATAATCTCCTGCACTAACTCAACACAGCCAGGAACAAGGCTCCCACCGCCTGTTAGGACAACGCCGGCATCATGCATTTGATAAGCATCCGCCTCTTCAATTTTACCTCGAACAAAGTCCAATATCTCGCGATATCTTGCTTCAATAATTGATGATAATTCACGCTTAGACATCGTTCTACTTTCACTTTGATTAGTAATAACAGGCAACGTAAAAATATCATCATAACTTGAAAAGCCGACAAAAGTACCATAATCAATCTTAATACTTTCAGCAACTTGCGTAGAGAATCGTTTAACTTTTGCAATATCAGAAGTCACATCATCACCCCCTAACGGGATAGATGCATGATAGATAATTACGCCACCTTTATAAACCACAATATCAGTTACACCCGCACCAATATCAATAAGTGTGACACCTCTTTGCATCTCATCTTCACTTAAAACACTAATTGCCGATGAAATCCCTTCATAGATGATGTTATCAATTTCAACACCACTTTCTGTAATACAGTTTGTAATATTCGTGATCTCATTAGTAGCCGCCGTTACAAGATGCGCAATTAATGAGAACTTTACCCCAGATAAACCGATGGCATTTTCAACAGGCTGACCACCATCAATGACATATTTTTGGGGGAGCACATGCAAAACACTCTCGCCCACATCTAATTTAATTTTACCTGCCTCTAGCAAAATTCGATCATGGTCTTTATCGGTAAAACGCTCACCTGAAATTGTGACAACACCATTATTGCTACGCCCACGAATATGCGCTCCCGTAATAGAGGTCGATACCGAGCGAACTTCAACTTCAAATTCTCGCTCAAACTCATCAATAATATCGTTCACAATATTGGAGATGGGGACAATATTTGTAATCACCCCTCGCTTAATGCCACGAGACGGCTTAGAAATCATCTTCTTGATCTCTATTGTTCCATTATCACGAACATTTGCCATCATTCCGACAACTTTGTGAGTTCCAATATCTATGCAAACTCCCATCGATTCCATTGAAGTTTCCGTCATCTCTTTCGCGCCCTATCTCTTTCTCTCAATCTCATCACTGATGATCCTCTTTCCACTTTACCGAGAATCCATTTTTATACCTAAAATCAATATGCTGTATTACATCTAAAACATTTCGATCAGGAAACTGCCTTAAAAACCGCGACAATCGCTGCGAATAATCTTCTGAGCCCATAATCAACAACAAATCATTATCGAGCAGTATAGTCCAGGATTCATTTTCATCCAAAACTATCTCCTTTAGCTGAAATCCAGCATTTGTTAGCCTTCTTTGAGTCTCCTCATAAACCACTAGAATATCCGAAACCTTCTCTTTAGGTCCCGACAGATAGACCCAAGGCTGATCAGGAATAAAAGAGGGGGTAAATATCTCGCCATCTGCATCTACCATCTGCGTTTCATTCCAAATTGCAATGGGATCTTGCTCCACAAGATAGACCTCTAATTCGTGTAACCACTGCCTTTTTAAAGAAACAGATTTAATCCATGATTCAGACAAAATATTATCTTGATACTGCTGCATATCAAGCCCTATTAAATTTTGCCCAACGGCATCTTTCACCAATTCATTAATTCTCTCTTGAGAAAGATGATCGACTTCACCATATACAGATACCGTCTCTATCTTGAAAAAAAGATTATTCTCTTTTAAGTACTGCCACCCATAATAAGGCCCGGCAACAATCCCCACTAGTAATAGTACTAAAAAAACAAATCGAAAAAAACGATAAAGAACATACCCAAACCGCCCCCAATCAAAAGGCTTCTTTTGGACTACTCCTAATTGATTTCGCCCTTTTTTCCGAGCTTTTCGATAACGAGTTTGTGAGGGGGATTGTAATCTCTTCAAGATAAACCTAAACCTATATTACAGTAAAGTAGATGATTATATAAAACCTTTAAGCATCTAGCGAATCTTCCAAGATCAGCCAACAAAGATCTTCAAAAGAGAGTCCTTCTGTTTTTGCCGCCATCGGCACTAATGAATGGTTTGTCATTCCCGGCACCATATTGATCTCTAGTAACCACGGATTATTATCGCGATCTACCACAAAATCAACACGCGCCCAACCTTTTGCGCCAATTGATTTAAACGCAGCCTCACAAAGCTCTCTAAAACGAGCCTCATCAGCATCACTTAATCCTGATGGGCAAAAATAACGCGTATCATCACGAAGATACTTTGCCTCATAATCATAAAAAGCAAGATCTGTCTCCATACGAATAATTGGTAATGCTTCCCCATTTAAAATCGCACAGGTATATTCACCATTCCCAATAATCCAATTTTCTGCAAAAACAGGAGAATTATATCCACCAGCAGCTTCCCATGCTTTGACTAAATCCTCAGCATGATCTACGCGGCTCACACCGATGCTTGACCCTTCCTCAGAAGGCTTCACCGCAACAGGATAGGTCAATTGTGATTGTAAAGCCTTTGCGGCATCTGCATCTTCAATAATATAAGATTCAAGTACCGGCAATCCTACCGCTTTCCATAGTTGCTTTGTTCGGATCTTATCCATTGCTAAACTAGAAGCTAAAACACCACTTCCTGTATAGGGAATATTAAGATGCTCTAATGCCCCTTGAAGCACCCCATCTTCTCCACCACGACCATGAACAATAATAAACACCCGATCAAATTTCTCAGCCTCAAGGGTTCTTAAAAGACCGTCATCTTTAGCATCAATGCCATGAGCATCAATTCCTTTAGCCTGAAGTGCCTTTAATACAGCCTCCCCGGACCAAAGAGAGACCTCTCTTTCCATAGAGTTGCCACCATAAACAACCGCAACTTTACCAAATACCTTAGGATCTTGATTTTTTGCAACTCTCATTATAACGCTCCCTCTTTATAGAAATTTGCCGCAATAGAGCCGATATTACCAGCGCCCATCATGACAATTAAATCCCCATCTTTCGCAATAGAGGCATAATGTTCACGGATCTCTTCAATCTCGCCGACAAAAAGGGCTGTTTTACCACCTTTTTCCGCCACATCTTTTGCTAATCCTTGACCACTAACCCCTTCAACCGCAGGTTCTCTCACAGAATAGATCTCTGTGATTAAAACGGTATCAATTTTTGATAAAACATCGACAAACTCCGTATAAAGCTCTGCTGTTCTTGAGTTTCGATGCGGCTGAAAAGCAACCACAATACGCTTATCAGGATATGCTGCCGTTAATGCTTCATAAACCGCGCTAATTTCCGTAGGATGATGCCCATAATCTTCCATAACCACCACTTCTCCGCCCGATTTAAGCGATACAGAAGGGTGTAATTGAAAACGGCGACCAATCCCCTTAAAACGGCGAAGTGCACGGCGAATTGCAGGATGTGGAACCCCTAAATCACTTGCAATTGCAATGGCAGCCAAGCTATTTAATACACTATATTTCCCCGGAAGCGCCACCATAAACTCACTCACACCATGAGGCATCTTCACTTCGAAATAGGTCTCCATCCCCCGAGATTCATAGTTTAATAACTGATAATCTGCATCAGGATGCTCCCCATACGTTAAAATTGGACGATGAATTCTTGGGATTAAATTTTCAACTTCCTTATTATCAATACAGAGCACCGCTAAACCGTAAAATGGCAATAGATGCAAGAAATCCACGAAAGTTTGGCGAAGGTTCTCAATATCTCCACCATAAGTACTCATATGATCTTGGTCGATATTAGTGATAATTGCCGACATTGGGTGAAGATTTAAAAAGGAAGCATCTGATTCATCGGCTTCTGCCACTAAATATTGCCCAAGCCCTAGCTTTGCATTGACATTAGAGCTATTTAAACGCCCACCAATCACATAGGTAGGATCTAAACCTGCTTCATCTAAAATTGAGGCTAAAAGACTTGTCGTCGTCGTCTTACCGTGAGTTCCCGCAACAGCAATCCCGTAGCGAAAACGCATGAGCTCTCCAAGCATTTGGGCACGCTGAATAATCGGAATACGTTCCTCTTTTGCACTAACCACCTCTGGATTATCTTCTTTTACCGCAGTAGAAGTTACCACCACATCAGCGCCTAATACATGCTCTTTGGCATGTCCAATCCAAACCAAAGCCCCAAGATCAATAAGATGATCTACCACCGAGGATTCAGCAATATCTGAACCTGTCACTTCATAACCTAAATTGAGTAATACTTCAGCAATACCACACATTCCTGAGCCGCCAATTCCTACAAAATGGATTCGTTCAATACGGCGCATGTCCGATGGACAGATATAACTTTTTTGATTCATGATTGTATGACCTTTTCTACTGCTGAAACAATTAATTGCGTTGCTTCAGGTTTTGCTAAAATTTCTGTTTTTTCTGCCATTGAAATGGCTTTTTCTCGTGTAAAATCACGTAGTAATGCCTCTAAAACGGAAAGAGAAATTTCCTCTTCACCATAGAGATAAGCAGCACCAATATCTTTAAGTGCCTTTGCATTTTTTGTTTGATGATCATCAACGGCTTTTGCAAACGGGATAAAACAACTTGCAACATTGACTGCTAAGATTTCCGATACCGTTAATGCCCCAGCCCTACAAATAACTAAATCAGCCCAAGCATAAGCACTTACCATATCATCAATAAAGGGCATTAAGCGATAGTTTTCATGCGAAAAACACGCATCATCCTTATGCGCTTCATAAAATGCCTTCCCTGTTTGATGCCAAACCTCAAATTCTGTAACCATCTGTGTTGCGGCAAAACTTTGCATCAGCTGATTTAAAATCCGCGCGCCTTGAGATCCTCCCACCACTAAAATCCTTATCGGAGAATCTCCTCGCGCTCGATAGCGTTCTTGGAAGGGAGGAATATTTAAGAGATCTTCTCGTATTGGATTTCCAACAACTTCAGCATTAGGCAATAATGCATTAAAGGCGGCTAAATTTTTCTTACTTAATCTTGATAGAACTTTGTTTACAAGCCCCGGCACGGCATTTTGTTCGTGAATAATCACAGGAATACCGAGCATCTTAGCTGCAACACCGCCAGGCGCTGCTGCAAAACCACCAAATCCTATCACACATTCTGGTTTCACTTTTTTAAGAAATTGCCGCGCATCTCGTACAGCACTACTTAATTTAAACGGTAAAGAGAGCCACCCCTTAAGGCCATTTCCTCTTAACCCTTTAATGGAAAGTGAATAGAGCGGAAAATTATATTTAGGAACAAGATCAAGCTCTAAGCCATTTGCCCCTAACCAATAGATCGAATAGCCCTTTTTCTCTAACGCCTTCCCCACAGCAAGGCCTGGAAATATATGACCTCCCGTGCCTCCTGCCATAATGACAATACTCTTTTTTTGCTCCATTTTATGCCGTTCCTTTAATATTTGAACGAGCAAGCTCATTCTCAGCTCTTTTCATCTGCTGCTCTTGATAGTCTTGATAACCTGTGATCTTTACAACTTTATTAACCTTAAATAAGATCCCAAGTCCGATCATCATCGTAATCATACTCGATCCACCATAACTCATTAAGGGTAAGGTTAAACCTTTTGTTGGTAAGATCCCAGAGGCAACGCCCATATGAATTAATGCCTGCGTCCCAAACCATAGCCCCATTCCATAAGAGACATACGCCGCAAAGTAGAGTTTTAATCTCTCAGCTTCAGCTCCTAAGGTAAATGTACGGTAAAGAAATGCCATATAGAGAAAAAGCAGTAAAATTACCCCAAAAAAGCCAAATTCCTCAGCAAAAATAGCAAAGATAAAGTCTGTGTGCGCCTCAGGCAGATAGCCAAGCTTCGACATACTTTCCCCAATCCCGACACCTGAAAGCTTGCCTCTACCAATTGCAATCAATGAATTTACAAGCTGATATCCTTGGTTATAAGCATCATCCCAAGGATTTAAAAATCCTGATAAACGCGCCCTACGATAAGGGGAGGTATATAAAACTAATACCATTGCTAAAATCGTTGGTACCAAAACAATCGCAAAACGCCAAAGACAGACGCCGGCAATAAAGAGCAATCCCAACCCCACCACAAATATAATCGCCGTTGAACCAAAGTCTGGCTCTAAAAGTAGTAAAATCCCTAAAACACCCATTACAACTAAAGGAATAATGAGTGCAGAAATTCGTTTACCGATCGATTCTTTATGACGATGTAGATAGGATGCGACGTAAACTAATGCTGAAAACTTCGCAAGCTCTGCGGGCTGAAAGTTAAAAAAGAGAACCGGAATCCAACGAAGCGCACCATTTACTTCTCGTCCAATTCCGGGAATGAGAACCAATACAAGGCACAAAATAGTTATCAACATTAATGCCGGCGTCAATTTATACCAACCTTCAAGATTGATAGAGTACGCAATCCAAGCTAAAAATCCCCCGATAGCCACATAAAATATCTGCCTTAATCCATAGTGAAAAGGCGAGAGACCGTAATACTCGGCAACATATCCTGATGCTGTTGTCACCATCAAAAGCCCAATCAATAGAAAGAGCGCAGAGGTAACTAATAGCCAAGGATCAGCTTTGACTTTTGTCGCTAAAAATGAATTTTTCAAAATGCACCTAAAATTTTGTCAATACGTTGAAAATTGTACCACACCCTTGCAGCTTATCGGAATGTCTTAAATAAGCCCATATGCAGTTTTTAAAGTGCCTTTACAAGTGACTCAAAAACATCTCCCCGATGTTCAAACCCCTTAAACTGATCAAAGCTCGCACAGGCAGGTGAAAATAGAATGATATCCCCAACCTCTGCCTGTTCTTTTAGAGTACTTAATGCCATCTCAAGCGTCTGACTTTCATACACAGGAATGCTATTGGGAATATGCGGTAAAATCGTCGAGTAATCGAGCCCAATCAAGGCAACGCCTGCAACATTATTTAAGAGTAAAGTTTGTAGTGAGGCAAAATCCTGCCCCTTAGTGACGCCCCCTAAAATAAGCCATTTACGTTCTGAAAATCCTAAAATAGCCGCTTTTGTGGATGAGAGATTAGTTGCTTTAGAATCGTTAAAATACGCAACCCCATCAATCTCCCTTACAAAGACTGAACGATGCGCTAAAGGCTTGTAACTTTCAATACCCGCTTTAATTGCAGGAGCTGTTACACCAAAAGTTTCCGCAATAGCAACAGCTGAGACAATATTCAAAATATTATGCGTTCCCCCTAACTTGGTTCCCCCATAATAAATTGCTTCCTTTTCCGTACTTTCAATCGTTTTATCGGCTAAATTCGCCCAATATTGTGATTGATCATCTTTAGTTAATGAAAACCTCACTGTTTTAGAGAAACCTTGAAAATCTGATTTTAAAAGCGCTTTATCGATCTCTGGCTCATCACTTGGGATAATAATCGTCTGAGACTGAGCTAATAATCTAAATTTAGAGTCAATATAATGTTGATAATCCCGATAACGATCAAGATGATCGGGCGATAAATTTAAGATCACCCCGATATCAGCCTTTAAAGAAGCCGTTGTTTCTAACTGAAAACTAGATAATTCCAACAAAAATAGCGGTGTTTTATCATGATTTTCTCGATCACAATATTGAAGCCACAGATCTAATGCCGGAGTACCTAAATTCCCCCCCATATAAAGATCATAGCCAGCGGCTTCAAAAATTGAGCCTACTAACGTTGTCACCGTACTTTTACCATTTGTGCCGGTAATAGCGATAAGATTCTCTCTGACAACTCTTGCAAAAAGTTCAATATCTCCGCCAACATTTTCTGCAGGTAATCTTGCAATCGTCTTTGCAAGCTCTGGGGTTGCAATAGCAATTCCGGGACTGACCCAAAGATAATCACATTCATCTAATAAAGTAGACTCAAAAGAGCCCGTATGAAGCTTCTCACAAAAAGGGGAAATCTCCGCCTCATTAGGAGGATTTTCTCTCGAATCGATGGCAAAAACATGTTCAACACCTAACCTATTTAACGCCTTAACAACGGAAAGCCCTGTAATTCCAAATCCAACAACTAAATGCTTTGAGCCCACTGCAAACATGATTGATCCTTTGAGAGTTCGGAGTATAAATCAAAATAACTTTTATAACGCTCTATCATACGCTTTATTTACGTTTGAAAAAAGCAAAACCCCGTTAAAAAACGGGGCTTCAATATAATATCCTTATCAAAAAAAGTACTTTATCTTCAATCAACTGCTTAATATTGATGAATAATCACTCATAAAACAATTATCCAATATCATATTACGTTTTATAAAGTCGCTTCTTTCTCTTCTTCGTGACGAATTTCTTGTCCTTGTTTGCGCTCTGCGGTTAATCCTTTCTCACGCTGTTTCACCAATTGACGCTCGATTTTTCCGGCAAGATCATCAATGGAAAGATACATATCTTCCGTCGTTGATTCTGCATGTAAATCTTTACTCTTGGCAATCTTCAGCGTAATTTCTGCAATTTGCCGCTTATCTTTAATTGTGAGAACAACATGAGCTGCGGTAATTTGATCACTATAACGATCTAAACGAGAGAATTTCTCCTCTACTCTATTACGAAGCCCATCCGTTAATTCCAAACCATGTCCAGTTAAATTAACATTCATACAAGTCTCCTTCACGAATTATGAATTTTTTATATAAAAAAAGACTGCAAAAAAATGATCATTAAATTGTAAAATTCCGTCTAAAACCTGCCATCAAACTCTCTTTTTGATATTGGTAACAGTGGCTTTTGACGCTTTACAATTTATTTTTTCATTAAATTCACCCTAACATCTTTCCCTAAAAAGAGATAGTCTTTTTTTAAAAGAGATCCTATAAATCCCCACCTTTTTGACCTACTTTTGACATTGTGAACAAAAATAGGTTGCCCGATTAGCTAATACAATTCTTTCAATTGGTGTTTGACAGATAACACAAGGCTGATCTTTTTGCCCATACACCATTAATTCTTGCGCAAAATACCCAGGGCTCCCATCTGGCGTGGTGAAGTCTTTTAAGGTTGTTCCTCCTTGAATAATCGCTCGCTGAAGGACTTTTTTCACCTCTTCTACCAATCTTGCAACTTCTTCTGGATTAAGGTTATTTGCAGGGCGCTCTGGATGAATTCCTGCCATAAAAAGAGATTCATTGGCATAAATGTTACCAGCCCCGACAACAAACTCTTGATCCATTAAGAGGGATTTAATAGGTCGAGTTCGAGTTCTTAACTTAGGATAAAGATACTCTGCATTAAACTCATCACTTAAGGGCTCTGGCGCCAGTTTCTCTAAAAAGGGGATCAATTCATCTACTCCATAGATTAAGATAAAACCAAAACGCCTTGGGTCGTTATAAATTAAGACCTTGTCCCCTTCTATTTGTAAAATAAAGTGATCATGCTTTTTAAGTTCAAAATCATCCTCTAAAACACGAATCGCCCCCGACATTCCAAGATGAATAAGGACTTTATACTGCGCAGTATAGAGTAATAGATATTTTGCTCGCCGCTCAATACGCTCAATCACCTGACCATAGAGCTTCTCTATCTCTTTAGGAATAGGGTAACGCAGCCGATCATTGCGCACCTCAATTCCTTTCACTTTTTTTCCGATAATATGGGGCGCTATCCCAGCTCTTACGGTTTCAACTTCTGGCAACTCTGGCATACACTTCCAACTCCTCACTTTCGTGATAACATACTACTTTCCAAAATCCACTTTATGCTTAAGGATCTTACTCTAATATGCGACCGATTGTTTCTATTTCAAGAATTAGTGCGCTCGGGGCTTATTTTGCCCTCTTTTTCTTCACGATTTTCTGTATCGTGGCAAATAAAATTTATCCAGAACAGCCCAGAATTTTCCTCATTATTGGTCTTTTAATGCCGCTTGTATTTCCTGCAAGAGGTTTACTTCGTGCAAGACGATTTACGCACGCTTGGACAAGCTTCCTATCTCTCTTTTATTTAGTCGCAGCAACAGATATTTGGGCATCAGGTCATCCTGCTATTGGAAGTGTCTATTTCCTTTTAACCATCTTACTCTTCTTAAGTTGCATTCTTTATGCTCGTTATAGCCCACTGCCTTTTAGAGAAGAAAAAACAGAAAAATAAAAGAAGATCAGCGTTTAATCAATGAACTTCTTTTTCATTCATATATTTTCTCCCCCTTTACCTCAAAAGCCCTTTCACCATCAGTGCAAGGGCTTTTTTATACTAGAGTAAAATCGATTTAAAAGAGACTGAATTAGATTGCCGGTGCATCGGTTATGAGAAGCGCAAAAATCGTTCTATCAAGCATTCTGCAAACTCATTTGATTCAGGTTGCACTATTTTACTTTTAAAACAGTGTTTCTTAAACCACATCGGCTATAACAGTAAGTATTTAATAGCTCTAAGTCTTTCAAATCATTTTTTATATTGATAACGATGCCAGAAAAACCCTAGAACCAATCCTATAAATGCTAAAACAGCCCAAAAAAGATCGCCTAACTTCGCATAAGCTGTGACACCTTGATAAGAGGTGACATCTACCGATAAAACCCCCTCCTTAAATTGGGGCAAAATTGCCATCGAGCGTCCCTCTTTACTAATCAAAGCCGTAATCCCATTATTGGTGGCTCTAACCATCTCTCGCTGTAACTCAATCGCTCTAGCACGAGATATTTGAAAATGCTGCCAAGGCCCTATTGAATCACCAAACCAAGCATCGTTACTTACATTAACTAAAAAGTTAGCCGTTTTAGCCTGATAGCGAAGCTCATTACCAAAAACAGCTTCATAACAGATCGAGGCTGCTGCAAAGAGCGCCGCTCCATCCTCTTTTTGAATTTTAAAGGGTGCTTGCTCTAATTTCCCTTGCGTTAAATCAGAGTAAGGAATCTCTATCATGCCGCTAAAAAGGCTTAAAATAGAGCGAAAAGGAATATACTCACCAAAAGGAACTAGATGAGTTTTATCATAACGCTGATCATACATTCGCATCTCATCACTGTAAGTCACTATTGAATTTCTAACTGTTTTTCCGCCTCCTGTGAAAATGCCGGTCATGACTTTTGTTTGTTGATCACGAGAAAGCTTACGCAGATGCTCCCCTAAGTTGCTCTCCATCTCATATAGCGAAGGGATCGCTGTTTCAGGCCAAATAATAAGATCACTACTTTCTGCAACTTCGTCTGTTAACCTCAGATAAGTTGCCAAAATTTCATAGTACTGCGCTTCATTAAATTTAAGTTCTTGCGCAATATTTCCTTGTAGTAATGCCACCTTAAGCTGCTCATCTATTTTTTCAATTTTTTGAGATATGAAGTTCACAGAGATCAACAGCGTAATGCCCATTAACATCATTGAAAAAAAAGCGGGAATTAACTGCCCTATAAACACTAAAAAGCCTTCTTTTCTCCTCTTCATCAGCGCATTGATCATCAAAAACAAAATCCCCGATAGCCAATAGACCCAAAAACTCGCCATCAGCGCGCCCATCGATGGAAATAAGAAAGTTGAAACCGGTAGATCCGTTAAAGTGTAACCTAAAGCTAACCATGGGAATCCTGTAAAAAGCTCCGCTCGAAGCCATTCAAGCAATACCGCTAATAGTGGAAATAATATTCCAACCTTAAAAGCTAAAGACCATCGCACTTTTGTAACGACGTAACACAATATTCCATAGTAGAGCGCTAAATAGAACGCTAATAGAAAGGTCAGTAATATCCCTAAGATTATCGGCGCACCGCCAAACTCAATAAGGCTAATTCTAATCCACCAAATTCCCCACGCAAACATGCCAAATCCAAACAACAAACCTAATAAACCTGAAAACTTAGGAGATCGCCCCTGAATTAAAAAAAGCAGTCCAAGCAAAGCAAAAGGCGCCAATATCGCCAAACCAAAGGGTGCAAAGCTAAAGGGCATTAGTACGCCCAAAATAAGCGCAAAAACCATAGGAAAAATCCGAGATTGCAACATAAGTTATTAAATTCCTAAATCTTGATAGATAGCATGAATGATATTGAGATATTTCCCCGCTGGCAATTGATCCCCATAAAATAGGCGCGGATTTTCCAAAGGATTGACTACTGGCGTATTTTTACGATTCGTTAAATAGATAATCGTTAGCTCATAAAGTGGGTCATGCGTGATTAAGCACCCTGTCCAACCAGTATGCCCAAAAGCATAACGACTAGCATAATCCCCAAACATATAACGCATATCTTCACCATTTAAACGCCACCCTAGCCCAAAAGTTTGATCTAAATAATGAGGCGTTAAAAATTGATCCAAAACCTGTTGATTAAAGAACAAGTTAGGCTGATACATCAAACGAAATAGTGATAATAACGTTTGAGCATTACTAAACAACCCTGCATGCCCAGAAATTCCCTCTAAGCAGTAAAATGCTTTTTCATCCTGTACTTCACCATGAATCATCTTGGATCTAATATTGGGATAATGATAAAGACCATCACGGGTATTTCCTTGCCTTTCTGTTGCTGCTATTTGCGATAAAGGGATACCTTTCTCCAATGGCTGATACATGATTTTTGTTAAACCAAGAGGAGCCCAAAAAATCTCTTGCAGTAATTGCTCAAGCGATTTCCCTCCGATAGCCTCTAAAATGAATGTTAATAACATAAAATCAACATCTGAATAGAGCCCAATAGTTTGTGGTGAGTGAATTAAGGGTGCTTTCACAAGATACCGCGCAAACTGCTCTCGGCTTTGGCAATAGAGCTCTTTAGAGTAAGCAGGATCATAAAATAGAGGATTAGGCTCAAACCCTGCATGATGAGAAAGAAGCGCTTTAATAGGGATATTGGCAACCTCCTCAGGAATGACCATTCCTTTAAATTGCGTAGTTTCTTGCAATAGCTCCCCTACACGCTTCTCAACAATTGCCGGCATTTTTGCCGCATAAACCTGAAATAGATAAGTTACTGCAAAAATTTTGGTCAAAGAAGCAATATCAAATAACGTATCAGATGTAATCGCCTCCCCTCGATCAACCTTTAATACCCCGTCCTCTTTTGAACATTTTGTCAGCACAGTAGAGCCAAAACTATGATCAAAAAGAACTTCACCAGATTTTTCGACTAATAATTGGCCGCCAGGAAATCCCTGTACTAAGGAGTTACTGATCAATTCTTGTACTAAAGTCCACTTAACCACCGTTTCATTCTCTCTCTTTTAAATCTCAAGATGATTAGTTTAGCTTGCTATATCAATACCTAGCTACAATTGATCAATAATACACCAGCAATCATTCTTGACGAAAGCTCGATAACAGTGTTTAATACACCTCATCAAGACATGGCTTGATAGCTCAGTCGGTAGAGCAGCGGATTGAAAATCCGCGTGTCGGCAGTTCGATTCTGCCTCGAGCCACCACTTTGATTAAAACCCAGTAATAAAGATTACTGGGTTTTTTCTTGCCTGCTATTTATTGCCTACTAATTTATCTTCATTAAAAGAATAATTTTATTCATGATCACATCTATAAGGGCTTTTCTCCTCTTCAAAAAATAGCGCGCTCTTTAAATGAGAGGAAACCGCTTCAATGTTAAAAGGCAAAACAGAGCAGGAAATGAGCCAAAACAAGCATTATTTGCATAGATTGTTACCAAAGCTCACTATTTTTCGAAATTGGCTTGACGAATAAATCTAAAAAGTGTTTAATACCTTTCTCAGCACGGCTTGATAGCTCAGTTGGTAGAGCAGCGGATTGAAAATCCGCGTGTCGGCAGTTCGATTCTGCCTCGAGCCACCATTTGATAAAACCCAGTAATCATTGTTACTGGGTTTTTTATTGCCTTTTTTATTACCTTTAAAAAAAGATCCCTTCTCCACTCTTTTTAAACACCGCTTTACTGAGTATCCTTTTAAGAATCTTATAGTATAGCTATTACGTAATAAATTCCGATACAAACCGAAAAAGGCTTAAAACTGCTGATACGTAATTTCAAAAAAGATGCAAGCATTCGACCCAGCTGCTCATCAACCCATTTTAGAAGGATGACTAACTAATAAATTTGGGCCTCTGATTTTATTTTAAAATCACTATAAAATTAGTTACAGGCGCATCTGCATGAAAAGTACAATAATGACCCTTCCTAACATCATCTAAGCTAGCTTGATTCACGCCCTTCAGCTTTATCTTTAAAATAATACGGCTTAAACCAAATTAGTGATATTAAATCCCTTACTGCAAAATCACTGCCTATATTTAAAAGATTCTCTTAATAAAAAATTCACTCAAAAAAGCAGATCAAATCCCTTTTAGTTTTAAATTTAAAATCTTAATAAAGGGCTTATACACGTTACTTTGCCCCCTGAAACATCTATTTTTATCAGATCTAATACTTTATAAAAATTAACGCTTAAATAAGCTCAAAATAAACGTAAAATACGAGATTATTAAAACTTGATGCGCATCAAACAAAACTAATACTTAATCCAACCTCGTGGATTATTTGCCTTTTTTATGGGATAGTAAATCCATAGAATAATATTTTAGACTTTCATAGCTCTACTATTTTTATAAAGGAAAAGATTCTATGATGAAATTAATTGGCGCAGACCCATATTTTGTTGGAATTGTTGCTTTCGGCGTCGTTTTTATGATTATCATGCTCGGCTGGTTAACATGGTTTTTCATGAAAAAGAGTAAAGAAGAGAGAGCTCAAGCAGAAAAAGCTAGCAAATAAGTTGCCTAAAGTTAACTCTGTTGGGATTTATTAATAATCTCTACCGGCATTTATTTCTAGAATCGACAAAAATAAAAATGTTAACTAGATATAATCTAAAAATTAATCTAGAAACTGATTATATTGGATAAAAAAATTATTAGAGAATCTCTCTCCTCTCTTTTAATGATTTAATTTCCAAGAACAGCAGACAAAAATTGGAACACACAATCTCGTTAGGATATAAAAAAGCGCTTCTTTGAGGCGCTTTTGCTTTTTGACGATCTTATCATTATCAATCAACGTCCTACCATCTTCATTCAAGCGTTAATTGAAATAGTCGTTTATGATCGATTATTCTTAGGATCTTCCTTCAAAGATGCTTCATAGGCATCCCAAGCAGCCCACTCATCTTCAGCATCCCCTTCTGTCATTGCTGAGGAGAGGAAGTAAAAAATCTTCTCCCCCAACAACTCTTCTAAATGATGAATTCGCTCTTTAAAAGAGACCGGCAATACAGGGTAATCAAAACCATCCCGATCATTACGGCAAATCATTAACTTTCCATCGCCTAGCTCTTGATGTTGCTTATCTGTTACAAATACGGAACGAATTTTTTTCCCATCATGGCTAAAGTTAAAACGCGCCTCGCCTTTCTCTTTATTTACTCTCTCACGATCAATAAGGTCGCGCATCTCACTTCTTGCCCGGTTCTTCTCTTGCTGCGCTTGAATCTCTTGATTTTTCTCACGATCCATCGCTTTTTTAGCCTCATCAAACGCCTTAAGTTCTGCTTGTTTTTGCGCCTTTTCAGCATTAATCTCTGCTTTTAAACTCTTATCTCTGTGCGCTTGATGTTGACGTTTTGCACTCTCTTTTTGCACAGCTTTAGCCTTCTCTTTAGAAACTAAGCCTGCCTTTAATAACTGGTCTCTTAATGACATCGTTTTCTCTCTTTCTCTTTTTAAGGGTTATAGAGGTAGATTAATGCTGTTATTTTAAATCAATCTGTAAAAAATGCACCTTTGATATTGGGATTCCCCACAAAAGCACTCTCTTTACGCTTTATTGATTAGATATATAATACCTTTGGTTTAAAATCTACTGAACCAGATTACGTTACATCGGTTACGAAACATAAGAATCGTTCTGCCCGGCATCATGTAAGCTGATGTTGATTCACACACTGCACTGTTTTACTTTTATAGTAAAAATAGTTTAAAAGTTCCTAAGCTCAATTGCCGGCGCATCGGTTATAAGAAGCGCAAGAATCGCTCTATCCGGCATCGTGCAAGCTGATTTTAATTCACACTGTACTATTTTACTTTTATAGTAAAAATAGTTTAAAAGCTCCTAAACTCAATTGCCGCGCATCGGCTATAAGAAGCGCAAGAATCGTTCTATCCGGCATCGTGCAAGCTGATTTGATTCATACACTGTCCTATTTTACTTTTAAGGGAGTTTTTCTTAAACCGAATCGACTATATTTCTTATTACTAATAGCCGATGTGCCGGCATTTAAATCAGCCTGTTTTGAATCTATTTCATATAATACTATTGACTATAAAAAAGCGCTTAAGGCAGATCCCCTAAGCGCTTGTTAAGATCTTAAGCTATTGAAAATTTATCAGTCGCTTTTAATCATTAAATATTACGTTCCAAAATTAATAAAGAATACGGCATTTCAATGTGCCTTTGATATCCTTCATTCCATTTTGTAATTTAATCGCGTTCTCTTCTTGTCCTGACACATCTAAGACAACATAACCAATATCCCCTGATGTTTGGAGATATTGCGCATTAATATTAAGGTCAAGATTAGTCACAAGCTCATTCACCGCACGTAAAATTCCCGGCGTATTTTCATGAATATGCAATACGCGGTGACTTCCTGGTTGTTTTGGAAGCGTCACTTCAGGGAAGTTAACAGCCGATACTGTTGAACCATTATCTGAATACAGCACAAGTTTAGATGCAACTTCAATCCCAATATTTTGCTGCGCTTCTAATGTTGATCCACCAATATGTGGTGTTAAAATCACATTTTGAAGCTCACGAAGCGGAGATTGAAACTCTTCTTTATTCGATTTTGGCTCCACAGGAAATACATCAATCGCAGCCCCTAAAAGGTGCTCATTTTTGATATTATCAGCAAGCGCATCGAGATCTACAATTGTTCCACGTGCAGCATTAATGAGCACTGAACCCTGCTTCATCTTCTCAATACGTGAACGATTCATCATATTCTTCGTACTATCATCTTCTGGTACATGAAGTGTCACGATATCTGCTTGTGCTAAAAGATCATCGAGCGTCTCAACCTGATGAGCATTACCGAGCACAAGTTTTGATTCAATATCATAGAAAATGACATTCATTCCCATGCTTTCTGCCATAATCCCAACTTGAGTTCCGATATGACCATATCCTACAATCCCTAAAGTTTTACCACGTACCTCATAAGATCCTGCTGCTGATTTTACCCAGCCGCCAGTATGGCAAACATAGTTCTTATAGGCGATACCACGCTTGAGCATGATCATCTCGGCAATGACAAGCTCTGCTACTGAACGCGTATTAGAATATGGTGCGTTAAATACCGGAATTGCACGATGTTTTGCTGCTTCTAAATTTACTTGGTTTGTGCCAATACAAAAACACCCGATCGACATCAAACGTGGCGCTTTGCTTAACACTTCTTCTGTAAGTTGTGTACGCGAGCGGATCCCAACGATATGCGCATCTTGAAGTGCTTCAATCAATGCATCGCCTTCAAGCGCTGTCGAATGAATTTCAAGATTGTTATAGCCCGCACGTTTGAAGTAATCAATCGCATCTTGATGGATGCCTTCTAAGAGAACAACTTTCATCTCATCTTTTGGAAATGATGTTTTTTTCATGGTATTTCGTATTCCTTAATTTAAAGCGGATTCGATAAATTGACGTAAAAGTGCAGCATCATTGGCCATCACCTCTTTTTTCTGAGGAAGAGCCTCAATTTTCTCTACCTCAGCTAGATCAAACGGCGCGTCATTCACCGCTTGCTTAATTGTCTCGTAAAATTTAATGGGCTTTGCAGTCTCTAAACAGACCTGTGTTGTTCCGTCTAAATAGTGGCTTCCCACAAATACACCATCTGCCGTATGAGGATCTATCAACTCATTCGACTCTTTATAAATACGTTGAATCGTCTCGATTCTATTTTGATGTGAGCTTTCACCGGACTCAATATTCCACTCAGCGCGATCCGCCCATAATTCACCTTTTGTTAAATCAAAGTAACCTTGCGTATCAATTTGCTCCCAAAGCGCTTTTGTTGCCTCACTACCAGCAATAAGATAGATAAAACGCTCAAAGTTACTTGCTTTAGCGATATCCATTGAAGGACTTGAGGTCAAATGAACATCTTTTGAAGCACGTGGTTTATAGACACCTGTTTTAAAGAACTCATCTAAAACATTGTTTTCATTTGTTGCCAAAATTAACTTACGAATCGGTAATCCCATTTGACGCGCCATAATCCCGGCAAAGATATTTCCAAAATTCCCAGAAGGAATCACCACATCAATGACTTCGTCATTTGACGTGGCGGTCATGAAGTAACCTTTAAAGTAGTAGATAATCTGCGCTAAGATTCTTGCGAAGTTAATGGAGTTGACTGCTCCTAAATTAAATTTCTCTTTAAAAGCAATATCATTATTGAGGGCTTTGACTAAATCTTGGCAATCATCAAACACCCCTTCAACCGCGATATTGTAGATGTTTTTATCTTGCACAGAATACATTTGCGCCGTTTGAAAAGCGCTCATACGATTGTGAGGACTTAGCATCACTACATTGATACGCGGCTTTCCTTTCATCGCATGAATCGCACTTGATCCTGTATCACCTGAGGTTGCCCCTACTATATTGAGCGTACGATCCATCTTCTCTAAGACGTAAGGAAAAAGCTGCCCCAAAAATTGCATCGCCATATCTTTAAAGGCAAAGGTTGGGCCTTCTGAAAGCCCCAATACTTTGATATTTTCACCAATAGAACGCTCTGAAATAATAGACTCTACACCAAAGTTTTGGGTGTTATATGCATTTTCTACGAGTTTTTGCAGATCTTCACGAGGAATATCTGTTGCGTAGAGCGATGCAACTTCAAGTGCAAGCTCACTATAAGAAGTGAGGTTTCGCCACTTTGTTAAGGTTTCTTTAGAAATTTGCGGAATTGACTCCGGCATTGACAGTCCACCATCACGGCAAAGACCTTCTAACACAACTTCACAAAATGACTTGGGCGTATCGCCCCCACGAGTACTTACATATTTCATTATCTATCAAGCCTACGAAAAAAGTTATGAATCCGAGCTATTAATCATACCTGAACCTTATAACTTTTTCTCCTGAAATTGTCGATGTTTAAAAATTTCTTGTGATTTATTGAAAACGTCCCGATTCCTCACCTTCCTCCATCTTCCCGCAAGCATCTAAATTTTTTAAGAGACAGCTTTCTCGGTACCAATGATAAGCAAGATCATCCCGATTCTGCGCATCAAAATACTGGGCTATTTGATAAAAGCCTTTAACTCCCGATTTGATATATAAACTCTCTGCTTTTTCCCAATTTTCATCAACACCCCATCCAAACTCATACATCCCAGCAAGATAGTAATTTCCCTCAATCTCACCGTGATCCACCGCTTTTTTAAACCAATTAAATGCTAACTGATAATCTTTTTGAGTCCCCATTCCCATTTGGTACATTAATCCCACTTCAATCATAGCGGGTATATACTCTAATTCAGCAGATTTCAAAGCCAGTGAGAATTTTTCAGGATCATTTTCACCTCTTAGAGAAACTTTTTGAGAAAGCTCATACTCTCTTTTCCCGGGGATTTCTCTCCGTTAAAAATCATGCGCTTTATCTACCAATGTTTTAGGCTTTTTTTCATCCGCGCTCACTTGCAGATAGGGCTCATTTCCTCCCTCTTTATCACAGTTACTAAAACTGTAAGACGCAAAGTATTGATCGAGTAAAATTATCAACCTAAACTCATAAGTTGATGGCGAAAATGACTGCACAATACGGTCTGAATAGTAAAGAAGATCACCCTTTTTTAACTTAATTGTACTCCCTGAGCCATTTCTTAAAAATTCTCTATTTGCATCTCTTATTCTCGGAATTGCAAGACCGCCTTTCACGCCACGATCTCCGGCATTGATAAAGTTCATCCGTCTATTTTTAATAATGATGGTCACAGGAGCATCCATTTGAGCTTCTGTTAAAAGATAACGACTTCGATCTTTATCTAAAATCCTAGAACCTCCTGCCGCCATATTATGACTTTCACAATGATAAATGCCGTCATAGGAATCATAACCAATCTCCTTAGGGACAGGAGGGACTCTTTGAAAATTAAAATACCAGATCAATATCAATGCCAATAGCGTCACTAACAGAGCAACTAATAGCACTACAAGGCGTTTAAAACGAGTAATCTTCATAAATAAAATCGTGAGCCCAAAAGTTAAAGAGTGCCTTAATTCTACAAAATAAGGAAGGTAATACCAAACTCTTAAAAATAAAGAAGTTTCCCGCGAGATTAAAATCCACTACATGCCTTGAAACAGAAAAATGATACACTGAACATTGTGTAATTTTATAAAGATAGAGGACAACACTATGTCACAATCATCCATTATCAATTCTCGTATCGCTGCTTTACAAAAAACCATGGCAAAAGACCGCTTACAAGCATGGTTAATTTTAAGCGCTGACTCCCACCTTTCAGAATACCTTCCTGAATATTGGAAACTTAGAGAGTGGTTCTCTGGCTTTACAGGATCAGCTGGGACTTTAGTTGTTTTAACAGATAAAGCTTATCTCTGGGCCGATAGCCGCTATTGGGTTCAAGCAGAAGCTGAGCTCAAAGGAAGCAATGTCAAGCTCATGAAAATGGGCGATGGCCAAACGCCCTCTTATTCAGAGTTTTTACAAACAACCCTCCCAGAAAAAAGTAATGTCGCAGTGCTTGGTGATACAATTGCCATTGAGAATTTTGTAGAGCTCTATGAAAACCTCGATGATCACGGCATTACGCTTACCACGGAATGTGATCCTTTTGATAAAGTGATGAAAGATCGTGCGCCGCTTCCTACCGAAGCCCTCTACCTGCATGATCCGCAGTTTGTCTCTGAAACAATCGCAAGCAAAATTGCGAAAATTCGCCAAACAATGGAGGATGTAGAAGCCGATGTCCATATTGTTTCAACATTAGATGATATTGCATGGATCACAAACCTTCGCGGCAAAGATGTCACTTACAACCCTGTCTTTTTAGCATACTTGATGATTACTAAGTCTTCAGTCACGCTCTTTATTGATGAGACAAAACTCAATCAGGAAGTGAAGAAATACCTTACCGATAATAAAGTGACTGTTTTCCCGTATGATGCTTTTTATGATGAGTTAGAAAATATTCCCACTAATAAAGTGATCATGCTTGATGAGAAACGCAATACTTATGCAGCCTTAGAAGCGATTGATGAAGAGTGCGATATTCTCTATATGCCCAATCCCAGTACGCTTTTAAAAGCACAAAAAAGTGATGCGGATCTACAAAATATCCAAGAAGCCATGCGCGAAGATGGCGTAGCAATGGCACACTTTTATACAGAATTTGAAGCGAAACTTGCTAAAGGTGAGAAGCTAACAGAACTAGATGTTGCGGATATGCTTCAAAAAGAGCGTTCAGCTAGAGCAAACTTTATTGATTTAAGCTTTGATACGATTGCCGGCTACAACCCAAATGGTGCTTTGCCGCACTACCGCGCTACTGAAGATGCACATTCTGAAATTAAAGGCGATGGATTACTACTTATTGATTCAGGTGCACAATACCAAAATGGCACCACCGACATTACGCGTGTGATTCCTATTGGTAGCCCAACAGATGCACAAAAAAGAGATTTTACCCTTGTTTTAAAATCTCTTATTGTCATGAGTGAAACTATTTTTCCTGCTGATATTCCAATGCCACTCTTAGATGCCATCGCTCGTCGCCCACTTTGGGAGAATCATTTAGATTATGGCCATGGCACAGGTCATGGTGTTGGCTACTTTATGAATGTTCATGAAGGCCCTCAAGTGCTCTCATTTAGAGCCCCCGTATCCGATCAAACAAAAGTAAAAAAAGGGATGATTACCTCCATCGAACCAGGTCTTTATCGTGAAGGACAATGGGGAATTCGTATCGAAAACTTAGTAGCATCTATGCCCGTTAAAACTCAAAAAGAGCAAGACTTTGGGCAATACATGTATTTTGAAACGTTAACCCTCTTCCCTATTGATACGCGCCTTATGGATCTTACTCTTTTAGAGGCCAAAGAGATCTCATGGATCAATCAGTATCATGAGCGTGTTTATCGTGAACTTTCGCCAAAAATCACCGATGATAAAGTACTCACATGGTTAAAAGCGCGTACAGAGGCAATTAAACCTTAGTAAAAAATAACCTCTCAAAAATATACTAAAAATGGTAAAAGCCCTTATGAAGCTCTGGAAATAGAAGAGCTTTGTAAGGGTTTATTTATAAAATCACAAAAAATCAGTCTTTCCTCTCATAGAATGAGTATCTTTAAAAATAACAAAATGCCCCAAACATAAACAATACTCAAAATATCAATAACTTGAATATCAAAAATTCTCACTATATAAAATCATAGAGCTATTCTTGCTTTATTTATAAATATCCTAAAAAAGTTAAAAATAATAAAATATTATTATATTTAATAAAATAAAACCTTTAACTTGAAATAAAGATTTAAACAGGTATATTGCTCACCGATAAAAGAAAATATATCAATTAATATTTATTAAGGATAGTAATTAACTATGACAACAACGACAACAACAACTAGCGTTTCTCTTACTAAAAAAAGTGGCTTAATTCCTGCAATCATTGGTTGTATTTCTGGTGTACTAGCTGTTATTACAGTAGGTATAGTCTTTTTCCCAATTGCGTTAGTTTGCACAATCGCAGGATTTGTTTTAAGCATTAAGACCAAATATGGATTAGCAATTGGTCTTAGTTGCCTTTCGCTCATCTTAACTATCGCGGGATTCGCATTTTCACCAACACTCTGGGCTATGCTTGGCTTAGCAACTGGTGCTGGGACGATTGAATAAATCTCTCGTAACATATTCGCTAAAAAGCCGGCTTATTGATAAATGAGCCGGCTTTTTACTTTAAAGCTACTAGCAATAATTGATCAACAATCTATAGCTTCGCTTTTCTCGCTTCAATTTCAGCAAACATCTGGTCCACATCTTCTTTAGGAAAATAACCATTAACCGCTAAAACTAATCTTTTCGCGCCTTTTTTCTGAAAGAAAATCATCTTTGCAGTGCCTTTACCGGTTGCCACGAAAGCTGCCATACCGCTAAGCTCTCTCGTTTCAAACTCTCCATCAGCATAAGCATAACGCTTTTTTCTACCAATCATTGATTTCACAACAACCTCTGTTGCCGTTAAAGTCACAGTTGTAATCGAAGCTAAAAAGAAAAATACCCCAAATGCCACAGGAACTATAAGAGGGACTCTAGAGCCGATTAAGGCAAAGATAAAAATAATTAAGAAAGTAACAACCAACATAATCACCGCCATGCTTACTTTCACTTTTGCCGGCACTTTATAAACTTTTGTTTGATCCATAAATAAATTTCCTTGCAGATATAAAAAAGGTGTGTCATTCGTTAATCACACACCTTCAAATTAACTTGTTCGTTGATTATATCTACTTAATAACGTAATACCATCGCTTAAATCAATAAACTTCATTATTCATTAACAATAAGATACGGTTTTAAATCAAGACTTTTAAATATCTTAACGAATTACTAAATGCTCAAATGATTTCACTAAGTCATCAACCGCTTTAACGCGTGTTAAAAATGGTTTTAATAGATCAAGTGGTAAAGCGCTTGGGCCATCACATCTAGCCTTATCGGGATTTACATGTGACTCTAAAAATAGCCCTGCAAGCCCTGTCGACATCCCTGCAAGCGCTAACTCTAACACTTGTTCACGGCGACCACCGGAGGCTTTATCCGATGCATTACGTTGTTGTAAGGAGTGAGTGACATCAAAAATAATCGGGGCATTATCACACTCTTTTTTCATCACGCCAAACCCGAGCATATCTACCACTAAGTTATCATAACCAAAGCAGCTTCCACGTTCACAAAGCATGACTTGATCATTTCCTGCTTCCTTAAACTTTTCCACAATATTCATCATTTGTGAGGGGCTTAAAAATTGTGGTTTTTTTACGTTAATGGTTTTGCCTGTTTTTGCCATCGCCACGACAAGGTCCGTTTGTCTTGCTAAAAATGCCGGCAATTGAAGAACATCTACCACTTCAGCCACAGGTGCTGCTTGAGAAGGCTCATGCACATCTGTAATGACAGGAACGCCAAACTCTTTTTTTACTGCTTCAAAAATTCTCAATCCCTCTTCCATACCAACGCCTCGGTAAGAATGGATGGATGAACGATTTGCCTTATCAAAAGATCCTTTAAAAACAAGTGGAATATTCAGTTCATTCGTGACTTTCACATATTCAGCACAAGCCACTAAAGTACTCTCTAAATCTTCTAAGACATTAATCCCCCCAAAAAGTACAAATGGCTTTTGATTGTCAACCACAATATTCTGAACTTTCATCATCATTTTGATCCTTCTATTATCAGAGAAACGACGCATTGATAACTAATATTTCTATCATGCAATCGATAATACGCATAAACTATTGCCGCCATTTTACCTAAATAAATCCCGCTTGTATTGCTAGAGACTCTTTTTCTCTTGAAGATTTATGATCTTCTTTATTTACGGACGATTAAGATTATGCCGAGATTCTTAAATTACTGTAAAATGATCTAGATCTCATAATCGTTCATCTCTTCTTCTCTACTCTTATAAGCGTGCCTACCATGCAGACTTTTAATACCGCAGATAACTACAAAAAAGGGGTTTTTCTTACACTCTCTTGCTATATCATCTGGGGTTTTTTCCCAATTTATTGGTATCCTTTAGCAGGAATGGACCCTCTACAGCTCATGGCACAGAGAATTGGCTGGGCACTCCTTTTTATTGCCATTGTCCTGTGCTTTCGAAAAGATGATCGAACACTACTAAAAGATGCGCTCACAAATCGCCGGATCATTATTACCTTTATTGGTTCATCTGCTTTTCTCTTTATGAACTGGTCCATCTATCTTTATGCTATTGGTAGCCATCAAGTATTAGAAGCAAGCCTTGGCTACTATATCAACCCACTAATTAGCATCTTTCTTGGCATGCTAATCTTCAAAGAAAAGCTCACAAAAGCGCAAGTGATTGCCATTATTATCGCAACTTGTGGTATTTTGTGGCTTGCATTTTTAGGGGGAAGAATCCCTTACATCGCCATTTTTTTAGCAATCTCTTTTGGCTTATATGGCGCAATTAAAAAAGTTGCATCGCTGCCACCGCTTCCTGGTTTATTTTTAGAAACACTCTTTATGTTTCCCTTTACGATTATCTATCTCTCAATCATGCATCATCAAGGGAACTTAGTATTTAGCGAGTTGCCGCCTCTTGCACTTGTTGTCTTATTACTTTCTGGCGCTGCAACGACAATTCCACTACTTCTTTTTGCAAAAGGTGCGAAGTATATCCCCCTTTCAATTGTCGGAATTTTACAATATGTCTCTCCGACTCTACAGTTTCTTTCTGGGCTACTAATTTTTGGCGAGAGCTTCTCTTTTGAAAGATTAATTGGTTTTATGATTGTTTGGGCCTCTGTTGGAATTTATATCGGTAGTGAAATCCATCGCATTCGTAAAAAAAGAAAAATCGCACGCAATCAAATGCCATCTTCATCTTTATAAATAGATCATGCCAATAGTTACCTCTTTATCAATATTTTTTACTGATAACCTCACGGAAATAAAACCTTTAATCTTTCATTCTCACTAAAGGTCCTTTCAACCTTGCTAATGAAAAACCTGATATATGTAGCACACCAAAATAGAGAATAATAGCTGCCACAATAGCCACAATCATCGCCGGCAATTTAAGAGCCAATGGGCCTTCAAACCAGAAAGTATCGAACTTTTGCATCCAAATTAAAATTAACACAAGTACAATATTTGCCGGAATCAGCGCAATCATTCGTCTTGTGATTAACGCTTTAAAGTGGTGAATGTTCATCATCACTAATCCTACGCCTAATAACAGCGCATTCACCCACGCGGCAATTGATGATGAGAGTGCAAGTCCTGCATGCTGATAAAAACGAACCAATATAAACTGCAAACAGATATTCACCGCAATCGCAACCAAACTAAAATACATCGGTGTTTTGGTATTTTGCCGTGCAAAGTAGACCGGCGCTAAGATACGAATAATAAAAAATGCCGGAATGCTCAATGAATACGTGACTAAACTACGCGCAGCCATTAAAACATCTGTCTCATAAAATTCCCCTCGCATAAAGAGAATCGCAAGAAGGGGCTCTGCTAAAAACATCAATCCAAGCATTGCCGGAATACCTAAAATCAGCGATAACTGAATCCCCCAGTCTATCGTTTTACTAAGATTCTCTGTATCCCCCTTCGTATAAAGCTCAGAAAGCTTAGGCAAAACAACGGTTCCTAGGGCTACCGCAAAAGTCCCAATTGCAAATTCTACTAAACGATCTGAGTAGTAGAGCCAAGTAATGCTTCCTGTTTCTAAGCGGGAAGCTAATTGGGTATTGATCAAGATATTAATCTGACTACTAGAAGAACCAATGATTGCCGGAACCATCAAAAACATTACGCGTTTCACACCAGGGGATGAGAAATTAATTCTCGGCAACATAGTTAAACCTTGACGCTTTACGGTATAAAACAGTACCAGTAATTGCACCACACCCGCTAGAAATACTGCATATCCTAATGCCAAAATAGGCTCTGTAAAATACCCACTAATCCAAGCACCGGCAATTAAAAAGATATTTAACACTATAGGAATTGCCGCAGGAATCGCAAATTGGTTTAAGGCATTGAGAACGCTACTATACATTGCTGTCATACAGATAAAGAAAAGGTATGGCAACATCAATCGAAGCAGATCTTGGGTGAGCGCAAACTTCGTAGCATCATGCGCAAAGCCAGAGGCAAATAGCATTACCATTTGTGAGGAAAAAAGCATTCCAAGCACCGTAATCAATAGTAATATTAAGCCTAATGTCCCACTAACTTCTGCTAAAAAAAGCTTAAGATCCTCTTTGGTTTTTTCTAAACGATATTCACTAAAAACAGGGACAAAAGCTTGGTTAAAAGCCCCTTCTCCAAAAAAACGACGAAATAGATTAGGAATCCTAAATGCGACGCTAAAAGCATCCATTGCAGCGCCGGCGCCAAAGATACTTGCAAAAATAATATCTCGGAGCAACCCCATAATTCTTGAGAGAAAAGTAAAACCGCTCACTGTAAAGAGTGAGCTAAAGAGTGATGACTTCATAGATTCCTTCGAGATCAATTTCCAACTTTGTTGATTATACTCTGTTATCCCTTAAACATAAAAAAACCCCGCAAAATGCGGGGTTTTAACTTTATATATTTCTGAAATCAAATGCTTAGCAAAATTATTTCTCTGCTGTTTCACTTAATTCGTTCATACTTAATCGCAAGTTCTGACCAATGCGAAAAGTCACAACACGACGTGCACTAATTGGAATCTCTTCCCCAGTTTTTGGGTTTCTACCTGGACGTTCTGATTTATCACGTAATTCAAAACTTCCAAAACCAGATAACTTAACCGCTCTTCCGGATGCTAATGCATCGCTAATTTCTCCAAAGAAATCTTCAACGAACTGTTTCGTATCTTCGCGTGAAATATTAGTGCTGTGATACAAATTTTCTGTAATTGCAGCTTTCGTTAAAGTAGACATGTGTAACTCCTTTACATATTTATGACTATTTTCAATGCTTTATTGGCGCAGTGAAACTCCGGCAACCCCTAGATCTGCTAGAATTTCCTCTACAATGGTGTCAACATCCACATCCTTAAGGCTCTCCTCGCGGTTTTGGAATGTTAAACTAAATGCCATATTTTTAGATGTTGTTTCTGCCTTATCCGTTTTCGGTACATAAATATCAAATAAATTTACATGAGTCAGGTATTTGCGAGGTTTTGACTGCCCTTTCATCACATCAATGACCATTTGGGTTGTCACCTCAGGTGGAACAACTAGCGCAAGATCTCGTTTAGAAACCGGGAAGCGTGAAAGTTCTTTAAACTTCGGAGTTTCTGATTGTGCTAAAAGTTCATAATTTAGCTCAAACACAAACACATCTCTTCCTAAATCAAGCGCTTTAATCACACTTGGATGTAATTTTCCTAAATAACCAACGACCTCACCACTTTCTAATTGAATATCTGCACTTTGTCCCGGATGAAGAATCTCACGCTTAGAAGGAACAAATCGGAAATCATCTCTTCCTGTTCTTTTTAAGAGCGCTTCAACATCACCTTTTAAATCAAAGAAGTCAGCCGCACGAGCATCAACACCCCATTGTAACGGCGCTGCCGTACCGCAAATTGCTCCTGCGATATGAAGCTCTTGTACAACGTTTTCTAGTGTGCCGTTATAAGTACGACCTGACTCAAAAAACCTTAATCGAGTTTGTTGGCGCTTTAGATTGTGATCCATTGCCCCTAATACTCCTGGTAAAAGCGTTGTTCTCATCACAGAGAGATCACTTGAAATTGGATTTTTCAACGCAATCGCCGTCTTATTAGGATCTAAAATCGCCTGCCAAGCTGGACTAATGAAGCTCATCTCAATCACTTCATGGAAACCACGACCGACTAAAATATTCTTAAAGTCTGCCAAAGTCACCTTTGATTCTGGAACTTTTGTCATCAGAATCTGAGAGACCATCTCAAATGAGACAGGAACATTATCATAACCATTTAAACGGGCAACCTCTTCAATGAAGTCTTCTTCAATTTGAAGGTCGAACCGATAAGATGGTGGAATCACAACAAGGTAATCATCGTGAATTTCTGTCACATTCCCGATGCGATTCACAAATGTATTTATATCATATTTTGTAAATTGTTGTCCAATTATTTGATTTATTTTATAAAATCTTACTTTTACAGGCTCACGTTTTGGTAACAAATTCACATCAAGCGCTTGTGAGACTTCACCTGCTTTACCACCTGCGTACTTTTGTATAAGGGCAGTTGCATAATCCATTGCTTTCTCAGCTAGCTCAAAATCAACCCCACGCTCAAAACGGTGAGATGAATCTGTATGTAACCCATAATTACGTGCTTTACCCGCAATTGTAATAGGATTAAACCATGCTGATTCTAAAAAGATTGTCGTTGTTGCATCATCACAGGCACTCTCTTCTCCACCCATAATTCCTGCCATTGCCAATACTTTTTGGTGATCTGCAATAACTAATGTGTCACTTTTTAAAGTCACAACATCTTCATTAATTAATTTTAACTTTTCACCATCTTTCGCGCGGCGAACCGTAATATCACCCTCTACTTTTGTGAAATCAAACGCATGGAGCGGCTGACCTAACTCTAAAAGCACAAGATTCGTTATATCCACTAATACGCCATGAGGACGAATACCACTACGGCGAAGGCGCTCTCGCATCCAAAGTGGCGATTCTGCAGCTGGATTAACGCCTTCAATAACACGCCCTAAATACTTTGGACAATCTGCGCTATCTTCAATCGTGATCGCTTTTGTTAATGCGCTCTCAACCTTAATTTCAGGGCGCTCAACAGAATCAACTGCTTGACCTGTAATCGCGGCTAAATCACGTGCAACGCCTAAAATACTCAAGCAATCACCACGGTTTGGCGTTAAATCAATCTCAACAATTTCATCATCAAGATCTAGTAGCTCTCTAAAATCAGCGCCAACCTCTAAATCTTCATCTAAAATCATTAACCCTGAAGCATCCTCATTAATCCCTAATTCTTTAGCAGAACAGAGCATTCCTGAAGATGCAACGCCACGAAGTTTTGCATCTTTAATTTTAAAATCGCCTGGCAACACGGCCCCCACCAATGCTGTAGGAACTTTAATTCCCACTTCAACATTAGGCGCACCACAAACGATTTGCACTAAAGCATCTTGCCCAACATCTACCTGCGCTACACGCAAACGATCAGCATCAGGGTGTTGCACGAGCTCAACAACCTTCCCCACAACAACACCATTAAATTTAGGCGCTGCTAATTCAATACCCTCGACTTCTAAACCTGCCATCGTTAAACGATCAGAAAGATCTTCTGGAATGGTATCAATCCACTCTTTTAACCAAGAAACTGAAATTTTCATAATATTCTCTTACCCAGTATTTGTGTTTATCTAAATTGCGTTAAGAAGTTCATATCATTTTCATAGAACAGTCTAAGATCATTGACGCTATAACGAAGCATTGCTAAACGCTCAACGCCCATTCCAAAGGCATAGCCTTGGAACTCTTCTGGATCGATATTGACTGATTTTAGAACATTTGGATGAACCATTCCGCATCCTAGAACTTCTAACCAACCTGTGTTTTTACACACACGACAACCATCACCACTACAGATCACACATTCAATATCTACCTCTGCTGATGGCTCTGTAAATGGGAAGAATGAAGGTCTAAAACGAAGCTTTAGATCTTTCTCAAAAAATTGTTGCATGAATTCTGTCAAAATCCCTTTAAGATTGGCAAAAGTCACATTTTTATTCACAACCAATCCTTCCACCTGATGGAACATTGGGCTGTGCGTTACATCGGAGTCACTACGATAAACTCGGCCATATCCAATCATTTGAATTGGCGGTTTCTCTTCTTGCATCACATGAATTTGCGTATTTGATGTATGTGTGCGAAGTAGCATATGCTCATCAAAATAAAAAGTATCAAACATCGCTCTAGCAGGATGATGCTCTGGAATATTGAGCGCTTCAAAGTTATAAAAATCGCTCTCAATTTCAGGACCTTCTACAATATCAAAGCCGACTGAAGCAAAAAACTCATGAATACGCATCATCGTTCTTGTAATAGGATGAAGTGTTCCCACATCACTATTTCTACCTGCTTGCGTCACATCTACAGTTTCAGTCATGAGCTGTCGATTCAACTCTGCTTCTTCAAGCGCATTTTTTTTCGCTTCTAAAGCACTCATTACAGCCGTTCTGACTTTATTGATCTCAGCACCACGTGCTTTACGGGCATCAGGATCTAATTTTCCAAGCTCCGCCATTAAACCGCTAATTTGGCCTTTTTTACCAAAATAGGTTACGCGTACTTCATCAAGTGCCTGCAAATTTTCTGCTTTAGTGATGGCATCTAAAGCAGAATGAAGAATTGTCTCTAGACTCATTAGTTCATCTACCTACATATCATTTTTAAATAAAAAAAAGGAAAAGTGCCTAAATAGCCGCTTTTCCTTTTTGTTTGAACTCTCATAAATTAATCATTATCTTTGATAATGATTAACTGAGAAAATTTTGTACTTATGCTAATGCTGATTTAGCACGTTCTGCTAATGCACCAAACGCATTAATATCATGAACTGCCATATCTGCAAGCACTTTACGGTCAATTTGGATCTCGGCTTTTTTCAAACCGTTGATAAATCGGCTGTAAGAGAGACCAAACTCACGTGCAGCTGCATTGATACGAACGATCCAAAGAGAACGGAAGTCTCTTTTACGTTGACGACGGTCACGATACGCGTATTGACCTGCTTTATAAACCGCTTGGGTTGCAGTACGGATTGAGCGTGAACGCGCGCCGTAATAACCTTTAGCTTTCTTTAAGATTTTTTTGTGACGTGCTTTAGTGATCGTCCCACGTTTTACTCTTGCCATTTTCTATATTCTCCTAGCTAATACTATGCGTTTGGTAATAATTGCGCGACTTGTTTGTGATCTGCTTTAGAAATCACAGCCTCACCACGAAGATGTCTTTTACGCTTAGTTGATTTTTTAGTAAGGATATGGCTACGGAATGCACATTGGCGCTTGAAGCTACCACTTGCATTTTTGCGGAAACGCTTTTTAGCGCCGCTATGTGTTTTTAATTTTGGCATTTTAATCCACTCGCATTTCTAATTTAAATTAAATAATTAATCTACTCTTTTGTTACAGTCTTCAAAGGAGCGAGAACCATCGTCATTTGACGACCTTCTACTTTTGGACGCTGTTCAACAACGCCATACTCTTTTAAATCCTGCTCTACACGAAGAAGTAGATCCATCCCGAGATCTTGGTGAGCCATTTCACGTCCTCTAAAACGAAGCGTTACTTTGCCTTTATCACCATCTTTTAAGAAACGTATCAGGTTGCGTAGTTTTACCTGATAATCCCCCTCATCCGTTGCCGGACGAAATTTGATCTCTTTCACTTGAACTTGTTTTTGTTTCTTCTTAGCTTCATCAGCCTTTTTACGTTGTTCATAACGGAATTTTCCGTAATTCATGATACGACATACAGGCGGCTTTGCTGTTGGAGAAACTTCCACTAAGTCAAGCGAGTCATTGTATGCTAATTCTAACGCTTCATCAAGAGGAACAACACCTTTTTGTTCCCCATCCGCTAAAATTAAACGCACTTCTTTCACCGAAATCTTCTCGTTAATTCGATGTTCATATTGATTACTAATAGTAATGTCTCCTATTGTTAATATCTTTAAATTCTTTAAATCTTAAAATTAATGTCTAATTTTAATAAAAATATAACCGTTTGAATAGCTTTACTTTAAATTTAATAGTTTCAAATTTAAAGTTTAATTTAGAATGCTATCTTTCAATGAATATTTCAAACTAAGCCTCACAAACGATTATATCTGATATATCTATTGACTAATAAATGCTCTTATTCACAATCTTATTTTACAAGTCTTTTTGAATAAGTTCGACAAATTCTTCTAATGTCATTGCACTAAGATCTTGCCCTTCACGAGTACGAACCGCAACAAGCCCCATCTCCATCTCTCTATTTCCTAATACGAGGATATAAGGAATACGCGAAATGGTTGCTTCACGGATTTTGTAGCCGATCTTTTCATTACGTGCATCCACTTTAGTTCTTATATTAAGTTTTTTAAGCGCTTTTGCAACTTTTTCCGCATACTCAGTCTGATTACCGGTAATTGTTAAAATCGAAACTTGTTCTGGCGCTAACCATAAAGGCATAGATCCCGCATGGTGCTCAATTAAGATTCCAATGAAACGCTCAAATGATCCTAAAATTGCTCTATGGAGCATCACAGGGCGCTTACGCGTATTATCCTCATCGACAAATTCTGCATCCAATCTTTCTGGCAAGACAAAGTCTAACTGAATCGTTCCAACCTGCCATGAGCGGCCGATAGCATCTTTAATATGGTATTCCACCTTAGGACCATAGAATGCCCCCTCACCAGGAAGCTCTTCCCATGAGATACCCGCAGCGCCTAACGCTGTTCTTAATCCAGACTCTGCCATATCCCAGATATGGTCCTCACCCGCTCTTTGCTCTGGGCGAAGCGAGAGTTTGACACTGATATCCGTAAATCCAAAATGATCATAAACACTCATTGCAAATTTATGGAATCTCTCTACTTCAGAGATAACCTGATCATCACGACAGAAAATATGCGCATCATCTTGCACAAATCCTCGTACACGCATCAAACCATGAAGCGCGCCTGATGGCTCATTTCTATGGCATGAACCAAATTCAGCAAGTCTCATCGGGAGATCACGATAAGAGTGAAGCCCGTGATTAAAGACTTCAATATGACACGGACAGTTCATCGGTTTTACCGCATAATCACGGTTTTCAGATGATGTTGTGAACATATTCTCTTTATAGTTTTCCCAGTGTCCTGAGCGCTCCCAAAGCGTACGATCCATCACTAATGGCGTACGGATCTCTTGATAACCTTCCTCTTTCTGACGGCGACGCATATATTGCTCCACCGCTTGCCAGATAGTCCAGCCTTTAGGATGCCAAAATACCATTCCTGGCGCTTCTTCTTGAAGATGGAAAAGATTTTGCGCTTTACCAATACGGCGATGATCACGCTTTTCAGCTTCTTTGACTCGCTCTAAATGTTCTTGCAACTCTTTATCTGTTGCAAAGGCAACTGCATAGATACGCGTTAACATCTTATTATTAGAGTCACCACGCCAATAAGCTCCTGCAATATTTGTTAAAGCAAAGGCAAGTTTTCCTTTATTGGTTGTTGGTGTATGTGGTCCACGGCAAAGATCCATAAAGATATCTTCACCATTATTACCTTGTCGGTAGAGTGAGATTTCTGTTTGCTCAACCGGCGCACGATCAATAATATCAGCCTTATAAAGCTCACGTTTATCTAAGAAGTATTGAATAGCCTCTTTTCGTGGCCACATTTCACGTGTGACTTCTAAATTCTCTTTCAGAATCTCACGCATTCTTTTATCAATCGCTTCTAATGCTTCAGGAACGATAGGTTCAACAAAGTCCACATCATAGTAAAAACCATGTTCAACTGTCGGTCCTATGGCAAGCATTGCATCAGGATAGAGATCTTTAACGGCGCGAGCTAAGACTTGCGCTGCTAAGGTATGTCTTGCTATATCAAGCCCTGCCTCATCCTTTACCGTCAGTACTTTAAAATCGACATCGGTGGTAACTGTGTAGCTAAGATCTTTATCTTCTTCATCTACAACAATTCCAAGTGCAGCTTTTGCAAGGCCGGGTCCAATATCATTGACGATATCAAATCCAGTTACAGCGCCTTGATACTCTCTTTTACTGCCATCAGGCAAAGTAATAACGGGCATTGATTATTTCACTCCTTAAAAAACAACGTATAACTTTCTAAACAAGGTATTATAGACCATCTTCGATTCATATATCATAAAATATTCCAGTGAATCTAGGAAGTGATCTAAAGCGAAATATTGACTTAGGCAAACTTCTTTCACACTTCTACTACATATTTTTTTCAAAATAGAATAGAATAGTGCAATATTTAGGATAGATTATTTAAAGAGTTGATTGATAGTGTTACGAATAAGCCCGTAACGAGCAGAACATATCGGCGTATTCGCCGTATCAATTGACAATAGAACAACCCAGATTTAGGAGAGTAGACTGCTGTGCGTTTTAACTATAAAGCTCTAATTGGAATTGGTGTTACTTTAATGTTCACGAACGTTAATGCAAATGAGATTACGCCAAATTATGAGGCTGGTAAAGAGATCGTCAATACTACATGTGCGACCTGCCATGGTGAAAATGGTATCAGCATTAACGATCTATACCCAAGTCTTGCAGGTCAACATCAGAAATATATTCGCACCCAGCTCTATGAATTAAAGCGCTCATATAGCGATCCTGATAACGGACTTCGCTTTGATGCTGAGATGAGCTCTGAGGCTAATAAATTATCAGAACAACAAATCGCAGATGTTGCCCTTTTCTTATCTAAACAAAAAACTCAATATCAATTAGCGGATGAAAAACTCGCTATTCGTGGTGAGCAGATTTACCGCGGCGGAGATATCGCTAAAGGCATTCCAGCTTGCTCTGCGTGCCATAGCCCAACAGGTAAAGGTAATGCTGCAGCAAACTATCCTGCAGTGGCGGGTCAACACGCATACTACACAGAGAAACAACTCAATCGTTTCAAAACTGAAGAGCGTAAAAATGACCCTGCGCGCATCATGCGTGATATTGCACAACGCATGAATGAAGCTGAGATTAAAGAAGTAGCTTCTTATATCCAAGGCTTACAACCATAGGTTTCAATTATTTAAATATAAAAAAGTGAGCTCATGCTCACTTTTTTCTTTTATAATAGCCTAAATCATGTCCATTATTTGAGGAGTTAAACTCATGCTAAAGAAATTAATCACCACAACAACATTAGTGCTTGCAACAATGGCTTCAACTGCTATGGCGCAAAATTTTTATCAAAACCTTTCGCCAAAAGTTGATCCTATCTATGATCCTGAAAAGATTGAAGTTGTTGAAATCTTCTCTTATGCATGCCCTGCTTGTAATACTTTTGAGCCATTTTTTGCAAATTGGAAAGAGACTCAAAAAGATGTGAGTGATGTGGAAGTTATCTCTCTTGCGGCTCCTGGACAAGGTGTTTGGACCCTCTATGCACAAGTATTTTATACTTTAGAATCAATGAATGAATTAGAGCGCGGACATCAAGCCTTCTTTGATGCAGTTCATAAAGATCGTAAACGCTTTATTAATGAAAAACAGATCGCAGACTTTATGGCAACTCAAGGCATTGATAAAGATAAATTCTTAAAAGCATGGAATGGCTTCTCAACAAAAAGCTCTTTTAATAGAGGAACAGATCTTATCGTCAATCAATACCGTGTGCCTTATACACCCGCAGTTGTTATTGATGGTCAATATGTCTTAAGTGCAAGTGATGCGGCTAATAGACCTGGTAATGGCAATGCTTATGAAAAATTCATTATCACTATTGATGAAGTTGTTAACAAGGTAAGAGCAGATCGTCAGGCTCAAAAACCAACAAGTGTTGAAGAAGAAGCGCAAGCACAGTAGAATTACCTCTCCTTTCAAATAATTTAAAAGGGCTCAAAAGTAGCCCTTTTTTATATTCTGACTCCACAACTCACCACGGAAAGGGTTTTGCAATGTCACTCTACTTTTCACCACAGATAGATCCCATTATCTTCTCTATTGGCCCTGTCGCACTTCGTTGGTATGCGCTTATGTATATCATCGCCTTAGGACTTGCTGTGTTACTTGGTAGCTATCGTGCTAAAAAGCCAAACTCAGGCTGGACACCAGCACAAGTAAGCGATATGGCATTTTATCTCTTTTTAGGGGCGATTCTTGGCGGAAGAATTGGCTATACGCTCTTTTATGACTTTGGTAACTTCCTCGATAATCCTGCATCCATTTTAGGTTGGACTGGCTCAAGTATTGAGTGGGCTGGTATGAGTTTTCATGGCGGGCTGATCGGTGTTTTAATTGCTAGCCTTTTAATTGCCAAGCGTTATAAAAAAACTTTTTGGGAATTTACAGACTTTATCGCCCCATTAATTCCTTTAGGACTCTTTTTTGGTCGAATGGGCAACTTTATCAATGGCGAGCTTTGGGGAAGATTTACTGATCAATCATGGGGCTTTTTCTTTGAAAACGCACCGACTACCGTTGATTTTGTCTACCGTCATCCCTCCCAACTCTACGAAGCACTAACAGAGGGCTTACTCCTCTTTATCATCCTTTGGATCTATACTGCAAAACCTCGCCCAAAAGCAGCGGCATCTGGTATATTCCTTTTAGGATATGGAGGCTTTCGTTTTTTTGTAGAGTTCTTTAGAGAGCCTGATGCACACCTTGGCTATATTGCCGGCGGTTGGCTCACACAAGGCATGCTTTTATGCATCCCTATGGTTCTTATTGGGCTTATTATTCTTATTACTGCTTATCGTAGGAAATCATCATGAAACAGTACCTCAACTTAATGCGCCAAGTTCGTGAAAATGGCAATTTTAAAGAAGATCGTACCGGCACTGGTACCTATTCTCTCTTTGGTCATCAGATGCGATTTAACTTACAAGATGGTTTTCCATTAGTAACAACTAAAAAACTGCATCTTCGCTCCATTATTTATGAGCTACTTTGGTTCTTAAAAGGCGACACCAATATTGCTTATCTACAAGAAAATGGCGTGCGTATTTGGAATGAGTGGGCCGATGCTGAAGGGAATCTTGGCCCTGTTTATGGGGCTCAGTGGCGCTCTTGGCCAAAGTCCGATGGCTCTATTGTCGATCAGATCACCAATTTAATTCACGATATCAAAACTAATCCGGATTCTCGCCGCTTAATTGTTAGTGCTTGGAATGTAGGTGAGCTTGATAAAATGGCCCTTCCACCTTGCCATCTTCTTTTTCAGTTTTATGTGTGTGATGGCAAACTCTCCTGCCAACTCTACCAACGCTCTGCTGATATCTTTTTAGGTGTTCCCTTTAATATCGCAAGTTATGCACTTTTAACACATATGATTGCTCATGTTTGCGATCTTGAAGTCGGTGATTTTGTCTGGACAGGCGGAGATTGTCATCTTTATGCCAACCACTTAGAACAGACGGATCTGCAGCTTAGCCGTGAACCAATGGCTTTACCAAAGCTCATTATTCACAACAATCCTAAAGATATCTTTGATTTTAAATTTGAAGATTTTGAGATCGAAGGCTATGAATCTCACCCAACTATTAAAGGCATTGTTGCTGTTTAAATATGAGTGATAACCAAGAAGATATTGTCCAAATTTATACTGATGGTGCTTGTAGCGGTAACCCTGGCCCTGGTGGCTGGGGAGCGCTTTTAATCTATAAAGGCCATGAGAAAGAGCTATCAGGTTTTGAAGCTGATACCACTAACAATCGTATGGAACTTACAGCGGCAATAAAAGGGCTACAAGCTTTAAAACGCCCCTGCCACATTAGATTAACAACAGACTCACGCTACGTTCAGCAAGGAATCTTGAACTGGCTTGATGGTTGGATTAAACGCGGCTGGAAAACAGCGAATAATAAGCCTGTCCAAAACCAAGATCTTTGGAGATTACTCATTGCCGAAAGAGATCGGCATCTTTCTATTGATTGGTGCTGGGTAAAAGGTCATGCCGGCCATAGAGAAAATGAGATTGTAGACGATCTTGCTACAGGCGCAATAAAAGCCCATCGCGATTCACTAGATTAAATAGGCTAAGGAAAAATAACAGATGAGTAGACAGATTGTACTAGATACAGAAACAACGGGTTTTGATTACGATAAAGGCGATAGAATCGTTGAGATCGGCTGTATTGAGATGATCAACCGAGAAATTACTGATAATCACTTTCATGTCTATATTAATCCTGAACGCTCAATGCCAATAGAAGCTTTTAATGTTCATGGATTAAGCGAAGAATTTTTAAGTGATAAACCACTATTTGCAGAAGTTGGGCAAAAGTTTTTAGACTATATTGATGGTGCTGACCTCATAATTCATAATGCAGGGTTTGACGTCCCCTTCTTAAACTATGAATTAGCACAGATGGGATTACCTCCCGTTACAGATCGATCAGAAGTCATTGATACCTTAAAAATGGCCAGAGAGATCTACCCAGGCCAGCGTAATACCCTTGATGCGCTTTGCCGCCGATTAGGGGTTGATAACTCACGAAGAGAGCTACATGGCGCACTATTAGACTCAGAACTATTAGCGCAAGTCTATCTTAATATGACAGGAGGGCAAGAATCCTTCTTTGATGCTTTTGAAACTGCCACTCATAATCAAGAGACACAATCTGCTAAAAATGCCGCACTTTTAGCAAGTAATAGTCAAATAAAGAGAAGAGTCTGTTATGCAAATGAAGAAGAGCTCACTATCCATCAAGCTTTTCTTGAAAAATTTAAAAATTAATGACAAATCGTTAAATATTAATCATATTTTAAAAGCCCCTTATTTCGTAGAATATGGGGCTTTTACTCTATCTTTAAAGCTGATAAGCGATTCATTTTAGTCACCATTATCATAAAAATAATAAAAAACTATTTCTGAGTAAAGCCGCCTGTTATAAAATATTGACCGTAAAGTTTTTCTATCCAGCCCTTTTTCATGACAAGATTTATCCTCTTCAATGATTACGTAGGCTCACTTTAAAAGGTTAAAATTGTGGCTCAAAAAATTGGTTTTGTTTCTCTAGGCTGTCCTAAAGCACTTGTTGACTCTGAATATATCCTCACACAACTGCGCACAGAGGGCTATGAGATAGTGCCTCAATATGATGAAGCGGATCTTGTTGTCGTCAATACTTGCGGCTTTATTGACTCAGCTGTTCAAGAGAGTTTAGATGCTATCGGGGAAGCCTTAGATGAAAATGGAAAAGTGATTGTAACAGGTTGCCTTGGCGCTAATGCCGATAAAATTCTCTCTCATTACCCCAATGTTTTAAGCATTACAGGACCTCATGCCTTCCAAGAAGTTATGGCATCTGTCCATCAGCATTTACCAAAGCCTCATGATCCTTTTTTAGATCTTGTCCCTGCGGCAGGTATTAAATTAACACCACGCCATTTTGCTTATCTTAAAATCTCTGAAGGCTGCAATCACAGCTGCACTTTTTGTATCATCCCTTCTATGCGAGGAAAACACCAATCATATCCTGTAGGTAATGTTTTATCTCAAGCAAAAAAATTAGCACAAGCAGGCGTTAAAGAACTCTTAGTTGTTGCACAAGATACTAGCGCCTATGGCGTTGATGTAAGGTACCAAACAGGTTTCTGGGAGGGAAAACCTGTTCGCAGCCATATTCAAAATCTTTGTGAAGAGCTTGCTAAGCTCAATATTTGGGTCAGGCTACATTATATCTACCCCTATCCCCATGTTGATCATCTAATTCCGTTAATGGCTGAAGGTAAGATTCTTCCCTACTTAGATGTTCCGATGCAACACGCTTCACCGCGTATTTTAAAGGCCATGAAACGCCCAGCTAATAGCGAAAACATGTTAAATCGTATCAAAAAGTGGCGAGAAATATGCCCCGAGATTACCATCCGCTCAACCTTTATTGTTGGCTTCCCAGGGGAAACAGAAGCAGAATTTGAAGAGTTACTGGCCTTTATCAAAGAAGCAAAGTTAGATCGTGTTGGTGCTTTTATCTACTCTCCCGTTGAAGGCGCCCCTGCAAATGAGATTGCAACAGCTATTCCTTTAGCCGTTCAAGAGGCAAGATTAGAGCGATTTATGACGTTGCAAGCGACTATCTCTGCTGAAAAACTACAAGCAAAAATTGGAAAAACCTTAGAGGTCTTAATAGATGACTTTGATGACGAGGAAGGCATCGCTATTGGTAGAACAAAATCAGATGCCCCAGAGATTGATGGCTTGGTCTATATCGATAATGCTACACCAGAGATGATTGGTCACATCATTAATGTGACCGTTGATGATGCTGATACTTATGATCTATATGGCTCTGTTGCAGGCTCTCTTTAAAATGTAGAATCTCCCTTTTAATCACAACATCCTGAAAATATCCTTAAAAAGGTCAATATTAAGAGATTAAAATATCTACGCTATGTCATGATATAAAAAATGCCGCAATTTTTCTTTGCGGCATTTTTTAATGAATCTAATCGTGATTTATAGTAACCATTCAATAGGTAACCAAGTCAAAACCTTCATAAACCCACGCTCAAATGCATTCGTATTAGGCTCTGTTTCATAAGTTCTTACAAGCTCACCATTTTCATAGACAAGCCATTTTAATTTTCCCTTATCAGAGACAACTCTATAAGATCGTTCTAATAATTGCTCATGAATTTTTCGATCAATTCTCAATGAGAGATCTTCATTTAAAATAACCATCCCCATTTCAGTATTAATTTTTGCAGAACGAGGATCTAAATTTAATGACCCGACAAAAAGCCTTGATTTATCAACAACAAAGGTCTTTGCATGCAAGCTTGAAGCCGAACTTCCCACTAACCCTTTATCTCTAACATCAGGAACATCATCTACATAGCGAGCTTTAAGCTCATAAATTTTAACCCCGGCATCAATAAGTTGCTTGCGATAATTAGCGTATCCAGCATGCACAAATGCCACATCTGTTGCATCATAAGAGTTGGTCAATACCGAAACATCAACCCCCTTATCCACCAGATCTATCAAAAATTTCGTCCCATCTCCTGTTGGAACAAAATAGGGGGAGACAAAAAATATCTCTTGATGAATATCCCCTATTGCTTGTACTAGCGGTTTATGAAAATCATTTTCACTCCAGACTCCTAAAGCTTTACTGGGTGGGTCTGAAATCAAGAGCGCTTTAGACCACTCCCACTGAAGATCATGTTGAATCATCTTTTCTAAAAGATTTGACTTCATCAATGCCGCTTCATAAGTTTCAACATCCGCTCGATACTTCGTTCGGCGCAGCTTCTCTAACGCTGCAATATAATCACTACCATACTCTTTGGTGATAATCTGCTCGGCAGGATACGCAAGAACACTATTCCAATAATTATCAAAGTCCCGCGCTAACTCTGGCACAACTTTACCAATGGTAATGACATCTAGATCTGAAAAGACCATCCCATCACCCGCTGCAAAATATTCATCTCCAATATTGCGCCCCCCTGTAATTGCCGCAACACCATCTACAATTAAAGACTTATTATGCATGCGATGATTGAGTCTTTTAAAATCAATAATGTACCCTAAAAATCGCAATTTTCGGTTAGTAAAGGGGTTAAAAAGCCGTATCTCAATATTAGGGTGATCATTTAAAATCGATAATAAATCATCCATCCCCCTAGTATTATTATCATCTAATAATAAACGAACGCGAACGCCTCGCTCAGCAGCTGCATAAATATCCCGTAATAACATCATGCCGGAGGTATCGGGTCTCCAAATATAATATTGTAGATCTATCGATTCTTCTGCTAGATTTAAGAGCGCAGAACGCGCCACAAAAGCATCAAGGGGATCCCCTAAAATAACAACGCCCGTTAAATCTGGATCTTCTGAATGCTCCTCTTCTAGCATTTTTGATAGCTGCGTTCCTTCACTAGGAGGAATTGCTCGACTCTCAACTTGCTCTAGCTTTGGTAAAGGCTTAACTGCACAAGCTGCCAAAATACCAAGTGCTAACGCTACTAAAACAAACATGATCACTATTAGTTTTATCATATGCCCAATTGTCATTACGATTAATCCCCTAACGCTCTAATCCACTCCAATATTTTCATTAAAATAGGCTAAGACGACTATCTTTTAAGTTATATCCTTTAACCTTAGCATTAAAATCATTTGCCATTTGTAAATGCTGCTATTTAATTAGATCTGATTTATTATATTTAATTCTCAAATTTTTAGAATCAATTATCTCACGATATCCTTATATAGATAATATTCGAATTTATTATTCCATCTTTCTCCTTCTGCCCTCTTGCAAAAGTGATTCCCATCTTAATATAAAAACAGCTAAACTATTCAGCCTATAGATAAAATGATAGAGTATTACCGGCTATTGTAGATGCTTTAATCCTTTAAAAATTAAAATCCTTGAATCTTTTAATAATCTAAAAGGTTTATTAAAGCCGTGACTCATTGCGTCAATTGATCACTAATAACAAAGGAGTAGTATAATGAAATCTATCACTGATATCGCTAATCGCCGCTATACTTGTAAAGCTTATGATCCCGATAAAAAAATCCCCAAAAAGGAGATCGAGCAACTTTACGCTGTCTTAAGAGATAGCCCTTCATCGGTAAACTCTCAGCCTTGGCACTTTTTTATTGCAGAATCAAAGGCTGCGAAAGAAAAGATCCTACCAGCATTTTTTGAATTCAATCAACCTCGTATTAAAAATGCATCACATGTTGTCATTTTCTTATCTCGCAATGAATTTCCTAGTGAATATCTAACAAAAATTGTTGATCAAGAAGAGAAAGATCAAAGATTTCCTCAAGCGCAAATGAAAGAGGATAACGATAAAGGTCGTCGTTTTTTTGTCGATTTAAACAGCCAATCCCCAGAAAAGCTCCACCAGTGGCAAGAAAAACAGGTCTATATCGCTCTTGGTAACCTTCTTTTTGCAGCGGCTGCTCTTGATATTGACTCAACACCGATTGAAGGCTTTAATGCTGATAAGCTCGATGAGATACTAGATCTTCAAGCTAAAGGGTACCGAAGTGTCGTTGTAGCATCACTAGGTTATCGTAGTGATGAAGACTTCAATGCGGCATTTAATAAATCTCGACTACCATTTAACGATCTTTTTACCATTATCTAGCATAAAAATGGGATTTCCAAAGATTTATTCCCTATCAGCTTTTGGCATTAATCATGCCAAAAGCGCTCTCAATAGAGCAACTATTACTAATAACTAATGAAGAAGATGAAGTTTTAGAAACTTATTTCTTGAAAAAGGCTTGCCCCTTCTGCAAAAACACACTAAAATTCAGCCCTCGCACTCTGCGAGATAAGAAGCCTTTCTTGACACCTTCCCTTTCACCATTTTTAAAGAGTTTTAATCAAAATTCTCCTCTTTAATCAAATGCGGAGGCGCTTATGCAACAACAAAGCCGTTTACACAAGTATGAACCTTGGCGTGATCCTAATTCTGTTCCCCATGTTGAAATTACTGATATCGTCAAACGTTATGATGACCATTTAGCGGTCGATCATATCTCTTTAGATATCTATAAAGGGGAGTTTTTCTCTCTGTTAGGCCCTTCAGGCTGCGGAAAAACAACACTCTTAAGGATGCTTGCTGGCTTTGAAACGCCGACTTCAGGAAAGATTTTACTAGAAGGCGAAGATATGTCAAAAATCCCTCCTTACGAAAGACCTGTTAATATGATGTTTCAAAGCTATGCGCTTTTTCCGCATATGACTGTGGAAGATAATATCGCCTTTGGTCTTAAACAAGATAAGGTTAAAAAGCCTGAAATTCGCCGCCGCGTCAATCAAATGCTTGAGCTTGTGCAGATGGAACGTTTTGCTAAACGTAAACCTCACCAACTTTCAGGTGGGCAGCGCCAAAGGGTTGCGCTCGCAAGAAGTATTGTAAAAAAACCAAAGCTTCTCCTTTTAGATGAACCACTAGGCGCATTAGATAAGCGCCTTCGTGAGCAGACTCAATTTGAGCTCATGACCATTCAAGAAGAGCTTGGCATGACCTTTATTATCGTCACTCACGATCAAGAAGAGGCAATGACAGTTTCTAGCCGAATTGCGGTGATGGATTCAGGAAGTCTTGCACAAGTGGCAACACCTGCAGAGATCTATGAATTCCCAAACTCTCGTTATGTCGCAGAATTTGTGGGAGATGTAAATATCTTTGAAGGCGTTATCTCAGAGATCTCCTCTAATAAAACAACGGTTGAGAGCTTTGAAGCGCCAACGCCATTAGTATGTGCACAAGGTGTCGGCGCAACCGTCGGCTCACAAGCGTGGGTTGCTGTTCGTCCTGAGAAGCTCGATATCTCCTTAACGCCTCCTGAAAATGCCACGATTAACTGCGTGGAAGGAGAAGTTTGGGATATCGGTTATATGGGGAACGTATCTATTTATCACGTGAAACTCGATAATGAAAAAATGATTACCGTCTCACAAATGAATGATACGCGAATTATTGAGCAGCGTATTACTCACGAAGATCGTGTTTATGTAAGCTTTACAGATGACTCAGGGATTGTACTCATCTCTTAACCTTTAATCATGGAGGGTTGACAATGCCACACCGTCAACAAGGGGTCGGAACATTTACCGGCATTATGGCAGAGATTGCTTCTCGCCTAAATTTTACGCATCGTCGGTTACTCCGCTTTGCCCCATACCGTTTTCTCGTTAGCCTTGGCCATAGCCATCGCTTTCTTATTGGCGTACCTTATCTTTGGTTAACGCTCTTTTTTCTCATTCCTTTTTTAATTATTTTAAGGATCAGCTTTACGGAAGCTGAAATTGCCTCCCCTCCATTTTCAAACCTTCTTGCTTGGATTGATGATGGTTTACTACAGATCACCGTTAACTTCCAAAACTATATGGAGCTTTGGGAAGATGGGATCTACATCCACGCCTATTTAAATAGTGTTAAAATCGCCTTTTTCGCCACACTCTTAACACTTATTATTGGGTATCCTATTGCACTTGCGATGTCGAGAGCCTCTAAAAAATGGCAGCTTTTTTTACTAATGCTGGTCATTTTACCTTTTTGGACCTCTTTTCTCATTCGTATTTATGCATGGATCACTATCCTTTCACCAACAGGGGTTCTGAATAACTTTATTAACTGGGTTGGAATGGGGATTGGCTTAATTGATCCAAACTCACCTGTTACGCTTCAGATCCTCCATACAGACCTTGCTGTCTATATCGGGATTGTTTATGGCTATCTCCCCTTTATGATCTTACCGCTTTTTGCAACACTCATAAAAATTGACGACACCTTAGTGGAGGCCGCATTAGATTTAGGATCCCCTCCCCTTAAAACATTTTGGACAATTACCTTTAGGCTCTCCCTTCCTGGCGTTTTAGCAGGATGCTTCTTAGTTTTCATTCCAGCAATAGGAGAGTTTGTCATTCCTGATCTTCTAGGCGGCTCTAATGTAACAATGATTGGGAAAGTTCTTTATGATACCTACCTTCAAGGCATGAACTTACCGTTAGTTTCAGCGATCTCTGTAATCTTACTCTTGATTGTGCTTATTCCGATCTATATCTTTAACCGCATTCAAGCAAAACAATTCAACTAGGAGGCGCATGATGAAAAAACAGATGACTGCGCTCAATTGGGCGGCATTAATTTTAGGGCTACTATTTCTCTATATCCCTATTATTTTAGTAATTTTCTATAGCTTCAATGAATCCAAACTTGTCACTGTTTGGAGCGGTTTCTCTACTAAATGGTACTCAGACCTCTTTCAACAAGATGGCATCTGGTCGGCAACTAAAACCAGTCTACTCTTAGCATTTAGTACCTCAACATTTGCTGTTATTTTAGGAACAATGGCAGCCTTTGCGCTTGTTAAATTCCGCAGATTTAAAGGAAAAACTCTCTTTTCTGGTATCACCTACGCCCCCATGGTAATGCCAGAAATTATTATGGGAAGCGCTCTTGGGCTTACCTTTGTCGCCCTTAAATTTAGTACGGGATTTTTTACAATGATGATCGCGCATATCACCTTCACTATGTGCTACGTTGTGGTCGTTGTACAATCGCGTTTAACAGGATTTGATCGCCATATCGAAGAGGCAGCGATGGATTTAGGTGCAGATGGCATTCGCACCTTTTTCTATATCACACTACCAATGATTCTACCGGCAATTATCTCAGGATGGCTTCTCTCTTTTACACTATCGTTAGATGACCTTGTTATTGCAACCTTTACAACAGGCCCTGGGGGGACTACGCTTCCCATCTGGATCTATTCAAAAGCCCGTTTAGGCGTCAGCCCTAATATCAATGCACTTTCCACTATTATGATTGGTATTGTGGCATCAATTGTCTTTTTAGTGACACTAATTAATCACTATCTCTCAAAACGCCGAGAAGAAGATGAAAAAAATGCCCATAGAGAAATTGCCTAAAATCATACTTCACATCATCAAACCTAGCATTATGACCCATAGTGCTAGGTTTTTATTAAACGCGATCTCTAGGTAATAAAAGCCATCATGAATATTCGACGATTTCTGGCAATTTTTCTACTTCATGAAGGGATTATCCTACCTCCCTTTTTACTTCTTACCGGATATTTTTATATGGAGTCTAACCCGATAACATTTAAAAGTTTTTTCAATAGCTGGACATTTGCAATTGCCATTATCATCTTAGGCTACTTACAGGTCTGCACATTAGGATTAACGATATTGCGTTATTTTAATTGCTCACGTCGATGGATTTTTCTATGGAGCCTACTACTCATCATCCTATTACTTCTCAATCAAGTGAGCTTTTATTATCTAAGTCTAGCAGATCTTTATCAAAGACTTATCGAAGGTCTCGCTTATGCAGGAATACTGTTAGCGATCCAAATGAGCTTTCAATTGATCAGTGAATTTCTCTGCAAGCGACTAAAACTGATTTCAATATAAATCGTAAAAAAACCGGTTTAACAGTGACTGAATCAGATTGCCGGCACAGAGATGATAAGAAGCTGAAGAATCGTTCTATCCGGCATCTTGCAGGCGCTGTTTAATACGTACCTTTATCGATTTATGCAAGGCTCAAGGGAATGTTTCGTGTTCTTTCTAAAATCCCGTGCCAGCTGTTTTAGACTTGCTTTTCTTCAACCAAATCGACTATGTCTATATTTTAAACGCGTCCTTTACTGTAGAGCTTTTGCATCCAAATACGTGATTGCAATGGCTTTCCACCCAATAATGGAGAGAGCAGATACCGCATCATATTGCGGTAGATCATTGAATCTTCACGATCTAAATCTTCCCCATCATTAATTTTTAAAAGCACCTGTCCGTTAACTTGAAAAGTCCCAGGATACTCAATGGGTAATAACCCCTCTTCATAAGAGAGGTAATATCGTTTCTTTGGGAGAATCTCATCTCCTGCGGCATCAAACATCAAATCAGGAAGAATCCCTAGATCAGCAAGTAGAGTGCTCTCAAATTGGCGTAAATAAGGCTCTATCTCTTTTTCCAACTTTAGAGCTTCTAAAACACGATAATAGATATCAAAAAGCTCATCAGAGGGTTGATGCTTCGGGAAAACTCTTAATAAGAGCTCATTGAGATAGTAAGCTGTCCAGATCTCTTTGCCGGAAAGGCGAAATGCAAATAGATCATCAACTTCTTGAATAAAATAGAATGTCTTTCCCTCTTTTAGATACCATGCGCTGTAGGTGAAGAGCTCTAAGTAATTGAGGGGCTTTTTAGGGTTTGCGCGGCCACGCGCAAATACCGTTAACCGACCATAATCACGGGTAAAAAGATCCACTAAAAAACCGGACTCTTTAAAGGGGCGTTTATTTAACACAACCCCTTCCGTCCGGCTTAATATTAATTCATCTTGCATTCATTATTTTCTTATAACGTGATTAGAGACTTATCGAGTTTAATCTAACGCCATAATCCCTTTAATCAAGTAATGATCCTGGCTTAAATGGTTTATCAGATGAGTCACTCTCTTTTTTCTCATCATCATCTTTACTACCACCAATTGATGCCATCAATTGTCCGATCAATCGCTCCATCACAAATGCATCTTGCGTTCGGCGAATCACATCCCCATTTGTCAGCATCTCATCTGAAAAGCCTGGCTCTAAAGCAATATATTGCTCACCAACTAATCCTGAGGTATTAATCATTGCCATTGTACCATCTCGAGGAATAGGCACTGAACTATCAAGAGATAAAGAGACAACTGCTTTATAGTTATCATGATCTAAAGTAATACCATTGACTTGCCCCACGCGCACTCCGGCAATCATAACGGGTGCTTTGACTTTTAATGAGCCAATATTTGTAAAAGAGGTTGTCACATTAATCGCTTTACCACCTCTTAACCCAGAGGTTGCATTACTTGCACTCATTGCAAGCCAGCCAAATGCGGCAATACCACTTAGAACAAATAGTCCTACAATAAAATCGAGCCATTTAGAATTCTTCATTTTAGACCTTTCTCTAGATGTTTTTCCTGTATTCTACTACGTTTCAATGCCGTTGTCTTTTTATGCTATTGATCTTGTAATAAGTTTAAATTCTCTGCCACAACATCTTAAAATATCATGGCAACTAAAAACCAATTAATCTACCAATAGCTTCTTAATTGGTGCAAATGATCGCCGATGAAGCGGCGTTACGCCATATTCTTTTAACGCCTCAAGATGCGCCTTTGTCCCATAACCTTTATGCTTAGCAAAACCATATTCAGGATAATGCTTATCAGCTTCAATCATCGATTGATCACGTGCATCTTTTGCTAATATCGATGCCGCACTAATTTCAGCAAATAGCGCATCACCTTTAATAATTGTCATTGCCGGAATCGCGCTTTTAGGATCTTGATTACCATCCACACGAAGCAAAGTCGGTGTTTCACTCAACGCTTCAACAGCACGTCTCATTGCCAATAACGTGGCTTGTAAGATATTTATCTCATCTATCTCAGCCACACTTCCTCTTGCAATCGCCCAAGCTTTCGCTTTTTCTTTAATCTCAAGCGCTAAGAGCGTGCGTTTTTTCTCTGTTAATTTTTTAGAATCATCAAGTCCGACAATAGGATTATCAGGATCTAAAATGACAGCAGCTGCAAATACATCCCCGCAAAGAGGGCCGCGCCCTGCCTCATCAACCCCAGCAACAATCTCTTGTTCAAAGTCGATATCAAATCCTAAACTCTCTTGCTGCATCTATAAAATTCCTTTTTCTTGTAACAGTGAGATCACCGCATCACGCGCTGCAATATCTGAGTTAAGACGTAATGATTCATGAATCTTCATAAATTTTTCCCGCTTTTGGCCATTCTCGATGCTCTCTTCTAACGATAACTTCACCTCTTGAGCTATATTTTCGGGAGTAACAGCTTGCTGGAAAAGTTCTGTCACTAATGGCTCTTTCGATAAAATATTAGGAAGTGAAAAATGGGAAATATTCACAATTTTTGGAGCAAGCCAAGCCGTCAATCCACTAAAACGATAACAGACAACCATTGTCTTCTTCAGTAACATCGCCTCTAATGCCGCTGTACCCGATGCTAATAATACGGCATCAGATGCACTCATAATCTCGCGAGCTTGTCCTTGATAGAGTCTAATTTTAGCTTGAAGCTCCGCTGGCAATTTTTCAATCTCATCTAAAATTAATGTTTTAATGGTAGGCGTCGCCGCTGGAATTAAAAAAAAGAGCTCTGGAAAATCACGCGCTATTAATGGTAAAGATTCTAAAAAGATCGGCAATAACCTTGAAATCTCTCCACGGCGACTTCCTGGTAATAACGCAAGATATCGCTGCGCTAAATCAAGATCTAACGCAGCCTTAGCGGTATTTGTATCAATAGTTAAGGGAATCTCATCTCCTAAACGATGACCTACACAAACACTATCTACCTGATGTTTACGGTAAAAATCGACTTCAAAAGGGAAAAGGCAAAGCACTCTATCAATATTTTTGCGAATACTCTTAACCCGCCCTTCTCGCCAAACCCAAACAGAGGGAGAGACGTATTGAAAAGTTGCCATTCCTAGTTTTTTAAGATCTTTTGATAAACGTAGATTAAAATCAGGGGCATCTATGCCGATAAAACAGATAGGCGCTCGAAGCTTTGCTTCTTCCACTAATTGACGCTTCACTTTAAAGAGACGGGGAAGGTCTTTTAAAATTTCCACCAATCCCATAATCGATAAGGTTTCAATGGGCTCAATTGATTCAAGACCGGCATTGATCATTTCAGGTCCACCAATACCAAAAAATGCGGCATTAGGATAGATCTCTTTTAATGAACGAATGAGTCCTCCGCCTAGTAAATCTCCAGATAACTCACCTGCCACCAACATAAAAATGGGGGCTTTTTCTACTGTAAGACTCTCCAAACCTTATTCCTTTTTATCGATAATGATAATCACATCTATTTTTTCAACAATCATAAAAATGATATCTACTTATAGCCCCTTTAAACCGATTAAATTACCAAAAGGATCTTCCACTTGGCACATTCTCATCCCTTGATCAAGCATCATAGGTCCACGGTATAATTTAGCACCTAATCTTTCAAAATGTTCAATGGCTTGATCAAAGTCTTCCACAAGCCAATAAAGTACAGAGCCACACTTCCCTTGTCCAACTTTTGCATCTGCTTGTACGATCTCGATTGAAAATGTCCCAATCGATAATAATGTGAAGTCAAATGCCGGAAGATAGATCTCTTCAGCCATTGGGAAGGCTTTTTTATACCATTTTAAGCCCTCTTGAACATTTTGCACATGAATTAAGACTGCTATTGGTGTCATTACTTTCATTTAATTTTACCGCATCTATTTATCGTACGGATATTGATGAACCTAATTTATAGTATCGTTAACTCAGTTTAAAAGTCTTTAAACCAATTGCCAGCGTACCTGTGATGAAAAACGTCAGAGTCACTCTAATCTGGCATCTCGCAAGCTCTCACTCTCGCCACAAAATAGACCTTTTTAAACCGATGGTACTATACATTGTAAAATTGGTTTAAGAAAAGCAAGTCTTAAACCCTGTTTGCAAGATACAAAATAGAACCTATTTCACGATAATCAATAACGATAAAAAATGGAGTAAGTCTAGTAAAGTGAAACTGAATATTCTTTTATCATATTCAGCCATCGACTTTCAAACTTACTCCATTTTGTCATTTACAATAATCGCAACTAGCGAATAATACCGCGATCTTCTGTCTCTTCCAAGAACTTCACCATCTTCTCAAGATGGGGGAAATCAACAGCTAATGCTTTAATTTCAACAATTGCATCTTGTAAAGTGAGATCCTTACGATATAAAGACTTATAAGCATCTTTAGTCGCTTTGATCGCCTCTGATGAATATTGATGACGGCGTAAGCCTTCCGAGTTAATCCCTGAAGGGACAGCGCGGTAACCCGCCGCTGTAATAAAGGGGGGAACGTTACGATGAATTCCGGATGAAAATCCCGTAATTGCGCCTTGCCCGATACGGCAACGCTGATAAATCATTGAATATCCGCCAAGAATAACATCATCTTCAATAATCGCGTGACCCGCAAGAGAAGCGCCATTAGCAAAAATAGTTCGGCTTCCGACAATACAATCATGAGCAATATGACATGTCGCCATAATCCAGTTATCATCCCCTAACTTTGTTAGGGAATTATCCTGAACAGTACCACGACTAATACTGACATACTCACGAATAGTATTGCGATCACCAATTTCTAAGAAGACCTCATCGCCCTCTTTATATTTCTTATCTTGTGGAACTTCACCAATTGAACAAAATTGATAAAACGTATTATCTTCGCCAATTGTTGTCGGTCCTTGGATCACAACGTGCGATGTTAAAACGGTCCCTTTACCGATTTTAACATTAGGTCCAATCACACAAAAAGGACCAACCTTTACACTTTCATGTAATATTGCCGTTGGATCAATAACCGCTGTGGGATGAATCAGTGGGGTTGTCATTACTCAAATGCCTCACGACGTGTACACATTAATTCAGCTTGGCAAACAAGCTGCCCATCAACATATGCTTTACCTTCAAACGCCCAGATACCACGTTTTGCACGAAGGAACTGCACTTTAAGATCTAACGTATCACCTGGCTCTACAGGACGGCGAAAACGCGCTTTATCAATTCCTACAAAGTAGTAAATTGACTGATCTGTTGAATCATAATCTTCTACCGATTTAAAACTTAAAATTCCCGTAGCTTGGGCTAATGCTTCTAAAATCATCACCCCAGGCATAATGGGTTTTACGGGGAAGTGCCCTAAAAAGTAAGGCTCGTTATAAGTGACATTTTTGCGAGCATGCAAAGTTTCATTTGGAGTGTAATCAAGTACACGGTCAATCATTAAAAAAGGATACCTATGCGGAAGGTATTTCATGATTTCATTAATATCGATTACTTTATTATCACTCATATTTATTATTCTCTATTTTTTAATATTTGATTATTACAGACTGTTTGCCGTCGATAAATCAATAGCAACTTATTAATAAATTTATTTATTCTCGTTAGGTTTTAATTGATTCTCAAGTGCTTTAACTCGATCAAAAAGATCACCTAATCGCTTGATTCTGGCACTATTATAGCGCCATTCTCTATTTTCTAATACGGGCGGAATGGATGAGTATACTTTGCCGGCTTTAAGCGGCTGACTGACTTGCGTGCCACCTGTTACAATCACATTATCTTCGATCTTCATGTGACCATTCATGCCAACACCACCGCCAATCACTACATTATTGCCAATATCCGTAGATCCTGCAATACCGGTATAACCGGCAATTACTGTATTTTCACCCACAATACAGTTATGCCCTAATTGAACATGATTATCAATTTTAGTGCCTCGACCAATAACGGTATCTTCAATAGCACCTCGGTCAATACAACTTCCAGCCCCGATATCAACATCATCCGCCAAAATAACACGACCTAATTGAGCTACCTTGATATAGCCTTGCGCCGTTCTCGCAAAACCAAACCCTTCAGCGCCAATAACCGCATTAGGATGCAAAACAACTCGCTTTCCTAATTGACACTCATAACGAACAGTCACCCCTGAAAAGAGATAACACTCCTCGCCCATCACTACATCACGCTCAATCACACACTGAGCATCGATATAACTACCTGCTCCAATATTGGCATTTTCTCCAATCACACTATAGGCACCGATAGTGACATTTTCACCAATGATAGCACTTTTGGCAATTACGGCTGTGGAATGAATCCCTTGAAAATTACGATAATCTTTTTGAAATAACTGTGTAACATAGGCCCATGCAGCATGGGTATTACCACAAACAATCGCAGGTTGCGTCACATGCTCAAAATTGCGCTCATCCACTAAGATAGCAGCGGCTTTTGTCGTTTCTAAATATTCACGGTAACGAGGGTTATGAAAAAAGGAGAGCGTTTGATCCTGACCATGTTGAATGGTAGAAAGCCCCATAATTTCAATAGCGCCATCTCCATGAAGCGTGACTTTTTCACCCTTACTCTGTAAATAATCAAGTACTTCCTGTAATGTCATCATCTACTCCTCATTATCTTGGACTAATGTCTGAAAGATTGGATCGGTCAGATATAGTGCTTCTTTTGCAAAAAGTAATCCCGATTCTAAAATTAGATCATAATCATAATCTTGGGCATACTGTAAAATTGCTGTATTAATCTCTCTTTGGAGTTTATATAACTCCTCATTTTTACGAAGATTAAATTCTTGACGGGTATCATTACTGATACGAACAAACTCCCGCTCTAAATTGACAATATTACGCTCAATTTCACGAATAGAAGCAGCTTCATCACCACTACTACTCATTAACTCACGGCGTAGACTCTCAATTTGATCGCGTTTTTTAAGGAGATACTGGTCCCGAGCAAAAAACTCCTCATTCAATAGAGAATAGATATCTTTTTCTTCAATATACTTCTCTAACAGAAGATTAATATCCACAACGCCAATCTTAAGCTCTTTAGCAAAAGCACTCGGAGTAAAAACAAGGAGAGCAGCAGTCAAAATAACTGCTGCTCCTTTTTTAAAAAGGTGATTAAACATCTCGCTCTTCACTATCAATTAGTAAGGAATACCAATAGAGAACTGGAATTTCTGCTCACGATCTCCATCTTTAGTATTAAATGGTTTTGCATAAGAGAATGCAAGTGGACCAAGCGGTGATAACCAAACAAAACTCATCCCTGCAGAGTATTTTGTATCACCAAACTCAGGCTTTTTAGGTTTCGAAGTAACGTTACCCGCATCAAAGAAGATACTCCAACGCACATCATTATTATCTGCAAATCCTGGTACTTTCATGATTAATTCAGCAGAAGCGTTATAACGTAATGCGCCCCCTTTTGAATCATCTGTTCCATAATACTTAGGTCCTAAAGAACTTCCACGGAAGCCTCGAACAGTTCCAAGTCCACCGGCATAGAAGTTTTCATAAAAAGGTAACCCTTTTGTACCACCATAGCCCCAACCCGCCATTGCATCACCGCGAATAGAGAATACATAATCCTCATTATCCGTTAACGGGTAATAGCTTTGATGTTTTAAATGAATTTTATAGAACTTATCATCAGATCCTGGAAGCGTTCCTGATAAGGTTGCACTATTTAATGAACCTTCAGAGGCAAATACCGTTCTATTACGAGTATCACGATAAACACCTATGTTAGTACGATAAAGATGACGTTTACTCTTATATAAAGGCGTATCTGCAGGGCAGTAAATTCCTGTACCACAGCTCTTACCACTAATATACTCTACAACCTCTGTAGGAGATGAATGGGTTGTTTTAAGATTTAAGTTCTCATAACCAATCCCAGCACGAATCGTTGTATATTCACTAATAGGATAACCAAAGTTAAACATGAGTGAGATACCATCGGCAATATAGTTCCCGGTATCATCATAGTCATGCTTTTGCTTGCTATAACTTAATGAAACACCAGCACTTAACCCATCTTTAGTAAGATATGGGTTCATATAATCAATACCGTAGTAGCTACCACTTTTATTGGTTTCAGCTTGAACGTTTAACTCATGCCCTGTTCCCATGAAGTTTGGCTGATTAAATCCAGCATTTACCCCAAACTTACTATCCATCCCGTAGCTTAAACCAAAGGTAATAGATCCGGCACTACGCTCTTTAACATTATAAGTTAAGTCAACAACACCATCTGCTACTTGCTGCGTTGAAACATCCACATCTTCTACGTGAGCAAGACGCTGAATACGAATACGCGATCTTTCAATATCACTTGCAACGAAACGTCCGCCTTCCACTTGTCTTAATTCACGGCGAAATACCTCATCACGGGTACGTTCGTTACCTTCAATATTAATACGGTTCACATATACACGCTCACCTTGGTCAATAGCAAAAGAGTAACTGACAGTGCCATCTTCCTCATTTACACGAGGAATAGCATTAACGCGCGCTTGCGCATAGCCTTCATCCCCTAAACGGTCTTGAATTGCTTTAATACTCTTATTAATGACACTCGCACGATAAACCTTACCCTCTTTAATCTCCACTAAGGACATTAACTCATCTTTATCAACACTCGGGTAGTTACCCACAATTGTAAATGTGCCAAAATTATATTTTTGACCTTCATTAATATCAATATCTAAATAGATCGTATCTTGACTTGGGCTAATCGTTGCACTTGAGTAGTTTACTTCTGCTTTTAAATAACCATTATCACGATAATATTCCTGAACTTTATCTAGCTCATCTTGAATCGTATAAGGGTCATAGCGATCTCCTGAGGAGAAAATTGTTCGTAAGCTTGATTCACGAACACGCATCTGTCTTAAAAGTTTACTATCGGAGATAGCTTTATTCCCCGTAAAGTTAATCTTTTGAATTTGCCCTGTACGCCCTTCTGAAATATCAAATTGGATTTCAGCACGATTACGAGGTAATTCAATAATTTTTGGCTCAATGATAATCGCGTATTTACCACGAGTTTCATATGCTTTTAAAAGGTTATTTTTTGCATTTTCAATGGCTGATTGACGTAGCGTTTCACCTGGGCGGATATTGGCAGCACTAATAATCTCTGTAAGCTGCTTATCTTTAAGATCCTTGTTTCCTTTAAATGTCACTTTTGATAACACAGGAAATTCTTCTAATTGAATCACTAAATCTGTTCTAACCGTTGTCTCTCTAGGCTGACAGCGAGGATCATTCATAGTACATGGGATCTCTTCATAGACATATTCAATCTCTGGCTCTTGCGCCTCTGTTCGAATATTGCCAAAAGCGCCCCCTTGTCTAATTGCCGAGCTCTGCTTCGGTCTTGCCACTTGAACAGTAATAGATTTAGGTCTTGTTCTTCCTAAGATTCTTCCATTTTCTGTTTTTACTACGACATCTTTAAATAACCCTGTCGCATAAAGTTTTTCTACAAGATCCTTGACTGTTCCTGTTTGAACAGCAGCATCAGGATCTAAACCAAGTGTCGTAAATACCGCACCAGGATTAATCTGCTCAAGACCTTCAATTCGAATGTCTTTAACCGCATAATTTTGCGCGGATGCAGCTGATCCAATCAATAAACTTGTTGCAAAAAAAACTTTCTTTATATCGACAATCGCCATTTTAAAATTCTCTATCATTAGGGCATAGAAATGCATCTATAAACTGCGTTAATATACCGAATAACTGCAAAAAATCCAACATTTATCACTTTAAAACCATTTTGTAATATCAAACAAAATAATAAAAGCCATAAATGTAAAAAGAAATAAGGCCCCTAATTGCATCACGATCATCGATAACCTTGCAGGAATTCTATTTCTCCCTGCAACGGCTTCAATTCCAAGACCCACTAAGCGACCACCATCTAAAACCGGAATCGGCAATAGATTCAAAATTCCAAGATTAACACTAAATAGTGCCATTAATTTAATAAACTCCACCCAGCCCACGCTCAGCTGTTGTCCTGCGATATTAGCAATCGTTAAAGGACCTGCCATCGTATTGAGATGCACTTGACCTGTAAACATTCGACCAATAAATTTAAAGATCAATAGTGAGTTACGATAAGTATCGATAACAGCATATTTCATGGCATCTGTAAGGGAGTACTTCTGTAATGTCTGAAGTTCTTTAAAATAGGCATCAATCATCTCTTGAGTTGGCATTAATGCCGCAACTTGCAGCATAAAGCGTCCCTCTTGATCTCGAGAAAGAGGCACTGAAAAATCGATTAACTCCCCCGCCCTTTTAACCGTGACATCGACAACAACCGCCTCTAATTCAGACTGACTTAATCGCCCCATCGTATCAAGAATATCGTGCCATGAAGAGATCTCTTGCTCATTAATACGCAAAATCTCATCCCCTTTTTTAAGCCCCGCTAGATCTGACGGGCCATCTAATACGACCTCGCCAATCATAGATGAGAGTTCAAAACCATAAGCATTTAGCCCTAAATACTCAGCAACATTTTCTCTAGCATCCAGCTTTAAAGGTGCATCTAATTCCAGAAACAATGTTTTCTGCGTACCATCTCTTAATACTTCAACCTCAGCCTTTCCATCACCACCGAGATACTCCAAAAATCCTTGTACCATCTCATCTGAGGTTCTAATCTCTCTACCTTCAATTGCGATCACTTGATCTTTTCGCTCAAATCCAGCGATTGCCATCGGCGTATTTACTTGTGGCGTATCAATCACCGCTTTGTAAGCTGGCACACCATAAAGATAGAGCCCAAACAAAATAACAACCGCAAACAGTAGATTAATCAAAGGCCCTGCTGCAATGACAACTGCACGCTTCCAAATAGGCTTTGCATTAAAGGTTTGCCCAATTTCTGAAGGCGCAACATCATGCGCTCTTTCGTCTAAAAATCCTACATATCCACCTAAAGGAATTAGCCCAATTCGGTACTCAACCCCATCTTTCCCCTTTCTGCTCCAAAGTTTTTTACCAAAACCAATACTAAAGGTCTGTACTTTAAAACCCAGTTTTCTGGCAGCGTAAAAATGCCCAAACTCATGGATCGTAACGAGTACACCGATTAAAATTAAAAAACCAAAAGCTGAATTAAAAAATGTTGAAACCATTCATTATTCCTAATATTTTGATGAAGATTAAAGCTTAAATTTCAATAACTTTAATCATTAATCATCAATACAGATTCGTGGGATGGTAATACATATAATGTCAGAATATTAAAATACCCTCAAAAATAGCAAGCACTTAAGGCTCTCATGACACAAATCATTAAAATTAAATATGTTGCGCAATCTCACGAATAGATTGATCATACGCTAACAGCGATGCTTCATCTTGCAAAGCATGATTAGAGATAACCACGCCATCTAATACCTTTGCTAATTTATCTGCAATCTCCACAAAACGAATTTTTTTCTGTAAAAACTGTTCTACAAAAACTTCATTTGCCGCATTTAATGCCACTAAATGTGAAGCCCCAGCAATCAGCGACTCTTTGGCTAATTGCAACGCAGGGAAAGCCACTAAATCTGGCGCTTCAAAAGTTAAGGCGCTCATCTTTGTTAAATCCAATGATTTGGCGCCAGAAACAACTCGCTGAGGATATGCTAAAGCATGCGCAATAGGAATCGCCATATCAGCTGCGCCCATTTGTGAAATCAATGAACCATCAATATATTCAACTAAAGAATGGATCATACTTTGTGGGTGAACAACCACTTGAATTTTATCAACCGGCATCTCAAAGAGAAAATGCGCTTCAATAAACTCTAACCCCTTATTCATTAAAGTCGCTGAATCAATTGTTACTTTTGCGCCCATCGCCCAGTTAGGGTGCTTTAGCGCTTGCTCTAAGGTCACCTTTTCAAGCTGCTCACGAGAAAACCCTCTAAATGGTCCGCCTGATGCCGTTAAAATCAACTGCTTCACACCTTCATAACCGGCAGTGCCATCGATATTTTTTGGCAGTGATTGAAATAACGCATTGTGCTCACTATCAATCGGTAAAATGGTTGCGCCAAACTTTTTAGCTTCCTGCATAAAAAGCGCACCACCCACCACTAACGTCTCCTTGTTGGCAAGTAAAATAGTTTTCCCCGCTCTTGCCGCAGAAAGACTAGAAAGAAATCCTTTAGCCCCGACAATTGCCGCAACAACAAGATCAATCTCGTTTGCTTTTACCAGTGAAATAACAGCTGACTCACCCGCTTCGACTTCAACATTTAGGCCCGCCGCCTTCACTCGCTCTTTAAGCAAAAGAGCCGCAGCCTCATCTTCTAAAATGGCATAACGAGGATTAAACTCCTCACAAAGCGCAAACATCTTCTCCACACTCTTATGCGCCACTAAAGAGTGGATCTGATAAAGATCCCGATTATTACGAATCACCTTTAAGGTTGAATCACCAATAGAGCCTGTTGCTCCTAAAATTGAAATCTGCTTCATTAGATAAACTTCAATCCTACAAAGAAAAGGGGCGCTGCCGCTGTTAGCGCATCAATGCGATCTAATACACCGCCATGTCCTGGCAAGATATTACCGCTATCTTTCATCCCGGCATGACGCTTCACAACACTTTCAAAAAGATCCCCAGAAATAGAGACGATCACCACCAAAGCACTTAATGAAACAAAGTTAAGCGTTAATATCCATTGACTACCATTTCCAGTTAAAAGAGGCATCTCTCCCCCGGCAAATGAAGTAATCGCAATCAGAGAAAAAATCACACCGATAACCAACCCACCTAAAGCCCCTTCAATCGTTTTTCCAGGGCTAATAGTTGGCGCAAGTTTACGCTTTCCAAACTTTCTTCCGACAAAATAGGCGCTACTATCGGCAATGATAATTAACAAGATGAGATAAAAGAGTAAAATAAGACCTTGCTGTAAAGTGACAAGTGTAATAACTAAGGCTGCTAACGACAAAATACTCACTACAAACAAAAATTCACGATTGATAAGCAATGCTAAAGGTTTACGTGAATGAATAGAGAGTAAAAATGGCATACCGAGCCAAAAAAGCGCCATCACTATGAGCAATCCATAAATAATGGGATTTCCCATCACAAATCTTGCAAGTGTGGCATGATCCATCACAGTGCTCTTTGCACCAGCTATCAAGACTATTGTTACCGTTAAAAGGGTAATGCCGCCAACCCCTAGATAGATCTTTTTAGGAAAGGAAGCTAACTTTAATAGATTGCTCCACTCATTTAAACCTATCATCGCTACTAAAAAGAGTAACAAGGCAAATGCCATTGTTGGGAGAAAAATAATCGCTAATAAGGCGACAATCCCTAAAATAACGCCTGTAATAATTCGTTGCTTCATCTTTAACTATCTCCCACCAAATCGGCGATCTCGTCGATTATATTCTTTAAGTGCCGCTTCAAATTCTTTCTCACCAAAATCAGGCCAGTGACAATTTGTAAAATAGAGCTCGGCATAGGCTAATTGCCATAATAAAAAGTTACTAACCCGCTGCTCCCCACTTGTTCTAATTAAAAGATCAACAGGGGGATAATCTTTTAATGAGAGCGCATCTTCAAAACGAGCTTCTGTGATCTCTTCAACAGAGATCTCTCCTGCCTGAACCTCTTTTGCAAGCATCTGACAAGCATTGACGATCTCTTGGCGCCCACCATAATTAATAGCCACAATAAGATCTAAGGTTTGATTATCTTTCGTTAATTCAACCGCGCTTAGCAATTGACTTTTTAATCGTTCTGAAAGTGGAGACAAATCACCAATAAAGCTCAATCTTACCCCCGCTTTATGAAGTGATTTTAATTGCCCTTCGACAGTTTGATAGAAAAGGTCCATCAAGAAAGAGACTTCCTCAACCGGTCTTTTCCAGTTCTCAGTTGAAAAAGCGTAGACTGTTAACACTTTAATACCGTGTTTTATCGCACTCTCTACACTTCTCTTAACAGCTTTAACACCAGCTCGATGCCCAAGAGCTCTTGTTAAACTATTTTTTTCTGCCCAACGCCCATTGCCATCCATAATGATGGCAATATGCTGACACTCTCTACTAGTCCCCACAATCATCCTTTAGAATTAGATTTCCATTAACTCTTCTTCTTTACCAGCAAGCACTTCTTCAATTTTTTTCGTAGTGGCATCTGTTAACTTTTGAATCTCATCTTCTGCACGTCTTTGGATATCTTCAGAGATTTCACCCTCTTTTTCCATCGCTGCAATTTGGTTATTCGCATCACGACGAATATTACGAACCGCAACTTTTGCTTGCTCTGCTTCTCCGCCAACAATTTTCACCAAATCCTTACGGCGCTCTTCTGTTAATGGCGGTAATGGAATTCGAATTAATGTCCCTGTTGTTGCTGGGTTTAAACCTAAATCACTATTGATAATTGCTTTCTCAATCGGTCCTACCATTGTTTTTTCCCATGGTGCAACACCTAATGTACGAGAATCTTGTACGGTTAAGTTTGCGACCTGGCTTAATGGCACCATTGATCCGTAATACTCAACTTCAATATGATCTAAGATAGAGATATGTGCACGACCTGTACGAATTTTACCTAGAGCATTTCCCAATGCTTCTACCGATTTTTCCATACGCTCTTTTGCATCTTTAATAATATTTTGTGTCATTATTTTGTTCTCCAATTTCTTTAAACAAGGAGACGCTCTCATGATTATCCACGAGAGCGTCTCTAACTAAATGATTACCTTAAAAGTTAAAAGCAGCCATTGATCAGTCATTACCGTTATCATTTTAATGGTAATAATCTTATCACACATGTTTTATTCTGGCGCCGATTCTGAGACTAAAGTCCCGACATTATCGCCTTTCACCACTTTCATTAAATCGCCTTCATTAAAAATATTAAACACTTTAATGGGAAGATTATTCTCGCGGCACATCACTAATGCGGTAGCATCCATCACACCTAAATTCTGTGTTAATGCATCTGTAAATGTAATGTGATCATAACGTGTTGCTGTAGGATCTTTTTTCGGATCAGCGGTATAAACGCCATCAACTTTCGTTGCTTTAAGCATAATCTCTGCATTAATTTCTATTGCACGAAGCGCTGCGGCTGAATCTGTAGTAAAAAATGGATTGCCCGTTCCTGCTGCAAAAATTGTCACACGCTTTTTCTCAAGATGTCGTACCGCACGGCGGCGAAGATAATCTTCACATACTTCGTTAATACGAATCGCACTCATCACACGAACATAAACATCTCGCGATTCTAATGCATCTTGAAGTGCAAGTGAGTTCATCACTGTTGCAAGCATTCCCATGTGGTCCCCGGCAACACGATCCATCCCAGCTTCCGCTAAACCTGCCCCTCTAAAGATATTCCCACCACCAATCACAACACCAACTTCAACGCCAATACGGTTTAAAGCCTTAATCTCATCGGCGATGCGACCAATTGTCACTGGGTCAATCCCGTAATCCCCATCTCCCATCAAGGCCTCACCACTGAGCTTTAACAAAATGCGTTTATATTTAGGGGCTTGACTCATAACTGTACACTTCCTTTATTGTAGATTTGAGACTCTGATAAATAGGCTTTATCTTACTCTATTTCTCAGCGAATGGGTAGTGATCAAATAGTGGTTCATGGCTTTTTACAAGATATTTTATCGCCACTAAATACCATAAAATATCTCTCTAAAATCCTATTATCCATAATCAAAACTATATTAAGCAACGAAACTAACCTTCAAGCTTTGCTAACTTCTCTTCTAGCTCATCAACACGCTTTGTTAAAAGCTCTAACTTCTCGCGAGTTTTTAGTAAAATTTTCTGCTGAATCTCAAACTCTTCATAACGAACTAACTTAAAATTTGATAAGGCAGACTCCACCCCCTCTTTTACAAATCGCTCCGCCTCACCATGTGCATTTTTCATCCCATCAGGCAGCGCTTCTTGGATTTTTCCGGCAATATCTTGAATAAAGTTTTTTGGCATATTCGTCCTCTCTTACGACTAAAATTGCTATAATCTTTCCACAGTAAAAATTGCTCTTTTCATCAACTTTTTCACCATCATTTTATAGAAAATAATTATCGCGGTTTAACCATCACCGCCTAATGATAAATTGACCACTTGAGCTATTTTACAAATCGTTTAAATTTTACCACAAAAGAGAGTCAAATAATGCAGACTGACGCACCATTAAATGCGATTAGAATCGTCATGGTCAACACTTCTCACCCTGGGAATATTGGCGCTGCCGCAAGAGCAATGCGAGTGATGGGATTATATAATCTTACCCTTGTTAATCCTCGCAAATTTCCAAGTAGTGAAGCCACTGCACTCGCTAGCGGCGCACTTGATGTCTTAGAAAATGCAGTCGTCACAGAGACTTTGTCTGAAGCCGTTAAAGATTGCCAATATATCTTTGGCACAAGCGCAAGAAGCCGTCACATTGGTAAACCAGAACTACCGATTGAAATAGGCGCTAAGAATATTGATGCCATTATTAAAGCGCAACCAGAGGCTAAAATTGCCATTTTATTTGGAACAGAGAGAACAGGATTAACCAATGAAGAGGTTGATATCTGCCAAGAACTTTTCTATATTCCCACAGAGAACAACTATAATTCCCTCAATATTGCTCAAGCAATTCAAATCATTACCTATGAATTACGAAAGCAAACAACATTCGATGATCGATTAGAGAAAAAACGTGAACCACAGTATGCTGGAGATCTACCTGCAACCCATGATGCAATGGAAGGGTTCTTTAATCATCTAGAAAGGACATTAGTAAAAACAGCATTTTTGGACCCAGAGAACCCAAAACATTTAATGCGTAAGTTACGACTTCTCTATAAAAAAGCAGATCTAACCCAAGAAGAGATCAATATTCTTCGAGGCGCTCTTGCTGCTTCAGAAAAAACCTATGGTCAATAGGAGTTAAATAGGCACCATGATTAAAACCATTAAAGAAGATATCCAAAATATTAAGAAGTTCGACCCTGCGGCGCGCACCTCTTTAGAAATCCTCCTCTCTTACCCTGGCCTTTGGGCAGTATGGATTCACCGTGTTGCCCATAAACTGTGGAACTGTAAAATTAAAACCATTGCACGTTGGATCTCGACATGGAATCGATTCCTTACTGGGATTGAGATTCATCCTGGCGCCCAAATAGGGAGATGTCTTTTTATCGATCATGGTATGGGCGTTGTTATTGGAGAAACAGCCATTATCGGGGATAACTGTACGCTCTATCATAGCGTAACGCTAGGAGGGACAAGCCTTGAAAAAGGTAAGCGTCACCCAACACTTGGAAAAAATGTCATTGTGGGTGCTGGCGCTAAAGTCTTAGGTCCTATTACTCTTGGGGATAATAGTAGTGTAGGCGCTAACTCTGTGGTGATTAAATCAGTTCCTGAAAATGTCACAGCGGTAGGGATTCCTGCACGCTTTTCAAAACCTGATAAACCTAATGTTAAAAAAGAGATCGCCGATAAGCTTTTTAATGCTTATGGCATGAGCAATGATATTGAAGATCCCGAGGCTAATGCGATCAATCTACTACTCAATCATATTGAAAAGCTTGATAAAGCCCTTTGCCAAATGCAAACAGAGCTTAAATCTCAAAATATCCATCTCAACATTCACTGGCCCACCATCCAAGATTGCTCTTTTGATGAAGAGGGGCTTCATATTCATGAGGCAGACATCACTAAAACAACAAAAGAGAATGATGAGGCTAAAGAGAATAAGATAGCGCCTTAATTCACAACATAAACCATCACAACTTTAATCTTTAAAGTGAGGAAGAAGTATGGACCTTATTAGAAAATGACTCAAACAGATCCTCCTCTCGATGAGCATGCTAATCTCGAGAAGTCTTATTCAAACTACTTATCCTCACTTTTTTGAAGATCAAGATGCAGCGCTTACAAACCAATACCGATACTCTCTAAAATCGATGATTAATGAGCAAAGCTTAGAGCTCTGGGATCCTCCATTAAAACTGGTAGCTATAATAGAGTGAGTAGCTCTCTACCCCTTGGTTCGGTCTTTTCAAACCTAAATTAGAATAATGCATCGCTCTCAAACCAAATCGATGACGACCACTCTTAATACCTACACCAATTCGATCCTCGAAATTAAATGAGGATCCCAACCTACTATCTCCTACCCTCGTGCGATTAAAAAAAGCCGCACCAATACCGACCTCTATAAATGGCTGAAAACCTTTATTAGTATTAAATTGATAGATAAATACAGGAGAAATTGAGAAAGAGTGCGCAGTATTACCATAGCGACCTTTTTGCCACTTGGTATAACCAATATCCCAACCACCTGTTAAGCTCCCCACAGAAGACTCAAACCATCTTTTATCCCATGGTTGAATATAAGAAATTCTCTGCGTAGTCTGTCCTTCTCCTGTGCCACCTAAACCTAATAGCAACTCTCCTGCATTAATATTATTTACCGTCAATAGTAATAAAATTAAAAACAATCTTATTGATATTTGCTTTCTTCTTATCTTTTTTAACATTAAAAGCCACCCAAACACTCAAATTGACTTGCATTATTAAATGATAACAAACAAACGATTCAAAACAATACCTTATAAAAATAAACAATTAAAAGAGCGTGAATAAGAGAGGCAGCAATAAAGCACATTTTAATCCAAAAATCTTACTAAACCTTGAATTCTAAAGGCACCCGGCGCTAATACACCAAAAGCCCAAATCATTGCTGAGAAAAAATTCGACCATTGAAAATGGTGTTTTGGCATCATGCAAATACCTGCAATTAACGGTATTGTCGCTCTAAAAGGCCCTAAAAATCGCCCAAAGAAAACACTCCAAATTCCCCACTTATCAAAAAAACCTTGTCCTTTTGTTAATAGCTCTGGCTTTTTTGTAAAGGGCCACATTTTATAAATTCGCCATTTATAGTGATAACCGATGCCATAAGAGACCCAATCCCCCACAAAAGCACCCGATGCAGCTGCTATCCAAATAAACCAAAAAGGAAGCCCCGTCTCACCAATTAACACACTTAATCCCACCAAAATAACCGTTGCAGGAATAAAGAGGGAAATCAGCGCTAAAGATTCACCAAATGCTAAGATAAAAATAATCACCGGCGCCCAATACTGATGTGCACGGGTAAATTCTGTAATAGTTGTAATGAGTGATTCAAGATCCATTGTGTATTTATCTCTAGGTAGAAAGATTTCTCTTATAGCCGATTCGGTTTAAGAAGAACAAGCCTTAAATAGCTAGCGCAGGATTTTAGAAAAAATACGAAATCCCCCAGCCTTGCACAAATCTATAAAGACACATATTAAATAGTGCCTACAAAATGCCAGATAGAACCTATTTCTTATTATTAATAGCCTAAGCGCCGGCTTTTAAATCAATCTGTTTTGAACTTATAGTGATTTCCAAATAAAATTAGAAGTCGAAATTGATTAGTTAGCCATCCTCCTAAAATAGGTTGATGAGCCGCCAAGTCGAATGCTTACATATTTTTTGAAATTACGTGCCAGCAGTTTTAAGCCTTTTGGGTTCGTGTCGGAATTTAATGCATAATAGCTATATTTCACTATATAAAAAATAAAGAAACATCGCTAACAAAAAAGGATTCCCAAAGATCGAGAATCCTTCTTAATTTTTATCTTACCAAAAGATCATGCGCTCATAAGATCAGAGCTGTTTTACTGTAAAACCTGCCGCTTCAAGTTTTGCTTTAGGACCTAAAACCGCAGTATGTGTCTCTGGATTAGAGAGATACTCACGCGCAACACGCTGAAGATCTGCAATCGTTACATTTAAAACAGCCGCTCGATAGCTCTCTAAATCTTCAGGCGTACGACCATATCTTGCCATAAAGTAACGATCTCCAAATTCACTTGCTGGTGTTTTAGGTCGATCAATAGCACTGATTACCCCTAAGATTGCTTCTTCTAGTTGCTGTTCGTCATGTTCAGACTCTAACAACCAATTAATAGAAGCATCAAAATCAGCTAATGTCTCTTCTAAACGCGGATCACGATAACTAAAGAAGTTAAAAGCACCAGATGCAGCATTATAGTTTGCACCACCACCATAAGCGCCACCTTGCTCACGAATCGCTCGGTGTAAATATCCATTACGTAAGAAACCTGTTAAGACTTGAAATACAGGGGAATCAGCATGATCTCTCGTTACTGTTTTATAACTCTTCGCACAGTAGAAAACCGGTGCATTAATTGCCCAACCAAGATTAATCGTCTCACTCTCTTTTGAGGCAAAAGGCACTTTAAATGATTCTGCCTTATCATCAACGGTATGCGCCATCACTGCTGCAAATGCTTGCCCTACCTCTTCAATATTATCGGCATCGTTTAATACCACTAACTCATAAGGGCTATTTTGGATTTTTGTTAAAAGTGCTGCTAATTTTTGCCCAAACTCTCGGCATTTAGCTTCATCTTTCAGAGCCGCTTCTGTGACTCTAAAATCTTTAATAGATTGCATACCACTTAAGCGCTGATCTAATTGAGCAATCAGGGCGATATTTTGGCTCGCAACCCCCATCGCATAACTGTGACCATTACTCACAATCCCCTGCTCACGCCCTAGTTTAATCTGCGCCATGATCTCCTGCATACGTTTCACTTCATCAAAACGCGCATTAAACAGAATATCTTGTAATAAAGCACCAAGCGCTTCATTATTATTTAAGAGCGCCTTACCAGAAAGCACCCAAAAACCACGAATATCATCCTCATGTGGTTGATACATCGTTCTTGCAGTCACACCGCCCGTTACAGCTGAAATTCTCGCTTGCTGCTCAAGATATGACTTCTCGCCGGCTCCCATCTCTGTAATAAAAGCATCTAAGAAGGGGAGAATCTCCATCTCTTCTTCGGTAAGCTTAGGAAGATCTACCACAATTGATTGATATGTCATCCCATTAGTTGTTGGTGAACCTAATACTAATGGGCTATTTACATAATTTAATTCAGGGAATGTGAGTTTTGCTGGAATATCCTCACGCGTCACCATTGGTAAAATTGAATCATCATCTACTTGTGATTGTCTTGCTTGTAATGCTTTAGAGTCTTCAATAATTTTTGCAGTTGCTTCTGGGGTTAAATTTGCTTGAATATCTGCAAGTCTTGCTTTCTCAGCTGCGACTAACTCATCTGCTAATGTATGACTTGGATTAACCGTTAACATCACACGATGAGGGTTATTTAAGAGTAAACGCTCAACTAAGTTAGGGATAAAGTTTCGATCTTGAATCTCTTCACGCATTTTCTTAAGCGATTCATCAAATGAGAGCGTATCAAATGCCTCACCACCATGAAGTACCGGCGTTAAAGTATCGACAATCAAACGTAGACCATAAGGGTAGCGGTCTCCAGAGATCTCTCTTGAAGCGAGCTCTAATTGATGGAGCGCAGCCTCAATACTCTCTTGTGGCACGCCATTATCGCGTACATTTGTTAAAGTCGCCGTAATCAGCTCATTGATCTTATCTGTATCTTCACTATTTGCCCCTTCTAAACCACATGAAAAGAAGGATTCACGAGTGCCCTCTTCTAATCCACAGAACATTGAAGGAGCCGTTCCTAAATCAGTCGATTCAAGCGCAAGACGAAGCGGTGAACTTGAGTTATCTACTAATACACTACTTAAAATTCTTGCGCGCATTAACTCATCTGCATCCATAATAGGATTGAGTAACCATGCATTAACCACATGGCTCTGCTTCTCTAACGGCTCATCCACAGGTAATGGATAAGTTGCGGTAAAGCTTTGCGGCTCTGAGTAGCGAACCTCATCTTTCACACTAAAATCAAAGTTTTGTAAAGTGAATTTAGAGAGTACTTTCTCTTCAAACACTTTTTGATGCTCAAGCGGATCCATGTTGCCGTATGTCATAAACACACTATTTGATGGATGGTAATGTTTTTTATGGAAAGCCACTAACTCTTCATGTGTTAAATCAGGGATATCTTTCGGATCACCGCCTGAATTATTATGGTAAGTAATCGTTGGGAAGAGTGCTTTTGTTAACTCTTGATAAAGCACTGAACCAATAGAACTCATCGCACCTTTCATTTCATTAAAGACAACGCCCTTATAAACAAGTTCACTCTCCGGATTTTCCATCTCAGTGAACTCTAAACGATGCCCTTCTTGTAAGAAATCTAAATACTCTAATTGCGGGAAGAATGCCGCATCTAAGTAGACATCTAAAAGATTATAGAAGTCTTTTTTGTTTTGGCTCGCAAACGGATATGCCGTCCAATCAGATGAGGTAAATGCGTTCATAAAAGTATTTAAAGAACGGCGAATCATCATAAAGAATGGGTCACGCACAGGATAATTTTCTGATCCACAAAGCGCTGTATGCTCTAAAATATGTGCAACACCTGTTGAATCTTCAGGTACCGTTAAAAAACCTACTAAGAAAACATTATTCGTGTCATCGCACGCTAAATGGACATGCTTTGCCTGCGTGACATTATGCGTATATTCTTCAAGCGTGATATTTAAGGATGGAATAAATGTTTCTTTGGTCTTAGTAAATGTCTGAGTCATTGATCCTCTCTATTGCATTAAATGCAGATTTTCATTAAATCATGCGAATAAATCTATTAAAATTAATTATTGCAGATGATTCTCATTAAATTCGATTGGCTTTATCATAACAACATTCAAAGAGACAAGGTAGATTTTGAATCAACCTTTTAAGGGCAAAAAAACGTTTTGATGTTTTATTCCCATCTTTTATGTGCCGCACATGAAAGCCTTATACAACTATGATGGTGTTAATTTTCAAAATCTCAAGATGAACCCTCAAACTTCTCTCTATGTTAAAAGTATTAAATGCGCTTTTATTTGTTAAACGCTAGAATTAAATCATTCTATGAAAAGAAAACAAGAATATGTGAATTTGAGAACCTTCTCTTAAAAATCCCCCATATCCCTTCATTAAGCGTCTGCTTTAGACTTAAAGCGGAAATTTAACAACTAAAGCGCAAACACTATCAAAAATTAGGCGTAATAGATGATGATCGATTCTCTAGCGTATACTTAAAATATCTTAAATGATGATTCAACTATTTGAACTGACATAAGATGAGCGATCAACAAAATACATTTCACTACAGCTTAATACCCTATTTTCTTAAAATACAGGCATAAAAACTACGCTCTTTGTGCAACTCTACATTTAAATTTATCTTGAACGGCATTTATTTGCTAAGATAGTCCTCTTTTAGAGTAAGATAATTCACCTTTTATTATATAGATAGAATCGATGAAGAATATTAGAAACTTTTCAATAATTGCCCACATTGACCATGGCAAGTCCTCATTAGCAGATCAGTTTATCCGCATTTGTGAAGGTCTCTCAGAAAGAGAGATGGAGGATCGCGTCTTAGACTCGATGGATCTTGAAAAAGAACGGGGAATTACGATTAAAGCACATTGTGTTTCTCTCGACTATAAAGCAGATAATGGTGAAACCTACCATCTTAACTTTATCGATACCCCAGGACACGTCGACTTCTCGTATGAGGTTTCCCGATCACTTTTTGCTTGTGAAGGCGCGCTGTTAGTCGTTGATGCCGCCCAAGGAGTGGAAGCGCAATCTGTTGCTAACTGCTATACCGCCCTTGATCAAGGTCTCGAAGTCATTCCCGTCCTTAACAAAATCGACCTGCCCGCAGCTGAGCCTGATCGTGTAGCCATGGAAATTGAAGATATTATCGCAATTGAAGCGATGGATGCAGTGCGCTGCTCTGCAAAATCTGGGGTTGGCGTTCGAGATGTTCTCGAAGATATGATCAAAAAAATCCCGGCTCCTGTGGGAGATGTCAATGCGCCACTTAAAGCCCTTATTATCGACTCTTGGTACGATAAATATGTGGGAGTTGTCTCTTTAGTGCGGATCTTTGATGGCGTTCTTCGTAAAAATGACAAAATTAAGATCATGAGTACCAAAGAGACTCATGAAGCCTCACATGTCGGTGTTTTCACCCCTAACCGTGTAGATAAAGAGCAGCTCTCAGCAGGGGAAGTGGGTTTTGTCATTGCCGGCATTAAAGATATCGATGGAGCCCCTGTGGGAGATACCATCACGCTTGAAAGAAACTCGGCAACAGAGGCCGTTCCAGGATTTGAGCATGTTCAGCCGCGTGTATTTGCAGGGCTCTTCCCTGTAGATTCAGAAGAGTATGAAGATCTGCGTGAAGCCCTTAAAAAGCTCCGTTTAAATGATGCCTCCCTTCACTTTGAACCTGAAACCTCACAAGCGCTTGGCTTTGGCTTTCGTTGTGGCTTCCTTGGAATGCTCCATATGGAGATTATTCAAGAGCGTTTAGAGCGTGAATATAACCTAGATCTCATCACAACCGCCCCAACTGTTATCTACGAAGTTGAAAAAAATGATGATGAAGTCATCTATGTGGATAACCCTGATGGATTACCGAAAGTCACCCAAATTAAAGAGATTCGCGAACCTATTATTGAAGCGAATATCTTAACGCCGCAAGATTATATCGGAAACATCATGAAGCTCTGTATTGAAAAGCGTGGTGTTCAACTCGACATGGTTTATGCAGGAAATCAGGTTCAACTTCGTTACGAGCTTCCTATGAGTGAGGTTGTATTGGACTTCTTTGATCGCCTTAAATCAATCTCTCGGGGTTATGCATCATTTGATTATAAATTTATTCGCTTCCAAGCAGCGAATCTTGTAAAAGTTGATGTACTAATTAACGCCGAGCGTGTAGATGCGTTATCATTAATCACCCACAAAGATAATGCCCAATATCAAGGGCGTAAGCTTGTGGAAAAAATGCGCGAGCTCATTCCAAGACAACAGTTTGAAATAGCCATTCAAGCGGCTATTGGCGCCAATATTATTGCGCGCACCAACGTTCGAGCACTTCGTAAAGATGTGACTGCGAAATGTTATGGAGGGGATGTGAGCCGTAAACGTAAACTATTAGAGAAACAAAAAGAGGGTAAGAAACGCATGAAACAAGTGGGTAGTGTCGAAATCCCACAAGAAGCGTTCTTAGCTGTTTTGAAAGTAAATGAAGAGTAAATAAACTATGTCGATATTTGCAAATCTCACCCATTACCTCGCCATTATCATTATATTAGCGATCCCAGTTACAGGCCTTATCTGGCTTATTGACTCGCTTTTTTATAAGAAAAAACGTCGAGAAGGTAAAAAAGAGCCTTGGATTGTGGATTGGTCTAAATTCCTCTTTCCAGTTGTCCTTTTTGTAGGTGTCCTTCGTTCTTTTATTATCGAGCCTTATGTTATTCCTTCTGGATCTATGCAACCGACACTCTATGCCGGTGATATGATTGTGGCTGATAAATGGTCTTATGGCGTGAGAGTGCCAATATTAAATACTCGCCTTTTTTCAAAACCAGGCGAGGGCATTGAGCGTGGTGATGTGGCGATCTTTAAATTTCCTAAAGATGAGAAGGTCAACTATATCAAGCGGGTTGTAGCAATCCCTGGTGATGTCATCGATTATAAAAATAAGCAATTTACCATTAATGGGGAAGCCTTAGAATATCAATATGTGGGGCCTGCTAGAGCGCCTGAAGAGGAAGATCTCTTTGTAATCGAACGCTTCCCAACAGGGCCTGTAGGTTCTAATGAATATAAAGAACATACCATTCAGACCTCAAAAATCATCACCGATGCAGATCGTGGCCTAGGGCTTTACCATCGCTTCCCACTCACCATCCCTGAAGGTAAATTTCTCATGATGGGAGATAACCGTGATAATAGCTATGATGGCCGTTTCTGGGAACTCGTGGATGATCAAAAAATCCTAGGTAAAGCTCGCTTTATCTGGATGAACTATAACTGCGTCACTTCTTTTGAAGATTGTGACCATATCTTTACCACAATTGAATAATATGCAACAACTCGAGAAAAATCTCAATTACACCTTCATGGACAAACGCCTCTTAAAACAGGCCTTTGTCCACCGCTCTTACTCACAAGATAACAATGAACGTTTAGAGTATTTAGGGGATGGTTGCCTTAACTTTATTATCGCTGAAGCACTTTATCATAAGCTTCCTGATGCTAATGAAGGGGAGCTAAGCCAGCTTCGTGCTCATCTTGTTAAAGAAGATACGCTTGCCGAGATCGCACTTAAACTCAATCTTAATCAATTTTTGATCTTAAGTCTTGGCGAGAAGAATAATGAAGGGGAATTTAGGCCAAGCACCTTATCAGATTGCCTTGAAGCACTCTTTGGTGCACTCTTTTTAGATTCTGACTTTGAGACAACAAGACTTGTGATCCTGTCACTTTATGAGCCTTACTTTCAATCGATTATTGAAAAGGCTAAAAAAGATCTTGGTGAAATCTTCAAGAGCCCAAAAAGCCGATTACAAGAGAAATTACAAGCTTTAAATAGAGAAATCCCCACCTATGATGTTATCGATATCACAGGAAGAGACCACGAGAAGGTCTTTAAAGTCCTCTGCACTTTTGAAAGCCATAAAACAATTGCAGAAGGCACCACTAAAAAACGCGCAGAGCAGCGCGCAGCTGAATTAATGTTGGAGAAAATTTAAGATGACAAAAGCTGGATTCGCATCCATTATCGGCCGCCCTAACGTCGGTAAATCAACGCTCATGAATGGTATTCTTGGGCAAAAAATTAGTATTACCTCCAACAAACCACAAACTACGCGCCATGCAATTACCGGCATCTACACCGATAATGAGACACAGATTATCTTTCTTGATACGCCAGGGATTCATACCAATATGCAATCGGCGCTCAATAAGCAGCTAAATAGAACCGCAATGAGCTCTATCACCACCGGTGATGTGCTTATTTTTATGGTAGAAGCACTGCGCTTTAACCAAGATGATGAAAAAGTTCTGAGCAAACTTAAAGGCGTTGAAGCACCGGTTATTCTTGTCGTTAATAAAATTGATAAAATTGAGAATAAAGACGATCTCTTCCCATTTCTTGCTCAAATGAGTGAGCGCTTTGACTTTGCCGATATTGTCCCACTTTCTGCAAAGCAAGAAAAGTCTGGCATGAGATTAGTTGAAGTGATTCAAAAATATCTTCCAGAGCAAGCGTTCCCTTATAGTGAAGATGAAATCACCACTGTTTCTAGTGCCTTTTTAGCAGCAGAAGTTCTTCGTGAAAAACTCACACGCAGATTAAATCAAGAGTTACCTTACACTATCGCTGTAGAGATTGAAGAGTTTAAAATCGAAGGGAATCTCTATCGCATTTTAGCGGCTATTTCTGTCGAAAGAGAGAGCCAAAAAGGAATTGTCATCGGAAAAGGTGGCGCAACATTAAAAGACGCCAGCACACAAGCTCGTATTGATCTTGAGAAACTATTTGGCGCTAAAGTATTCCTTCGAGCATTTGTGAAAGTCCGTGAAGGCTGGTCAGATGATGAAAAGGCACTCAATGCGCTAGGCTATAAAGATCTCCTTTAAGCTTAAGATAAACATTGCCTCTCAAAGATCTTCTCTCGGGAAGATCTTTTGCCGTCACCTTCACGATTTAGTGCGATCTATTTTTCAAAACAGACTATTTGTTCCCTATTAATGCATTTTGTCTATGCGCATGTTATCTATAGCATGCCTGATTCTAGGATCCTTCCTAAATAAACATGACTGACAAACCTATGAATAAATTTCAATACCTCCTTAAACGCTATACTGAAAGTAGCCATTACTCACTTCATGGCGCTATCTGGATGATTATTGCTGGCATTGCTTTTGCTGGTATAAACGTTATCACCCCGCTAATTACCGAAAATTATGTGATCAGCTCAAGCTGGATCGCCTTTTATCAGTACCTCTTCGCCCTGCTTTTTATGGCCCCTTTTTTCTTAAAACTTGGGGTCAAAAAGATTCTCTATACACGCCATTTTATGACGCACTTTTGGCGGATTTTAGTCGCCGTAATCGGTATCCAATTCTGGGTTCATGCATTAGCCATTCAATTTCCTATTGGAGAAGGGGTTGCTTTACTTATGACCTCTCCCCTTTTTGCAAGCTTAGGGGCTTTTCTCTTTCTACGTGAGCGCTTTACAGCACCAAGAGTAATTGCCACTATTTTAGGATTTGCAGGTGCCATCATCATCCTTGCCCCCAATAGTAAAAACTTCAATAGCGCAGCAATTTTCCCTATTTTAGCAGCACTATTTTGGGCGCTTCATGCACTTTTAATGAAGCACCTATCAGATAAAGATCATCCTTTAACAATGGTGAGCTATCTCTATATCTTAATGGTCCCCATCAACCTATTGGTCGCTCTAACCGGAAACTTTGGGCACTTACCAAAAGCGCCATTTATTCCTGATGTAGAGCTACTCCTTGTCCTACTACTCTTAGGATTTTTAACAGCCATTGCCCAGTATGCCGTTGCTAAGGCTTATGCTCATGCAGATGTAATCTTTATCCAACCTTTTGATTATCTCAAACTCCCCTTAAATGCCTTCCTTGGATTTATTGTCTTTGGCTGGGCTGTCACAAGTCAATTTTGGATCGGAGCGGTTATTATGGTCTGCTCACTCTTAGCCATCAGTTATTTTGAAATTAAAAAAACAAAATAACAGTAATCATCCTTTACCAATTTTAAAGATTGATATTTAAATGAAATTTTTAGATAAAACTCAAGCCAGCCTTTTGATGAATCAGCTTGGAAAAGAGAGAACGCCTTTTCTCTTTATCATCAGTTTTGATACGCTTAAAAATGTTGTTGTTCCCCTTGATGAAATCGATCCTTTAAAAATTGCGTACGACTTCCAAGGCTTACAGAATAATTTAGGGGCTTTTCATGAAACTTACCCTCTCAATGCGCAAGATAACACTTTATTAAAAATAAGCCCCACATGGCAATGTGAGCCGATCTCATTTACGGAGTATCGCAAGGCTTTTACACCACTGATGAAGGCGCTACAAGCTAAAACCACAGATTTAGCCAATCTCACCTTCCCAACGCCTATCAAATGCAACCTAACGCTTCCTGAAATTTTCGCTCGAACTTCAGCAAAATATCGAATTTTTTTGAAAGATCATTTCTGCGCTTTCTCTCCTGAGACATTTATCACGATTAAAGATCATGTCATTGCAACATATCCCATGAAAGGGACCATCAACGCATCTATCCCCAATGCCGAGAATCTCTTGCTTGAAAACCCAAAAGAACTTGATGAGCATCAAACCGTGGCTAAAGAAGCACTTAAAGATATTGCCTTAGTCGCAAAAAATGCGAGAATCTCTCGCTTTCGTTATGTCGATCATGTCGCGCGCGGCGATGGTGAGATATTACAGACAAGCTCCATCATAGAAGGGGATCTCGAGACAAATTACCATGAAACTATTGGTGATCTTCTTTATAACCTACTCCCAGCAGGATCTATTACTGGCTCACCGAAAAAAATTACAACACAAATCTTAAGCACGATTGAAACTTATCAGCGGGGATTTTACTCCGGCGTTGCCGGCATTTATGATGGACATAACCTTGATAGTACAGTATTAATTCGCTATCTTGAGAAAAGTAGAAGTAACAGTGACGCTATCAAGCCTTCCATCAAAGAGACGACCTTTTCAACCATTAGCCCCATTAAAGATCAAAATAATCAATTTCTTTATACCTTTAAAAGTGGCGGTGGAATTACCGCAATGAGCCATGCTAAGAGTGAATATGACGAACTTATCGAAAAAATCTATCTCCCCATTTCTTGAAACCATTAAACTAGAAGGAGGCTTCTTCTCTGCGCTCTCTTTTCATCAAGCTAGAATGGATGCAACTAGAGCTATTTTTTTTGATAATCCTGAACCTCTATCGCTTCCTCTTGCGTTGATGAAAGCAGGATCAATTCCGCCTAAAGGGCTCTATCGCACCCGCGTGATCTATAGCGACAAAATTGAATTAATTGAATTTATTCCTTATGAGAAGCGGGAAGTTACCAGCTTAAAACTTATTGAAGCGAATATAGATTACAGCTTTAAATATGAAAAACGCCCAGAACTAAATACCCTTTTTCAACAAAAGAAAAAGTGTGATGATATCCTTATTACCAAAAAGGGATACTTAACAGATACATCCATCGCCAATATCGCCTTATTAAAAAATGGTACTTGGTATACTCCAAAATCGCCACTCTTAAAAGGTACTAAACGCGCTGCACTACTACATCATGGTTTAGTGATAGAAGATGATATTCACCAAGATAATCTTCAAGGTTATGAATCTATTAGACTTTTTAACGCCATGATTGAGTTTGGAGAAATTGAGTTTTCCATAAAGAATATACAAGCACCATAAAGACCTCAAAAGGATAAATATAATAGAAGCATTAAGCTAAAAATGTGCCTATAATCTATTTTTGTTAATAGATTACTGTCCCCCACAAAGGTCTTTCATGTTCAATAAAAAACTTATCCTCTCCGGCATTTTATCTGCCGCACTCTTATCTGGCTGTGCTACTGTTGAAGATGCTGTCAATGTACTTTTATCCCCAGGCAAAAAAGATACCTCGCCCGAAGCAATCAAGAAACAAGCGGCAAAAATTGAAATTGACCAGGCTGGCAGTTATAAAATTAATACCTATATGCGTCATGCGATGGGGAATAACTTCTCCGTCAATGATTACACAAAAGTTTGGGGTAACCCTACCATTTTGGTAAAAAATAACAGTGATTATCTCTTAAAGTGGGCACCTTACGATAATAACTGCACGATCTATATTAACTTTGACCCTGCTACAAAAATTGCTAAAACAATGGATTATCACTTAAGTGAGAACTGTGCCTCGATCAACATGACAGGACCTGCCATTGATGTTCCTAGAAATGAAGTATTTTCCCCAGGCTATATGGCGATGCGTGATCGCACCTTATCAGATGCAATGGAAGAGTGGATTGGAAAAAATGTAGATAAAGTTCTCATTAGCTGGGGATCGCCCTATAGCGCCGTACCTCTTAATGCTGGAGGCAAAGTCTACTCATGGAGAAATGCATGGCAAACAAGACCTAATGTTTGGTCGGGCGAATATACCTATGGCACATGCCAACAGACATTTATCACCGATAGTAAAGGAACCATTACGAGCTGGGATTATAGTGCCTGTAACCCAGAAAACACCTATGGTAAAACACCAGCAGCTGTACCAATTCCCAGTCCTCGTGGCTAGTTTGACCAATAGAATATAAAAAAACCTGCAAAGATCATCTTTGTAGGTTTTTTTATCAGTTAGAAACTAAAAATATAACTCCCAATATCGCAATCAGGTATCGATTGTTGTTTTACGATATACGTCTCTTTTAAGGCAGATCTTCGAGCTTCATCACGATAATTAATCTCTTGACGTTCATCTAAATAACTCGAAGATAGCTGTTTACATGCTGTTGTATTTTGAATCGTCTCTTTCGCCTTAGATGAATCTATTTTTTTATAGACTTTATTATCTAACCTTAAAGTAGCCCCATCCTCAGAAAGAATTACGGGAAGTTTTCCGACCCCAAAAAAAGCAATTGTAATCTCAAAATACCCATTGGCATTCTTTTCTAAAACAAACTCTTCCTTTTCCCCTGAAGCTAACCTATTTCTTACTAATAAATAGGTCTTACTATCTTCCTTTGTAATCGTGACAATGTCACTCTTATCTTCCTGACTCCAATATCCAACATAATTATCATAAGAATCAGAACAGGCTGTAATCACCAAAGCAAATAATAAAATTAATAGTTTTCTCATATCAAATCACTCAATAGTATTTATCAAAACAATCGCTATACTACCAGCAACAAAAACTGATAACTATTAATATTAATTATTAACTATTAAATAAATTCAAAAACCATTTATAAATAAAAATAGTAATGAAAAATACAACCTATCAGTTACCTCTGAATCATTAAAAAATCACCGTTCTATTCCCTTGAACAATGACTCGATCCTCAAGGTGATAGCGAAGCCCTCTTGAGAGGACAATTTTTTCGATATCTTTCCCTAACCGCACCATATCTCTTACCGAATCAGCGTGAGAAACACGAATGACATCTTGCTCAATAATGGGACCTGCATCTAAATCTTCAGTGACATAATGGCAAGTTGCACCGATTAGTTTCACCCCACGCTGTGCGGCTTGATGATAAGGTTTTGCCCCAATAAAAGAGGGTAAAAAACTATGGTGAATATTAATAATTCGATATTGGTACTTTTCACATAAATTAGGAGGGATAATCTGCATATAACGCGCAAGCACAATAGTATCAGCTTTTGAAGCTTCAATGAGTTCATTGACTTTAGCAAAACTTGGGGCTTTATCTTGGGGGTTTACCGGCACATGATGATAAGGAATCCCATACCATTCGACCATACTACGAAGATCATCATGATTAGAGATCACGCCAACAATCTCGCAATCTAACTCATGAGCATGCCAACGAGAGAGAATATCCACTAAGCAGTGTGCTTCTTTACTCGCCATCAACATCACTTTATGCTTTTTAGAGGTATCAACAATACGCCAATTTAATTGAAACTTCTCGGCAATCGGCGTAAAACGCTCGCAAAACTCCTCAATACCAAAAGGTAAGCTCTCCGCTTTAATCACATGGCGCATAAAGAAAAGACCAGTTTCTAAATCAGAGTGATGATTTGCTTCCATAATCCAACCACCATTTTCCGCTAAAAAGCCACTCACAGCAGAAACGATTCCAACGCCATCAGGACATGACATCACCAAACGATATGTTTTCATAAACGACGATTACCTCTTTACTGATATTTCATCAACATAATTTATAATATTTTTAACACGAAAATTGACTCAAAAAAGTCACTCCAGAGAAATGACAAGATCTCTTACTTTTTCAATCCATTAATTTATCTGAAATAAGTTCTTTTAGTAAGTTTATTTCAGCCATTTTGTAAAATGCAGATAGAACTATCTCAAAAAACGATCAACTTAACAACTTTTAATGATGCATCTTTTTAAAATTTGTGCAAACCCTACAAGATATAGCGGAAAAGTTTCTCCAAAATAAGAGATCTTCTAACATCAAAATAAGAACCTGTTATAATTTGCGCTATAAATCTAATAGTTCCCTTCTCTTTTCTCAGGAGCGCTTTATGCAAGTCTTTCATAATGCCGTCGCAGGCTTACAAATTTTATTTGTAGCTTTCGGCGCAATGGTTCTTGTCCCACTTTTAACGGGGCTAAACCCATCAATGGCACTACTTGGTGCTGGTATCGGTACAATTCTTTTCCAAATGATTACGGGATGGAAGGTACCGATTTTTTTAGGTTCATCATTTGCCTTCATTGCCCCCATTATCTTCTCTGTCTCAACATGGGGATATGGCGCGACATTCTTCGGACTTTTTGCCGCAGGATTTATGTATTTCATCTTTGCATTTGCCATTAAAATCAAAGGAATTGAGAGCGTCCATCGCCTTATTCCACCTGTAGTGATCGGCCCTGTGATTATCGTTATTGGATTATCAGTGGCGGCTGTTGCAACAGAAATGGCAATGGGGAAAGCAGGTGGTGAGCAAGTTGTTGATTATCAACTCTCTATTATCGTTTCTACCGTCACTTTTGCCGTTACAGTCCTTGTCACCATGTTTGGTAAACGCTTTTTACGTTTAGTACCAATCTTAATGGGTATTGCCATTGGTTATGCCTTAGCGGCAAGCCTTGGTTTAGTCGATTTCTCTAAAGTAGCAGCTGCCCCTTGGTTTAAAGTCCCCGACTTAGTAAAACCTGAAATTAATTGGATGGCTGCACTCTTTATGCTTCCTGTAGCAATTGCGCCTGCCATTGAACATATCGGGGGAATTATGGCTATCGGTAAAGTCACCGGTAAGGATTATGCTTCAAATCCAGGACTTCATAGAACTTTAGCTGGTGATGGATTAGGCGTTTGTGTGGCGGGCTTAATTGGTGGACCTCCTGTGACAACCTATGGAGAAGTGACAGGAGCAGTCATGCTTACAAAAAATGATAAACCTCTCATTATGACTTACGCCGCAGGTTTTGCGATTGTGATGGCATTTTTTGGAAAATTTAATGCCTTTTTAAGCTCTATCCCACTCCCTGTCATGGGCGGTATTATGATTCTCCTCTTTGGAACAATTGCTAGCCTTGGTTTAAAAGCATTAATTGATGCCAAAGTTGATATCACCGTACCTCGCAATCTTGTGATCATCAGTGCAACGCTCATTACCGGTGTTGGTGGTTATACGATCGAAATTGGGAGCTTCCCATTTGCCGGCGTGGGTTTAGCCTCGGTACTTGCTATTATCTTAAATCTCATCCTTCCCCATCCTAAAGATGAAAAGGAAGAAGAGATAGAAGCTGATATTTAAAATATAGTGAATAAATTTTGTCTTATAGGCACCTTTAAAGCTTATTACAGACAAAAATAAAAAACTGGACTATTTTTTTGAAAGCCCTCAAATATGAGGGCTTTTTCCTGTAAACTACCTATTGAATCTCATTATCCCTAAAGCAGAAAATGGATGAGAAATCACTAAAATTTGTTTCTCATCACCACCAATAAAAACAATTATAAAACTACCTAAAAACTATGAATAATCTTAATACCCTTCATTTAGAAGATCTTCCTCAAGATGAAACGCTGCTACAACAAATCACCCAAAAGCAGGTCCTCTACTTTCAAGAGCATCTTTTAGAGTGGTTTGAGCGTGAAGGACGGCATGATCTACCTTGGAAACCCCAAGCGCAATTTAGTGAAAAAATTAATCTCTACCGAATTTGGATATCAGAGATTATGTTGCAACAAACACAAGTTGTGACGGTTTTGCCTTACTTTGAACGATTCATGGCGGCATTTCCTACACCAGAAGATTTAGCAAAAGCTTCGGAAGAAGAGGTTTTAAAACTGTGGCAAGGCTTAGGCTATTATTCTCGTGCAAGAAATCTTCATGCCGCAAGCAAGCAACTTGTCTTAGAGTTTAATGGCATTATTCCTCCTGATTTTGAAGCTATTCGTCGCCTTAAGGGAATTGGAGATACCACCGCTAATGCAATTTTAGCACAAGGATTTAACCTACCATTTGCTATTTTAGATGGAAATGTTAGACGTGTTTTAACGCGTATTACTGGCATGATGGCGCCTAGAAAAGAGCTTGATAAAAGATTAAAACCCTTTAGTGAGACTTTTCTTTGCCGGCAAAACCCTGCAGATTATACCCAAGCCATTATGGATTTTGGGGCAACACTTTGCAAACTTAAGCCCCTTTGTGAACGCTGCTTTTTACAACAGTATTGCTCAGCATTCATTCATGAAAAAGTGGCTGAAATCCCTGCAAAACCTATTAAAAAAAAGAACCCTACAGAATCAGTTGCGCTTATTCTCTACTGGACTGAGACCAATCAGATCTTATTAGAAAAGCGTCCCACAAAAGGCATTTGGGGCAATCTCTACTCCCTTCCTGAATTACTTTTACAAGGAAAAGATCAAAAAAGTACTTCAAGCGCGATTATTCATGAAAAAACATTAAATGATTTCCCTCATAAAAAACAACTAGCTAACATCCGACATCAATTTACACATTATACGTTAGAAGCATCCCTCTTTAAGATTCCTGTCTCAGATGAGTATCTTAAAGCGCTTATCTCTTCTCAAAATCTTAAGAATTACCGTATGGTGACAGTAAATGACGCGCTTTTACTACCAAAACCTCAGCCTATCGCTGAATTATTAAACCAAATCGCAACAAACTCATTAGCTCAAACACTTTGGTAAAATAGATAGAGATAATCACATCACTTCGTTATCTTCTATAAAGCCCCCCATTTATTCTAAGGATTATCACTATCCTTCTTTTGCTGATTTATCACTTTTAAAATCTATAGTATACTGAGTACTGTTTTGAGATCTTCTACCTTTCGAGAAAATACCCCATAAGCCCTGAGAATTTTAATGAATAGATTGATATTACAAAGATTCATGCGATCTTTATATTTCGCTCGCTACTACTTCTTGGTAGTATTCTTTATTATTATCTCTTTAATTATCACAACCATTGCAAAAGCGATCCAAACAAAAGAGGAGAATAATACACACATTCTCTCTAGCGTTATTAGCTCTTATAAAAAATTACAATCTCCATCAAAAGCATCTCCTATTATTTTAGAGTCTGTCTCTGAAACAGAAGAATTACCTCACCTATTATCAAAGGCACAAGCGTCTGATACACCAGAAAAAACGCAAATCACATCAAAAAGTGCAACCTCTTTTATATTAAGTGCCTCTTTCAAAGCCATCGAAACACAAACAGCACTGTCTCAAACAACAGAAAAACCGCACAATCCTGAAGAGATTACGGAAGCACTACACAATGATATTTCAGCCATTATTGCGCAAAAAAGTGAGCCATCTTCAACTTTAGAGTTGCTTATTCCTGATACCGTTCTTAATAATTATCTCCTCTTTACACTATTTCCACATCGTAAATCGGAAATTATTAAAGAGCCTATTGCGCACCCTTATAAAGAACATGGTCCTGTTGATGATATCTCTGTCATTAAACTTGCCAATAAGATTGATGCATCATTGAGTTTTTCAGAAGATTCAATGCTCGATGAATATGAAAATGCAGAAGCCTTTTTTGATGAAAATCACGCATATTATGAAGGGTTTGATGACTATGATGATGAATTCCTTACGCTACTAGAACAGCAAAAGGCTATCGATAAAGAAGACTCACAAACCTATCCATACCTACAAAGCCCGCTCGAAATTTTAGAAGCTGAATCGATCTTTGAAAATTTTGAAGAGCAGCCCATCGCCAATCAAATAGAACAGCTTTTAACAACGGGAGATTATTTCCTTTTAGCCAATAACCCGATTAAAGCGCGTCAATATTATGTTCGTGCAGTAAAAACAGGGGCTATTGATAAAAGCTCGCCATTTTATGCAAAGGCTTTAGTCAAACTTGCAGATATGGAAGATAACGCCTACTTAGCTCGCTTTCAATACACCAATGCACTTGATATCTACGAAGCTAATGAAGGCTTTGATATGGAAGTTGCCGATATTTTAGTGAAACTTGTCTGGACCTTTGATATGGCATCAGAGCGTATCGTGATTTATGAACTCCTTACAAAAGCAAAGCAGATTCATGAAGATCATAGCTACACGCCGCAATATACAGAAGTCTTGCGAAATTTAGCGATCTATTACGAAACAGTTAATGACTATGAGCGCGCAGATGCCAATTATAAAGCCGCTTTAGCCTTAGACTTACAATATCTCACCACATCAGATATTAGAACAATTTTAGCACTAGAAAATTACGCCGCGTTTTACCTTAAATTCAATGAATTTGAAAAAGCGGAAGAGATCCTCCTCTTTAAACTAGAGGCGCATAATGAGCTCTCTCCACCAGATTACTATAATCTAGGGCGGACACAATCAATGCTGGGCTGGACTTATCTGCAGATGAATGAGCTTGATAACTCCCTCCATCAATACAATAGCGCGTTAGGTAATATTAATTACAGTATTACAAAAAATAGATTTATGCCGCATTATTACTCTTTACCGGCAATTTTTGATCTCATCTATTTCTTTATTTATACTAAAGAACCCGCACTCGCAGTGCCCTATTTTGATGTAGCAGTTGCGCTTTTAGAAAGCGAAAATGAGGAAGAGACAATCCAATACCTTCAAGAAACAAGTTTTGAAGAGATCGATCCTGAAAGAATTGTCAACTATCCTTGGGCAGCTCAAGCGCAGATTAAGGGGCTGATCTCCATTATTGAATATATTCAATCAACCAAAAATTAATCGCCGCGATTTATAACCCTACTCGAATCAAAGGTTTTATATGGCTATCTATGTCATGAGCGATATTCATGGATGTTATGATGAATTTAAAGCGCTCTTAAAAAAAATCAATTTCAAGCACTCACAAGACCAACTCTATCTTGTGGGAGATCTCATTAATAGAGGTCCTAAATCTTTAGCGGTGATGGAATATTTGATGAGTCATCCTACATCAATTTTCCCCGTATTAGGCAACCATGATCTCTCCTACCTTGTTTATGCTGCAGGGGAAACACGGTTACGCAAAGGGGATACCTACGATGAAGTTGCACAAAGCCCTGATGCTAAAAAAATTAAAAAATATCTCAAAAAACAGCCTCTAATGCGCTATATCCCCAAACTGAATGTTGCAATTGCTCATGCTGGGATCCCCCCCTTTTGGTCTATAGCGCAAGCACTGAGCTTGAGTCACGAAATCCATGAGCAATTGACCACAGATGATAAAAAAAACTATCAGCACTTAATGCAAAAAATGTTTGGTAATACGCCAGCGGCATGGGATGAGTCTCTAACAGGGATCGATAGGACACGCGCGATTATCAACTACTTTACTCGAATGCGCTATTTAAACCTTGATCTTTCAATGGACTTTGATAATAAAACAGAAAATTATGATGCAAAAATCATGAAACCATGGTTTCAATTTGATCGCGCGCTTCATCAAAACTGTAAAATTATCTATGGTCATTGGGCAAGCCTTGGTATCCATGATGAAAATGGTACACTTTGCATTGACTCAGGCTGTGTGTGGGAAGGGGAATTATCCGTTGTTCAAATCGATAGCCCGACGTTTAAGCTTACGAGTTTTAGCTTTTAAAAGCCTATCACGCGATTGATAAGCTCTTCGGTTTAAACAGGTCTATCTTACGGCAAAAGGGAATGCTTGCGTCCTTACTTATAGTAAATAGATTCAAAACAGGCAGACTTAAATGCCGGCACATAGGCTATTAACAATAAGAAACATGTTCTATCTGGCATCTTATAAGCATTTGACCTAGCTGCTCATCAACCTATTGTAGGGGGATCACTATAACTAATACAATGCGACCTCTGATTTTATTTGGAAATCACTATATTTGCCCAATACAGATCTTTTTCTGCGTCAGGGTGCAAATTTCCTCAATAAAAGGTAAAATGCTCTGTTACAGAATAATTGATTACTAAGAGGTTGACTGATGCAAGATATCCGGACTTTACTGCGTAAAACCAGTTTTAAAACAAGTGCTAACAGCCTCACCCAACTCCCCATGGATAGTCGAGGTGAAATCGCCTTTGCCGGTCGATCTAATGCCGGAAAATCAAGTGCATTAAATATGTTAACCGGTCAAAAAACATTAGCAAGAACTAGTAAAACTCCAGGTAGAACACAGCTTATCAACTATTTTGAAGTCAAAGATCACCTCTATCTTGTTGACCTTCCTGGATATGGTTATGCAAAAGTACCACTTCCTATGCGCGAACATTGGCAGAAAATCCTTCAAGGCTATTTTGAAAAACGGGAATCTCTAGATGCCTTAATTATGCTAATGGATTCTCGCCATCCGCTGACAGATTTAGATAAACAGATGCTTCACTGGTGTGAGTCTCAAGAACTCCCCACACATATCTTACTCACAAAAGCAGATAAACTTAGTAAAAATGAGGCAAGTAGTACTCTGCAGAAAGTTAAAAAAACATTAATCGAAGAATTTTCAATTCCTATTACTGTTCAGCTATTTTCTTCGACAAAGCCCGATATTGGCTTAAAAGAAGCGCTCAGTTACTTAGGTGAATGGATCGAACATCATGAGTCATAAATTACCGCTAATTATTATCGCTGATATGGGAGCGACTTTCTCTCGTATTGCTTTTATCGATGAATATCAAGCCATTCGCCATGTTAAGGTCTACCCTTCGGCTGATTACCACTCTCCTAAAGAGGTGATCCGCGCCTATCTTGCAGAGATTAATGAAGAAGCTCCTGATCATATTTTTATTGCTGTTGCTGCGCCCATTGTGAATGATCGCTTAGTTCTAACAAATAACCATTGGGACTTTAGTCAGCAAGAGATTTCTCAAGACCTTAATACTAAAGTAACTTTTATTAATGATTTTGAAGCTTTATCTCTCTCTTTAGATCATCTTTCACATTTAGAAACCATTGAAATTGGTCAGCATCGAAGCAGTAAACACCCCTACCCTCAACACTCTAAAGTGGTTATCGGTACCGGAACAGGTTTTGGTACCGCAATTAGCTTACAGACTGATCAAGGAACAATCAGTATCCCTTCTGAAGGGGGGCATGCGCTTTATTCCCCCCAAGATTGTGTTGAAACAGAGCTCGTACATTTAGCCATAAAAGAGCTAAATCGCCCCATTATCGTTGAAGATCTTCTCGCTTGTAAGCATGGGATTCAACGCCTTATTCGCTTAATGGCTATTCAAGAAAATGTCGCTCAAATCCCTTTTGAACCAACGCCTGAAGGCTTATTAGATGCCGCTCTTGAAAAAGAGGAGCCTTTTGCCATTCATGTTTTAAATCGTTACTGCATGATGCTAGGAAACACTGCCAGCAATATTGCCCTTACTAGTGGCGCTGCTGATGGTGTCTATATTGGGGGCGGATTTTCTCCTCGATTTAGTGAGTTTTTACAACAATCTAAATTTAGAGAATGTTTTGTAAACAAGGAATCTGTTGCAGATATCTTAGAAACCGTTCCGACATACTTAATTGTTCATCCTTATGCAACTTTAGTAGGATTACAACAAATTCTACCTAGATATCTTTCATAGATGAGAGGAGCTTATGTTATCTCATATTCAAAACCACTATCACCTACTTCGAAAATCTGAAGCAAAAGTTGCAGATTGGGTTTTAGCACACCCCAATGAAACAGTGGATCTCTCCATTAGTGCTCTAGCGGAAAAGGCAGGGGTTTCAGAACCAACCATTATGCGTTTTTGCCATGCGCTGAACTATGAAGGTTTTCATACCTTCAAACAACTTCTCGCAAAAAGCCTTCGCTCAGGCGTACCTTTTGTCCATGGTAGTATTTCACCACATGATTCAACCTCGAGTATCATTACAAAGCTCATCGATCAATCTAGCGCTGCGCTTTTAAATATGAAAAACTACCTCAAAGAAGCAGATCTTGATCAAGCCATTAGCCTTCTTGAACAATCTAATCAAGTGATGTGTATTGGACATGGGGTTTCAGGCGTTGTTGCAAATGATATTCAGCAAAAGCTACTTAGAGTCGGCATTCCTGTTTCAGCCTACACCGATCACCATGTTCATAGCTTAGCCGCCAGCCTTTTAACGCCTAAAGATGTCTTAATCGCCGTCTCTCATACAGGTAAAAGCCAAGATGTTATTGATTCTGCGGATTTAGCAAGACTCAATGGTGCCGCTGTAATCGCTTTTGCACCAAAAGGCTCACCATTAAGCTCCTATGCCACCGTTGTTTTAGAATCTGGTACAAAAGAGGATACATCAGAATATATGCCGATGATTTCACGTCTTGCAGATCTTGCGATCGTTGATATTCTTCTTGTCACCTTGGCACTCAAAAAAGGCCCTGAATTTAGAATCGCAATGGAGAACTCCCTTAAAATTATTGATTCTAAGCGCACCAAATAATAAAAGATTTACCGATAATGAAGGCTTTTAATGGCAATTTATCACCTCTCTTGCTTCAAAAAAATAGACGTAAAATATATATGAACAGTGATTCACCATCTTATCTTGAGGCAAAACCTCAACAGCTTCAAAAATATGCGCTCTTAATCGAATATGATGGTCGTCAATTTAAAGGCTGGCAAAAACAGAATAATCCCCCTGTTCGCTCTATTGAAGAGGAACTTGAGCGTGCGGTAAGCTTTATTGCCAATGAACCCATTAAACTCACCTGCGCAGGTAGAACGGATGCTGGCGTGCATGCCATTAATCAGGTCATTCATTTTGAAACAACGGCGATTCGCCCAAAACGCGCTTGGATGCTCGGCATTAACTCTAATCTCCCTGAAGATTGCGCCATTAAAGATATCGTACCTGTCAAAGACGATTTTCATGCCCGTTTTAGTGCGATTAGTCGCACCTACCGCTATCAAATATTTAATCACCCTTTTCGTAGCCCTTTAAAACGTTTCTATGCGCTTTGGAATTATCATCCACTCGATATTGCCGCGATGGAAAAAGGGGCACAATACCTCATTGGTGAGCATGATTTTTCCGCATTTCGCTCCTCTGAATGCCAAGCGAATACCCCTTTTAGAAATGTGCACTATATTCGTTTTACCGAAAAAGAACACCTGATTGAGATCGAACTAAAAGCCAATGCTTTTTTACATAACATGGTGCGTAATATTGTCGGAACACTACTAGAAGTGGGACTTGGCAAAGAGCCTCCTGAATATATTAAAAAGGTTCTTGAGAGCTTAGATCGAACAAAGGGTGGTATTACTGCTCCGCCTCAAGGATTATATCTATATAATGTAGAATACCCCGATGGAATTGCACCAGAATTTGACCAATTTTCGGTAAATTTTAGAGTATAGATCCATCTTATTTTTATCACAGTTAATTTACTCCGGATTCGGATTATAGTCACAAAGGAATCATAATGAAACAGAAGACGGTTTTAACAGGAATTAGTACCACTGGAACCCCTCATCTTGGGAACTATGCCGGCGCCATTCGCCCCGCAATTGAACTCAGTAAAACGCATGACAGTGCATTCTTCTTCCTAGCTGACCTCCATTCATTAATTAAATGTCAAGATGCAGCGCTCGTGAACCAATCTCGCCTTGAGATTGCGGCAACCTGGATGGCTCTTGGTTTAGATACAGATAAGGCCGTATTTTACCGTCAATCTGATATTGAAGAGATTCCACAAATTACATGGCTATTAAACTGTGTGACCGCAAAAGGTACGATGAATCGCGCTCATGCCTATAAAGCAGCTGTTGATGAAAATATTGCAGCAGAAAATGATCCTGATCGAGGCGTCACGATGGGTCTTTTCTCTTACCCTGTTCTCATGGCGGCAGATATTTTAGCGTTTAATGCAGACCTTGTCCCTGTGGGGAGCGATCAACGTCAACATGTGGAAATTGCACGTGAAATCGCACAACGCTTTAACCATATCTACAAAGATGACTTCTTTGTGATGCCACAAGAAGTGATTGATGATGAAACAGCGATTCTTCCAGGTCTTGATGGCCGTAAAATGAGTAAATCTTACAACAATACAATTCCTCTTTTCCTTCCTGAAAAGCAGTTACAAAAATCAATTAACCGTATTGTGACAAACTCCCTTGAACCAGGGGAACCAAAAGATCCTGATAACACGCATCTTTTCGATATCTATAAAGCGTTTGCAACAGATGAAGAAACGGCAAGTTACCGCCAAGCATTAATCGAAGGAATGGGTTGGGGAGATGCTAAAAAAGCGCTCTTTACACTTATCAATAACGAAATCAAAGATGCTCGTGAAAAATATAATGAGCTCATGGCGAATCCCGCACTGATTGAAGAGACCTTACAAAAAGGCGCTGAAAAAGCACGCATTCCAGCAAAAGAGATGCTTAAACGTCTTAAAGATGCCGTAGGCTTAAGAAATTTTATTTAAAATATTAAAATTATAGGCCTGATTTTTATCACCCATAATCCATCAATTACCATTAAAGCGTGATAAAATTACGACTGCCATTTAGATTTGAGGTCCTATCAAAAATAGGGCCTCAAATTATTCATAACGCCCTATTTTAAATGCATACCATAAATGACAGAGACTTTAACAACATCTGAAAACTTCATGACCTTTAAAGGGGAGCAATTAGAACTTCCTTTAGATCTCTTTATTCCTCCAGATGCCTTTGAAATTTGGCTTGAAGAATTTGAAGGTCCTCTTGATCTTCTTTTGCATATTATTCGCAAAAATAATTTTGATATCCTCAATATTCCTATACGCAGCATTACTGAGCAATATATGTCTTATATCGATCATCTTGAGGAAGAGAGATTTGAGCTTGCGTCTGAATATTTAGTGATGGCGGCGTGGCTTGCTGAAATTAAATCGCGGATTTTACTCCCCCTTCCAGAAACCGATAATCCTGATGATGAAGAGATCGATCCCCGCTTAGAGTTGATTCGTCGCTTGCAGGTCTATGCACAATATAAAGAGATTGCGCAACTTCTCGCTCAACAAAAAATGCACTACGTTGATACATTCCCTGTATCTCCTGCAACTCCTGATATCAAAATTGAGCCTCCACCACCGACCGTAGAACTATCTCAACTTATTCACGCGATTCAAAAAATCTTAGAAAGAGCCGATCTTCGTCAAAAGCATAAAGTGGAATCAGAGCGTATCTCAATCACCGATAGAATGCGCCAAATTATCGAACGCCTATCACCCACAACCCCAATAACCTTTAGCGAATTATTCAATCATGAAGAGGGGCGATATGGGATTACTATCTCTTTTCTTTCTCTCTTAGAGTTGACTAAAAATCAAACTATCATCTTGCAACAAGAGAGCGCTTACGGTGAAATTCTAATTACTTTAACCACTGCATAAAAGCTAAATTTTAAGTATAGCTATGACGCATTAAATTCCGATACGAACCCAAAAAGCTTAAAACGGCTGGTACGTAATTTCAAAAAATAGACAAGCATTCGACCTAGCGGCTCATCAACCTATTTTAGAAGGATGACTATTGTGATTCTCACAACCGATACGCCGGCAATCTGAGTCAGTTATTTTTAAACCAATTTTACTATATTGCCGATATTTCCCAAAAAACATCTTTTATCTTCTAAGTTTATAACTACTTGAAATAAATAGTTTTTTAGGAGTATCGTATGCAATATTTTAAACGTTTCTCTCATCTTATTAAACTCAGCCTCTTCGGAATACTTCCGCTTAGTTTCGTTTCCCTTATTCATGCAGCACCTATTAATATTAATAGTGCCGATGTTGCAACAATTACCGCAAACTTAACGGACATAGGTCCCGTCAAAGCTACGGCAATTATAGAATATCGCGAACTTAACGGTCCTTTTGCAGATGCACAAGCATTGCTAGCGGTAAAAGGTATTGGGGAAAAGACCTTAGAAAAAAACCGAGATAATCTACTATTTGAAGATCCTAAAGTCCCTCAAACTCCCCCGCAATCTAGCGGGAATGATTAAATATTCCAATATCAATATCTAAAAATATAATGGTGAATCAGGCTCATCATAAACCTAAAGTTTTTCATCATCTCCACGAGTACGGTTTTACAATCATGGAATCATTAATAACGACTCTTTTGATGACCGTACTCTTTTTTTTAGCCCAACAAACCTATCGAAATTTTCAACTCACAATTTACAACGAAACTATTCAGCAAACATTAACCCTACAACTAAAAATGGCAAAAAATCTCGCCTCTATTAAAAAAAGGGCCATTACTTTATGTGGCTCTTTTGATGGAAAAAGCTGTATTCAAGCAGAAGATTACAAGTGGCGAGGTTGGTTACTATTTTTTGATGAAGACGCTACATTTATCCCCGTTCAAACAGAAATTCTCTACTATCAAGCACCTTCATCCCTTTATGAAAAAGGATTCTATCTACAAACTACCACCAATATTGGAGGCGGCATTAATTTTAGGGTGCATCGTGAATATGCCTATGGCATGGCAAGATCCCTACCTAATGGCCGAATCAAGCTTTGTTATAGAGAAAATAATCTAAGATCGCTCAAAGAGCCATCTCATTATACTTTTGTTATTAATGTTTATGGTTACTTTCGAATAGTTAAAGAAAAAGGTGCTTGTTAGCACCTTTTTATCATCTAATACCTTTAAATCTTTCTAATTATTGATTCTTTTGATCTTTACGCATCTTAAATGGGGCATAAATTAAGATCGCAATTAAGAAAAGTCCTAAATAACCAATTAATGGGTAGAAGTAAGCGATCAAGTCTGTAAAGCCGACAAAGCTTGCGACATAACCAACAGCACCTGTAATTACCGCAAATAGATAAGATCTTTGAGTCTGCATCACTGTAAAACGCGCCACAAAAGCATAATACATGGCAACCCCTGTATTATAGATCATGCCAAATAACACAACTGCCATACAGATGCCTAAAACAGGAGAGATATCTTGAATAATTCTTAAAAGAGGTAAGGGATAGGTTCCCACAACATCTACTTTTAAGAAGATCGCAAGATGTGCAATTAAGATTAAAACGCCAACCCCAAGTCCCCCTAAAAAACCACCCCACGTTGCAATTTTGGTATTAGGCTCGCTCCCGCCCATAACTAATGCCATTCCCGCACCGACGGCAATATTAAATGAGACATAGTTAATAGAAGAGATAAACCAATTAGGAAGTGATGTTTCGATGCTTGTTGCAATCGGCTCTAATACTTCTAGTGATTGACTATAAGTAAAAAGGCTATAAATACAGATAACAACTAAAGCGACAATTAAAAATGGAGTAATACTCCCAATTAGACTAATAACTCGCTGAATCGGCATTAAGACTGTGAGGACAATTAAAACAGTCATCACTAAACTCCCGACAAAAGGAGAGATATTTAGAAATTGAGAGCCTAGACTACCAGCACCTGCAACCATAACAACGCCGACGCCAAATAGCGTTAAAATTAAAATCCAGTCAACGATACGCCCTAAATAGGGACCACTGAGTTTAAAGATTGCTTCATTATGAGATTGCACCTTCATAATGCTACCCATACGCGTTAACATCATGCCCATATAAGCAAATAGCCCCGTTGCTAAAATAGCCCCAAGCGTGCCCATATAACCAAAGCTCGTAAAGTACTGCAAAATTTCCTGACCTGAAGCAAACCCAGCGCCAACAATAATCCCAATAAACGCACTCGCAATACGCAGTACTTGAAACATAGATCCTCCTAATATCATTATTTATTTTTATTAATAAGCTCTATATTTAAGCCACAATTTATAGATAAAGACAAATTTTATCATCATCTAACTTTATCTATGACATACACATCAATGAAATTACACTTACAGCATTGAAAAAAATAGATAAGTTAAAATTTCAGTATTATTAAAAATGATCAAAGAGTCATTTATTACTGATTAATAAAAAAATGGCATATCCCCCAAAAAGATCATCTTCTAAAGGATTATTCCAAAATAAGTGGAATCCACTCTTTGATGACCTTCACGATATCCTCACCATGAGATTGCCCCATCTCATCTTTAAATCCATGGTCTAAATCTGGAAATGTCCTCACTGTAATTTCGGGAACCGCTAAAGATAAAAACATCGCCTCAGCGCTCATCACAGATGACATTATTATCTCCCAATGCTTGAATCATCAATAGAGGAGATTTTCCTTTTTGCCAAACGTCTAACATATCTAACAAAAGCATCTCCTGCCACCAACGCAAACTATGATTACTACTGAAATCTTGATCTTGCCGTAAATCTGCTTCTGTCATTGCCAAAACATGTTCTGCAAAATTTTTAATTCCCTCTAAAGCATCTGTTCGCTCTGGTTCTACAAGCGTTTGCTCCATATTCCACAATATATCCTCCATAAAATATTGCCCGCCACCATTCAACGCAATACTCGCATCAATAGCTAGCCCATCTTGTCGTAATAATCCTACAATGGTAGCGCCCTCACTTGCGCCTAGAAGCACAATTTGGGAGTATTGATCTGCCAAAGAAGTAATCACCGCTTTATAATCTTCAACTCTTTGATATAAAGATTCATGTTGATAATAGTGCTCACTGCAACTCTCTAAATCGCCCAAAGAGTCTATATTAATCTCTTCTAATTCTCTTTTTTCAACCCAAAGAACCTCAGCCTTAGGCATCACTTGTGCCATTTTTCGCATTATCTCACTTTGAGCTGAAATAGGCACACAACTAGAACCTTGAATAAGTACGAGTAATGTTGTTACCAATTCTTTAGAACTTTCTACCTCTAAAAGTGGCGCTTGTAGGTAATAATGAATGAGCCATTCTCTCTTGGTAGCTGCTATAAAGATAATGTCGCGCTATTAAGGGGAAAGCTGCTGGCTATACTTATTTGTGACGATAATATCGTAGCAATGATGACGATATGTACAAATGCTTGTTTAAAGCCATTAATGACGAGCATAATTTTCCCTTTAGGTAACGTTTATCAACTGCATAAAAAAGAGAAGTCATACAATGCTTCTCTTTCTATGATCTCTTATTTAAGGGCGATATTGATATTTATGGTAACTCTTTCTTTCCTAAATCTTTATAGAAATCACTATTGACATAAACATGATATAACCGACGAAGTGCGACCATTAAGACGGCGCAAACAGGAAGTGCTAATAAAATTCCAACAAAGCCAAACAGGCTACCTCCCACCATTAAAGCAAATACTACGGCTATCGGATGCATGCCCAATTTATCCCCAATTAAAATCGGCGTTAATACAAAGCTCTCCATGAGCTGTCCTATTCCAAAGACAATCCCCACAAGCGCAAGATGGGTAATCGTACCATATTGAAACCATGCCACTATCAGCCCCATTAAAATACCTGATGTCGCCCCGACATAAGGGACAAAGCTAATTAAACCGGCAATTACCCCAATCACCAATCCATATTCAACACCAATAATGCTAAGACCTATACTGTAGATACAAGCTAAACAGAACATTACCGTTAATTGTCCCCGTAAGAAACTACTTAACATAAAGTTCGCCTCTTGTAAGAAGCTGACTGTTTGAGGGAAGATTGAGCGGGGGATTAATGTCTCCATCTTTTCAGTAATCGAACTCCAATCTCGCATCACATAAAAAGTGAGCATTGGAATTAAAAAGAGACTCACAAAAAAGCCCACGATCCCTAACACGATACTACTAATTGAGGGGGCAATTTTTGACGCAATATCTTTAAGTGCTGCTAAAGATTGTGTAATTGCCTTATCCGCGGCTTCTTGATTTTGTTTAATCTCTTCTATTGAAAAGATCTTTTGTAGTTTAGGAAAAACATTATCTTGCATCCAAAAATAGTAAGATGGCCATTTTTCAATAAAAGCAATCACTTGATTAATAAGCTGAGGAATAACCACCACTAAAATCAAGACTAATATTGCCAATAACCCCGCAAATACGATGCTAACTGCCCAAACCCTTGGGATTTTACGTGACTCAATCTTTTGAACAATCGGGTTGCCTAAATAGGCCAAACCAAAAGAGACCAAAAAAGGAATCAAAACAGATGACAAGCGATGGATTAAATAGATGGATAAAATGATCCCAATCCAGAAGAATATCAGACGATTGACACGATCAAATAGCATACTTACTCCTAATAAGAAGAATCTATGAGACAATGAATAGTGATAAAACTACCCATAGACCTCGCTTTATACCGCCCTATTTTACGCATATTATCTCCTTTCGCCCGATTTATTTTTAATTTCTTGATAAATCTTTTAGATTACGAGCTTTTATTGCGAAAAAATGAGGAATCCCCTATGATTAGCCCCTGTTAATCCTTTTTTAGTACGATATTTTTTTGCCTTATGACAAACCTTTCAGTATCAAATCCATCACTCACCTCAACAGAGCAATCACTGATTCATCAAATTGATGAATTATTGCCGCAAACGCAATGTGAAAAGTGTGAATATAAGGGCTGTTTTGCTTATGCAAAAGCGATTGTTACCGAAAGTGCGCCTATTAATCGCTGCCCTCCTGGAGGAGATGCTGTCATTGCCTCTTTAAGCCAATTACTAAATACGCCTATCATTGCACTCAATAGTGCGCTTGGGGAATATAAGCCACCACAGGTAGTAAGAATTGAAGAGGATTTTTGTATCGGCTGCATGAAATGTATTATCGCTTGCCCCGTTGAAGCTATTGTTGGCGCTCGCCGCTTAATGCATACCGTTATTAAAGAAGAATGCACAGGATGTGAGCTCTGTATTCCGCCTTGCCCGCTTAACTGCATTGTAATTGAACCTTTAAACCCTCAATTAGGGGAAGCAAGTATTGGCTTAAGTGATTGGGAAAAAACTCGCGCAGCAAAATCACGAATGCGTTTTAATGCTAAAAAATCTAGAGAAAATGCCCGTAACAATATTACAGATACCCAGCCGCCACAAGAGAAAGCCCTTGCAGATCCTGTCTCTAAATCAAGCATGCTAGATCTTATTAATCTTGCTAGAAAAGAATTTAACGAAAAATAATACAGGCGATATACGTTATAATGCTCGGATAACTTTAATAAACTATCTAATAAAAATTCGTAGCAGAACTATATGAGCAAGAAAAAAGAATACCAGCGCTTAATGAATAAAGAGGAGATTACCGCCTTTTTCACGATTTTGCGCAATGAAAATCCTGAGCCTAAAACAGAGCTTATCTATCATTCAACATTTGAGTTATTAGTTGCAGTGCTTCTTTCTGCACAATCTACCGATGTTGGGGTTAATAAAGCCACCGTTCATCTTTTTAAAGCAGCAAATACGCCACAAACGATGTATGAGCTCGGCGAGGAGACCATTAAAGAGTATATTAAAACTTTAGGCCTTTATAATTCAAAAGCCGCAAATCTCTATAAAACATGTGAGATCTTAGCAACGAAATATAATGGCGAAGTTCCTGATAATCGAGAAGCTTTAGAATCCCTTCCCGGCGTTGGCCGCAAAACTGCAAATGTGGTTCTTAATACGGCTTTTCGTAAGCCAACAATGGCCGTTGATACGCACATCTTTAGACTTTCTAATCGAACAGGCTTAGCACCTGGTAAAAATGTTCGGGAAGTTGAAGATCAACTCATCAAACGTATCCCTAAAGAATTTATCTTAGATGCCCATCATTGGTTAATATTACATGGTCGTTATACTTGCGTTGCAAGAAAGCCCCGCTGCGGCTCTTGCCTTGTCTATAATGAGTGCCATTACCTAGATAAAACAGATGAGTAACCGCAAGCTATTTATCCTTTATTCTTCATAAGATTTAAGTAATGCAATATTGCGTTAAAAAGTCACCTATCCTTACCGCTATTAGTTAATAGCTCTGTAAAGATCTGAAGTTCATAAAAGGGGACAGCGCGCCCTTCAATCTATTAGGAGAACCTCTATGCAAACACTCCCATTTTACTGGATTAATGTTTTCACAAATCTACAAAATCGAGGAAATCCACTGCCTGTCATTATTTTAGAGCAATCATTGTCAGCTGATTCTATGCAAAAAATTACGACAATGTTTAATCAATCTGAAACCATTTTCATTGAAAATGCCCAAAGTGAATGCCCTAAACTCCATATCTATACACCAGTACAAGAATTACCATTTGCAGGGCATCCGATTATTGGAGCTCTTGAAATATTAACCCTCATTCGCAAAAGCCCCGTATCACAAGTGCAATGCAAGGCAGGAATTGTACATACAGATTATGATGCAGATACTAATATTTATTGGCTTAAAGCACCGGCAACACCAACTAAGCGAGCTAGCGATCTTACTATTGAATTAACGGCAAAAATGCTCGGTATTGCAAGTGAGCAGGTTCTCAATCTCCCTACATGGATGAATGTTGGGAATGAGCAATTATTAGTACAAATTAAAGATCCTACAACAATCGATGAAATAGCGTTAAATCTTCCACTATTTGAGCAATATGCAGCGCTTAACCCAGATCGATGCATTATCTACCTTTGGGCACAACAACAAAATGGTATCTATGCTCGCTTTCTTTCCCTTAATAAGGGTGTTTTAAGAGAAGATAGCGGTACAGGATCTGCAGCGGCTAATTTAGGAGGTTGGTTATTACTGCAAGGGAAAACCAATCTGGAATATCGCATTCAACAAGGTACCCTTATGCAAAGAGAGAGTATTCTTTATCTAAAGTTACAAGATCAAGAAATTTGGATCGGTGGAGAAAATCACCTATTAGGTAAAGGTGAACTCAACTGGCAAGATTAAAGCCCTTTTCATAAAAGCCACAAACTATGCCACAATGGCTTTATCTTAAATACAATTCAAGGAGATTGAATCATGTCTCTTCCCATCAAGCTAATGATCGTTACCAGCGTCATTTTTTTAACAGCCTGTACTTCGACATCAAGAAAACCCCATTATCACTATAATAGTAATGGCTATGGCGGCGTTAGTGTTCCTCTAGGAGATAAAACACGCGTTAGTGTTCCTATTGGCAAATCTCAGGGAAAAGTGAGAATATCTAGCCCGAATGCTAGTATCCGCTTATAAATACTCTGCTTTAGAAAATTTTCCATTAAAAAAGCTAGTGATCTCACTAGCTTTTTCTTTATCTTGAGTTTTTATTCTAAGACAAGATGATCATCGATTTGGTTTAAAAGAGACTTTCTTAAACGTCAAACAATGCAGCATGTGCATCAAACTAACTTGCACGATGCCGGATAGAAAGACTCTTGTGCTTTTCATAACCGATGTGCCGGCAATTTAATTCAAGAATTTTTTAAACCAATTTCACTATAAAAATAAAACGGTACCTCATGAACCAAACCAGCTTATATAGCTATTACGCATTAAATTCCGATACGAACCGAAAAAAGGCTTAAAACTGCTGGCATGTAATTTTAAAAAACACGCAAGCATTCGACCCAGCTGCTCATCAACCTATTTTAGGAGGATCACTAACTAATAAATTTTGACCCTCTGATTTTATTTAGAAATTACTCTACAATGCCAGATAGAATGATTCTTGCACTTCTCATAACCGATATGCCGGCAATTGGATTTAGGTGCTTTTAAGCCGACGTTACTATAATAACAATAGATCTTAACTTACTAATGATGCCATCAAAGACTTCACCGAATCTCTACGGCAAAATGGTGCGTTGACGCTCGCCCAGATAGGTTGAAACTCTTCTTTTTTGTCACCAGTTTCTAACTCATCAATTGTTGCGGCATGTGCTAAAAATAGCTGTTCTGGGAAAGGGAGAGTTTTGCCTCGCACCTTACGTAAAGCTTGAGTTCCTTCATTACTTAAGCAACGTCCAAAAATACCCGTCCAATGCTGCGTTAAGACACTGTCATACTCATTACTACTTAAAATCTTCTCAGCCTCAAGTTCTGATAATCCAGACTCCTGACACAACATTAATGCTGTGCCAATGGCAACACCATCGGCCCCTTGAATCATGGCTGCGGCAAAAAGAGATTTATTATAGATGCCACCTGATACAAAGAAGGGCTTTTCAAGAACCCGATCTGCTTGGGCAATTAATGCTTGTGCACTAAAGCCGTGTTGCATAGCGTCCCCAATAAAAGTTAAACGCATGCCACCTGATTCAAATCCTTGTAAAAAGTGCGCATCAACTCCTCGCTCTTCCCACAATAGAGCTTCAATCATATGAGTTGAGTTCCCAATGATCTTCATTCCTGCGTTATGGAGAATATCAATCACCTCTTGCGAAGGGATTCCAAAAGAGAAACTCACAACCGGCACTTCCTCAGCTAACAAGATATCTAATAACTCTTCTAATGGGGATAATGACCACGCTTCTGTATTTAAGGCCTCAAACTCAAGGGCTTCAGCACCGGCAAAACCTTTCAGTCTTGTGATGGCTTCTTCATAATTTGAAACATCTAACGCATTTTTTTCCGTCACCATAAGGTTCACCCCAAATGGCTTATTGGTTAGTGCTTTAACTTCTTGAATTTCATGTTGCAAGGCTTCTGCTGTTAATAGACCTCCCGCAATCATTCCTAATCCCCCATTATTTGAGACCTCAGCAACAAGTGCCGAAGAATCCCCATGATAAAGAGGCGCTTGAACAATCGGAAACTCAATGGAGAGCAGTTGAGATAGTCGAGCAGGTTTTCTAATGGTCATTTCATCTCCAAACTAAATAAATTAATTGCATTATCAGAGGTTATCTTAGCAAGTTCTACCAGATCTAGCGATTTTTGTTCCGCAATATAGCGTGCAATTTGCACCAAGTCAGAAGGCTCATGTATTTCCCCTTTTTGACGATAACTACCTGCTTGATATGGGCCGTCTGTTTCTAGTAATAATCGATCTAAAGGTACGCTTGCTAAAATTGCCCGCATTCTATTGGCCCTAGAATAAGTTACAGCGCCCCCAATCCCGATATAAAACCCCAATGCCAATGCTTGCTCTAATTGCTGAAGGCTACCATTAAATCCATGCAATACTCCGGTAGCCTTTGGATATTTTCGAAGGATTTTTAATACCTCATCCACAGCCTTATAGGAGTGAATAATAAGAGGCTTCTTAAACTTCACCGCTAGTTGAACCTGTTTTTCAAAAATCGCCAACTGCTTCGCTACCATCCCCTTAGCAAAATCAAGCCCGCACTCCCCAATAGCAACAGGAAAATAGCGCTCAATACTAGCCGTTAAGATCGATTCCCAATCATCTGCTAGATCATCTAAAAACCAAGGGTGCACGCCAAAACTATAAAAACAATGAGGGAATTGATTAGCAATCTGCACCAAATTTGCAATATCTTGCGGCAAAGTTCCAGGCATCACCCAAGCGCTGATCCCTCTTAATTTTGCCTCATTTAATAAAATGGGTAAATTCGTTTTATATTCAGGGGCATTTAAATGAATATGTGAATCAATCAATAACATTACCGCCCCCTTTTCAGGATCATCAAAATATCGTCTCGGTTTAAGAAAAACTGTTTTAAAAATATTAAGGATAAAGATCGTGTATCAAATTAGCTTACTCGCTGCCGGATAGAATGATTCTTGCGCTTCTCATAACCGATGCACCGGCAATCTGATTCAGTCACTTTTAAACCGATTTCACTATAAAAGTAAAGCCGTGCCGTATGTGCATTAAACCTTCTTGCCGATGCCGGACAAAATGGCTCTTGCTCTTTTTATAATCGATGTGCTGGTAATCTGATTCCCTGATTTTTAAACCGACTTTACGATAAAACTTAGTGAGCCTTAAACTAGTGAACTTTAGGCTGATCTTTTAAATGAAAATAGAGCATTAAAGCCCCCATTCGCACAAACTCTACCAACTCTTCAAGCGCAAGCTTATCTTCCTCATTACCAAGACTCTCTAAAACCTCTTCGGTATCTAAAGAAGAAAACTCAACAATATAACGAATAAAATCTTTCCCATCTTCATCAAGGCGCGCATAAAGCTCGCTTGAAAGACCAAAGCCATAGCTAAACCCATGACACCAACGGATAAAGCCTTGTACTCGTTCTTTGAGATGCTCTTCCTCTGCAATTAAAAGGCGTAGATTAAATTCTGTTGAATTCATCTCATCTAAAGTTTTGTCATAGAGAATTTTTAAAATTTCTTCATTTAACGGTGATTCATCAAAACGAATATGATCTAGCTCTTGCAACCAATCTTTAAAATGATCAAAAGAGGTACTATATAACAGCGCCACTAATACACCTTGCGCCTCAGCCAAATTTAACCCTTTAAATTGTGCTTGCAATAGATCATAGGACACAGTTTGAGGGATACGGCTTTCATCTACCATTGAATTCTCCAATCTAATATAACAAATACATCAACCGATGCTATTTTTGCTTCCATCATATAATGATTTAAGCGAACTACTTGAAATCATATTGATTTCTTTTTGACACTACTAATTAAGTATAATTATAGCGATTTCATACCTTTTTTGACAGTAAAACAAATGCTAAAAAGGCTTTAACACGCTGTGTTAAAGCCTTTTAAAGATCTTGTGTATAAGTATTATTATCTAATACTTATTTGTTCACAGATTCACGTAAACCTTTACCCGCTCTGAACGCTGGTACACGTGATGCTTTGATCTGGATTGTTTTTTCAGGATTACGTGGGTCACGACCTACACGTGCAGCACGGTCACGTACTGTGAATGTACCGAAACCGATTAAAGTTACGCTATCGCCTTTAGCAAGCGCTTCAGTAATGGTTTCCATCACTGCTTCAACTGCTTTCGCAGAAGCTACTTTCGTCATTTCCGTTTTTTCTGCTACTGCAGCAATTAATTCAGTTTTGTTCATAAAATTATTTCCTACTATTAAAAAAACATGTAATTCGCATTGTACCAATGCTTATGTCTATTCAAACTAACAAACTTTGTTAATTCTGTATAGATTTATACGTCCGCAATCAACTCAAGTCAAGTGTTTCAATGCGTTTTCGCTCTATTTTTGATCTGTGCGGTATCTTCCTGCATCATCGTAAAGCTACTAAAGCGTTCCCAATCATCTGATCTTGTAAGTGACTGTGTTAAAGCATAATCTACCACTTCATCGAAGGATTTAACAGGAATAATCTCCAATGCCGCTAAAACATTCGCCGGAACATCCTCTAAATCTTTCTGATTTTCCTCTGGAATTAAGACCGTACGAATCCCTGCTCTTTCTGCCGCGATTAGTTTTTCTTTCAATCCACCGATGATTAATACATGCCCACGAAGCGTGATTTCGCCGGTCATAGCGATATCTGAGCGAATTGGTATACCTAATAATGCCGATAAAATCGCGAGAGTAATCGCCGCACCTGCGCTTGGACCATCTTTAGGAATCGCCCCCTCTGGAGCATGGACATGGATATCCCACTTTTTATAAAAATCTTCCGGCAATCCATAATAATTACTTCGGGCGCGGATCACTGTTAAGGCAGTTCTAACGGATTCTTTCATCACATCACCAAGGCTTCCGGTGGCGATAAGTTCGCCTTTCCCAGGAACAAGCTGCACTTCAATCCCTAAAAGATCTCCCCCCACCTGCGTCCATGCTAGACCATTAACATAACCGACTTCGTGGGCATCTTCTTTAATACCATGGCGATATTTTGTCGCCCCTAAATAGTGTTTAATTCTTGCAGCATCAATCACTTCCCCTTGACGAGTTTTGTCTTTAGCAAGTAATCGCTCTTTGATAAACTTCCGGCAAATGGTATTAATCTCTCGCATTAAATTACGAACGCCAGCTTCTTTCGTATAGTGATTAATAAGATAAAGCAATCCATCATCTGTAAACTTAATCTCCTCTACTGATAAACCATTTTCTTTATAGGCATCAGATAAGAGATGATTTTTTGCTATTTCCAGTTTTTCAAGCTCGGTATAACTTGAAAGCTCAATAATATCCATACGATCACGTAGTGGTCCTGGAATATTGTAGCTATTGGCCGTTGCAATAAACATCACCTCAGACAGATCAATATCAATATCTAAGTAATGATCATTAAAAGTGCTATTTTGCTCAGGATCTAAGACCTCTAATAAAGCGTCCGCAGGATCCCCTTTATGACTACTGCCGGTTTTATCTAACTCATCTAATAAAATGAGCGGATTTTTCGTTTTTGCTTTGGTTAAAAGCTGCACAAGTTTCCCCGGCATTGCCCCAATATAAGTACGGCGATGTCCACGAATCTCTGACTCGTCATTCACCCCCCCTAAACTCATACGCATAAACTCACGCCCTGTTGCTTCTGCGATCGAACGCGCAAGAGAGGTCTTACCAACTCCCGGAGGACCGATAAAGCAGAGAATATCTCCTTTTTTAGACTTAGTATGACTAATTACCGCTAAATGCTCTAAAATATGGTCTTTAACCTTCTCAAGCCCTGAATGATCCTTATCTAGAACTTTCTTTGCGGTGACAAGCCCATAGCGTAAACGAGAACGTTTATGCCACGGCATTTTTAGCAACCAATCAATATACGTTCTAGCAACAGTACCTTCTGCTGACATTGCCGGCATTGATTTTAAACGCTTTACTTCATTAAGCGCTTTCTCTTCTGCTTCTACCGGCATTTTAGCATCACGCACACGTTCTTCTAGCTCTTCTAGCTCAGAAAGCCCAGAATCACTAAGCTCATCTAGCTCTTTATGAATCGCTTTAATCTGCTCATTTAAGTAATACTCACGCTGATTTTTAGAGATCTGTGTCTGCACTAAACCATGAATACGGCGCTGAAGATCAATAATATTGAGTTCCACCGTTAAATTATCAATTAATACATCAGCCGCAGCACTTAAAGAATCTTGAGCCAAGATCGCTTGTTTTTTCTCCACACTCATCGGAATCTCGCACGCAAGCTTCATCACTAATGGTGAGAGTTTTTTCTCTTCTAAGAGTTTTTCCGGAGTTAATTGCTTAATCTGCGCATTTTCTAATAGCTTTTTAATGAGCTTTTCAAAAGTAAGATAATAAACCTCTTCTTCCCCAGGAGAGAGATCATCTTCAAACGGCGCTAGCTCATAACTTCCCATGACAAAATCATAAATAAAGCCATCACTATTTTCATAAACTAATGACTTTACTTTTTTAAGCTGTACCCGTTCAATTGCCTCTACGGTAATCTGGTAAGAGCCGCCTTTTGACAATTTACTTGAAACAATATTAACCACGACACCCGTATGATAAATAGAATCCATCGTGATCTCTTCATCATCGGGATCTTTAAGGCTCATCAATAAAACCCGATTATCTACTTCTGTCGCCATCTCTAATGCGCCAATTGAGAGAGGTCTTCCCACTAACAGCGGAGTTTTTGTCCCCGGAAAAACCACTAAATCGCGTAGTGCAAGAATAGGTAATTCCGCATAATTATCTTTCTTTTGAGACATTCTTTTTTTATCTCCAATATTTATAATTCTATGATGGCGTTAATGCCCAGTACTATGATCTTAACACCTAACTTCGATTGTTAGAAGGTATGATATAGTAGCTTTTTACAATTTTATAACTTAAGACTAGACAAGAATATGGTGGCAGATCCGACAATTTTCAAGCTTTCAACGCACTATTCTCCCGCAGGAGATCAACCCACTGCTATAAAAGCGCTCACTGAAGGGCTCAATGACGGGCTCGCTTTCCAAACACTTTTAGGAGTAACGGGATCTGGGAAAACATTCACTATGGCGAATGTTATCCAAGAAACGCAGCGCCCTGCGATGATTTTAGCGCCAAATAAAACCTTAGCAGCGCAGCTCTATGGTGAGATGAAAGAGTTCTTCCCTGATAATGCAGTGGAGTACTTTGTCTCTTACTATGATTATTATCAGCCGGAAGCTTATGTGCCGGCATCTGATACCTTTATCGAAAAAGATGCTTCCGTCAATGATCATATCGAGCAGATGCGTTTATCGGCCACCAAAGCTATTTTAGAGCGCCCTGATACCATCATTGTCGCAACCGTTTCTGCGATCTACGGCCTTGGGGATAAAGACCACTATATGAGCATGATTCTCCATGTTTCAAAGGGGGAATTTATCGACCAAAGAGCCATTATAAAACGCCTTGTCGAACTGCAATATACCCGTAATGATACCGTTCTTGAACGGGGAACTTTCAGGGTGCGTGGAGAAATTATTGATATCTTCCCGGCAGAAAGTGAGAGAGATGCTGTACGTATTGAGCTCTTTGATGATGAAATTGAGAATCTCTCCTTTTTTGATCCATTAACAGGTCATGTTTCACGCAATGTCCCAAGACTGACCGTTTATCCATCAAGCCACTATGTAACGCCCAAAGAGCGGTTACTAGCAGCTGTTGAAGAAATTAAAGTCGAACTTGCCGCAAGACTTGAAGAGCTTCGTGCCCAAAATAAACTGCTTGAAGCGCAAAGAATTGAGCAACGCACCAAATTTGATATCGAAATGATGATTGAACTTGGCTACTGCCAAGGGATTGAAAACTACTCCCGCTATCTCTCTGGTAGAAAGCCAGGAGAAGCGCCGCCAACGCTCTTTGATTATTTGCCAGATAATGCCATATTCTTCATCGATGAATCTCACGTTGCCGTGCCGCAAGTTGGGGCGATGTATAAAGGAGATCGCTCTCGTAAAGAGACTCTTGTCAATTATGGTTTTAGATTACCCTCGGCATTAGATAATAGACCGCTGAAGTTTGAAGAATTTGAAGATCTCATGCCGCAAACTATTTTTGTCTCTGCAACGCCAAGTACTTATGAAGCAGAACATGCTGATCAAATAGTCGAGCAAGTGGTTCGCCCGACAGGATTGCTCGACCCAATCGTCGAGATTCGCCCGGTTGATACGCAAGTTGATGATGTCTTTTCGGAGATTACAGCAAGAGCTGCCAAAAATGAGCGTGTCCTCATTACCACTTTAACCAAACGAATGTCAGAAGACTTAACCGAGTTCTTAAGTGATCACGGCGTTAAGGTGCGTTACCTGCATTCAGATATTGATACGGTAGAACGAGTAGAGATTATCCGTGACCTTCGCCTTGGTGTGTTTGATGTTTTAGTGGGGATTAACTTACTACGTGAAGGCTTAGATATTCCAGAAGTTTCTCTTGTTGCGATTTTAGATGCAGATAAAGAGGGATTTCTTCGCTCAGAGCGCTCTCTTATCCAAACGATCGGTAGAGCTGCCCGTAACGCTGAAGGTAAAGCGATTCTCTACGCTAATAAAATCACAAAAGCGATGCGCTTTGCGATTGATGAAACGGAAAGACGCCGAGCATTACAAGAGGCTTATAATGAAGCGCACGGTATTACACCGACAACGATTATTAAAAATATCCAAGATATTATGCATGATGCAAGAGATAATGAAGCGAAAAATGAATATATCAAAGAGTATCGTGGAAAACTTGTGATTGACCATGAAGCGATTGATAATGAGCATCAATTTAAATCAAATCCAAAGCAGCTAGCAAAACATCTAGAACAATTAGAAAAAGCAATGCTCAACCACGCACAAAACTTAGAGTTTGAAGATGCAGCAAGAACAAGAGATGAGATCGAGCGCCTTAAAAAAGAGTTCTTACTCTCTTAAGGTATTTGTAATAGATAGTGAAATCCGTTTAAAAATCACGGAATCAGATTGCCAGTACATCGGTTATGAACATCGGTTATGAAAAATGGGTTTGATACACGCACTCTACTGCATTACCTTTAAAGCAGCGTTCCTTAAACCAAAATCGACTATATGTTTAATACCCATAAAAAAGGGCCATAAAGCAGACAAAATCTGTTCAATGGCCCTTTAGGTTTTTATAGTCTAGTGAAATCGGTTTAAGAATGACTGAATCAGATTGCCGGCGCATCAGCTATGAGAAGCGGTTATGAGAAGCAGCTATGAGAAACACAAGAATCGTTCGTTCTAGCATCATGCAAGCGTATTTGATTGATGCGCTATTTTATTTTTAAAATAGTTTTTCTTAAACCAAATTGACTATATTTCACCATAAATCGACTCAGTAACGCTGTATTAATCTCTAAAGTTATTAAAAGCAAGGGGCAACTCTTTCACTTTATCTCTTAAAATGGCGATCGCTTCTTGCAGATCATCTCGCTTTTTACCACTCACACGAACGCTATCACCTTGGATAGAAGCTTGAACTTTCATCTTCTCATCTTTAATGGTTTTCACAATTTTTTTAGCTTGTTCTGTTTCTAATCCAAATTTAATTGTGATCGTCTGCTTAAGTAGGTTTCCACCAACCTTTTCCGGCTTTGCATTAAGATCTAAGAAGCGAATATCAACATTACGGCGGGTTAACTTAGAAGTCACCACACTTTGTACTTGCTCTAATTGGAAATCACTCTCCGCATGAAGCACGATGGTTTTATCAACCAACTCACATTTAGCGCCTGTTCCTTTAAAGTCAAAACGTGTATCAATCTCTTTAATGGATTGATCAACCGCATTACGAACTTCAACCATATCTGGTTCCATGACAATATCAAATGAAGGCATAATTTAGATTCCTTTTTATATTAAAAACTATATCGACCTAAATGATACCGCAATCGTACAAGAATCTTAAATAGAGTTCTCATTGATTGATGGCTTTGTTACTTTAATTGCGCTAAACAGGCTATAATATGTTAGAAAAAGTCTTTCTAAAGGGACGCTTTACTGCACCATAACCCCCTATAAAAGATACTTCATAGATTTAATGGTCTGATTTTACTCATCAACAAAGAAGGAATTACCTCAATGCAATCTGTAACAAAAACCAACAGTGATTCAACCATCAAAGCGCGTATCGGTTTTATTGGTGGTGGCAATATGGCAAGAGCAATCCTCACAAGTTTAAGTGAACAACAAGACCTCTTTAAACTATTTGTCTGCGATCGTAATGCTGATAAACGCCAATTCTTTCAAGACACACTAGGTGTTAGCGCATCTGCGGATTATCGTGATTTTATGGAATCTCTGGATATTGTCGTACTTGCAGTTAAACCTCAAGGCTTTCCTTCTCTACTAGATGAGCTTAAATCGCTGATTAAACCTCATCAACTCATCATATCGGTTGCAGCTGGTGTTTCTGTTGAGGCGATTTTAAGAGGAATCGGTCAAAAGAGTCATCCCATTATTCGCGTGATGCCTAATACCCCATCAACCATTGGCCTTGGAGCTTCCGCAATCTATGCCAATGGAGAAGTCTCAGAATCACAACAAGCCATCACACAAACAATCTTTAGTAGTTGCGGGGTTACCGCTTGGTTACAAGAAGAGCAATTAATCTCTGCAGCTGTTGCCGTATCAGGCTCGAGCCCAGCTTACATCTACTATCTCATGGAGATTATGACTAAAGTGGGCATCGAGATGGGATTAGATGAAACAAGCAGCAAAACTTTAACGCAACAAGCTGTTTTAGGCTCGGCAAAATATAGCCAGCTGTCAGACCTTTCTCTTGAAACTTTAAAGAAAAATGTCATGTCGCCTAAAGGAACCACAGAGCAAGCAATCTTTAGTCTTGAAAATAATCATTTTGATCGCATTATCAAAGAAGCGATGAGCGCTGCTTTTGATCGTGACCAAGAACTTTCCAAAATCATTTCAAAAGAGATTAAATAATATTTTAATACAAACGGATTTATACAAAAGGCAATAACAGGCGATGACATCCAATACGATTATAAATCGATATAGCCTTTTTAAATCCGATTGCCTAAATATCAACAGCTCATGCAAGATAGATTAAAAGCACTTTCCCAATATGCGCTCTTAATTGCATTTTCCTCCCAGACAGATCGAAAGGTATGCCACAACCATGATTAACAACATTCTCGAATTTATCATAGAGATTGCTTACAGCTTTGCCATTATCTTTGTTTTGCTCCGTTTTTTACTACAACTCACGAAAGCAAACTTTTATCATCCGATTGTACAATCTATCGTTAAGGTGACAAATCCGATCATTTTACCGATTCGAAAAATCACACCAATTATAGGGAGTGCCGATTGGTCTTGTATTTTAGCTGCGGTGATTATCACAACGATTAAATATGTTCTCTTAATGCTCCTAAAAGTGATGGCTCCTATTTCGCCGCTGATTCTTGCTGGCGTTGTACTCCTTGAGATTTTAAGAAACATCATCTATATCTACCTTTTTGCTTATATTATCCAAGCAATCAGTAGTTGGATCGGCTCATCCCCAAGGCAAACGATCTTCTTAAGCTTATTAGAAAAACTCACCAATCCTATCAACAAGCGAGTTCCCTTTAAGCTACAAGCTGGCATGATGGATTTTCGCCCAATGGTCATTGTGTTAGCCCTCTTTTTAGGCTTAAGAATTATTAGCTACTTTTATGCCAAGCTCGTCTTTTTCTCATAGCCCTTAAGTCGCGCGCTTTTCATATTGAGCGCTGGCGAGCTGATTCAGTGACTTTTAAGCCCAAAATACTATACCAACCTGTATCCCAATAAAGTTCCCCCATAAAACGGCAGCTAAAGAGGATTCCTAAAATGATGAATCCTCAGAAAAAATATCCTATGAATCTAAGTAGCATAAACATTAGTGGAAGAATATGATGACTCATTACTCTCAAAATCATCC